>NZ_JAAXLK010000001.1 GCF_012641185.1 Levilactobacillus tujiorum
CAGAGCTGAGGCTCTTTTTCTGCACTTAAAAGGTGAAAACGTAAAATTCCCATCAAGCACTTGAATCATGTGTTTGATGGGGATTTTGGAGTTTCTGGTGAATAATTCAGGTAAAGATTGATTTTACCAAATAGTCTTAAAAATCCTCTGAGAGTCGCCACTATTGGTGATTCTCAGAGGATTTTTGTTACTCGTACAAGACTGCTAACGGATCTGTCAGCCGTGGTGGTCTAAAAGGCCCCACCGCCGGAACCGCCGCCAAAGCCACCGGAGCTCCCGCCAGAGAACCCACCAGATCCACCAGAGATGGAGCTGCTACTGCTGGTGTCAGAAGCGTGTAACGCCGTCGATAAACTATCGCCCAAGGCATCGCCTAAAGGCAGCCCAATGTTAGACCCATAAAACAGTGGATAGAAGACCACTAGGCTTGTGTCTAAGTCGGCCGTATCAAAGTCGACGGCTAATTTATCGGCGACCTTTTGTGCCAACCCAAATGCCGCGGCATACGGCAAGATCTGTTCCCACAAGATTAAATCGCCAATTTCTGCCGTATTGAAATGCCCAATATCTTGCAACATTCGGCGGAAGCCTTTCAGTTCATTGACTTGATTCAGCCCCTTAGTATTATGCCGATCGATTCGTCGGCTGAATCGCCGACTCAATACCCAAAACGTCAGTAAACCCACGACGCCGATGACCGTACAAATCTTACCCACCGTCATCCCCAGCAACCAACTTGCCGCGGTCGTGAGAAAGATCAACGTGCTTAATCCCATTACCGTCCCGTATAACCGGGTCCGCAATTTTAGATTATCCTTATCGTAGTAGGCATCTGCCGCTTCATCCGTGGGCTGTTGCCACGTCGTAAACCACCCATTCAGTCGTCCGGTGTCATCTTTCTTACCGAATTTTTTCAATTCAAGCAGCGTAAAACTATCGTTACTGCCCACTTCGGCAAAACATTTTTCGAGAAAACTATTGGTTGTCTCCCCAATTTTAGTCAGTTTAACCGTGGCTTTCCGTCCCACTTTGATCGATTCCAACGTAATCTCTCGGTTAGCCGCCGCCACTAGGATCTCACCTGCGAGGGCATTCGCATTGGGCGAGGTACCATCCACTAACGATTGCGCCAATGCCGGTGGGACGCTAGGCACCTCGAAGGAATGGTTAATCGGGGTGGGATGGACGTAGCGATTGGCCGGGTGGCGGTGATACCAGCGCCACGAGCGGAAACTAAACCCTGCCAGTAAGGCTAAGAGGAGCCCAAAGCCGCCCCACCGCAACCACCGATTCCGCTGTCGCTTCCGATTAGCTGCTCGCGCCAACTGGGCCTCTTGCTTTTGCGCCGCTGCTAGGTGGTTCTTGTCCACCTTATTCGAATTAGTTGCCGTAACCGTTGTAGGGAACAGCATGTGACTTTCAATAAACGAATTCGCCAAGTTACGATCAACCGTCATCGTCACTTTTCCTTGTTGCCGATCGACTTTAGTCTGTCCTGAAAGTGGCCCGTGCGTCCACGCCTGCAACTTTGTGACCGGCTTTTGGGGCAGCTGAATCGTAACCCGCACATTTTTGAGCGGTTCATCCCACCCAGCACCAATCACTTTCCAATTCAATTCGGCGGTATCTCGGTAGTTCGTCACCACCCCACGCAAACGGAAGTGGTAGGTGACCTTTAACTGATCGCCCGAACTAATTTCTTGATACAGTTTAACTTTAATCCGCTGCTTATTTTGACTGACTTCATAATCGCCATCCATTTCGTCAGCTGACTTTCGCCCCGGCATAATAAGGCCATGGTTAACCTGATACTTAACACCTGTCAACCGACCACCTTGGATGCCGTGAATATCCTGAACGTTAAAGACACCATGATAATCATCATCAAAGTGATACGTCATCGTCTGCGTCACATCAGCGTTGCCATCACGCTGAACCTGAATCGCCATCCGATAGGGTGAAATCGTATAGTCTGCACTGGCACGAACCGGCTGACCAATCCCCCACCCGAATAGACCCACGATAAAGCCCAACATTAATGTTATGTATTCCCGTCGTACCATCCGACCACCCCTTCTCACTACCCACATTTTAGCATAGGCGTTGGAGCGGCCCAACTCCTAGTTCCATTAAATACGCTGCTCTCAGCTTAACAGATGAACCGCTCAGAACCTAAACTAAGCGCTCGCTTTCATTTTAACCCATCATCTATCAGCTCAAGTGACTACTAATGGGGCAAAACGAAAGCCGGTCAAGATCCTCGCTATCCGCCAGCAACTCCTGTAAAGTCAAAACTACCCCCTGCGATCAACCACAAAGAAAAAGCCCAACCGATTTCTCGATAGGACTTTCACTACATATTCACATACTTCTTCTGTTGCTAGCGCCAATCAGGAGCCACCAATCCGACTGCTATGCAGCCTCAATCCAGCTCAGCGACTCTCTTTCTCAGCGCCATCATCATACACCCACCTAGGTGAGCTGCCAACTAATTAGCTTTCAGAAACTAACTTACTTTCGGCATCCACCTTATCTGGGAGTTCTTGGTAATCGAAGTGGTCGAACGTTGCGACTTGACCGTAACCGGCATAGTCAACAGCGTATAGACCAACAAATGCACCCGTGAAGAAGCCACCAGAGGTTTGCAGAACGTAATCGTCAGAGAGAATTGCGGCATCCAGTTCAACTGGGACCGTTTCCCACTTCTTGCCATCGAATGAGTATTCGTAAGTGTAAGATTGCTTACGAACCTTCGTCCGGAACCAAACGTATTCTGTTCCTTCTGGAATAGCAATGGCGTCATCCTTCAGGTAAGACGTGTAGTTGTTGTTGTCATTTTGGGCAACTTCGATGACGTGACCCTTCTTCTCATCCCAAGTAATGAAGATTGAGGAGTAGTGCTTGTCATTGTAGAAGTTAGCCAAACCAGCCATTTGTTGATACGTGAATGGATCAAACTTAACTTTGGTTTCAGCATCAAAGTTGAAGGCTTGCCAACGACGTGCTAAGAAGGAAACATCGAAGGTGCTGGATAAGGATTGGTTCCCGACCAGCTTCAATTCGCCATTGCCAACCGTTCCTAACTTGTCAGTGAATGGTTGCCGCAAGGTGTTCCAGTTCAAGTCGAGTTCTGACTTGTCGAATTCATCGTGTTGTGAGTGATCCTTAGGGGCCTTCGTCAAGATAGCATCCTTAGGGGCTTCAACCTCAACTTGACCACCATGACCGCCAACAACCCGTGGCCAGCCAGCGTCGTCCCATTCAACCTTTTGAATAGACGTTTCACGACCAAGTGTGCTCCAACCACGTGGGTCATAAGCAGATTCGTTCTTATGGTTCCAAGGACGCGATACCAATGAAGCGTAGTACCATTCGCCACCTGGCGTGTTTACCAAGGCACCGTGGCCTTGCTTTTGCAAGTAGAAGTCTGGTGTATCCATGTTGGTGATGAATGGGCCATCTGGTTCACTTTCAAAGGACAGCTTATCAAGGGTCTTAGAACGTGCCACAACTTCTTGGTGGGTAAAGACGGTCCCACCCTGTGCAGCGAACAGGTAGTAGTACCCATTGATCTTGTACAAGTGTGGCCCTTCAACCAGTTTAACGTCCGTCCCATTGTAAATATTCCGGGCCGTTTCTGGCTTGAGTTGCATCGTTGACGTGTCAAATTCAGTTAAGGTGATTCCGTCAAATGGGTGGTGATATTCACGGTGATCCCAGGTTTGTTGAACCAAGTACTTCCGACCATCATCGTCATGGAACAAGGAAGCATCGAACCCAACACCATTAACCCGGATTGGATCAGTCCATGGGCCACGAATATCCGTTGCCGTCGTCAAGTAGTTGGTCATGTCCTTGAAAGGACCATCGGTGATCTTAACATCGGTGTAGATCAACCAGAACTTGCCATCTGCGTAACTCAAATCTGGTGCCCAAATCCCACCAGAAGCGGGGTTCCCGACCATATCAAGCAATTTAGTTGTTGATAATGGTGATGGCAACAAATTCCAGTGAACCATATCCTTAGATTCATGCAGACGGACGCCTGGGAACCATTCAAACGTGGAGTTGGCAATGTAGTACGTGTCGTCAACCCGAATCATGCTAGGATCCGCGTTAAAACCAGGTAAAACGGGGTTTTGAATCTTCATAAAAGAATCTTCCTTTCCTTAACAAAATCAGTTAACTAAAGTGAGCAGCCTAAACTTCGTGAGCCTTCCGTTCAGCGTTCAACTCTTCGTTCATCTTCTTAACATCTTCATCTGACAGAGTGTACTTACTCATAATCCACATCGCAACCAGTGCTAAGACGATTGGTAACCAAATCATGGACCATTGAATCCCCATTAAGGCACCAGCACTTTGAGTTGGCTTGGAACCGTCAAACTTGAAGAAGGCGTTGATGTAACCAGGGATGATCCCACCAAGAGCCAACCCGATCTTGAAGAACAGACCCATGATGGCGTTGATGATCCCAGCAACCCGCTTCTTGGACTTGTATTCGCCGTAAGAAACAACTTCTGGAACCAATGACCACATGTAACCAGTAGCAGCAGTGATCCCCCATTGTTGTAAGAAACGACCAATGTAACCGAGGGCAGTGGCGTTCTTGAAGGATGGCATTGACCATACCCAGAGAACTAACGTCCCGACAATAAACAGTGCCAAGAAAGCGTAGAAGAATTGACGTTTCCCAATCTTCTTACGGATAATTGGCCATAAGAAGACTAAGAAGATACCAGGAATGGAACCAACCAAGTTAATGGAAGCCATCCATTCGGAGTGACCGATGTTGTATTGCATGTAGAATGGCCATACGGTGTTCCCGAAGAACATGAACGTAAAACCAATCAAGAAGAAGGAACCTAACACTTGCAGAGGCTTGTTTTGCTTAAATTCATACCACAAGTCGGAATACTTAACGGCAGCGGATTCCTTTTCAGTAGGTAAGACCCGTTCCTTAATCCCGAAGTAGGTGCACATCAACATAATAAACCCGATGATCATGTAGATTCCCATAACCAGGAAGTAAGCCTTCCCAGCCTTAGGTGATGTGTAATCCCCTAAGTTCATGTGAATACCGAAGAACCCGATATCCTTTGACTGTGGGTTAGGCGAAGCCATTTGCACGAATAATGGCAAGAATGTGTAAACCAATAAGTTACCAATATTAGCTTCCGTCATCCGGACAGTCGTTAACGTAGAAACTTCATCGTTATCCCGCGTCAATGAGGCGTTCAGTGCCCCGTAAGGGATGTTAACGAAGGAGTAAATCAACGCCGTTGCCAGGTAAGCGATGAAGGCATACATAACACTGCCCCGAACTGCGTCAATTGGCAAGAAGAGCATTGCGGCGAAGATGGTCATTGGAATACCACAGTAGACCAAGTATGGCCGGTATTTCCCGGACTTGAAGTTGTGCTTATCAACGAAGGCACCAACCCATGGATCCCAGAATACGTTGACCCAACGAACAATTAAGAAAATCGTGGCACCAACTGCGGCAGAAATTCCGTACACAGTGGTTAAGTAGAAAAGTAACATTGACCCAATCGTCCCAAAGATTAAGTTTTGAGCTAAATCCCCGGCACCATAACTAATTCGCTCACGCCAAGAAAGCTTGGCGAATTCGTCATTGGTATTGTCTTGAGTCTTTGCGGCATCAGCCTGACTATTTGAGGCCATATGCGAAAACTCCTTTCGAAGGAAAAAGTTTGTAACGTCTTGGTAAGTCAATTTGATTTACCAGGGCGTCCGCTAAAATATGTCATCTGGTTGGTAGAAGCAACCAACCAAGGTAGGTAAAAGATTGCTGAATCCAACAATTATCCAAACATCTCAACCAACTTACCCAGCGGCAGGTTGACTGCCCTACACCTCTTACAAAGCGTAAGTGCAACAAGATTAGCATGGCCAAACGCTAACCTGCTGTTTTATTTCGTTAGCTAACTACAACTGCATTGTAATCGCTTTCAGTTACAAACGCTATCTTATTTCATGACTGTTTTTAGTTAAATTGTGACCTCCGCCACAAAATAAAAGCCCGGTAAATTAACCTTTTACCGAGCCAAACTGTCGCTTTGTGCACGTTAAACTACTCGAAGTAGCCGCCTTCCTTGACGGTGCGCACCCGCCGCTTCTGTTTCATCTGTCGCTGATATTTACTAGGCGTCGTCCCCGACCACTTCTTAAATTGCTTGCTGAAATTGGAGACACTACTGGCCCCCATCAAATCTGCCACGTCCTCAATTGAATGTTCCGGCGAGCCTAGTAACATCTTTGCTTTATTATATTTTTGACTTTCAATGTAGTGCAAGGGCGTTACACCATAGACTTTCTTAAACGTCCGGTGGCCGTAACCACTGCTAATGCCAATCTTCTGGCAAACATCACCAAAGGTAAAGTTAATCACTTCATCCTGCTCGATCTGTTCCTTAACCAACGTCGCAATTTGCCGACTGGTCTTGGCTTCACTTTCAGTGTATTTAGCCCCACGCCGCGTACGATAATCCCGCAATTCCTCCGTGAGATCATAAAAGAACTCTAACACGGCAATTTGGACCTTCAAGTTAACCTGTTCCTTACTCAACTTCTGACTCGCGCTATACGCCACCATCCGCTTAGCCGTACGCACGGCTGATTGGGCAATTGGCTGGTTGGCTGAAATGACGGTATTCGCAACTTTTCCGATAATTTCCGACTTCAGTGCCAAGTTTTCCAGGTTAAAATGAAAACAAATATAAGTCATATCCTGATCTGCACTACTATTTTGATTAGTATGCAACGTTCCGGGGGAAATAATAATAGCATCTCCGGCACCGTAATCATAGGTGGCTAAATTTTTAATTTCCGTCGTTTGACGGCCATCAATCACGCACATCAACTCAAAGGCTTGATGCTTCTGCTCGAAGAACTGCCAACCGCCGGGAACCGTCCGCATATGACCCCCAAATATATATAGGCTAGAATCCACGACTGGTAACGAAACAAAGCGCTTCATGCTAAAACCTCCTCAGTCATCACACTGGCTTCTCCCAACTCATCAGTCGACCATTTTAGTGTAACCGCTTCACTACTATACCGTTATTATAACCGCTAAGTTGGTAAAAATAAACAACCAACCGTACCGCTTCTTAACAAAAAAGGGCCTGCGGTGATTAGCCGCAAGCTCTTTACTGAACCTAATTATAGAATTGGTGATAGTAACCGTGAGGCCGTCTGCTTAAACTTCAGATATAACGACTGTTGGTCAAACATCTCTGGCGTGATCAACTCACTGTGCTGCATATCTTTTTCAAAGATATTCTCTAACTGGCACGCAATCCCTTCATCGTAAATAAAGGCGTTAATCTCGAAATTCAACTTGAAACTCCGATAATCCATATTGGCGGAGCCCACCGAGGCAATCCGGCCGTCCACGACAATCGTCTTCGCGTGAATGAAGCCGTTATGGTAGTAATAAATCTTCACGCCATCATCCGCGAGCTGCCGCGCATAGTACTGCGTAGCCCGGTAAACAAACGCATGATCTGGTTTATCCGGAATCATAATTCGCACGTCAATTCCCGCCATCGCCGCAATCCGCAGAGAATCCAAAACACTGTCGTCTGGAATCAGGTATGGCGTTTGAATCCATAAGCTTTTTTCGGCAGTTTGAATCAGCCGCATGTAGCCCATCTTGATTTGCTGCAAGTCAGAATCGGGCCCACTAGACACGATCTGTAGACTGGTATTGCCCTTCACCTTACTGAGCGGGAAGTAACGGGTATCAATCTTCCGGTCGTTAAAAGGATGATCCTTATCCGTCGCATTCCAATCCAACATGAATCGGGCCTGTAACGAGAAGACGCCTGACCCCACAATTCTCAAATGGGTGTCGCGCCAATACCCGAATTTTTCCTTGCGGCCTAAGTATTGGTCGCCGATATTAAAACCGCCGACATACCCCACCTGACCATCAATCGTCACAATCTTACGGTGATCCCGGAAGTTTAACCGGAAGTCAATCACGGCTGAACGCGTGCCCAGGAAGGGTTCCACGTGACCGCCAACATCCATCAGGGGCTTGAAAAATCGTTTCCAGGTGCCCATTGACCCCCACGGATCATAGATCACGCGCACTTCGACGCCAGCAGCGGCCTTCTTAACCAGTATATTTAGAATCTCATTTCCAATCTTATCGTTATAAAAGGTGTAAAATTCAATGTGAATACTCGAATGGGCCCGTTCGATATCCTCTAACATGGTATGGAACAGGTCGTGACCATCCGTAAATATCTTGACGCGGTTCTGCCGGGCCAAGAAGGCCTGGTCAGTTTCCATAAACATATTCACCATATTGATGACCGAGTGACTAATCTTGTCGGCCGGCATAATTTCTGTCCCCAACTGTTCACGCTGCTGGGTTAAGCGTTCATTTAACTGGACGGCTACTTGATGTTGTAATCGAAACATCCGGCCCTTCGGCAACTTACGTCCAATGAAAGCGTAGGCGATAAACCCAACCACTGGCAACAGAACCAACACTAACATCCATGCCCAAGTGGCTGCAATATCGCGCTTTTCTCGAAATACCGTGACAAACGCCAGTGCCGCGTTAATCACCACGACAATTTCAAAGATCAGCATATAATTCACGCTCACGGGAAACCCTCCTCTACTCTGTCTTTTTTATCATACGCCAATTCATTTAAATGTCTTTAGTTTTTTTTAATTTTTCTAGCCACGACTATAAATTATTTGGAGGTCAGCTATGTTTACACAGTTCTCTACCCTACTCGGCGGCTTACACGGCGTCCACTCCTTCCGAGTTTTTCATTGGATTTTCCGTGAAAACCCGATGATCGGAACCATCTTGATTGTGGGACTCGTCCTATTCTTAATTTACCGTTACATGAATCGTCGCTAAAAAAGAGGATCTGGGAATTTTTCTCCCGATCCTCTTTTAGGTTAAAAAGCCGCCGCGGGATTGCCGTATTGGCTCGTCCCGGTGCTGTAATTGATTTTAACTCCAGATTGAATATTGAAGATGTAGACGTTGTAAGAAACACCTTTTCCACCCACTGATTGTGCTTGCATGTGAACACCGCGGGCCACTAGTTCGTTCCCCCGAAAGACCGGCTCCACCTGATAACGCACATAGTTGTTGGGATGGCTCTTAAGATAACTCGCAACCGGATTTTCGTAAGCCGTCATCCCCGGATCATTCAATGATCGCGTCCCCGTCATCAAGTTTTTCAAATTGTTATTCTGCCCCGTCAGCTGGTAGCCGATCAAATGGCTCCGATTATACAGATAGCCGCGCTTACCATTGACGGTATACGGCTTATTCTTCCAGCCGGTCGGGTTAACGTGGAGCGGCTCCCGTTTTGCCGTGGGCATCAGCCGCTTACTGAGCAACGCATTCGCTGTGGTGACCCGATTGAGATTATCCAAGTTCCCATAGGTCGCCCAAGCACCCCGCTTAGTCGACAATTGCCCCGCCGTAAACGTTGGCCGGTTGTGATTCACCGCCACAATTTGGGTCCCCGTATACTTTTGCTGGGCCAACTCCTTGGTCGCAACGGATTGCTTCGGTGCGCTAACCGTTGAATTACCCGCGGTGTGACTACCTGATGAGGTCCCCACCACTTTATTGACTGCCGCCGTTAAATGCTGTGCGGTTGGATTTCCCTGGCTGGCCAGGCTACCAACTGCACCAATCACGATCAGTAAGATCGCGGCATAAATCGACATGCGACTGCCCCGCCGTCCCCGGCGATAGTGCCGTTTACTCATACTCAATTCCCCTCTCAATTCCATTCACTCTCTGATTATCATTCTACCAAAAGAACGTGTGTTTGTCTTCAGCTTTCTGCCTACCGGTGGCATTGTCACATGAACTTAACGCTTTTTTAACGCTAGAATTCGGATTTTGATTCGACCGGCATGCTATACTGTGAGGAGAGTAAGGGAGCACGCTATTTGTACGCGAACTCTAAAACTGTTATCATTTTTGATGAGGTGATTGGATGATGAAGAAAACCCGGACACTGACTGCCATCTTTAGCCTACTGGCCATTTTGACCATTGGTTTAGCTGGTTGCAGCAGTAAGAGTAGCAAATCGGGGGATACGCAACAAGCCAGCTTTAAGAACAAGACCACTAAAAAAGCTGATGTGAAGTCGACGTTAACCAACTCAAAGAAGCTCTGGTACGTCACCGGTTCTGTTAATGCTAAGAGTAATTCTGGAATGGAAGCTTACCGCTTTAATAAGAACGGTAAAGTGACGGTCTACAACGTCAACAAATTCTACAAGACTTATGCCGCCGCTAAAAAAGCTAAGGCACTGAACAAGTCTGGCGTCCTCAAGGCCACCTTTAAGACTAAGGGTGACGACACGGTCATTAACTTCAAAGGGAAGTTATCCGACATTCCAATGACGCAAAAGTTCACCGTCAAGAAGACGTTAACGGGAACTAATAAGGCTACAAAACTAAAGGTCGCCGGTTACCACATTGCGCGAGATATCGACAACGATGTTACCCAAGCCGTCTTAGTTAAAGTTGCCCAATAATTATTGGTAGTCATGTAATCCGAAGCGGGGCCGTTACTGGCCTCGTTTTTTATGTTGGAGGAAGCGTGTATGAAAAATCTAGTTGCCGCTGGCGGTGGCCTCTTGGTGATCGGCGGTGTCTTACTCTACCAACAGGTGCGCCACGTCAGCGGCATCGTGATGTTGGAGACCGTCGTCCTGGGAGTCGCCGCTGTGTTAGGCATTCTGCACCTCATTAGCCATTGGCGTCATCGTTAGTTTGTTTCACGTGGAACACAACGGCTGACAGCGCTGTCACTTTGAGTTATGATAGGGCCTAAAGGAGTGTGATGATGATGTTAAAACATAACTGCTCGACTGTTGCTACCCCACCGGATCAAACGGACGCCCGCCACTTGAGCGAGCTGATCGATGAAAATCCTTGGTTGATTCCCGCGACGGTCATGCTCGAGATTATTCCGATTACCGTGATTGCCCACGGCTTTTGGAAAAATCGCCAACTTAAAAAGCAACTTCAAATTGAACGGGAACGGACCAAACAGATGCAAATCAATCGTTTCCGTCCCGGACATCACGATGGTCAGCCGCGGCCGCTCGCAGATCACCCTCATCACGGACCATTTCACCATTAATCAGTTAGTCAATACGTCGTTATCCTCGCAGTGGATAGCGATTTTTTTATTTAGTGATTGCACCTACAAGTTATACTTTCCATAATAAATACAATTTTTCGAGCGTTTGTGTGCTGAATTTATACCAAAATACGTCAATATTTCACCGAAACGATTAGAGAAAAGTTATCTAACCGCCGAAATCACCCGCTTTCTCGGTGGTTAATCCAGAAATTATCATTACCATTTGAAACTCGTGCGTTTTCTTCATACTTTCTTCACATTTTCGATTTAAGATAGCCTTAACTCAAGAACTATTTTAACCAACCTCAATTGTCACTAACCATGACACACCGTTATCCTAACCACGTAACGGTTGCCGCCTCCTAACCAGGGGCGGCTTTTTAATTTTGTCAGCAAAAAAGCAGCGATTGTCCTAAACTCACAATCGCTGCTGGTATCATGTCATCATCACTGATGCTTAGCTCGCTAAATCTACTGCAGGGAATCCCAAGCAGGCAAAACTTGCGGCTGAGTCGCTAAGATTTGACGTTGATCCGCCGTCAGGAATTGCTTGTGAACCACGACTTCATAGACAAAATCATCCATCCACTCGTCCGTCATCACAAAGTACCCCTTGGCGCCGTTCTTTTCGCCCCAACTGTTCTCGACCTTCCAACGCGTAGGGTCACCATTAACCAAGTCCACCCCGGTCAGTGTCATCGCGTGAGACACCTCCGCCTCACCGGTCGCTAGCCGTTGCGCCTTCGTTAAGCTCAAGTCAATGCCAAACAGATCGGCGGTTCGGTAAAGGTGGCTGTCCAAGAAGCCACGTTCACGGCTCATCTGCTGTAAAACATCGTTACCAAACCAAACTGCTTCACCACTTTGTAGCTGGGCAATCGCGGTCCGCTTCAACTCGGCCATTGGCACGTTGAGGAAGGTAATGTGCTTCCCGCCAACAATATTGTCCTGACTGGGTAGGCTGTACAACCGGTCAAATGGCTTGTCCGGCGAATTAGACAGTACCACATAGTCATCGAGATCAATGTCAAAATAGTTTTCAAAGAAGCCCTGGGGCGTCAAACCGGCTTCCCGATGGTACTGCTGATTATCATCCTTATACTCCAAGTCAAACGTAGTCGGTGGCTCGCCAAAGGAGTAAGCAGCCATCCGATAGACTTCCTTCAATGCCTGATCCCGCGTTGCCGCAATTTTTGCTTCACCGGCACCGGTGGCGACCAGCTGGCGTAAGGCCAGAGCATCCTTCCTTAATTTCAAGTTCAACGTCGCCGCAAAACCAGTGGTATCGTTGGTGTTAAACGATTCTGGCATGGCGCTAGTCGGAACAACTCCATATTTCTGAACCAAAGCGGCACCCATTGCCCACTGGCCGCCGTCATCGCCAGGACGACTCAGGTAAAAGGCCACTTCACGATCATCTAAGGGCCGGTCCGCCGTCCGCAAGATATTATCGTAGAAAATATTGGCCCGTTCGACCTTATCCCAGAAGAAAAGATAACTCTGCGACAACTCGAAGTCCTTAACGTGATATTTAGTCGCAAACTGATGCCGAATGGTATTCAAAGTGGAAAATAACCAGCAACGGCCTGAGTGTTTCTGATTGGCGACCTTCCCCGTATCCAACTCCACAGAAAAAGTCCGGTTCAATCGGACCGTGGCCTGCGGATCTTCCGCCGCGGCCAACACTCCATTCTTAATCACCGCACGGCTAATCACCTCATGGGCTGGCTGTTGCTGGAGATCTTGTTGCAGCGCCGCCGTTTCCGTGGCGGTCAGTTCGTGTTTCGTTAATTCTGACATAGACTAACGCCTCTCTTTTCCCTCAAGAATAAATCTCATTAAATTCTCATATT
The DNA here is from genome assembly GCF_012641185.1 of Levilactobacillus tujiorum. Taxonomy (GTDB): domain Bacteria; phylum Bacillota; class Bacilli; order Lactobacillales; family Lactobacillaceae; genus Levilactobacillus; species Levilactobacillus tujiorum. The sequence continues at coordinate 13,024 of NZ_JAAXLK010000001.1, forward strand.
TTAATCTTAATTCATTCTACCCCTTTCCCACCGTGGGCGCAACACACTGTGATTTCACAGTTAACGCTGCGACAAAAAACGGCCAGAATACGTGAGCATCCTGACCGCTGACTTCTATCTGTCTAGGCACCTTCGTGAGGCGCTAATTTATGATCAAATTGATCTTTATCATAATCCGGTTGATTGGAAATGTGCATGGCCGACTTCAGCCGAACGGTTAAGAACTGCCACATGGCTGGCGTAATGCCTAGCTCATCCAAGTCCTGCTCGGAAATGGTGTAGCGGATGGCGGCTTCGTCATGACGCATGACTTTCTGAACCCATTTAGGCTCACGCAACATCTCCCGGCCTAACGCCACAAAATCAATTCCCGCAGCGATGACTTTTTCCGCATCAGCTGGTTTTTCAACTGAGCCGACCGCAATCAACGGTAACCGGCCCGCTACCTGCCGCTTAATCTTTAAGATCAGCGGTTCTGTATCATTATTATCATTCAACGACGTCCGCCAAGCATAGCCCATCGAAATGTGTAAGTAATCTACGGGTTGCTTGCATAACGCCTCGACCAGTTGCAACGTATCTGCTAACCGAATTCCCGGCGTCTCAATCTCTTCCGGTGACAGCCGGTATCCCATGATAAATGGGCGCTGGGCGTACTCAGCAATCACGTCATGGCAGCGTTTGATGACGGCCAAGGCAAAGCTCATCCGACCGTTGACATCCCCGCCCCATTGGTCCGTCCGCCGGTTGGAGTGTGGGGAGAAGAATTGTTGCAGCAAATAAGTATTGGCCCCATGGAGTTCGATCCCATCGAATCCGGCCTGAATTGCCCGGCGCGTGGCTTCACCAAAATCCGTAATAATCTGGTCAATTTCTGTGGCCGTCAACTCACGCGGAACCTCAGCGTGTGGTCGTTCCGCCGCGACGGCACTCGCGCTAACGGGACGTTCACCCCGCAACACTTGTGAATTCGACATCCGCCCAGCATGGAAAATCTGCAGGATGGCTTTCGTGCCATTTTGTTTCATCGCATGAGCCATCTTCGTTAAGCCCGGCAAATACCGATCGTCGGTAATCGCAAGCTCTCCTTCAAAACCCTTGCCACTCGCTGAAACGTTGGCAACGGGTGAGATAAACATCCCCACACCACCACTATGCAGGCGGAAGTAGCGCAACTCATCACTGGTCACGGAGCCTTCTTCAAACGCGGAGGCTTCGGTCATTGGCGGAATCACCACCCGATTCTTAACGGTTACCCCGTTAGTAAAGGTATACGGTTGCAAAAATTTATAGTCGACAGTCATCTTCAACGCACCTTTCCGTAGTCAAACATCCTGATTTAACGTGCTTCTACTTTCAGTATAGTGTGATGAATCACAAAGTCGAATACTTTTCTGATAACGTTTTCAGAACTAAATGGTTATAATACTGATGAGGTGATCTCTATGACTTCCAGTACCATCCGACTCGCCGAAATTCTCTCAGCGGTCAACGATCTCGGTAGCATTACCGCTGCCGCCCAGCATCTCTTCGTTTCTCAACCCTATATCAGCCGGACCGTTAAGGAAACTGAACAGCAACTCGGACTCCAACTCATCGACCGTTCTGCTAAGCCCACGCGACTCACTTACGCGGGAACCCAGTACCTCTTGGGGCTTGAGAAGGTGCAGCACCAATTAACCGATCTTGACCAGACTATGCGCGAACTTGCACAATCAAAATCAGGCCACATCTCGATCGCCCTTTCTGAAAGCATGGCCCTGCAGATTCTCCCCGCGTTGGGACGGGATTTTCTCCATAACTATCCCCAGTACCATCTCGATGTTCATGAGATGCCCTCACTGACGGCGGAAAAGGCCGTGACCGATAACCAAAGCGATGTCTATATCGGGCCCAAATCCCCCTACCATCGTGACTTTGTCTACCGCATCATGCACGCCCAATCCTTCAGTGTGCTCATCCCGACTAACAATACTTTTTCATTAACGCGTATCGACACCGCTAGTCAGCTGACCCCATTACTAACTCAACCCTTTATCGGTTGCGATTTGCAGATGGTCTTAGGCGAAATCGTTCGTGATTTCATGGCGTCTAACCAGCTCTTCTTACAGCCCGCGCTAACCCTCAATAACCTGGCCACCATTCAAAAACTAGTTGAGCGCGGGGCCGGCTGGACCATTCTGCCCACACCGCTGACGACGACCGCACGCACCATCCCCATCAATACCAATCTGCTGACCTATCAGCTCATTATGGCCCATCGCACCAGCAAGACGAACACCCCCGCGATGGCGGCTTTCCTGCAAGTCGCACAACGTCTGTTTAGGATTGATCCCACGACTCAAACGAAGCAACGCGACCATTAAGGTTACCGTGGAATCTCCAAAAAGCGCTGCAAAACCCATCCGGTTTTACAGCGCTAAACTGACACTTTAACTTCACTTGGTCGTTGGGGCTAACCCCTTTTCTAAAAATTCAATGATAACGGAAACTGCCGCAGCATCGTCTTCCGACAATAGTAACCGCCGAAAGAGTTCCGTCAGCATCGTCCCAATCATAAACTGGGCAATCCGTGAATCCGGCCAGTCAACCAGCTCGCCACGGGCCTTTAGCCGATCGAGCACTGGGAAAAGGTTGTCTTGCAAGAGCGGGGCCGCGTGGCTAACAAATTGACTTCTCAAGTCTTTTCTTACTGAAATCTCGCGAATTAAGATCCGCAAAATCGCGCCATTTTTCTGGATAAACGCCATTCGATCCACCACAATCGACTCGATCATCTCATGGCGTGTCAGGTACGGTTGGCTCACCACGTCCTGGGCAAATTCCTTAATCAACTGTGGGAGCACCTCTGTCATAAACGGCGCCAGAATGGCCGCTAACAGCTCATCTTTGGTTTTATACCGCCGATAAACGGTGCCCTCCGCGACGCCCGCACGATCCGCAATCTGCTTAGTGGTCGTGCTCGCAAATCCTTGCTGGGCAAAGAGTGCCAGACTAGCCGCTAAGACTTGTTTTTGTTTGGGTGGAATATCTTGATTCGCCGCCATGACCGATTGAAAGGCGGATTGAATATTCATTTCTTCTGCCATACTAGACCCTCCGATAACGCTTCATGCCCACGACGTTTAGTGTCGTAAATAACGTGGCAAATAAAACCAGCACGATCAGTTCAAATGCAATGCCACTCAAACCAACACCCCGCGTTGCCACGTTCATCAGCGCATTACCACCATAATACAACGGGAAGATGTGGGCAATCCACTGTAGCCAATTGGCCATCTGATCGACCGGAATCAATCCGGAGAAGAAGACCTGCGGAATAACCAAGATCGGAATGAACTGCATCATTTGAAATTCGGAGTTGGCAAACGTTGAGACAAAGATTCCCATTGATAGTGCCACTAAGGCCAGCAGGAAATTAATCAATAAGATCAGCCAGACGCTACCGATCATGTGAATTTGGAAGACGGTCAGCGCAAACGTCACGGTGATTACCGTCTGAATCAACGCGAACAGCCCGTAGCCCATCAAGTACCCGGTGATGATTTCACCCCGCCGAATCGGCGTCGCGAGTAACCGGGTGAGCGTGCCCGTCGTCCGTTCATTCAACAGTGAAATTCCTGAGATCAAAAACACGAAGAAGAAGACGAAGAATCCGAGCAGAATCGGTAAGAAGGTATCAAAGAAAGTTGAGTCCGCACTGCCGTAAAGATAATGGCTCGTCACCTGATAATTCGTTGGTGCCGATACGTGTGTCTGCTGGGACTTGGTCATTGGCGCCCCCGTTTGTGAAGTTCCCCGAGCAGCGGCCAGCTGTTGTTGCTGGGCAACCAGCGTTTTAAGGACTTTAGCCTGCTGCTGCAATGCCTTTTTCTGCGTTTGCGTCGCCGCCACTAGTGCCTGCACCTTAATCTTCGTCAATCCGTCCTGTAACGCTTGGCGAACCAGCGCCGAATCCCCCGGTTGACTGTTCTGATAAGTCACCGTTAATTTGCCCCGTCGTTGTTTGATGAACGCGGCTAAATTATCTTCACGCACCTGATCCTTAGCCGTGGCCTGCGTCCCGTAATGCTGAATTTTGACGTGCTTATTCTTAATCGCTTTTACCACCGTCGTATCCACGTTGCTAACGCCAATCTTCGCCACGGTATCCGAGCTCGTATTGAACAGGAAGAACATCAACGTCAGAATAAATAATGGTGCAATAAACATCAGCGCTAAGGTCCGTTTATCCCGTAACATTTCGCGTAACACGCGTTTAAAGATCGCTATGACTCTCATCTTGTAGCCGCCCCGCTTTCAAAAAGACTTGTTCAATCGTCGATACCGCATAATCCTGTTCCAGTTGCTGCGGGGTTCCCTGGGCTAGGGCAATCCCCTCTCGAATTAACATGAGATAGTCGCACCGTTCGGCTTCATCCATGACGTGAGTCGTGACCAGTACTGCCTTGCCCTGAGCCTTAAGTTGGTAGAGTTCCGCCCAGATCTGTTGCCGTAATTCAGGGTCAATCCCCACGGTCGGCTCATCTAATATCAGCAATTCGGGATCCTGAACCAACGCAATCGCTAGGGAAAGGCGCCGTTTCATCCCACCAGAATAAGCGGCCACCCGACGATCCAAGGCATCAGTCAAATTCACCACCTGCGCGACGTGATCAATGGCCCCCGCCAGCTGTGGCTTGGGCACGCTCATTAACTCTGCAAAAAAACGGATATTCTCGCGCGCTGTCAAATCCTCATAAAGTGCGTCGCTCTGGGCCATGTACCCAATTCGCTGCATGACCTGACGATTAGGCATCTGCGTTCCCAGCACCGTCGTGGTCCCGGCATCCACCTTTTCCATGCCCAAGATCGCCTTCACTAACGTCGTCTTCCCAGCACCGGACGGGCCAATCAGCCCCATGATCTGTCCCGCTGGCAATCGTAAATTAATTTGTTTTAGCACGGGATTGCTCCCAAAGGACTTGGCAACGTCCCGCACATCAATTGTCGTTGCAACCATATCAGTTCCTCCTCACTCTTTATGTGAGTGTCCACTCACTCATTTACAATCACATCGTAGCGCCATCCCCGCCAGAAGTCAACACTTATTTGACAGCGGTTTCATTCCAACCAAAAAAAGAAGGCACCCATCAGGCACCTCCCTAAACTTTTCAATTTCGTTGTTAGTCATTCACATTGGGCGTCTCATTCTCAACTGCCGTTAACGCCAGCTGCCGAATCTGATCCACCAATTTATCATGATCCACGGCGATGTCTGTTAACAGCCGATCTGCCACTTCTTGCCGTAACTTGACAATCTCCGGATAGATGCGCTCCCCGCGTTTGGTCAACGACAATTCATAGACCCGCCGATCCGTCTTCGATTGCCGTTTACGCACATATCCCAGGTTAACCAATTGATTAACCGCACGGGTCACGTTACTAGGATTCAGGTAGGTTAAGCTGATCAGCTTGTCTTGGGTTAGTCGTGGATGCTCGTGCAACCGTAAAATATAATAATACATACTGGCATTCAGTCGATAAGGTTGTAGCCGTCGATCCAACGCGATCCGTGTATACCGGTTAGCAATTGATAGCCATTTCACAATGTCGGAATCATTTCCCGTGGTCACCATGCGCCACCCCCCTCTCCGTAAACTACGTGCGCAAGCATATTCTAAAATACATTAAAAGTCAAGCTGGCCACTACTCCCGTTGCGTCCGGAAATTATGCTGTAGGCTCGGCCAAATAAATCGATCCGTCAGGTTGATGATCGTTCCCGTGAATAATAGAGCAAAGAGCGTACCCAGGTTGATCGCAAACAGCCGGTGCGTCACTAGCCAGCTCACAACAATGATGGTCACCGGCGGGATAAAGTTTAGCAGCTGCGCGTGCAACACGTTACCGTGACAATACATAAATCGCAAAATATTCGTCGTATCATCGTTTGGATGCATGACCAAATTGGCCCGTTGATACAACGAAATCGCGATACAAAAGATGATCACGCCCGCCACGGCTAGAAAGCCACGCGTGATCATCGACAGCCGTAAGATCCCCAGTCGATAAAACATCGCCGTAAAAAAGTTCACCAAGAAGCTCACAAAGAACATAAACCCAATTTCACCAAAGAAGCGGCGACCATCCCAGCGACGCAGTAAGATCTGGTTCGCCACGGCCGCCAAACAACTCACAATGAAGACCGGCCAACCGATCTCCACGCGCAACCACTCACTCAGGTTGACCTCTGACGCCATCCAGGGACTGGCCCCCATATTAGCCGCCACCGTGAGACCACTCCCGAAAGCATTAATCACCAACCCTAAAATCAACGCCAGCCAGCGTTCTTTCAGCGAATTCTTAATGATTGTCATCTCCTACGTTTCTTCTCATAGTGTCTACAATACGCCACTCTGGGTAACTTGTAAGCGGATACTTAAACTTTTTTGAAATTCATTTCGTACCGCGGGTCACCACACCACTTCGACACGACAAAAAAGAGCCTAGGCCACTTAGCCCGGACTCTGATTACTGTTAGTATTTAGTAAGATAACGAGTTAATATTCACTCGTTTGGTCTTGTTGGAGGCCCAGAATGGCACCTTCACGACGCCGACAATCTTATCCTTGTCGACAAATCCCCAGTAGCGACTGTCATTGGAGACACTGCGATGGTCCCCGAGCACAAAGTACTTACCCTTAGGGACAACCGTCGCGATCTTACCATTCTTCCCACCTTGCCAGTCGTTTTGCCGCTGCAGATCCGCTAAGGTCCAGTTCCCGGTCCCTGACGTCTGTTCACTCCGACTGATAAAGTTTTGATTGATCCGCTTATTATTCACATAGATGTAGCCATTCTTACTCTTCACCGTATCACCGGGCAACCCGATCACCCGTTTTACATAGTTGGTGTTGGGCTTCGCGGCTGGGTCTTCCCCGTGGGCGTCAAAGACAATCACACTGAGGTGTTTCACTTTGGACATCTTCCAAGCAAAGACCTTTTCGTTATTATTCAGGTTAGGCTCCATGGACGGCCCGTCTACCCGCACACGGGTAAAGACAAACTGTTTGAGAGCTAAGGCAATTGCCAGCCCAATGATGACCGGCACAATCCAACTCAAGATTTCCTTTAGTTTTTTCATGATGGCACTCCTTATTTTCGGGAATCACTAATTATGTTATTATCATACACCACCTGCCAGCTTTCGGGCATTTATTTTAGTCGGTAGTGTCGTTTTCAATCATAACATTTCCGTCTCCACTATCCTGTGCTTTACAAAAAATTTACACGTTTGAGACCAAAATGAAAGGTTACTGTGACGTTACGACTTGCAAAATCGGCCGTTTCCAGCAATAATAAATCAATACGCTTTGCCATACATAATGACCTGGGCCGCCATTCTGCAGAGAGTGGTGGCCCAGCGTTGTCTTCACTGGTTATTGCAAAATTTATAAAATACCGAAAGGGCTGACTGCTTTTGAATCCTACTCTTACTCGGCGCCGTCAAATCTGGCTTACCCTGCTTCTGGGAACCGTCAGCGCCACTGGTCCTCTCGCCATCGACCTCTACTTACCAGCTTTACCGCAAATGCGCACTCAGTTTGCTACCAGCGCTTCGCTGATGCAACTCAGCATTACTGCCTGTCTGATCGGTTTGGCTTTAGGTCAACTCATTGCCGGGCCAATGTCCGATCAATATGGCCGCCGTAAGCCCCTGATTGCCGGCTTCATCATCTTCAGCCTCGTCTCACTGGCCATGGCCTTCATTCATTCAATCACTTTATTAATCATCCTCCGCTTCATTCAGGGGCTCGCCGGGGCCACCGGTCAGGTGATGGCCCGTGCCGTGGCCCGCGACCTCTTCTCCGGGAAGAAATTAACGCGCTTCTATGCGCTTTTAAACACCGTCAACGGCGTCTTTCCAATCATAGCGCCCATCATTGGGGGCTTTATGATTCACTACGTTGACTGGGAAGCCATCTTCATTCTACTGGCTGCGATTGGCTTAGTCATCGCCCTAGCCGTCGCCGGTGGTTTGCCAGAGTCTCTGCCCGTAGCGGAACGCCAAACTGGGGGCTTTCACAGTTCCCTGGGCGCAATGGGTCGCTTGGTCGTTCAACCTGCCTTCTGGCCACTAATTTTAGCAACTGGCCTCGTCTACGGTGGCCTCTTCAGCTACATTTCTGCCTCAACCTTCGTATTTCAAACAGGCTTTGGGATGGCGCCGCAAACGTTCAGCCTACTCTATGCGTTTAACGGTTTAGGTATCGTCGTGGGCAGTAACCTGCCGGGACAACTATCACGGCGTTACTCTAACCACCAACAAGTCACGGGTCTCCTCGCCATTGCCTCCGTCGTAAGCCTGGTGTTACTGGCAACGTTGCTGTTCCCCGCCAATGTGTGGGTCGTCAGCGGCCTAGTCCTTGCCATGGTCATCTTGATCGGGGCGTTACTCACGCTGACCGTTACGATTATCATGGATCAAGCCACTAAGAATGCCGGGGGTGCCTCGGCCGTCGTCGGCTTGGCACAAAACGCCTGTGGGGGCTTGGCCTCACCGCTAGTCGGCTTAACCGGTCAATCCTACGCGGCGATGGCCATCATGCTCTTCATTTGTAATGCCGGGGCTTGGGGCCTAGTCACGTATCAAGGCAAGACTCAAAAGACAGCTTAATCTTAACAGTTGTGCGCTCGGGAAAAATCCTGAGCGTTTTTTATTCGCTCGACAACTATTCATCCAGACAACATTTGTCCGAATTAATTAAAAAAATGCTATACTGGTCCCGAAAGTGATTGTTTTAACAAAGTATATTTTAGGAGGGGTATTATGAAACGACAAATTTGGCTATTCGTAATTAGCTTTGTCTTAGGCATATGTGTGACCTCACCCGTCGCCACATTTCATCATACCAACCAATGGCAGTTACCGATGATCCAACTTACAGCGCGCAACGCACAGGCTGACTCACTGGCACCAACCCACGGTACCATGGCAGATTCAGATGTGACGTGGACTTTAAAGAATGGCGTGCTCTCACTCAGCGGTGGCACCGTGACTCCTTACGCAGCATCCTACTCTCAAGTAGAAAATGGGCTATTGCTCTACGATCTCATTAGTTCTGTTTCTACCGATTCCAGTACTTATGATGCCCTCTATACTTATTTCCAGAACTCGATTACCAAGGTTCAACTAACCGGCAAACTTACCCTGAGTAACGGCACGTTTTCAAATGTCTTAGCTAACTATTTCTTCGCCCATCTCCCAAATGTCACGACATTTTCGGGACTTGATAATCTGGACGTAAGTGGTGCCACAAACGACACAAACGGTCTGAATTATATGTTCGCCTATGATACGAGCCTCAAAACCTTTACAGCACCCAGTCTGACGGACGCTAACTCACATCCCCTTGCCTATATGTTTGCCGGGGATACCGCTCTTGTGAACCTGGACTTGTCACAACTTGATAATACTCATGCAGAACAAGTCAATAATATGTTCACCGGCGATGACAATCTCAGCGTCTTAAATCTTAGTAATTGGGCCACCCCCAGCACAACTAGATACCTGTTCGATGGGGTCAATTTGCAAAACATCACGTTGAGTAAAGATATGCGACTCGACAATGGCGCATTTATATCGAACTCTATGTTAACAGGACCGACTGCCGACACTAACTTCACCGGTAATTGGCAGTCTGTAGGTGATGGCACGGTTGACTTTATCAATAACGATCCTCTTCAGGGCTACAAAGACTATGATCCTCAGGGGGAAGTGCTAAGCAACCTCGACCTCTATTCTCGTTACAAGGGCGATACCGCACTCACTGGCAACGAAACCTACGTGTGGGAGCCAACTGAAAGCTACCGTTTCACCACCCCCGATCCGGTGATCCCTAATCCAACACCAACGCCGACACCAACAACCCCGACGACCCCTTCAGAACCTGATCAGGCAACGTTTAGTCCCTTCAGTGTTGTTGCTACCAAAAAGATTGGGCTTTACAGTACCAAGAACTTTTCCACAGCCAGTCGGCTCACTTGGTACGTCAAGAAGCCGCAGATGAAGCAGCCAACTTTCACGGTCATTGGTGAAACTAAATCAACCGCTGGCAACGCCCGCTACCACGTTCGCGATCTCAATAGTGCTTCCCCAACTTATGGTCAAACGGGCTACATCACGACTAACTCAGCCTACGTCGCCTCGCCGTACTATCAGAGTGCTCCACAAACAGTGACGGTGATTAACCCCAAGGGTCTCAACAGTTATCCTACTGCCGCGCTCAGCCACCCCATCACGCACTATCGCCAAGGGACGCAACTGACCGTCAAGAAAGTCGTTACCCATAACGCGACAACGCGCTTCCTACTGAACGACGGCACCTACATTTCTGCCAATAAACATTTGGTGACCGCGGGTCGACAATCAGTGCCAACTAAGGTTCGGGCTAAAACCGCCGTTAACCGTTACGCGACGGTCAACCTGACTCACAAGCAGCAGCACTACGCCGCCAAAAGCCATCACGTCTTTAAGGTTTTAGGCTGGGATTACTCCCGTGGCACGAGCACCACAACTCCGGGAACCCTCCGTTACCGCGTTGCCGGTGGTTACATTACGGCTAATCCAAAATTTGTCACCACCCGTTATTAACTTAATGGCGATACAAAAACACGTCCTACCCGAGCTGGTAAGGCGTGTTTTTATTTGTCGTGACCCCACTGATTCAGCTGCGTTACGACGTTCTTTAAAATTTTAATGCCCAATTGATAGTCCGGTTCCGACCCCAACATCCGAAAGGCCAAGGTCCACGCATCGTGGTAAGCACTCATCGTGAGTTGGAAGCTCGGCATCGTCCGATACGTTCCCGCGAAGTAAATTTGGGTGACTGGGATCTCACCGAATTTTAGCCGGGTATGATCAACGTGCCCAAAATTGGCGAAGGAGACCGTGGCCCCTTCGCGGTGTTTTCTCGTCAATCGGCGTACCAGTTCTGGCGGCAACGCTCGACTCATGCGGTTAATCTCGACCAGCGGGGCCAGATACGCTAGGCGCTCATGCAATTGGGTGAGGGTCGCCTGCGTCTGGGCAACCACCGCTTGTAGCGTAGCCCCCTCTTGCATCGTAATGGTGACCGGCATTTGACTGGTTAAATTAGCCACCTGGACGACGTTGGTCGCCGCAACTGGCCCGTGCAACCGCAAATCCACCTGATACGGAATGACCAATTGCCGTTCACCCGTCAACGAAAACAGCGCCAACGCGTACGCCGAAAGTAGCACCGCATTCATGGTGACTCCCTGATGGCGAGCCAACTGGCGCAGGCGTTTACTCTCGACTCTAGGAATGAGGACTTCTCCCTTATGGTGATGAACGTCACCGGCCAGCTGAGGAAAACGCTCAGCAACTGGTGCATCACTACTCTGAGGAAGAGGGCGATGGGGATGCCGTAAGAAATTCATGATGCGCCGCCCACTCCGCTCATTCACAAAGTCCGTCAAATCTTGACCATCATAAGCCGCAGCCAGCAAGTACAAGTAGTGCTTAAAGCCCTCACCATCCGTCAACAGGCGACTCATGATTAACCGTAGCTGATCGTAATCCGCATAGTGAATCACCTGAATCTTCAGTTGCGGCCCCTGCAAGACATCCAACTGACCGCGGCCCGGATCATGACTAGCCGTGAACTCCTCAATGACCCGCTGTAACTGCGCCGATTGTTCTTCAAAACGATTCTTGCGCAAATTATAACGACTCATGATCTGGGGGACCACCGTTTGCGTCGTCTTCACGGCGGCGAACAACCGCTCGACATCAACGGGGTGCATGAGACTCAGGGTACACTCCAACAGTGGCGCTGCTTGATCCAAGTCCAGCGTTGGCATTAAATCCATTGGTTCGCCACGATAATTCACACGATCACCCCTTCGGTTTAATTTAGGTTCAGTATAGCAAAGCCCGCCAACTTTTCTCCATGAATCCATCAAGATATAGCGAAAAGTTAATAATACTGTAACCTCATTTGCAGTCTGCTAGAATGAAGGTATCCGTTAATGAATGGAGTGACTCTTATGACAACTCAACCAACCCCAGTTTCCTGCAACGCGACGCTTATTGTAACCACCCACCGCGTCTTTCAACCCGACTTAAACGAGCATCAAACGGTCTTCGGTGGCAAGATCCTTTCACTAGTCGACGACAGTGCCTCCGTTGCCGCCGTACGTCTGACCCATAAGACCGTGGTCACAGCTTCGTTTGACCACGTCAGCTTTCTACAGCCCTTTCATCTCGACGATTCCATGATCCTTGAAGCCTACGTCAGCGGGACGGGCACCCGTTCACTGGAAGTCTTTGTCAAAATCATCGGCGAAAATCTGACCACCGGCGAACGATTCGTCGGCTTCACTTGCTTTATTACTTACGTGATTGATGATAAGTCCGTCACGACACCTCTGCCAGGTGTCACGCCCATCACCGATGAGCAACGCTACCTGTGTCGGGGGTATGGCCAACGAACGGCCCAACGTAAGCAGCGGCGCCAAGAACAGGGCGCACTCAACGCGCACGTCACGACCAACTCACCTTGGCCCAGCAACTAATTGTTTCATGTGAAACACCGCCGCTGGGTTACTCATCTGCTGGTAGCTCTTCATCTGGAATTGTTCCACGTGAAACAGCCCACCACTCTTGCGCCAAAATGCCATACTGGTAAAGGTCTAGCCATTTTCCATCTTGATAGACCGCCTCTCGATTAATCCCTTCCCGTACAAAGCCCACGGCGGCATAGGCACGTAAGGCCGCTTGATTGTTCGCATTGACGTCCAAGGTCACCTTATGTAATCCCAGTTCATTGAAAGCAAACGACAGAATGGTATTCAAGGTATCCGTGCCGAATCCCTGGCCCCGATCACTTACCACCGGCAACGCAATACCGAGCTCGGCTCGCCGGTTCTTGTGCTGGACCTCATCAAGAATCACCCAGCCCAGTAGCCCGTCGTCTGCATTGGCCCGGACCATGAAGAAAAATTTGTCATCGCTGTCCGGTCCCGCCGCTAATTCTGCATATTCAGCGGCCGTCCATGGGTGTAAGGCGTCAGCAGATAAGTTCCGTAGCAAGCCCGGCTCCCACTGCGTGTCTTGTAACCACTCGGCATCTCCGTCACGCATCTCCGTCAAATGCACCAATTGTCCCTGAACCACACTTTTCATCATTGTTGCCCCCTCGGTATTTTCTCTTACTCTACCACATCCTTAACCGAGTTGAGCCACAATTGTTGGCGCCGCTATCAAAAACCGCTATACTGATCCCAGCAAATATGGGAGGTTCTGTTATGAAAATTACTATTATCGGGGCAACCGGTATGGCCGGTTCCGCACTCGTTGCGGAAGCCCTCCGTCGCGGACACACAGTGACGGCGCTGGCCCGGTCAGCAGAGAAGTTGGCCCAGCTACCCGCCAATCCGCAGCTCACGACCAAGGTGCAAGATGCCTTCGAATTAACCACGGACGAGCTGAGTCAAGCGGACGTCGTGATCGATGCCTTTGCCACAGCGCCTAGTCTGGCCTTTCAACACGTTGATTTAGCTGCGAGCTTAGTGGCTAAACTGCGCGCAACCACCACACCACGGCTGGTCTTTATTCTCGGTGCGGGGAGTCTTCAGACCGGCGACGATCACCATTTATTCGTTGACGACATCGCCAAGGATCCCCAGGCAGCCAGCTTCTTAAGTATTCCGCAGAATCAATTGAAAGAACTCAACTTTTTACGCGACGTTGATAACGTCAACTGGGTCGGCATCTCACCGGCCGCTGATTTCCATCCCGGCGCAGCCCAACCTTACCTGCTAGGCGATGACGAGCTTCTGGTCAATACTGATCAACAGTCAACCACCTCCGCGGGCACCATGGCCGTAGCCATCTTAGATGAGATTGAACACCCCCAACACCAGCAAACACGATTTACCGTCGCTGATAAATAAATTTATGAGAGGTGCCCGTTTCTTTGGGCGCCTTTTTTTGCTATGCTTACTAAGGTCTACAAGACCGTACTTACTATAGAAAGTTGCGATTACTTTGAAAACTCGATTATCTTGGCGGGAACTTCTGTTTATCGGCATGATGTTATTCGGTCTCTTCTTCGGTGCCGGTAACCTGATCTTTCCAGTCTTTTTGGGTCAGCAAGCTGGCCAGCAGGTTGGCTGGGCCATCATCGGTCTCTTAATTACGGGGATCGGCTTACCACTATTGGGGGTCACGGGAATCGGCTTAACCCGCAGTGAGGGTGTCTTCGACCTCGCCAAGACGGTTAACCGACCGTTCGCCTATCTGTTTACGGTGCTGCTTTACCTCACCGTGGGGCCTTTCTTCGCTTTGCCTCGACTGGCCACGACTTCATTTCAGATTGGCATCGCCCCCTTCGTTAGTCCCGCTCATCAAGGCCTCGTGTTAGCTAGCTTCTCCATCTTATTCTTCGTGGTTGCCTGGCTACTCGCGCGCAATCCTGGCAAACTGATGACGTACATTGGCAAATGGCTCACCCCTATTTTTCTCATATTGTTGGGCCTGCTGATCTTAGCCACCTTCATCAAACCAATGGGCGGCTTTGACTTTCCTGCCCGTGGCGCCTACGTCACCAGCCCGCTAGCCACCGGCTTTACCGAGGGCTACAACACCCTGGATGCCTTAGCCTCGCTGGCTTTCGGCATCGTCGTCATTGATAGCATTCGCGCACTGGGGGTCACGGAACCCGGTCAGATTGCCAAAGACGTTATCAAGGCTGGCACCATCAGCGTCGGGCTCATGGGCCTCATCTATGCGTTACTGGCACTCATGGGGACGATGAGCTTGGGTAAATTCGCGGCCGCAGCCAACGGGGGAATCACACTGGCCCAAATTGCCAACCAATACTTTGGGGTCTTCGGTAATCTGCTCTTAGCCTTAATCGTGATTATCGCCTGCCTAAAGACGGCCATTGGGCTGATTTCAGCGTTCGGTGACACCTTTCACGGTATGTTTCCGCGTCTCCCTTATACGGGACTCATCATCTTCGCTAGCGCGTTGCCTTGCTTATTTGCCAACGTTGGCTTGACCAACCTGATTAGTTACTCCACGCCAGTGCTGATGTTCCTCTATCCGTTAGCAATTGTACTCATCGTTTTAGCCGTCCTGTCCCCCCTATTGGGAACGAGTCGGTGGTTGTTCGGCGTGACGATGCTCTTTACACTCATTCCCGCAATCTTCTCCGCCGTAGCCGCCCTGCCCGCAGATTGGCAACGGCAGTCATTGATCCAGTCAATTCTGACGTTAAATCAACACCTGCCACTAGCCGCGCAAGGCTTCGGTTGGGTCGCCCCCGCGGCGATCGGGGTCCTCTTGGGCTGGGTACTGAGCCGCATCATTAGATCCAAAACGATCGATTAAATTTGACACACCTGCCGAGGGCTTGGGACACATGTCTCAGGCCCTTTTTTACACGAAGCTATTGGTACTTTTAGCCAATTTTTGCTAAAATCAGGGAAACTCATTTGAAAGGTGCGTGCCCATGAAAAAATATGCCATCATTGATTTAGACGATACCCTCCTGGACTTTACCCGGGGAGAAAATGAAGGGGTCACCCAGCTGTTACGAGAAAACGGTGTGACCGATATTCAGCGAGGACTGGCCACTTACGTTCAAATTAATCGCAATATTTGGCACCAAATTGAACTTGGCGCCGATCGCGCACCCCTGCTGAACGCGCGGTTTACGCAAGCATTTAATGAGCTAGGCGTAACCGTCGACGGCCTCGCTCTCGAAAAGCAGTACAAGGCCATGCTTGATCACAACTACTACACGCTTCCCGGTGCGGCCGAATTATTGGCGGACCTCAAGCACGCTGGCGTAACCGTCATTGCCGGGACTAACGGCACTAAGTCCATTCAACTTAACCGCCTGCGCGGCTCAAACCTGGCCCCTTATTTTGACAGTATTTTTATCTCCGAAGATGTTGGGTTCGACAAACCGGATCAGCGCTTCTTCGCGCCCATCTTCAATCACTACCCAACGATGTCCGCTGCCAATACCGTCATGATCGGTGACAGCCTCCACTCCGACATTCTTGGCGCCACTAACGCCCACCTTAATAGTATCTGGTTCAATCCTCACCATCAGGCGGGAACGGCAGCTTATCAACCGACTTACGAAGTCGATTCCTTCACCACACTCAAACAACTCCTCTTAGCCTAGGCTTAACTGATGTCCAAGAATGGTCGCACCGTCGACATTCTTGGGCATTTTTCGCTATTTAGTCAATTATTTTTCCATTCTGCGTTTTAATTTCCCCTTTTGTCCAGAAAATCTGGTATGATGGTAACAAGTTATAACCAAAATCTCATATTCTCATTTAAACGAAACGAGGTGAAGACTCATGACCGAAACGCGTTTTCCTACGACTCCTGCCAAAGTGTTTGTCCCAATCTTGACGTTAGTTCTGTTCGCTGCCATGCTCCTTCTTCAGACGCCCCAGATCGTTGCCTTTCTCTGTTTCAGTTCGCTGATTACTGCGATGCTGCATTTTAATGTTTTTGAGAGTACGACGGATGCCAATCCGTTGAACCGAATTGACTTAACCTTACAAGTTGTTTTTCTAATCGTTTCCATCGGCCGCGCCTTTATTCTTGGAAGTGGCCACAATTAATCCTGAACCACGCTAAGCAGAGCGTGGTTTTTTAGTGTCTTCTTTAAACTCCCCTTCCACCCACCATCTACTGGCGAACCACCGCCCCAATTTGCCAACCGGTCATTATAGGATAACAGTCTGATGTATCATTTCTGCAAAGATGCTGTAAGTAATTTGTAAATCAATTATTAATAACAGCATACCTACTAATAATTAAAATAATAGTTATTAAAAAGGCCATCCCCGGGGGAATGGCCTTTGCTTTCGTTTCTAATCTACTTTGGCAATCTTTCCTTGTTCGATATACACACTCAAGATCGCAATATCAGCTGGGTTAACCCCACTGATTCGACTCGCCTGCGCCAACGTTTCTGGTTGAATCTTCTTCAATTTCTGATGCGCCTCAGTAGCTAAACCATCAATGGCATCGTAGTCAATCTTAGCGGGGATCGCCTTCGCTTCCATCCGCTTCAACTTCGCCACGTTGTCTTCCGCCTTCTTGATGTAGCCGGCGTACTTCAATGAAATTTCGATCTCTTCAACAATGTGGCGATCTAGGGGCTGCTCAGGCGCTGGAATGAAGTCCAGCAACGTCTGATAGTCTACATATGGCCGCCGCAAGAAGACGGCTGCGAGTACGCCATCTTGCAGGGGCTTATCGCCATGGCTCTCAATAAAGGCATTGATCGCCGAGTTAGGCTTGATCCGGATGCTGTTTAACCGGTTAATTTCCGCCTTCAGCGCTGCCTTCTTGGCTAAGAAATCTTGGTACCGGTCATCGCTGATCAGTCCCAGCTCGTGCCCTTTAGCCGTCAATCGGAGATCGGCGTTATCGTGCCGCAAAATCAAGCGGTACTCGGCCCGACTCGTCAGTAACCGGTAGGGCTCATTCGTCCCCTTGGTAACCAGATCGTCGACCATCACGCCGATGTAGGCGTCGGAACGCTTCAACGTGAAGCCAGGCTTGCCTTGGGCCCGTAATCCCGCGTTAATTCCGGCAAGTAAGCCTTGGCCGGCAGCCTCTTCGTAACCCGAAGTCCCGTTGGTCTGTCCCGCCGTGAATAAGTTCTTCAGCGGCTTCGTTTCCAACGTCGGGCGCAATTGATAAGGCGAAACGACATCGTATTCAATGGCGTAACCGGGCCGCATCATCTGCGCGTCTTCCAAGCCTTGAATGGAGTGCAGAATCTTCTGTTGCACTTCTTCTGGCATCGACGTCGATAACCCTTGAACGTACCATTCATCAGTGTTGCGACCTTCTGGTTCCAAGAAGAGTTGGTGCCGCGGCTTGTCCGCAAAGCGCACAATCTTATCTTCAATTGATGGGCAGTACCGGGGGCCAACGCCCTCAATCACACCGGTAAACATCGGTGCCCGATCCAAATTCGCCTTGATAATTTCATGAGTCTTCTGGTTCGTGTACGTTAACCAGCAAGATAACTGGTTCTTGAGGTCCAGGTAGGCACTGTCCGGCGTGGTAAAGCTAAAGTGGTTCGGCTCCTTGTCACCCGGTTGCTCCTCGGTCTCGTCGTAATGAATCGTATTGCCATCGACCCGTGGTGGCGTCCCCGTCTTGAACCGTTCCAGCTCAAAACCATACTTAGGCAAGTTGGCCGTCAGCTTATTGGCGGGTTGGGAGTTGTTGGGACCTGAGGAATACATCAATTCCCCAATAATAATCTTCCCGCGCGCAGCAGTTCCGGCAGCGACCACCACAGCCTTAGCGCGGTAGTGCGCTCCCGTATTGGTAATGACCCCTTTGCAGGCGCCGTCTTCGACGATCAAATCATCGACGATTCCCTGACGTAACGTCAGATTAGGTTCCCGTTCAATCGTATGCTTCATTTCAGCGTGGTAGGCATGCTTGTCAGCTTGGGCCCGTAAAGCACGAACCGCTGGCCCCTTACCCGTGTTGAGCATCCGCATCTGCACGTAGGTCTTGTCGATATTGCGACCCATCTCGCCACCTAACGCGTCAATTTCACGGACCACGATCCCCTTGGCTGGCCCACCAACTGATGGGTTACATGGCATAAAGGCCACCATGTCTAAGTTAATCGTCATTAATAAGGTCTTATTCCCCATCCGCGCTGCTGCCAACGCCGCTTCACTACCAGCATGGCCAGCACCCACGACGATGACGTCGTAGTCCTGTCCCGGGTATTCAATTACTTCAGTCATGGTTCTTTTCCCTCCGTGTCTGATCGCCAATTGACTAGCAATCAGACGATCTCTTAATCATTTAAAATTTGTGCCGCAACCGCATAACGGCCGGGTTCATCACTATTTTCCTAAACAGAATTGACTAAACAGCTGGTCGAGCAGCTCGTCTTGGTAGCTGTCACCCGTAATCTCACCCAGTAAATCCCAGGCGCGGGTCATATCAATCTGAACCAAATCGACGGGCATCCCCGCTGCGATGCCGTGCATGACGTCATCGAGCGCGGAACTGGCTTGGTGTAACAAGCCAATGTGCCGGGCGTTTGTGACCATCACCGTGTTCTGACTGGACTCAATCCCCTCGTCAAAGAACAGGTGGGCAATGGTCTCCTCTAGCTTATCCAAACCCGCACTCTGCAGGATCGACGTCTCAATAATCGGGCTATCACCGGCTGCCTGCTTCAACGCGGCCATATCCAGCTTTTGCGGCAGATCGGTCTTGTTCAAAATTAAGATTCGCTGCGTCCCCGCCGTAGCAGTCAGCAGTTCCTGATCTTCGACCGTTAAAGGCTCACTGGCGTTGAGTACCAGCATCACTAAATCAGCAGTGTTGATGGCCTTACGGGACCGTTCAACCCCAATTTTTTCAACCTTATCCGTCGTATCACGAATCCCGGCCGTATCGATGAGCTTTAACGGGACACCCTTAACATTAACGTATTCCTCAATCACATCTCGCGTGGTGCCGGCAACGTCCGTCACAATCGCCTTGTCTTCGTGCAACAGGTGATTCAACAGGCTACTCTTTCCCACATTCGGGCGTCCCACAATCGCGGTCGCCAGTCCTTCGCGGAGGACTTTCCCCTGCTTAGCGGTGGCCAAGAGCGCTTGAATTTGCTTTTTAACTTCTTGCGCCTTTTCCAGCAACATCTTGGTGGTCATCGTCTCGACATCGTCGTACTCTGGATAGTCAATGTTTACCTCAACTTGCGCCAAGGCGTCGAGGATGTCTTGCCGCAAATGCCGGATTAATTTCGACAGGTCACCGTCCAATTGGTCTAAAGCAACCTTCATCGACTTATCCGTCTTAGCACGAATCAGATCCATCACGGACTCGGCCTGCGTGAGGTCGATGCGTCCATTCAAGAAAGCCCGCTTAGTGTACTCCCCGGGCTCCGCCAATCGCGCACCATAGCTCAGGCACAACTGTAGAATCCGATTCGTCGCGACGATCCCACCGTGACAATTAATTTCAATAATGTCTTCTTTGGTATAGGTCTTCGGTGCCCGCATCACGGTCACCATGACTTCATCAACTTCTTGCCCATCTTCGGGATCAATGATGTGACCATAATGAATCGTATGGCTCGCAACCTTCGTTAAATCTGCCCCTTTAAAGAGCTTACCAGCGACGGCAAAGACTTCTTCACCGCTCAGCCGAATAATGGAGATCCCACCTTCACCAGGTGGCGTAGAAATCGCTGCAATCGTATCAAATTCTGTTGTGGTGACTGCCATAAGCCATCCTCCTCATTTTCTGTCTGTTTTTCTTAACCAAGTTCCGTTAATCGACCCGGGCGTATCATTTAACGCCATAAAAAAAAGCACCTACTCCACGCCACCTAACTGTGCGTGGATAAAGTACTTTCACTACTTTATCGTAAACTTGATAAGAATGATTGTCTTCACTATAAGGGGTAATCCGTCGTTTGTCAAACGAAAATTATGCCGGTTCAATCACAACCGCGCGGTGGGGTTCTTTTCCGGCAGAATACGTCGTCACGTACCGATTCTTAGCCAACACCGCGTGAATCTGCTTCCGTTCAAACGAGGGCATCGGGTCCAAATAAATCGGTTTGCCGGTTGCGACCACTTCCCGCGCCGTGCTCTCCGCTAGCCGGGTTAACGTTGCGGCGCGCCGTTCACGATAGTTTGCGACGTCCAATTCCAATTCAACGTGCGCGGCGCCATGATGGTTCAAGAATAACTGTGCAAGGCTCTGTAAGGCGTTGATCGTCCGCCCATGTTTACCAATCAGTAGGCCTTCTTTATCCATGGTGAAGATCAGCCGCACCTGGCGATGACTGCCCGTCTCCATGTCTATCGTGGCGTCTATGCCGAGTTGCTCAACAATCGTTGCCAAGTAGTCCTGTACGGCTTCAATCGCCGCCTCGCGCCGCTGACGGCGTTCCTGTGGGGTCACTGTTGGTTCTGCCGGGGCCGCCGCTGAATGTGGGGCTGGTGCCGTGGCAGCACTGCTAGTCGCCTGCGCTTGTGACGTTGCCGCTTGCTCAGCTACCGGCGCCGCACTGGTTGCGGTCGAGGCTGGCTCTGCCACCGTCTTCAAGACCACGTCCACCATAGCATCCCGGCGACCGATCCCGAACAATCCCTTCCGTGGTGTGGCAACCACCTTGGTGATGACTTGGTCACGGCGGCTATTCAACGCAGCCAACCCCGCTGCAATCGCCGCTTCTTCCGTTTTCCCCGTGTAGATTGTCATCGTCCATTCCTCCATGTCTTTTTCGCTAAGACTCAGTATACCATAATGACCTCCCCACACCCTGCTAATCCACCTGAAAGTCACGGTCACCCGTCCCCTTTTTGCCCCAAGCCATTCTCGCTTGCAGCCTACAAACCTTAAAGATTGTCTAAGCTCTTGGAAATGGTGCCACGAATCCCGATAAAATATCCTTAGTAATTAATAAGGGGCCCTTGAAGGAGGTGATGAACCACTGTATACCTGAAGGTTGAAAGGACTAAAATCATTATCAACGCTGAAGTGACCAGGATTTTAATCTGAAAAACGGCCTAAACCCGTCACCTGCGGCTGTCAGAGATTCCGCCTGCTGTGGGGCCCGCCTGCGGCCTGAGAAGCGGTCCCCCGGCTGGCTCCACCTCTGCCCTCCTCCGGTTATGTTAGCCTTTGATTAGCAAATTGGTTTAACCGCTTGGTACATCAGCTCTCAGCAACTATAGAGGACAATATCTGTGTAGCCGAGAGTGAGCCAAATTTGAGCTCAGCCGTGGGATTTATCAAGTGGTTCTCTTGATAAATGGCGACTTTGACACGTGTTCTTCGGGTCAAAGCGAGGCTAGAGACCGCTCTATGGCTCTAGCCGTCCTCCCCATAGCGTTCCAGCTCAAATTTGGCGAACGGCAAGGCGGCAGGAATTATCTGTTTATCTATTTTTCTATCGTAATGCCGCGGCCTTTACAGAACCTTTTTAAGTTTCAATCTTTGGCTGTATACAAAAAAGCTCGCAGCCATTTGATGGCTCCGAGCTTGTAAAATGCATTTATGCGTTCTGTTTACTTGCGTTTACTCTGCTTGGCACGACGAATTGCTTTACGTACCGCGCGTTCATGTTCCCGTTTTTCCTTATCCTTGGCATCGCGTTCCGCTTGGATCTTCCACGGATTTTGAATTAACAAGGTCTGGCCAACTTGGAACACGTATGAGATCGTCCAGTATAAGGACAGTGATGATGGCACGTTCAGGGCGGTGAAGAAGACCACCACCGGCATCCCGACAACCATCATGGTACTCATTGAGTTCGATTCTGGCATCGACTTGGTGCTTAACCACGAACTAATCAGCGTGGCAACCGCAGCCAAGATCGGTAGGATGAAATACGGGTCCTTGTGACCTAATTGTAGCCACAAGAAGTCCCCTGACCGCAGTACGGCCGTCCGCCAGATCGCTTGATACAGCGCCCAGATAATGGGCAACTGAACCACTGCCGGCAGGCAACCCAACATGGGGTGAACGCCCGCTTCCGAATACAGCTTCTGCTGTTCGGCTTGCATCTTCTGCATGGTTTCGCGATCTTTAGAAGAGTATTTCTTCTGTAAAGCTTTCAATTGTGGTTGCAGGTCTTGCGTCTTACGCATGCTCCGCGTCTGGAAAATCATCAGTGGTAACAAGATAATCCGCACAATCACGGTAAAGATGATAATCCCGACACCGTAGCTCCCGCCAAACATGTGTGCCAAGCCGATAATGGCCCGAGAGAAGTTCAGAACGATCCAGCCGTCCCAAATCCCGGTACTCTTATCAGTGATTGGCGCGTTGCTACAAGCGGAAAGGATAAAGACCAAACTCACAATACCTAACATAAGTAGGGTACGTTTGTACTTTTTCACGTTTATTCCTCGCTATAATTGGAATCTAGCAGTTTTGCCAGCTTCAAAACATGAATCAGGCTGCTCTTCGCATCGGTCATGGAAATGCCGTCCGCCCGGGGCCGAGCAATCACGAGAAAGTCCACATCCTGCTTGAGGTAGGGCTTTAGCTCGAGTAGACTCTGCCGAATCCGGCGCTTCACCCAGTTACGGTGGACCGCGTTACCAATCTTTTTGCCGACCGAAATGCCAACTCGAAAATGTAATTGATCAGGCTTTGCCATTGAATACACCACAAATTGCCGGTTAGCGACTGAATTTCTGGTTTCAAAGACCTGCTGAAATTCCGCTTCTTTCTTAATGCGGTAAGATTTTCGCATGGTGCATCTCCAAAGTTCTCAACGATTTGTTGAACAGTCCGCGAGCGATTAGGGTCCCAGTCTGCTCGCAGATAAAATAAAAAGACCACTGAACCATCAGCGGCCTATGCAGACAATACTTTACGTCCCTTTTGACGGCGACGTGCTAATACTTGACGGCCATTGCTAGTGCTCATACGCTTGCGGAAGCCGTGGACACGTGAACGGTGACGTTTCTTTGGTTGGAAAGTGCGCTTCATCGTAAAATCTCCTCTCTTAACTATGACTATTTTTTATCTGGTGAAGCCAGACAAATACTAAATGCATTTCCTGAACATATTAGCATAAATTCGCCGGAATGGAAATAGGAACTTTGAATTTCCAAGAAAAAGTTGTCCCCGCTAAAATTTGTTTCATGCACTTTGCTTGTGGATAACTCTCGATTTCAAAAAAAGTTTTTCCGGGCTTTCCCACCAGGTTATCCACCGTTCCACAGCCTGTTTATTTTTTGGAATTAGGTTCAGTGAATTTTGTGGATAACTTGTGAAACACTTGATACTATGCTTTTCCTGATTAACAGAAGGCTGTGCATAACTTATTATTCCAAAAACAATCCACAGGTTTTGGCCTACCTGTGGATAACTCAATTCACTTTCTGTGAAACAATTATGCACAGCTTAAAATGACCTGTGGAAAACTTTTTTTCTTCATGCTACACTGGACTTACGTTTTCGTTAGGGCCTCGTACGCCCTTCTGGAAAATGACTATCTAAAAGATTAATAGGGGGATTCATCAGTGCCAGATATGTCAACTTTATGGACTGATATCAAGGCGTTATTTGAGGAAAATAACACCCCAACGACCTACAAGACTTGGATTGAAACTGCCAAGCCCATTGCCTTAGAAGGCAACCGGTTAACGTTGGAACTTCCGTCACCCCTGCATCGTGATTACTGGACCCATCAACACCTGGACCAGCAATTGGTAGAATACGCATACCAAGCCGCTCACGAAGATATTCAACCCGTTTTAATCATTGAAAGTGAACGTCAACAACAAGCTACGCGCAAGGCTAAGACTGCGACCCCTGAGGAACCAGCCACGGCCGAACCGACACCCACTTTTATGAAGGAAACGGCGTTGAACTCCCGCTACACATTTGACACTTTCGTCATCGGAAAAGGCAACCAAATGGCCCATGCTGCGGCCTTGGTCGTCTCCGAAGAACCCGGCGTGATGTACAATCCGCTGTTCTTCTACGGTGGCGTGGGCCTTGGTAAAACCCACTTGATGCATGCGATCGGCAATAAAATGCTCGAAGATCGCCCGGACACCAAGGTCAAATATGTCACTAGCGAGGCCTTCACCAACGACTTTATTAATGCGATTCAGACACGAACGCAGGAGCAGTTTCGACAGGAGTACCGCAACGTTGACCTGCTACTGGTCGATGATATTCAGTTCTTCGCTAATAAGGAAGGAACGCAAGAAGAGTTCTTCCATACATTTAATGCGCTTTATGACGACGAGAAGCAGATTGTTCTGACTTCCGACCGTTTACCAAACGAGATTCCTAAGCTCCAAGACCGGCTAGTTTCCCGGTTCGCTTGGGGATTATCGGTTGACATTACGCCACCGGATCTCGAAACGCGGATCGCCATTCTTAGAAACAAAGCCGACGCTGATCAGATCGACATCCCAGATGATACCTTGAGTTATATCGCTGGTCAGATCGACTCTAACGTGCGTGAACTTGAGGGTGCTCTAGCGCGCGTTCAAGCCTACCATCAACTGATGCGTCAGCCAATTACTACCGATCTAGCCGCTGAAGCCCTCAAGAGCCTCAACCTCGCGAATGCCACGGATGCGATTACGATCCCCGTCATTCAAGATCGGGTGGCCAACTACTTCCACGTTTCGCTCAAAGATTTAAAGGGTAAGAAACGTAAGCAAGCCATCGTGGTGCCCCGGCAAATCGCCATGTACCTCTCACGCGAACTAACTGAAGCTTCGCTGCCACGAATTGGCAACGAGTTCGGCGGCAAAGACCACACCACGGTCATCCACGCTTATGATAAGATTCAAGATTCACTCAAAACGGATGCCGAGCTCCAAAAAGACATCGACAACCTCAAAGACGAACTACGGCGCTAGAACGAAACCGTTCGAGTCCGCGCACTCAAGTTAGCAGACTCGGAGCGGTTTTTTTGCGACCAGTTGCGGTATGATAGACCTATCACGACCACAGCGTGTGGATAAGATTTAAAAAGGTCCAAAGTTTTCCACAAGTTATCCACAGGTGGAAAGTCTAGTAACACAAGCTGTTTTCTAAAGTTATCCACAGAATACACCGCTCTACTACGGCTACTGTTTTTTCTTTTAATTAAGTTAACTACGCACCACGAAGGAGTATCCCAACTTATGAAATTTTCCATTAACCGCGCAGCTTTCATTAAGGAACTTAATAATGTGTCTCGGGCCATTTCCTCCAAGACCACCATTCCCATTCTGACGGGGATCAAGATTGTTGCCAGCGATACGGGCCTATTACTAACCGGGTCTAACGCAGACATCTCAATCGAAACCTTGATTCGTGCCGACGATCCTGACATTGGTTTAACCATTGATGAACCAGGATCGATTGTCCTCACCGCCCGTTTCTTTAGCGAAATCGTTAAACGTTTGCCAGAACAAACCATGACGGTCACCGTTAAGGACGGATTCCAAACGGAAATCACTTCTGGTTCGGCCGCCTTCAACATCAACGGTCAGGATGCGAACAACTATCCGCACTTACCAGAAGTTGATGCCGGCGATTCAGTGGTTCTGTCTGGCGCAGTCTTCAAAGAATTGATTAGCCAAACGGTTATTGCGGTCTCCAATCAGGAAAGTCGGCCGATTTTGACCGGGGTTCACTTTGTCTTGGCGGACAACCAGTTCTTGGCCGTGGCAACGGATAGTCACCGGCTATCCCAACGTCAGATCGAATTGCCGACGCCAAGCAACGCAGCGTTCGATGTGATTATTCCTGGGAAGAGCTTAACGGAACTTTCACGCATGATCGGTGACGATGACAGCGACGTGAAGATGCAATTCTCTGAAAACCAAGTCTTGTTCCTCTTGGGCGACACGTCATTTTACTCACGCTTACTGGAGGGGAACTACCCCGACACGTCGCGCTTGATTCCTAAGGAAGCGTCGACCAATGTTGAGTTCGAAGCGCCTGAATTATTGGCGGCCGTAGAACGGGCCTCACTGTTGTCACACGAATCGCGGAACAACGTGGTTAAATTGACGTTGACGCCGACAGATAACCAAGTGACGATCTTCAGTAACTCTCCCGATGTCGGGAACGTTGAAGAAGCGTTGGCCCCCAAAGAAATCACGGGGGAGGATCTGGAAATTTCCTTCAACCCAGATTACATGAAGGACGCGCTCCGCTCATTTGGTCAAACGACGATCCGGGTGGCGTTTACCTCAGCATTGCGGCCATTTACTTTGGTCCCAACGGAAGACACCAGCAACTTTATCCAACTGATTACGCCAGTTCGGACCTTCTAAATCAACAACCTAACAAAGCGTCGTCTCGATTAGGAGGCGGCGCTTTTTGTGTCATCTGCTTGAAGAGATGTGTTGAAAGGTTGAGGCTCATTTTTCAGGGGGGCAGACTGGCTTAGCCAATCCAATGCTGACAATGGGGTTAGTCCGTGAAAACAGTCGTTCGTGAGCCGAAAATAACAGGTTATGTGGTGGACAGGCGTGGTACGCGGGAAAATTCCTGAAAAAGTTGGTAAAAGTGACCATTTTTGGATGAAATTTCAGTGATTGCGTGCGCATATGTTTCGTGATTTTCAAAATCTTTCAAGTGAGCCTGAAAAAACGGTTGAAAAAACAAATAAATCGTTATAAGGCCGTTATTTTCGAATTTGAGCAAATTTACCGGTTTTTTACCAAAAATATCGAAAAGGGCTCAGATTGGCTGAGAAGCCAAAAATCAAGCTGATAAACTGTACTTTTCCCTAAAAAGCGGTATAATAGAAGAGAATAATATTAAGGGGTGAAATTGTGAAAAAAGAAGTTTTCATTGAGACGCCCTATATGACTTTAGGCCAGTTACTCAAGGAAGAATCCATTATCAGTACTGGCGGTCAAGCCAAGTGGTATTTGCGGGAAAACACCGTCAATATCAATGACGAGCCGGACAACCGGCGTGGCCGCAAGCTGTATCCCGGCGATACAGTGGAAGTACCTGGTACAGGATTATTTTTTATACGCTCAAAGCAGGGTGAATAATGTATTTGCAAGAGCTGCAGCTGCAGCATTTTCGTAACTATCCTGAGGCTGATCTGAAGTTAGGACCAGGGATTAACGTGTTATTAGGAGAAAATGCGCAGGGCAAGACCAATCTATTAGAAGCGATCTACGTGCTCGCCTTAACGCGGAGCCACCGGACGGCGAATGACCACGATCTCATTAATTGGCAAGCTAAGACAGCCAAGGTGAGTGGCCGCGTGGCGAAGGCGGTCGGCACGGTGCCGTTAGAATTGACCTTTTCTCGGCAGGGTAAGCGCGCGAAGGTGAATCACTTGGAGCAGGCGCGACTGTCTCAGTACGTCGGTCAGCTCAACGTGATTTTGTTTGCGCCGGAAGATCTCGCCATTGTTAAAGGCGCACCGACGATTCGGCGCCGGTTCATGGACATGGAGTTTGGTCAGATGAACCCGCGTTATTTGTACAATCTGAGTCAGTATCGGACGTTGTTAAAGCAACGGAACCGGTACCTCAAGGATTTACAGCACAAGCAAAATCGTGACCTGTTGTTTCTGTCGGTCTTATCCGATCAACTGGCCGCGTATGGTGCGGAGATCATTGCCCAGCGGCTGCGGATGTTACATAAGCTGGAGCACTGGGCACAGGCAATTCATGCCGAGATCTCACAGCAAAAAGAAGAATTAACGTTTCACTATGCGACCCAGGTTCCCGAGGATCAATTGACGAACCCGGAGTCGATTTGTGCGGCTTTAACGCAACTTTACCAAGAGCACCAAGCCAAGGAGCTGTATCGTGGGACCACCCTCGTTGGCCCGCATCGCGATGACCTACATTTTCGCGTTAATGGCAAGAACGTCCAAACGTTTGGCTCACAAGGTCAGCAGCGGACGACGGCGCTGAGCGTCAAGCTGGCTGAAATTGACCTCATGAAAGAAGAGACCGGTGAATATCCGGTCTTATTACTTGATGATGTCCTTTCTGAGCTGGACGATGCCCGGCAGACGCATTTACTCAAGGCAATTCAGGATAAAGTGCAGACGTTTATTACCACCACCAGTCTGAGCGGGATTACCCGCCAGCTGATCAAGGACCCCACCATTTTTCATGTGGCGAGTGGCACTGTGGTGGCTGATGGATCGACCTCAACCGGCGATCCGGCAACAAAGGAGGATTAATCAGTGGCTGATAAAGAACACGAAACAAAGGCAGAACAAGCCAGAGAATACGATGCCAGCCAAATTCAAGTCCTAGAAGGCTTGGAGGCGGTTCGGAAGCGACCAGGGATGTACATCGGCTCCACGAGTGCCCAAGGTCTCCATCACTTGGTTTGGGAAATTGTCGATAACGGGATTGATGAAGCGTTGGCTGGCTTTGCCAATGCGATTCACGTCACGGTTGAAAAAGACAATAGTATCACTGTGAGTGATAATGGTCGGGGAATTCCAGTTGATATTCAAAAGAAGACGGGCAAGCCCGCACTGGAAACGGTCTACACGATCCTTCATGCCGGTGGTAAGTTCGGCGGTGGCGGTTACAAGGTCTCCGGTGGTCTGCACGGGGTGGGGGCATCGGTAGTTAACGCCTTGTCTACCCACCTAGAAGTTCAGGTTATCCGGGGCGGCAAGCGTTACGGGATTACCTTTGAACGGGGGCACGTGAAGAAGCCAATGTACGTCATGGAAGAGGGCTTGGACCCAGATCGTCACGGGACGATCGTCCATTTCCTGCCGGATCCAGATATCTTTAGGGAAACGACGACGTTTGATATTAAGACGTTGACGACCCGGGTGCGCGAGCTCGCTTTCTTGAACAAGGGCCTACGAATCACGATTCGTGACGAACGCCCAGAAACGCCAACTGAGGATGATTTCCACTATGAAGGTGGGATTCGCCACTACGTTGACTATTTAAACGAAAATAAAACGACGCTGTTTGAACCGCCAATCTACGTTGAAGGTGAAGAAAACGGGATCACGGTGGAAGTTGCCCTGCAATACACGGATGATTACCACAACAACCTGTTGACGTTTACCAACAACATCCACACCTATGAAGGTGGGACGCATGAGGAAGGGTTCAAACGGGCTTTGACGCGGGTTGTGAATGATTATGCGCGTCAGAACAAGTTGATGAAAGATAATGAGCCTAATCTGACCGGGGATGACGTGCGTGAAGGCATGACCGCCGTCGTTTCCGTTAAGCACCCTGACCCACAATTTGAAGGTCAGACGAAGACTAAATTAGGGAACTCCGATGCCCGGACGGCCGTGGACCACACGTTTGCGGACCACTTCATGCGTTACCTGATGGAACACCCCGATATTGCCCGTAAAGTGGTGGATAAGGGGACGCTGGCTTCCAAGGCACGGGTGGCGGCTAAACGCGCTCGTGAGGTCACTCGTAAGAAGAGTGGCTTGGAAATCTCGAATTTACCGGGGAAACTGGCCGACAACACGTCCAAAGATCCGGAAATTTCTGAATTATTCATCGTCGAAGGGGATTCTGCCGGTGGCTCTGCTAAGCAGGGACGGTCGCGGTTGACGCAGGCCATCCTGCCTATCCGGGGGAAGATTTTGAACGTTGAAAAGGCATCGATGGACCGCATTTTGGCTAACGAAGAAATCCGGTCGATGTTCACGGCCATGGGAACTGGTTTTGGGTCAGACTTCGATGTCTCCAAAGCTAACTACCACAAGCTGATCATCATGACCGATGCCGATGTCGATGGCGCGCACATTCGGACGTTATTGTTAACGTTGATTTACCGCTACATGCGTCCATTACTGGATGCAGGATTCGTCTACATTGCTTGCCCACCGCTGTACCGGGTCCGTCAAGGCAAGATGCAACGCTACTTGGACTCCGATGACGAATTGAAGGAATTGTTAGGGCAATTGCCACCCGCTCCTAAGCCACAGATCCAACGGTACAAGGGGCTAGGTGAAATGGATGCCGAACAGCTCTGGGAAACGACGATGAAGCCGGAAAATCGCCGGTTGTTGCGGGTTGATGCGCAGGACGCCATCAATGCTGACCAAGTATTCAGCATGTTGATGGGGGATAAAGTGGCACCTCGACGGGAATTCATCGAGGAAAACGCCACCTTCGCCGAGTTGGATGTTTAGTGAAGAACGGAGGGTAAAAATTTGGCTGATCAAGATCGTAATATAGGTCGGATTACCGACGTTGACCTCTCACAGACCATGCGAACATCCTTCTTGGATTACGCGATGAGTGTGATTGTGCAACGGGCTTTGCCAGACGTGCGAGATGGGTTGAAACCCGTTCACCGTCGGATTTTATATGATATGCATGAATTGGGGATTACGCCCGATAAGCCATTCCGGAAATCTGCCCGGATGGTCGGGGATGTCCTCGGGAAATACCATCCACATGGGGATTCTGCGGTGTACGAATCCATGGTACGGATGGCACAAGACTTCTCGTACCGTTACATGTTAGTGGACGGTCACGGGAACTTTGGTTCTGTCGATGGTGATGGGGCCGCTGCCATGCGGTATACCGAAGCGCGGTTGAGTAAGATCGCGATGGAAATGCTGCGGGACATCAACAAAGATACCATTGATTTTCAAGACAACTATGATGGGTCCGAACGGGAACCCGTTGTCTTACCGTCACGCTTCCCGAACCTGTTAGTTAACGGGGCTTCTGGGATTGCCGTGGGGATGGCGACGAACATTCCGCCCCATAACCTGACGGAAGTCATCAGTGCGTTACACATTTTGATGAAGAACCCCGATGCCAGTTTGGCTGAACTGATGGAAGTCTTGCCAGGACCAGACTTCCCAACGGGTGGTATTGTGATGGGTAAGGCAGCGATTCGCCGGGCTTACGAGACCGGGAAGGGTACGATTACCTTACGTGCCAAGGTCGATATCGAAGAAGAAAAGAACGGTAAGCAACGCATTGTGGCCACGGAAATTCCATACATGGTTAACAAGGCCAAGCTGATTGAACGGATCGCTGAATTGGCCCGGGATAAGCGGATCGAAGGGATCACCGATATTAACGATGAAACCGACCGGACTGGGATGCGGATCGTGATCGACGTCCGGCGCGATGCGAGTGCTGAGGTGATCTTAAATAACCTCTACAAGCTCACGCTGATGCAGACTTCGTTTGGGATCAACATGTTAGCCATCGTCAATGGTGCGCCTAAAGTGTTGGGCTTAAAGGCCATTTTGCAGTATTACTTGGACTTCCAGTTGGAAGTTATTCGGCGGCGGACACAGTTCGAGCTGAAGAAGGCGGAAGCCCGGGCCCACATCCTAGAAGGATTGCGGATTGCCCTCGACCACATCGATGCCATCATCACCATTATTCGGCAGTCACAGACCGCTGAAGTGGCGAAGAATGAATTGATGACCCGGTATAGCCTGTCAGACAAGCAATCGCAAGCCATCTTGGATATGCGGCTGGTTCGGTTGACCGGTCTGGAACGGGAAAAGGTCGAAAAAGAATACAACGATGTCATGGCGAACATCAAGGACTACAAGGACATCTTAGCTTCCAAAGAACGGCAACAGACCATTATTTATGACGAATTGATGGAAATTCAAAACAAGTTTGGCGATGCTCGTCGGACTGAATTGATGGTCGGTGAAGTCTTGAGTCTCGAAGACGAAGACTTGATCGCCGAAGAAGATGTCGTGGTTTCCTTGACCCATAATGGGTACATCAAGCGCTTGCCAACATCCGAATTTAAGGCGCAAAACCGTGGTGGTAAAGGGGTTCAAGGCATGGGCGTTCATGAGGATGACTTCATTGAACACCTCGTGGCGACCTCGACGCATGATATGCTGTTGTTCTTTACCAATACGGGGAAGGTCTACCGCATGAAGGGGTATGAAATCCCTGAATACGGTCGGACGGCTAAAGGGATCCCGGTTATTAACTTATTGGGAATCAATAACAATGAGCACGTGCAGGCCGTCATTAACGTGGCTAACCCGGGTGAAAACGCGAACCAAGACCTGTTCTTCACAACAGTTCAAGGAACAGTTAAACGGACGCCAGTTGACGAATTTGCTAACATTCGGAGCAATGGTCTAAAGGCGATTAACCTGAAAGACGATGATGAGTTGATTGACGTTGACATCATTGATGACACTGCCAATATGATCATCGGAACGCACTTAGGTTATGCGGTGAGCTTTGCAGCTAAGGATGTCCGGTCAATGGGTCGTTCAGCGACCGGTGTCCGGGGAATTCGGTTGCGTGACCACGATTACGTGATCGGCGCCAGTGTCCTACAACCACAGAGCCGCGTGTTTGTCATTTCCGAAAAGGGTTATGGTAAACAGACGCCTGCTAGCGAATACCCAATCAAGGGCCGTGGCGGTAAAGGAATTAAGACCGTTAACGTGACCGAAAAGAATGGGCCACTTGCTGGTTTGACGACTTTGGATGGAGACGAAGATATTATGTTGGTCACCAACAAGGGGGTCATGATCCGCTTTAGTGGTAGTGATGTCTCCGAAACGGGCCGGGCAACCTTAGGGGTTCACCTGATCCGCTTGGGCGACGACACCGCTGTGGCGACGATGGCCAAGGTGGACAAGGAAGACGACAGTGACGACGCGACTGACGATGCGGCGAAGGACGAAACGCCGGCATCTGATGAAGCCTCTGTAACGCCGAATTCTGATGCACCTGAAGCTTAAATAATTAGATCATTAGTGAAATTAAGAAGACATTGCCTTAATGGGTGATGTCTTTTCTTATGCCCTGATTATCCGATTGTATATAATTTAATTTATAAAAGGTTTTGGTGGCTTTTATAAAAGTGACCCGGTATACTCGTTTTGGATAGTAATCGTTCGACGATAATGCTGATGGGAGGCGAAAATTTTGAAACCGCAACGAGAAAAACGAAAGCGTTCACATAAAATAACGATGACTAAAGTTGGTCTACTTACTGGCATGGTGGTTTGGGGCACAATCATGGCGACGCCCCCGGCACAAGCAGAGATGACGACCGCGCAGGAGACGGTTACTAGCGATACTAGTGCGGATAGTCAGGTGATTACGGGACAAACCGGTACCTGCAAGTGGACCTTGCAGGATGGCGTGCTTAAGTTTGAAGCGGGAAACTTTGCGAGAAATGGGGATTGGCTGAAATATAAGGATCAGGTTCAGGAAATTCAATTCACTGGGCGAGTGGTCCTTCCCGAAATGTCGGGTGACTTATTTTCCTATTTACCAAAATTGCAGCGTTTTTTAGGGACTGAAAACGTGGATACGAGTCAGGTCACTAATATGTATGGCATGTTTATGGGTGATGAAGAATTGACGGCTTTAGACTTACGGACTTGGGATGTTAGTCATGTGTGGGCGATGCGTTATTTATTCAGAAGAACACCGAAGCTGAGGACGTTGCAGGTTGGGACGTGGGAGACGTCTTCCTTAACTTGGACGGAATCAATGTTCAGTGAATGTGGCGCGACGGATTTAGATCTTCGTCACTGGGACGTTAGTCAAGTCACCGATATGGGAAACATGTTTTATGGTATGCGTAATCTGTCAAAGCTTGATCTGACGGGCTGGAAGACGGACAACGTCACAACAATGCAATGGATGTTCGGCGAGGATAGTCAATTGACCGACTTGCGTTTGGGATCTAACTGGCAGACGGGTCAGGTGACGAGAATGGATGGGATGTTCATGGGAACCGGTCTCCGCACATTAGACTTGCACTCATGGGATGTCAGTCGGGTCACGAATATGACGCAGATGTTTTGGCGATGCTATTATTTGACCACTTTGAACGTCACGGGCTGGCAAACGGGGAACGTGACCAATATGGCGATGATGTTCCGTTACGTGCCGGCAAGTAAGTTGGCAGTTGAACAGTGGGACGTCAGTCAGGTGAAGCGGATGGAGCAGATGTTTGCGCAAACGGCCGCTAGTACGCTGGATCTCTCGCGTTGGGATGTCCGCAACGTGGTTAACTTCGAGCAAATGTTTGGGGAGAGTCGCTGCACCGATATCCGGGTGGATGGCTGGCAGACGTCACACGCGGGAAGTATGCAGAAGATGTTCATTCGGTCAAAGGCGAAAATCCTTAATCTGGCGGGCTTTGATATGTCGCAGTTGGATTATCAGGGTAGTGGCTCGGGCTATTGGACCGATGGCCGAGTTGAGCTGATGTTAAACGGGATGCCCAATCTTCAGATCCTGAAATTAGGGACTAAGACGCAGCTAAAGGATGACAATGGTTATACGGTGGGCTTGGACACGACCCTCTGGCAGGCGGTGGACCAGGGAACCATCGCGCATCCGCAAGGCCGAATCCTAACGGGAAAAGAGCTGGAAACGACTTATACAGCGGCGATGGCGGATACCTACGTCCGCGTCTATCAAGCGGCGCCGGTGACCGTGACCTATCGGGATTTGACCACTAACGAAGAGATCCAACCCGCCCAACAGCTAGCGGGAATTGTGGGAACCCCGTTTGAGGTTAAGACAGAGGTTGCGGGATATCAGTATCAAAAGGCCGATGGGCCCTTAACGGGGACGTTTCAAAGCAATCCGCAAAAGGTGACCCTCTATTATTTAAAAACGGCCGCGGACTTAGGGAGTGTCACGTTCCGGTTTGTTAATGACGCAGGCCAGCAGCTCAGACCGGATGACACGCAAATTGGTAAGGTGGGCCAGCCCTTTGTGATTGCGCCGCCGGAGATCGAGGGTTATCACTTACATGTGGATGAGCCGTTACCCTCACAAGGGCTCTTCACGACTGAGCCGCAAGTTTTGACATTTCTCTATCGGCAGCTGGGCCAGGTTAACGTGACCTACGTCGATGAAGCGGGCCGCAAGATTGTGGCGCCCCGCAACTTTGAAGGGGAATATGGCACCCAGTACCAATTAGACCAATTCTTGAAAGGACTGGACTCAGAGCTGGCAGATTATATCTTTGTCAAAAGCATGGGTCCCGTGCCGGGCGTCTATGGTCCGGGGATCACCAGAGTGGGGTTGGTATTCAAGAAGAAGACCATCGTGACACCGAATCCCGACCCAGATCCGCAGCCCACGCCCGACCCGAATCCTGGCCCCAATCCGTTGCCGACGCCAGAGCCCAATCCAGAACCTGAAATTACCCCGCCGGCACCGGGTGGCCCAGACGAAACGGGAGCTGGGGGTGCGGGTGACCTGGTGCAAGGTGAGAGTGGTGGTCAAGGGGCTAGCGCCGTCAGCAATAGTCGTCCCCAACCACAAGTGACCGGTCATTCAGAGAGACCTACTCAGAATCAAAAGTTACCGGCAACTAGTGAGGCGACGGCGACTAAGCTGGTGGTGTTAGGAACGCTGCTGTTAGCGGGACTAGGTCGCTGGTGGTATCGTCGGCACTAGCAGTCGTGCGTAGCTTGATTTAGATCAATTGAAAACGAGATGTAAAAATAATCGTAAAGGGATTTTACTAACTGGTAGAATCCCTTTTTTTCATGGCTTAGTGGTGACCGTTGGTTGTGAAAAAGTAGTTAGCTAATGGTTAATAAAAAACGTAACATTGCCAACACGCAACGCGCAGGCATTTTGTAAGGTAGCTTTCATAACCGAATCGTTCACGAGCGATACCGTTATTTTATTACATTAGTTTTATGGGAAATGAAAAAATATGTTAATGGTTAATGCATATGGACATATTTGCCGATGTGTCCTATACTGGCTTTAGACAGTATGTGAGAAGTGTTACATAAGAAAGGGGTAGCGTCATGCTTAATAAGTTGGGGAATAAATCAAAACAAAGATTGACGACTTTAGCCGTCTTGGGTGTTATTGCCGGGGTCGGCTACCAAGTAGACACGGCGCAGGCGGATACTCAGCCTAACAATGACGATAATTCAGGAACGGAGAATACCGCAGTTGCGGGCACTGCCAATGATCCACAGCGTGATCAGGCCGAGATCGCTGGTCCGCAAGCGAATGTGCAACCAGAAGGAAATGAGCAGCTAGGTGATGAGCAACAATCTGAAGAACCTGCTGGAGAAACCGGAGAATTAGGCGAAGAAGGATCAGGTCAAGAGACACAGGGACAGCAAGGCAATACCGGTGAGAAGCAGAGTAATGGAAACGTAGGCGGCACACAAGAACCGGGTAACACTAACGAAAATGTAAGCGATGTCAACAATGCTAATAAGCAAGTTCAAGCTAGCAACGATAGTCTTAACGTGAACACCCCAGCAGCGAATACGCCGGAAAAGGGCATGACGTTGAGAGCAGCACCAGCCCCAAGTATTCAAACTGGGAATTGGGGAACTAGTACTTGGCAACTGGATGACCAAGGGATTTTGACCATCGGTGCCGGTACCTTAGGAGCCAGTTCCGAGATGCAAGATGTCAAGGACAATGTGACCAAGGTGGTCTTTGATAGTGGTGTGGTTCTACCGTGGAATTGTAATGCACTATTCAATGAGTGGACTAAGGTCAAGTCGTATGAAGGCTTAGCTAATGTTGACGCATCGTCGGTCAATATCATGTCTAATATGTTTGCCTTTAACTTTGCGCTAGAAAGTATTGATCTGAGTAGTTGGGATATGACGCACGTGAACAGTATGTTGGCGATGTTCCAAGGCCCTAATGCCGCCCCAGAGTTTTCACTTGGTGGTGAAAACTATATGCACTTAACGAGTGTGAAGATGGGCCACATAGGGAATCCTTACTCCTTGAATCTTTCCGCTATGTTTGAAGGAGATAGAGTGTTAACCTCCGTTGATACTGAAAATTGGGATGTCAGTCATGCTGGTGGGATGTCTGCTATGTTTAACGGGACAGGGTTCACATCACTGGATTTGAGTAATTGGAAAATTGAGTCAGATGGTCGGATGATCGAGACGTTCGCTAATATGCCAAATCTAACGACTATTAATTTGGAAAATATGGTCTTTACTGGATTTGTTTCGTCGATGTTCAAGAATGATACAAAATTGACGCATTTGGATTTAACTAATATTAACTCCACGTTTGTTACTGACGAGTTGAGTGGTGCAACAGGGATTAAAACGCTCACTCTAGGTGAGAAGACCCACTTAACTAATGTGGGCTACCCTGGCTATGACTATAATGTAAGCCTACCGGAAATTACCCCGACGGACGAATACACCGGCCTCTGGCAGTTCGTGGGTACCGGGACGGTTGATCATCCTAATGGTCCAACCTATACTGCTGCTGAATTAATGGCCACTTATGATGGCGCTGCGATGGCTGGAACCTACGTTTGGCAGAAGGCCGATCCTAAGCCAACCACGCCAACGAATCCGGGGACGGATACAGGCAACACGACCGATCCGACGACACCAGATGTTGATAATACGACTGACCCCACCACGCCAGATACAACCGCTCCTGAAACTGGCGGGGATGCTGATGTCGTCACTGGTGGCGATGGTGCGACGATTGATGGGAAGCCGAGCGCCAAGCATGCTAAGTCAACTAAGACGAAATCCACAGTAAACAGCCAGCGGACCACGAAGTCTGGAGCACCCGTCACGGTCATCTTTGCTAAGCCGGATCAACAAGCGAAGGCCACTCAGCTTGCCCAACAACCAGGAACGAAGACTAACCAGCGGAGTCAAGCGGCGACGTTGCCACAGACTGGTGAGAAATCCACGAGTTGGCTGGCTACGATTGCGGGTGTCATTGGCTTAAGCTTGTTGGGATTGAACTGGTTCAAACGTCAAGATTAAATTGATAGGTATTTCGACCGAGTAAGGATCTGAGGCAGAAGTCTCAGATCCTTTTTGCGTACTGGATATAGCCGAAGTGTGGGTCAAAAGGCCGGTAGCTAGTTAGCTGAATGAACTGACCGCTTAAGCCCTAACTGATGGATGGGGATGATGAGGAGCAGGAAATGTCAGCACAAACAACAATCCTTCCAACGAATGGATTGATTAAGTAAATAAATGTGAACCAAATAGTTATATTTGTTAGATTTTTGCGAGCGATGGTTGTACACTGATGGTAACAGAAACCGTGAAGTGTTACATAAAGTTTGGAGGGAATTCGCATGAAAGATTTAAAGTTGGGGAATAAATCAAAGCAAAGGTTGACGACCTTAGTGGTTTTGGGGGCTATCGTTGGTTTGGGGTACCAAGTTGATACGGCCTATGCGGATACGTCGACGGCTAACGATACTGATACGCCGGCGACCGAATCCAAGACGACAGTGACTGATGACACGACTAGCCAGAAGGTGACGTTGTCGAATGGCTCGCAGTCGGTGGGCACAACCTCCGATGAACAACAGACGGGCGACCAGACGGAAAATGATGCGACTGAAAAGCCAGCTACACCAGCACCTGCGCCAGCCAAGGACGCTACCGACCCAGCACAGCCAACATCGGAGGAAAAGGAGCCAGCTAAACCAGTTGTGCCTAGTGATCCAGCACCCGCACCACAGACTGGTGCACCAGAAAACTCAAAAGAAGCGGCTAGCACGGCGCCTGAGCAGACCACGTCTAAACAGTCGAGCGATGAGGAGAGCGTTGGTATTGGACGATTAGCGCGCGTTCAGGGTCCACAGACGCTGCTGCGTACAGATACAGCGACTGAGGACGCTGCGGTCAAAGCACCGACGATTGTGAAATCGGGGACATTTGGGACCAGCCCCTGGACGCTTGACAGTGACGGGGTCATGACTTTCTCCGCCGGAACTTTTGGTGCGGGGATAAGCCCAGCGTTTTATAAATCTGTCGTGACTAAGATTGTTTTTGCGGGACCCGTCGTGTTAAACGCCAATTCTAGGATGGCTTTCTTGGAAACCCCCAATTTAAAGACAATTGAGGGCTTGGAGAATGTTGATGCGAGTCAAGTCGTGGACATGAGTCAGATGTTTCAGCAAAGTGGCTTGACCAGTCTCGATCTTAGTAGCTGGGACCTGAGCCACGTCACGGATATGAGTGATGCCTTTTCTCGGGACCGTTCATTGACGAGCTTGAAACTGGGGAAGACGACCAGTGCCGTCACGAGCATGGAAGATATGTTAGTGGGCGATAGTGCGCTGACGTCGGTCGACGCGGCGGATTGGAACGTCAGCAGTCTGCAGGACCTCGAGGATCTCTTTCAGGGGGATGCTAGTCTAACGAGCTTAGATTTGAGTAGCTGGGATACCAGTCACCTAACGTCCCTAAGTAATCTGTTTAATGGGATGAGTAATTTGACGAGTTTGAACGTGGCAAATTGGGATACCAGTCACGTCACAGATTTCGTGCAGACTTTTCAAGACTTGCCAAAACTGACGACGCTTGATCTCAGTAACTGGGATGTCTCCAGCGGGACGCAATTTGCAGAAATGTTTAGAGGCGACTCAGCTTTGACCGGACTGGACCTGAGTCGCTGGCAGACGGGGCCGATTGTCTACATGGGCTATATGTTTGATCAGAATGCGAGCTTAACTAAACTGGATCTTTCCGGGTTCAAGCTTGCTGCTGGCGATGAAGGTGTGGCGCTAGATCAGGCATTGGCCGGAACCACAGCGCTTAAAGAATTAACGCTCAGTAAGGATATGATTCTTGGTGATGCTGATGCTACTACGACTGACAATGCCAATTTGCCAGCTGTTGCGAAGACGGATGCTTACACGGGTCTTTGGCAAGCGGTAGGTAGTGGTACGATTGCTAATCCTAAGGGAGCCACCTTTACCAGTAAACAGTTAAGTACTGGTTATGATGGCGCCACGATGGCTGATACTTACGTTTGGCAGCCAGTGGCGAAGACGACACCAGATAATCCTGGCACTGGAACGGATACGGGGAATCCGACCAATCCTGATAATCCTACGAATCCGGGGACGGAACCTGATCAAGGGACCGATACCGCGGGTGATGGTGATGTTGTAACCGCTGGGGATGGCGATGCCATTGTTGACAATGGCCAATCGGCTACGGAACCTCAGCCAAAGTCAGCCCAAGAAACAACGGATAAGACGAGTCAGTCGGCGAAAGTAGTGACGGGCCATGCGGCAGCGACGGTTCAAAAGGGCTCGAATCAAGGAACCCCACTGAAAGTGGCGGTCCACACGACGGTCCCAAAGCAAGCCCAGCAGCCGGTAACCCACCAACAATCTCAAGCTATGTCGGCAAAGTTGCCACAGACTAATGAGCAACCGCAGAACTGGCTAGCAGTGGTTGCCGGGGCACTAGGATTAACGTTATTAGGCTTGA
Organism: Levilactobacillus tujiorum; assembly: GCF_012641185.1. Classification (GTDB taxonomy): domain Bacteria; phylum Bacillota; class Bacilli; order Lactobacillales; family Lactobacillaceae; genus Levilactobacillus; species Levilactobacillus tujiorum. The sequence continues at coordinate 53,761 of NZ_JAAXLK010000001.1, forward strand.
ATTGGTTCAAACGGCAAAACTAAAGGAATACGACGAAACAGGGATCGACCACTAATGGTGATCCTTGTTTTATGATTTATACCAATTATTTGCAGTATTATACGCTATCAATAACGACAAAGGGGTAAATGATTTTCAGACCATGCAGAGAGGGAAAGTGACTGATAGCCCTAAAATAAAGATATTTATATAAAGGGCTCTGTCCGATTATTTAAATAATTGTATATAGTTAAAAGTGTTTACTTTATTTGCTGAGTTTGGTAAGCTCAAAGCAACTATCGCAGGGGGCGTTAATTTTGACGACTTTACGAGGAGGATGCGGCTAATGGCAACCACGATCACGAGTTTTGCGACGGCAATCACAGTTATAGGACAGTACTTGCAGCATCGGCGCCAAGCCTTGGGTTTTTCTCAAGAAATGGTCGCGGCAGGGATTTGTTTGCCAGCGACCATTGCGCAAATTGAGCAAGGGCAACATGTGCCCAATACGACTTTATTGGGACGTCTCTGTGAACGCCTCCGGTTGCCCCTGGAACAGGGACTGGGCGGGGATTTTCCGATTCGACGGTTACCGTCGTTTAGTCGTAAAGTACACCGGCTAGCACGTCAGCAGCGGTATGCCGAGCTGGTGACGTATATGGAGAATCCAGGGCGCTTACAGGTCTTACAAACGGATGAGGATCTTAAGAGCTATTACTATTACGACGGTTGGGCGTACTATCGGACCACACAAGACGGTCCGGCGGCGTTACAGCGCATTCGTACCGGACTTAGTATGATCATGCCACAGCACCCCCTGCGCTATCGGACGTTGGAAGTGTTATTGATGGCCATGGAAAATTACATCCAGGTTGCCAGTACGCAACAATTTGACTGCGCCAGCTTCGAGCGCACGTTGCAAATTATTCGTGAGAATCGGCTGATTGATCGCAATGCGAGTTTAGGCGTGATCTTTCAGCAATACGCGCAGCTGTGCCTGCAATTGGGCCACCCGCAACAGGCATTAGCCATCTTATTGGAGGGCATTGACTGGGCGACCACCCATCAAGCGGAGGGCTTGCTGGCCGCTGACTATTACATATTGGCGCAGGTTTATCTGGCGTTACAGCCAGCCATCGTGGGGGCGACCACAAACTGGCTATCAGGAGGAATAGAACAGTGATGAGTGATTGGGCGGCAATTCAAGCTGCACTATTTATGATGCGCGCCAATTTGCGCGTAGAGGAGCGGGTACGGACTGATGAAGGCGAGAAGCGTGAACCAGCGCCGCGCAGTCCGCAAGCATCAAGTCAGGGTGAGGACCGCTGAGAAAAAATTTGAAAAATAAAAAATAGAAGTCGACTTTTTACGGAGTTAAGTCATGTAGCGTAAGGCAACCCCGTCGGTCGGCCCCGATTTGCTTAACCAATTATTCTATGCTATACTACTAGCTTGTGAGTATCTGGCTTTCGCTAGAGTCTCTCCTTGCTCCCGCATCGCAGTGGGGGCCTGAAGTCCATAAGGAGGTGTAACATTCATGGAAACTACTAAATACGAAATTACCTACATCATTCGTCCAGATCTTGACGATGCCGCAAAGACCGCATTGGTTGAACGCTTCGACAAGTTGCTTAAGGATAACGGTGCTGACATCCTTGACTCAAAGGATTGGTCCAAGCGTCGTTTTGCTTACGAAATTGGCGGTTTTAACGAAGGTATCTACCACGTTATTACTTTAAACGCTAATGACGATGCAGCATTGAACGAATTTGACCGTTTATCCAAGATCAATGACAGTATCTTACGTCACATGATCGTTAAGCGTGAAGACTAATTTGACTTTAAACTTTTAATTTTGAGAGGAGTTATTCAGCAATGATCAACCGAGTAGTACTAACTGGCCGACTGACACGGGATGTTGACTTACGATACACCCAAGGCGGTGCTGCTGTTGCCACGTTTACCTTGGCCGTTGATCGGCGGTTCACCAACAAATCTGGTGAACGGGAAGCTGATTTCGTAAGTTGTGTCATTTGGCGCAAATCTGCGGAGAATTTCGCGAACTTCTTCCACAAGGGTTCCCTTGTGGGGATTGAAGGCCGGATTCAAACCCGAAATTACGAAAATCAACAGGGCCAACGAGTTTATGTTACCGAAGTTGTTGTCGAGGACTTTTCGTTCCTCGAACCACGTTCTCGCAACGCGAACAACAATGCTGGCAACAATAACTACGGCGGTAACCCAGCGAATAATGCTCCTCAATCGAATCAGAATCAAAATGCCAATCCATTTACGAGTGGGAATCCGTCTTCGACGGCCCCTTCGCAAAACTCGAATCCCGCACCAAGTAACAACGGCAACAATGCTGGGAACAACTCAGCTGATCCGTTTGCGAACACCGGCGATTCAATTGACATTTCCGATGACGATTTACCGTTCTAAAAACTAAAATACGAGGAGGGAATTTCTCATGGCAGGACAACGTCGTGGCGGCCGTCGCCGTCGTAAGGTTGACTTTATTGCAGCCAACCACATCGAATACATTGATTACAAGGATACTGACTTATTACGTCGGTTCATCTCCGAACGGGGTAAAATTTTACCACGCCGGGTAACTGGTACTAGTGCCAAGAACCAACGTAAGTTAACCATTGCTATCAAGCGTTCACGGATCATGGGCTTAATGCCATTCGTTAGCGAAGACTAGTAATTTGAAGACTGACACTTCGGTGTTGGTCTTTTTTTTCGGTCAAATTTTGGGTTGGCCTTTGAGATATGATTACCCACAAAAAGCAATGCCCACGCACCAGGGGTCGGATCCCGTGCGTGGGCATTGCTTTGTAGTTAATTAGAATTCGCGATGACCGCCCAAGTAGACCTGCTTGTCGGGCTGAACTACGGCCGCGGTATCAGCGAGGGGATCAGCCTTAAGGACTTGGAAATCAGCAAATTTGCCAACTTCGAGAGTCCCGTATTCCTGATCCACCCCCATCAGTGCGGCAGAATTTAAGCTTGAACATTGGTACGCTTGTGCGGGGGTCATCCCCAGTCTGGTTAAAAGGCCGAACTCCTTGGGGGTGAGATCAAAGCCGTTGAACGGGGTTCCGGCATCAGTCCCACAGGTGAACTTGACGCCCAGCTGGAAAGCCCGTTTCATGTTGACATAGGTATCGTCCAACGCGTCAGCGGCCTTCTTCACCTCCCAGTCGGGAAGCACGCCATGGCCTTGTTCGGGGATCACCCATTCAGCGATCAACGTGGGGGTGAGGAAGGTTCCCTGTTTGACCATCTGCTTCGCCTCGGCTTCGGTGACGTAGAAGCCGTGTTCCACGGAGTCGACGCCGGCATCGAGGGCATTCTGGATGCCGGGGTTCCCCTCGGCGTGGGCAGCGACAACGCGCCGTTTGTGGTGGGCCTCTTCCACGGCAACGTGCATTTCGGCCACGGAAAGTTGGGCATCTTCCATGAAGTCGTTGGGGGTCATAACGCCACCGGTAGCCATGACCTTGATACTTTCGGCCCCGTTCTTAAATGCAGTTCGAACGGCCTTACGCATTTCATCGGGAGAGTCAACAGCGTGGCCGCCATGAGGTGAATCGCCGTGACCACCAGTCATGGAGAAGGCCTTGCCGGAAGTTAACATGTGTGGCGTGTGGGGCAACTGACCAGCGCGTTGTAGCTTTTTGAGTTTGACATCGGCATCGTAGCCTGTGCCACAGCCACGGACGTAAGTGACGCCGGATTTGAGCAGGGCTTGAAGGTTAGTAAAGGCAAGCACGCCGGCCTCGGCTTCGGAGTGTTCTTTGCCCTGAAGTGCCTGTGTATCGGCGGTGATGTGAACGTGGACGTTCATGAACCCCGGCATGACATACTGACCCTGAAGATCGACGCGGGTGTCAGCGGCTGCAGGCGTGCCCTGCCCACGGTCGACCAACTTGCCCGAAGCATCATCAACAGTGAACCAGGCATCAGGCTGATTCTGGTCGTTAGTGCCATCGAATAGTGTGAAATTAAAGAAAGTGGTTTTGGTCATAAGAATACCTCCTGAATTTGTATGAGTTTATGATTTGTTGTCGTGAGATTAGAAATCGTTGGAAAATGGATCGTCTGATAACGTTAATGCTCAGAATCTAACCGGCTAGCTCCACTCTTTACTTCCAGTACGCGTACTTATACTGGGCGGCGTGGAGTAACGTGTCTTTTAGCCCACCAACGTCTTTGCTGACAAGTTTGGCTTGGGAAGGCTGGTAGAGTGGAATGTAGCCCTTGACTGCCATGAGTCGCCGGTTGGCGTCCATTAAGGTGTTGTAGCGCGCTAAGCCAGTCTGCGTTTCGGCCTTGGCAAGCAGCGTGTTAAACGGCTCGTCCTGCCAACCGGTAAAGTTGACCGTGTTGCCTTTGGCGGCGAGATTTAAGAAGTCTGAAGCATCTAACAAGTTGGTCGACCAGCCGGTCAGGTTGAGTTCGAAAGTGCCGGCGAAGTCGCGAGCCACGTGTTGTGCGTGGGGAATGGACGTGGTGGTGACCGTCAAACCTTTGAAATTCTTCTCCATTACAGATTGGAGATAGGCGCCGACATGTTTGTCATCATCGGTGTCGTCGGTCAGTAGATTCAGAGTGACTTTAGTTTGACCAGTTGATTTTAGATATTTGGCCCAATAAGCTTTGGCCTTGGCTTCATCGGTTGGCAACAGATTTCCCAGTTGAGTCGCCATGTCCTCGCCAGTCTTAGGGTTGGCTTGATCACCGCGTGGTACGGCGCTAAGAGCGGGCTTAGAGCCATCCTGAAGGACTTTACTAGTCAACGTCTCGCGGTTGGTGACGTAGGAAATGGCCTGCCGCAGATCCTCAGAGTTAGTGGTCGTCTTCTTGCTGTTCACGTAGAGGTATTGCAGGCGCCCCTGCAAGGTTTTATGAAGTTCTTGATCGTTGGCATTAGCCCGGACGTATTGACTGCTGACCGTGGTTTCTTGGATTTTACCGCTCTTGAACAGGTTGGCGGCGGTATTCTCGTCCTTGGTTACGTTGACCTTGACGCGCTTGATTTTGACGCTCTTGGCGTGCCAATAATGAGGATTCTTCACGTAAGTCCAGGATGAATTACTGCCGGTCCAACCCACGAGCTTGTAGGCGCCGTTGCTTATCGTTTTTTCAGCGCTGGACCCGTATTTCTGACCATATTTTTTCACAGTTGCGGTGTTTAAGGGGTAGTAGTCGGAAACGAGGTCGTTGAAATAGGGAACGGCTTTACTCAGGGTGATCTGAAGCTTGGTCTTGCTGAGCGCCTTGACGCCAAATGTTGATGTAGCAGCCTTGCCGTTCTGGATGGCAGCGTATCCTTTGATGGCGGAAAGCTTATTGGCGTACTGTGCCTTGGTCTTAGGGTCGACCCACCGGCGCAGGGAGGTCACGAAGTCTTGGGCGGTGACGGCCTGCCCGTTGGCCCATTTAGCGTTGTGCCGCAGGTTAAAGGTGTAGGTCTTGCCGTGATTAGACGGCTTAACCACCTTAGTGGCGACGCCAGCGACAATTTTGCCGCTGCGATCGTAGGTGTACAGTCCCTCCATCGTCTGGGAAATGACGTTGCCGCTGTTGGTGTCTGTCGACTTGTTAGGGTCGGCCGTCGCGGGTTCGCTAGGCAAAGTGACGTTGAGGGTACGGTTTTTCGTGGTGTTACCGGCAGCATTGCCGCAGCCACTCAGTGTGACGAGTAAGAGTAGGGCTAGCGGTGCGGTTAAAGCAAGATGTTTCATAGACAAACCTCCTAGATCATCAATTGATTAGAAATACCCTGAAATAAAAAATGCGCCCTCACGGAAAAAATTCTCCGTAAGGGCGCAGTCTGCACGGTACCACCTTATTTTTGCTACTCAAAAAGTAGCGCTATCCATGAACGGCGAGCTTCCTAGAGGGACGGTTCCAGAGTCTAGGTTCTCTGAAAGACGGCTCACACTCGCGATTCACTGCATTGATAACGGTTGCTACCGGTATAGACTTACTTTGATTTCAGCAAACAGCTCCGAAGGGATGTTCGCGCTGGCAACCTTGACCCGCTTGCACTGGACCGGGTTCGCTAACAAGGATTGACCTGCGCTACTGGACTTCATCATCACTTTTTAATTTTCTAATCAATTGTTAATGATTGCTAGTTTAGCACTGAAAATGGGAATGTCAACGGTAAAATTAAAAAAATGTTTGGTGGATCGGGCCAATCTTAGTGTTTCACATGAAACATTTTTGAAATTGAGGGTAACTGTTGGTAGTTTAGCGTCGCGCTTGGTACACTTAGGCTATTCAAATCAGGGAGATGGTTGACCATGCAATCGCGATTGATTCCTAGCATTTCATTTGAGAACACCAAAGAAGCATTGACCTATTATCAAGAGGTCTTTGGCGCCACTGATATTTATCGCTTTAGTCCCGATCAAGCGCAAGCAAAGCAGTTTGGCTTGCCGGCAGACGTAGCGCTCGACGACATCACTATCCACGCTGGATTTAGCATTCTCGGGATGAGTTTTCAGTGTGCTGATGCCTTTCGTGGCAAGCCAGAACCGACGAATCAGATCGACATGATCTTGGATATCAATGCGGATGATTCAGCTAGTGCCCAAGCGGCCGAAGACTTCTACCAACGGGTCAGTGAATCCGGAACGGTCGCGATTGATATGCCGTTTGAACAGCAATTTTGGGGCGGCAAGATGGGCCACTTCACCGATAAATATGGGATCTCGTGGATGTTGCATGTGATGCCGTGGAGTCAGATACAGGATCCTAATGCGTAAGTTGCTTAGTTCCCAGTTAAACGTAATAGACGGCCTTGTGCCTTACGCTTTAGTACTATAATGACAAAAAAGTCGGCCTTTTCAGAACTTAATGCAATTCTGAAAAAGATCGGCTTTTGAGTGGAAGTAGCTAAACGTAAACTAGGTTATGCTCGACCGGTATGTTAGGTGGTACCGCGAGTAGAACTATGACTTTTCATGATCTTGTGGTTTGAGAATCAGCCAAGTATCAACCAGGATATTTATGGTGAGTAGCGTTGCTACACTGAAAAGATTGATCCTGAATTGGACGAGCATCAGGGTAGTGGTACATATTCCAAAAGTGACGATGTTTACCCAGATATTATTGAAAAAGGACCGGTGTTTCATGTAAAAGTTGTTTACCTTACGCCTGAACATCCAAGCAATTAGTATGATGATTAGAGGCAGTACTGCTAAGTTTTCCACAGACCAATCAGTCCTTCTCGTTTTGGGGATGAATCGAGGATACTGGTATCATCTTAACAGGAGTATGACATAGGAAGAGATTAACCGTCAATGTATTTATGGATATAGAATATTTTATATTACTGGCCTGATATTTAGGATTATCTTGTAACGTGATTCGCTGGCGTGATAGTCAACGTAAGAATAACCACTGATGAGCTATTTTTCTTTAATAGAACTAGAAGGAATGATCACTAATGACTTTAAAGCGTATCGACGATTATATTCAAGCCAGAAAAACAACGAGTTCAACGTTTGCACAAGCTTATGATCAAGCCGAGGTTGATTTGGAAATTGCCGTTGCCATCAAAAGCTTACGGGATAGCTTAGGTCTTTCACAACGAGCGTTTACGGAATTGATCGATAAGCCACAGTCAACGGTTGCTAGGATTGAGGCGGGAACCGTGACGGCTAGTAATAAGACATTGGCAGATATTGCTCAAAAGACACATAAACAGTTAAGGATTCAATTTATTTAGCGGTGGTTTCCTTCCAGCGAATAGAAGTATAAAATGGCGGTAGGAGGAGATCATATGAAAAGACTAACGAAGTGGGGACTAAGTCTAACTATCGCGCTTATCGCTGTCATCAGCGGTTTCACGACGGCTCAGGCGGCAACGAAGACTAAGGATTTGCCGGAGTACACGACCTATGTCCGTACCAAACGGGCCATGACGATTGGCGCCAAGGAAAAGACCAAGACGGGGTACAAGACGATTCATATCAAGAAAAACCGGCTACTGGCGGTGAATGAGACTGAGACGCGGGGCAAGACTTTTAAGGAGTATGCCACCTTTACGTTGGGGGACGTGCACTATGCGAAGGTGAAGCGGGTCACCTATAGCCGGAAGTTTATTCGATTTAACACTAAGAATTTCAAATACATTAAGACGTTGCGGGCACCAATTCGAACGCAGCTTTTGCGGCAAGGCAAGGGCTTTGTAATGTCAACGGCGTGGATAAATCGGCCGACCTACTCGCCAGTGATACTGGTAACCTTGGACAACTATCTGCAGACCTACAGCAAGGCGAAGTTGGCGAAGATCGACGAGCATTGGATGCTTCCGACGGCTGACGGAGATTTTGCGAAGGTTAAGCCCACAGATACAGTCAAGATTTCTAAATTGACTAAGCGGGGGACCACCTATACGATTGATTACAAGCGGCCACTGAAGGGCTTCGCAGATCGGAAGATAGGTAAGCATCACTACCGGCTGACGATTAAGCAACTGGGAAGACAACAACAGAATTACACACCGATTGACGATACTTACGATACGGCGGCTTCCTGGGTGAACTATACGATTAATGCGAAACCATACTTCGCTGGGTCTGCCGAATGGGGCTTGGACTAACAGATAGTAATGAAGGACACGCCAGAGATGGAGTGCCCTTTTGAATAGTATCGATTGAAACGTAAAAAGAGCGCCGGGAAAGTTCCCGGCGCTCCGAGTCCCTTAATGGGCGTATCGTTGAATGATGGCCACTAAGGTTGTAGCCGCATTCGTGCGACCGACGTGTTCGTTGTAGTAGTTGGCAAAGCGCTCGTCGGCCAAATATAGTTGGGCGAGGCCCCGGTGCGTCTTTGCCGAGTAATTGTTCCACGTGAAACACAACCAGCGCCGGTGGAGCTCATAGACTTCTTGGGCGAGTGGTTGATCAATATCACCAGAATCGGCGACCGCTTTGAGTCGGGCGAACAGCTGCTGTTCGGTCGCCTGCATCGCCTGATAGTCGGTTAAGCTGAGATTGGCAAATTTTTGTTGGCTGGTTTCAAACGCTTCTTGACCGTAGCGTTGGCGAACTTCTGCGCCAAACTGCTGTTCATTAGCGGTGAGTTGTTGCTGCTTGAAAGCGGCAAATTTTTCGGTATCTGACATACTAGGACCTCCGTGATGGGCCGCTAGGGTGCGGTCCAGGGTATTCAGCAAGTCAGTGAGGTGATCGCGTTGGGCCTGCAATTGCCTGCGTTGTTCAGTTAATGCTTCGAGTTGTTCGGCTTGAGGCTGCGATAGTAAGTCTCGAATCTGGGTAAGACTAAAACCGAATTCCTGGAAGTAGCGAATAAACTGCAGCTGATCGACAGCGGCTGGGGAATAGGTTCGGTAGCCATTTTCCGCCTGGCGTTGTGCGGGAAGCAACCCAATTTGATCATAATAGCGGAGCGTTCGCGTACTGACGCCGGCGAGTTTGGCCAATTCTTGGATGCTGTAGGCCACGGCAATTGCCTCCTTTCTTGCTTAGAACTTACTATAAGGGTTCTCGTTACGTCAAGGTCAAGTCCTTAGTTTGAAATGGCAGCGCTTTACCACAGATGTTGAAAATTGAGATGATGGAACCTCATAAATACTAGACAACCGCGCCGTGTCGCGGTTTCTTGCGGCAAGCATATTTTGTGATTAACGGGTAGTGTGATAAAATATAGGTATTATTTGTCACTTTTGACTCGTCCACGGTAAGGCCGTGCTGGCGGTGCCAAAACGAATTTTTCCAGATGAATCAGATGAGGAGCAAAATGAAAAAAATATTTTCGCGAGCCAACATACCCGAGTTCTTACAGAACCGACGTCTGCGCGGCATCGCTATCATGACGGCTGCTCTGGCCATTCTTGGAATTGTCCTGTCGTTTTTGCTGAACTGGGTCTTTGGGATTGTGGTCCTGGTTCTGGTCGGGATCGCCACGCTCATGGTGTTCAATACTATGGCAGAAATTGGCGACGATACGACGCAGTACATTTCCGATCTGTCCTTTCGGATTCAACAGGGAGAACAGGAAGCCCTGTTGCGGATGCCACCGGGCGTCATGATTCTGGGCGATAGTGATCAGGTGGAATGGGTTAATCCTTACCTACAACACTACTTTGGTGATACCGACGTACTCAGTCGGTCGATCAATGACGTGGATGCCGAGCTGGCTAAATTGATTAACGATACGACGCCGAAGACGATGACGACGGTGAAGTGGCGTGACAAGCGGTTTACGCTGTTTGTGGAGCCGGATTTTCATGCCGTTTACCTCTACGACATCACGCATTATCAGTTGATTCAAGAGCAGTATGACAATGAAAAGATTGCCATCGGACAAGTCTTCTTGGATAACTATGATGAAGTGACACAATCAATGACCGACCAAGATATTTCCAATCTGCGGAATTACGTGACCAATGAGTTATCGGCCTGGGTTCAGCAGTTTGATATGTACTTAAAGCAGTTGGATGATGACCATTACTTCGTGCTGGCCTATGCCAAGTCGTTAGCGGCGATCGAAGCGGATAAGTTTAAGATCCTGGACACCATTCGGGAGACCACCTCAAAGCAGAACTTCCCGCTGACATTGAGTATTGGGATTGCTTATGGCGACCCTAATCTGAATAAGTTGGCGGATCAAGCGCAGAGTAACTTGGATCTGGCGCTCGGTCGTGGTGGGGACCAGGTCGTGGTGAAGGCCGCTGATCAAGAGGCCCGGTACTATGGCGGGAAGACCAACCCGATGGAGAAACGGACGCGGGTGCGGGCGCGGATGATTTCGCAGGCGCTACAAGAATTGATGAACGAGTCCGATCAGATCTTTGTTCAGGGGCACACCCAACCAGATATGGACTCGTTAGGGGCTTGCCTGGGGATTCGCCGGATTGCCAAGATGAATCATAAGACCTGTTGGATCGTCTTGGATAAAGAGACCGTCCACTCCGACGTGCAACGGTTGCTGGATAACTTAAAAGATTATCCGGATATTGATGCGGCGATTATTTCGCCCCAAGAAGCTTTGGAGAAGGCGACCGCCCAGAGTATGCTGTTGATGGTGGACCACTCGAAGCCGTCCATTTCAATTTCTGCTGAGCTGTACCACCGCTTGGAGAACCGGGTCATGATCATTGATCATCACCGGCGGGGGGAAGAATTTCCCGAGAATCCGTTACTGGTCTACATTGAACCGTACGCTAGCTCAACGTGTGAGTTGATTACGGAAATGTTTGAATACCAGTCCCAAGAGGGCGAACCGATCAACAAGTTGGAAGCAACGGCCATGCTGACGGGGATCTTCGTGGATACGAAGCACTTCTCACTGCGGACCGGGACGCGGACGTTCGATGCCGCTAGTTACTTGCGGTCAGCCGGCGCCGATTCCATTGAGATGCAGCAGTACATGAAGGAAAATGTCGATAGTTACCTGCAACGCAATCACCTGATTGAGATGGTTGAGTTCGTTAATGAAGACATGGCCTTGATTGCTGGTGAGGAAGATCAGACCTATGATCCCGTGACGGCGGCCCAGGCAGCCGATGATCTCCTGAATATGTCCGGTGTGGACGCATCATTTGTCATTACACGACGGGCCGATGGGCGTGTTGGAATCTCCGCGCGGTCGTTGGGCGAGATTAACGTCCAATTGGTCATGGAAGACATGGGTGGCGGTGGTCACCTGTCCAATGCGGCCACACAAATCAGTGATAAATCGGTCGCCGAAGTTAAGCAGCAATTGTTAGACATTCTCAATTCGGCCGACGAACCGGTTGAAGCTGACAAATAGTTAATTGCTTCTACTGGTGTTTCGGCGTAGGATTGAAGATAGCATTGAATTATAAGTGAGGAGTGACCGACGTGAAAGTCATTTTTATGAAGGATGTCCGCGGTAAGGGTAAACGCGGTGAAATCAAGAATGTTCCTGATGGCTACGCCCAAAACTTCCTGATCAAGCGCGGATTGGCTAAGGAAGCCAATCAGGCGGCGATGAGCCAGTTGAAGGGTGAACGCAAAGCCGAAGAACGGCGTGAGGCTGAGAATTTGGCCGAAGCGAAAGACCTGCAAAAGCACTTGGAAAACGATAAGACGGTCGTTGAGATCGTTGCGAAGGCTGGGGAAGATGGTCGCTTGTTTGGGTCCATTCCTAGTAAGCAAATCGTTCAAGCCTTGCAGAAGCAATTTGATTTAAAGATTGATAAGCGCAAGGTTGAACTCCCAGAACCGATCCGGTCATTGGGTTACACCAATGTGCCGGTGAAGCTCCATAGCGATGTGACCGCCAAGATTCGCGTGCACGTGGCCGCTAAACAAAAATAATGAAAATGAAGGATCGTCACGTTGTGGTGGCGATCTTTTTTGGTGGAAATAGTGGCCTGACGGCGTTTGTGCTAGAGTATGGTCGGATTCAAGCCGGGGAAGTTTACCTAGTCGGTGGTTACATGGTAAAATGGGTGTCTTAATAGAATTGCTGGTTGGCCCGCGACGGATGTTGAGTGGCCGCGGCGAAGTTGATGTATTTGTAGGATGTCTCACAGCCAGTGAAGAGGTAATGAGTTAAGCATGGATAATAACGTATTAACAGACCACACACCACCACAGAACCTCGATGCCGAGAAGGCCGTCCTCGGGGCGATCTTTTTGAGCACCGATGCGTTGGTTGATGCGCTGGAATACCTGGCACCAGAGGACTTTTATCGCCGGGAACATCAGATTATTTTTCAGGCCATGATCGACTTAAACGACCGCGATGAAGCCATCGATGTGGTGACCATCACGGATCGGTTGACGGCTAAGAATGAATTGGATGACGTGGGTGGCATTACCTATATCGCCGAATTGGCGGGCGCAGTGCCCACGGCAGCTAACGCCACGTACTACGCAAAGATTGTCCAGGAAAAGGCAATTTTACGGCGGTTGATTCAAACTGCTACGAACATTGCGACACAGGGCTATCAACAGGATGAAGACGTCTCCGATCTGCTAGATAATGCGGAACGCGACATCATGAGTGTGGCCGAAACTCGGAGCCAATCTGGATTCAAACCCATCCGCGACGTGTTGAACACGTCCTTTGAAGAGATCAATAAGTTGTCCGAACAAGGTGATGTGATCACCGGGTTGTCGACGGGGTATGCTGAACTAGATAAGATGACGACGGGGCTGCATGACGATGAACTCATGATTTTGGCAGCGCGGCCAGCCGTGGGGAAGACCGCCTTTGCGTTGAATATTGCCCAAAATGTGGGAACTAAGACGGATAAGACGGTCGCGATCTTCAGTCTGGAAATGAGTGCGGAATCGTTGGTTAACCGGATGCTGTGTGCGGAAGGGTCCATTGATGCCAATCATTTGCGGACGGGGCAACTCTCCGAAGACGAGTGGCAAAACCTGATCGTGGCGATGGGTAGTCTCGCCAAAGCCAGCATTTACATTGATGATACGGCTGGTAATAAGATTACGGAAATCCGGGCGAAGTGTCGGCGCTTAGCCAAGGAAAAGGGCAACTTAGGCCTGATCGTGATCGATTACCTGCAACTGATCGAAGGGACGAACCACGAAAGTCGGCAACAAGAAGTTTCGGATATTTCACGGCAACTTAAAAAGTTAGCTAAGGAATTGCACGTGCCAGTCATTGCCCTTTCCCAGCTATCTCGGGGCGTGGAACAGCGGCAGGACAAACGGCCTGTGCTGTCTGATATTCGTGAATCGGGTTCGATTGAACAAGATGCGGATATTGTCTCGTTCCTTTACCGGGATGATTACTATGAACGGGAAGGCGACGACGCAGACGGTGGCGATAACGACAGCGATCCGCGTGATGAGGGCGACCAAGATGTCGGCGAAGTTGAAGTCATCATTGAGAAGAACCGGTCGGGTCCGCGGGGAACCGTTAAGTTACTTTTCGTAAAATCGTTCAATAAATTCTCTTCAGTTGCCTATACCCCTGAACAGGGAAATTAAGGGCGCGTAATAGAAATAAAAGCGTGGGTCAAGGGCGATTGCCTTTGATCCACGCTTTTGGTTAGATAAGGTTATTGCCTGGGAGTTCTCAGGTTCATTCTCGGCAGCAGGTCAGATGAATAAAATTGGTCCAAACAAATTGATATTAATCAAATTGCGCCCCATAATTATTGCGTTAATTGGGAAAATTAACGGATAAATGGTGATTGGGCGTAAAATTCATAGGGTTGTGCTAGAAAGTTCACATTTTCGTCATATTTTCAGCTTATGATGTGAATCATAGAAGTTAACCAATCGGTTGCTTCTACCAAAGATTAACAATCTTTTTTCATGTACTCCTCCTCCCCTGGAATAATGAAAAAATAGTTAACGTCATTGTTATAATGACGTTACCCCTACTCCGATGACCATCGCTTTCCCCGAGCGGTGGTTTTTTCTTTGTCTAAAAGTCGATGTTTAGATGGGTAAATCCGCGACATAAGTTAAACTCAGTACGGCCAGGACACGTTTCTGGCCGTTTTGGCGTCTCTACGGGAGGGACTGGCAGTCAGCCGTTTTTCGCTGGGGTAGTTGATATGTTTCACATGAAACATTATTTAGTAACCACGAGAATCTTTTGGCGCAATGCCAGGCAACTCGGCGGTAATGTGGCTAAGGCGGCAACGTCGCTGGGACCATCCGCGGTTACCACCCCCGTGCCTTGGAACGACATCTTCAACCAGTCACAGGATTGGCTGACGGCGGTGGTAATGCCGACTGCTTTAGTAGCGGGTTGATCGGCACCGACAATCAACAGGTAGAGCCGTTTGCCGGCAAAGGGAAAGTCGTGACTGTAGCTGTCAAACCAGCGATCCATGAAGACTTTCAGCTGGCCGGACATATCGTACCAGTAGACGGGCGTGCCCAGCACGATATCGGTGGCACCGGCAAAGTCCGTGCGCATCAGACGCTCGTAGTCGTCGGTTAGGTCGCGTTGGGGCTGGTGGGTTGCCCGCTGGTCCTGTTCAAAGTTCAGCTGGTAATCGGCCAGATGGCGGGTGACGTGTGGACAGTCCTGCAAGATGCGCTCGCCAAGCGTGGCGGTGTTTCCGTGACGGCGCGGACTGCCGTTGATAAAGAGGATCGTCATAAGTAAACAACTCCTTCGTAATTTTTAGGGTGGCGACAACATCGAATTGGCAACGGTTTCTTGAAAATAACGGGTGGTTATTGTCTAAGCGCTAGTGCTAGAATGTAGCTTAACGTACTTTTGGGAAAGGAGGAACGCTATGCAACAAGAAATTCGGCTCCGTTGGTTATTGTTAGGAGCATTATTTAGCAGTATTGGCATGAGTTTTATTTGGCCGCTGACCACGATTTACATGCATAATCAACTGGGCACGTCATTAACGGAGGTCGGGATTATCCTCCTCTTCTATTCACTGGCTAATGTGGTGGGGAGTGTGTTGGGCGGTCGCCTCTTTGATCGGTTAAACCCATATTATTTAACCATTGGTGGGGTCAGCGTCTCACTAGTGACCTTGGGTGGGCTGGTCGTCAATCATGGCTGGCCAGCGTTCCCCATCTCACTGATCTTTTTGGGATTGGCTTCAGGGTGGACCCTAACGATGGTGAACTCACTGGGGACGACGATTCACAGCCGCGATGGTCGCTACATATTTAACATGTTGTATTTTGCGCAAAATTTGGGGATTGTGCTGGGAACAGCAATGGTAGGATACGTCTACAACACCAGTGTGACGCTACTCTTCGGCATTGCGACGAGTTTGTTTGTGCTCTTCCTCGTAGTGGCCATTCTCTGTTACCACGCCCCAGCAGTCATGCATCGGCAAGTGTCAAAGCAACAGAGTCAGCAGGTAAAGATCGCGCTACCTAATCGGCGGATCATGGCGGGATTCTTCATTTCACTGGTGGTCATCTGGATCATGTATGAACAGTGGGTTTCGAATCTGTCCGTTTATATGACCGGAATGGGTATTCCGATGAAGGATTACAGCCTCTTGTGGACACTAAATGCAGGACTGATTGTGGCCTTTCAGGCGCTGATTAATTGGTTCTCACATTACTTCAGCAATTTATACTTACAAGTCTATGCCGGGATCTTCTTCGTGGCAGTTTCCTTTGTCACCCTGATCTTCGCCAAGGACTATTTACACTTTGTCATTGCCATGGTGATCCTCACGATGGGTGAAGCGACGGCTTTTCCAGCGATTCCAGCGATTGTCAACAATCTGACACCCACGGCCGTTAAAGGTAAGTACCAAGGAATGGCGAATGCTTGGGCATCGGTCGGTAAAGCGGTAGGGCCGCTGTTTGGCGGGATCGTAATCGATCATTCATCGTACACCTTACTGTTTATCGTCGCCGCGGTCGCTAACTTGCTCATCTTGGCGCTCAACGGGGCGATCATCACCGGCAACCAACACCGTGTGGAAACTTTTAAATGAGTTTCTCGGGGAATGGTGTATAATAAACTCAGGTAACTATCTGGATTATTAGGGAAATCAGGGGAAAGCACATGAAAAAAAAGATTAGGGGAATTTGTGGCCTGCTGATTGGGATCATCGTTGGTCTGTTGCTGTTTGCGCAACCACCACGTAACCAGTCGACCATTACTGACTCCGTGGTCAAGCCTACTTCTGGGCAGACTGCGGTGCAGGTGACGAATACGACCGGGCGCGGTCATGTCGAGATTAAGACGCAGACGACGACTAGCCAAGAAGGCAAGACGGTGAGTCGCCAGACGACGACCACTTCGCCAGTGCGGCAACAACAGAGTCGGCCACATCGTTGAAATGAATATTTTAGTTGTTTTTAGGGGAATTTTGCAGATTTAACGCGAATATACAGTTGAGCTAACCGATAGGGATAAGGGTTAGCTCTTTTTTTACCCAATTATTCATAAAATATACACAAAAATGAATGTTTATAATTATATTGACAGCAATAATGAATAATGATAAATTTAATATCAATATATGAGACCAAGCAATGAAGAGTAGCCTTAACGCAGTTGCTAAGCGAGTCCGGGACGATGGAAGCCGGATCAATCAGTTAAGGTGAAGCGCATCGGAGCGTTGAGATGGTGAAATGAGTAGCCACCCCTGGATCGTGCCCATTACCGCACGGATGCCCATCAGAGGCATCATGAGAGAGAAAACAAGGTGGTACCGCGATGTCATTCGCCCTTGTTGGTTTGAAGAAACCAACGGGGACGGATGACTTTTTTAGTTAAACGAAATGAGGGATTGGATATGAAGAAAATAGTAGGGTTAAGTTTTGGATTACTGGCAATTGCGGCGTTGGCTGGTTGTGGCACAACGCAGGCCAAGAGTAGCGCTGATAAAGCATTGAACGTCACCATGGTTGGGAATCCGGCGACGGCCAATCCCGCCATTTCGGGTGACTCGAACAGCTCCAGCATGATTGCGCAGACGCAAGAAGGTCTGTATACGCTGAATAAGGACGGCAAAGTGGTCGCCGGTGTGGCTGAGAAAGTGGTTAAACCGACGCACAACGACACGGTTTATACGTTTAAAATTAAGCAAGCGGCCAAGTGGTCGAATGGCGATCCCGTCACGGCGCAAGATTTTGTGACGTCGTTCCAGTGGCAAGTTAACCCCCAATCCAAATCGCAAGTTGCCAATAAATTAAAGTTCTTGAAGAACTATGATGCCGTACAAGCAGGGAAGCAACCGGTATCGGCGCTAGGGGTTAAGGCGCTCGACAAGTCGACCTTACAACTGACGCTTTCCAAGCCCCAACCGTGGCTGGCTGATATTTTAGCCACGGCAGAATATCCCATGAAGACAGATTTATTTAAGAAGTACGGGAGTAAATATGGGACAACTTCAACTAAAACGATGTCCGAAGGGGCCTATAAACTAAAGGACTGGAGCGGCACGACGGATAGTTGGTCCTACGTTAAGAACCCGCATTACTGGAACGCCAAGAACGTTAAACTTGATCAGGTCAACGTTCAGGTTGTCAAGGATCCCGGCACCTCGGCAAGTCTGTTTAAGTCGGGTAAGGTGCAAGAGACCGTGCTGGCGGGGCAATACATCAAACAGAATGCGAATAATCCAGAGTTAAAGACGACTTTGAACAGCTCGATGCGGTTTTTAGAGTTCAACGATAAAAAGACGATTACCCACAACACTAAGGTGCGGCAGGCCTTCTCCTATGTCGTGGACCGGACGGCGTTGACTAAGAACGTTCTGCAGGATGGTTCAGCCGCGGCCAAGAACCTGATCCCGTATGGTGATGGTAATAACCCGACCACCGGAAAGGATTTCTCAGAAGAGGTCGGCAACATGTTGAGCTACAATCCACAAAAGGCGACACAGTTGTGGACGGCGGCTAAAGCAGAACTGGGCATCAAGAAAGCCAACCTAGAATTGTTGACGGCGGATACGGATGAGCAGAAGCATGCGGCTCAGTATTTGCAGCAACAGGCTCAGAAGTACATGCCAGGATTGACATTAACCATCAAGTCGATGCCATTGGCCCAACAGATTGCGAAGGGATCGGCAGGGAACTTCGACATTGACTTAGACGGCTGGACCACGGATTGGCGGGACCCTTCTGATTTCTTGCAGATGGCCGATGGCACTAGCTCAGTTAACTTTACGAAGTGGGATAATGCGCACTTCACGAATCTGATGAAGCAGATTGACGACACGTCCGCCCATTCAACGCAGCAACGGTGGAATTTAATGAAGCAGGCCGATAAATACGTGACGCAACAGGCGGGGTTAGTGCCCCTCTACCAGCAAGCCAAGGCCCATCTCGTTTCTGATCAAGTCGGTGGCTTGAAGTACACCATGACGACGGATGCCCAATATAAGTATGCTTATTGGAAATAACCTGTGAGTGTGCGCCCAGAGAGACCGCACTCACCGCATGTCTCACAACCAACCCCGGAAGCCGTACCGCAGAAATGTGGGCGGCTTTTTTTTGCGAGGCTTGGCGAGAATTAATAGTTGCACCAGAAAACTAATCAGTCAGCGATTAGTTTATGTTACTATGAAAATATGGAAGATCGCGGGGAACCGTTTCGGTTGATCATTTGGGGGAACGTTGGTGAAAACTGACGGCAAATGACAGGCGAATTGGGGCAGGTCTAACCTAGAGGAGGCTGCGCAGTGAGTTTTCAAAAAATATTGCGAGATCAAGTTGTGCAAACGGTTGACTTATTAGAAATTTTTCTATGTTTGATGGTACCGGTGATTTTAACCAAGGGTGCAATCGATTTTCTGTCACAGGGGCAATTATTCTGGTTAAGTTATGCCATTTTATTTCTCAAGAGCGTGGGTGGCTTTATCGGGCTGTTCGCGGTAATTGATTTATTCGAGGCGGTGCGGCGTTACCGGTCGCGCTGAACAGCTGACGGCGACTCCACAAAGGAGTGGTCGTCTTTTTTTAACCGGGAAAATCGAGGCCAATCTTGCGTTGAAGCGGTTTGCTCGTTTTTTTGTGCGGCTGTTTAGCAGTGATAGCCACGGTTTCCTGGCGAAAGGCTTGATCGGATGGACGCGTTCTGACGGGAAGCTTTAAACTAACCTGAGTGTGGTTGCCCTGAGAAGTGACGTGATAGGTCTTGCCTCGAAATTTAGCCGTGACGGTGCTGTGGACTGGAACTTTGACGGTCGGTTGCCAAAAGGTTTGCCGAGCGGGAGCTTTTCCGGACAGTAAGACCGGCTTAGTGGTAGCGTAGCGCTTCGCCGGGATCTTTTTGGTCAGATGGCCATTGGTCACTTTAACCGTCCCATAGCCCCGAAATTTCACGTTAAAGCGATGGTGCTTTAAGGCACGGGTGGATTCGGCTAGGGTTTGCCCTTTGTACGTGACTTTTAGGGCTTGGGGCTGGGATGATTTGGTTTTCAACAAGAGCTTGTGCGTCCGGCCATTGTACTGAACCTTTGTCACGGTGAACGGGATCGGGGCGGTGAAGTGTCTGATGGCGAAGACGGTTCCGGTTCCACCCAGCGCTAAGGCCGTGATGGTTCCCAGAATTAGTTTATTCATAATCGACCTCCTATTTAGCCTCCACACTACGGAAAATCCCCTAACTAGTCAACGTTTATCAGCTTTATACATGCAACTGAATAAAAAAAGCCTTATAAAAAGGCGGCTGATCCCAGCCAAAGCGGGCATACAAGCACTAACCTGCTCGGTGGGGGAGAAAAAATAATGAGCACTGACAAAATTGGATTTGCTATTTTAGGTAGAAAAGATTGGTCGTTCGAGCGAATTGAATAAACATAAACAAAACGGATATTTATTACTTGAAGGCACAAAAAAATCAGCAACCACGAAGACGTCTTCGTGAAAGCTGATTAGTAGTTATGGGCAGTCAGGGGATCGAACCCTGGACCCACGGATTAAGAGTCCGTTGCTCTGCCAGCTGAGCTAACTGCCCATGTGATTAAGTTGTTGTGTGTGTCTCACATATCAACGAGAACTATCATATCATGAGGATAGGGGGTGTGCAACCCCTTTTTGAAAAAAAGTTGATTTTTATTCAAAAAATTGGTTATACGGACGTCACAATTCCTAATTTACCGGGAATTTTACGGATCGGCCAAAAATAAAATTTTTTTTGGAAATTGCGTAAAAGACGCCATTATTCGGGGGATCGCGGCCGATAAAAAATGTCCAAAAATATAAAACGGACAAAATTCATTAAAATGTCTATCACTTCGGATCATTTCCTGGGAAATGTAAAATTAACAGTAGCTTAACCCTTACAGCGGTCTGAACTGAAAGAAATTTTAGGATGTGTTATAATTCAGGTAGCGTTGCTTTCCCGTCACTGGAAACTTATCAGGACGGTCAGCGCACCTGAAAAAATCGGATGGGGTCATGACGCCCCATCCACTATTCCTTGACTTTAAACGATGAAAAAAATGAACATTAATTGTAGTGGCCCCATTGTCGATGGTTCTATGACATCCAATGGCAGGCCTGCCGGTAATCCTGCAATTACCGGATCAGACTGTATTTCCCTTTAAGGAGGAAATTTTTAATTATGCCTAAAAAAATTCTAGTTGTCGATGACGAAAAGCCTATTACTGATATTATGAAGTTTAATTTGGAAAAAGAAGGATACGAAGTGGACGTTGCCTATGATGGCGAAGCCGCCATTCAACAGGTTGAAGACGGTGATCCTGACCTCGTTATCTTGGATTTAATGTTACCTAAGGTTGATGGGCTAGAAGTGGCTCGTGAAATCCGGAAGAAGCATGACATGCCGATCATCATGGTGACGGCCAAGGATTCTGAACTGGACAAGGTACTCGGACTGGAATTAGGGGCCGACGACTACGTAACGAAGCCATTCTCTAACCGGGAATTGGTTGCCCGGGTCAAGGCCAACTTGCGGCGACAGAATACGGCGGCTCACGCCCAGCCAGAAGAGCCAGAGAATCAGGATATTGAAATTGGTGATTTGACCATCCACCCTGAGGCTTACTCTGTCTCTAAGCGGGGCTCAAGCATCGAATTGACCCACCGTGAATTCGAATTGCTACATTATCTTGCCCAACATATTGGGCAAGTCATGACCCGGGAACATTTGCTACAGACGGTCTGGGGTTATGACTACTTCGGTGACGTGCGGACCGTGGATGTGACGGTGCGTCGGCTCAGAGAAAAGATTGAAGATAGCCCTAGTCACCCAACGTGGTTAGTCACGCGGCGGGGTGTCGGTTACTACTTGCGCAACCCGGATTCTGATCAGGCCTAGCTAGCGGTTAGCCGCTAAATCTCGCATTGGAGGAGTATGTGACTTCGTGAATAGCAAAATTAAATTTTTCCAGTCGATTCATTTTAAAATCGCGCTGGTCTTCGCGCTACTCCTATTACTAACGCTGGAGATCGTGGGTGCGGTGTTCGTCCGCCAACTGGAACGGCAAAACTTAAATACGTTCAAATCGCAGCAGGTGGTGCAAACCTATATTACAAACCGCTTGTCAGATGAGTTGTCGACGACCAACACCACTAAGGCCGACAAACAAATTAAGTCGACGCTGTCGGAGATTAACAACACGAATAATGCCCAGATTCGGGTCATTGATAACAAGGGAACCATTCGTGGGACCAATGAAGTCGATAACCAGGGGATTGTTGGTCAGAAGACGACAGACAATAACATTAAGAATTCTATCTATAACAACCGCGATGTGGTGCGAACGACGTACAATTCGCAAAATAATAGTCGGTACTATACGACGATCACGCGACTGATTCGCACTCAGGGAAATAACAGCGAATTAGTTGGGGTTGTTTATATGCGGTCGAGTCTTGACTCGGTCTATCAAAATATTAATCAAATCACGCTGATCTACGTCTCCGCGGCGTTTGTCGCGATTATCTTAGGCCTCGTGATGGCCATCATTATTTCCCGGGCAATTACTCGACCAATTGATGAAATGAAGAAACAAACGCTTCGAATTGCGCGAGGGGACTACTCCGGGCACGTTCAGGTCTATGGGACGGATGAGCTGGGCCAATTGGCCAGTGCCGTCAATAACCTTTCTGTGCGGGTTGAAGAGGCACAGGAGTCCACTGAGTCTGAACGCCGGCGGCTAGATTCCGTGATGTCGCATATGACCGATGGGGTTATTGCGACGGATCGCCGGGGGAATGTCACCATTATTAACGAAACGGCGGCTAGTTTCCTGGATACGGAGACGGATAGCGCCGTGGGCAAATCAATTCTGGATCTCTTAGCCATTCGTGATGACTATACGTTACGCGAGCTCTTAGAGGACCCGGATGATTTAGTTTTGGACTTTTCAAAGAAGGATCATGATCTGATTCTGCAAGCCTACTTCTCACTCATTCAGCGTGAGTCGGGCTTTATTTCCGGGTTAGTCTGTGTCTTACATGACGTCACGGAACAGCAGAAGATTGATCAGGATCGGAAACAATTCGTGTCAAACGTTTCCCATGAATTGCGGACGCCATTAACCAGTGTGCGGGCTTACATCGAGTCGCTGTCTGAAGGGGCCTGGAAGGACCCTGAGGTGGCACCACAATTTCTGAAGGTGACGCAAGAAGAGACTGACCGGATGATTCGGATGATTAATGACCTGCTAACGCTGTCGCGGATGGATTCCGGAACGCAGAAGGTTGATATGGAAATGGTCAACTTAAACGAGCTGTTTAACTATGTCTTGGATCGCTTCGATATGATGTTGAAGCAAGATGATCAGCCAGAGAAGACCTACACGATCAAGCGTGACTTTACGAAGCGCGATCTCTGGGTAGAAATTGACACCGATCGCTTCACGCAAGTGCTCGATAATTTGATGAACAATGCGATTAAGTATTCGCCGGATGGTGGGGTCATTACCTGCCGGTTGTTGGAGACGCACAACAACGTTATTTTAAGTGTGTCTGACCAAGGCCTGGGGATTCCGCGAGCAGATATTCCACGCATTTTTGACCGCTTCTATCGGGTTGATAAGGCGCGTTCACGGGCCCAAGGTGGGACTGGTCTGGGCTTAGCAATTTCCAGAGAAGTCGTACAACTCCTGGGTGGCCGGATCTGGGTCGACAGTCGCGAAGGGCGTGGCTCAACGTTCTACATTTCACTACCTTATAAGCCGTACGAAGAGGAGGATCTTTGGGATGAAGATAACTAAAGCCTTCTTACCACTGGGATTAGCCGTAGCCGTGACTGTCAGCGTGGTGCTGTCGGCCATGATCTGGACCAACCCGGCGCAGTATGAGCGGAACCGCCAGCGCAGCTCGAACACCACGACCACGGAACTGAGTACGCGGCCGCAACGGGATGTTTATCTGCCGACGCAGGTGGTTTATAGCGACGGTAATGGCAACCAAGAACTATTGAACAACCGTAAAGTTAACCTGACAACTGAATTGCGTGAGGTGCTGAATAAGTGGCAATTTGGCCGGGTTAACAACGTTCGGGTGTCATCTAAGGCGGCTTATATGCGGTACTTAACGCGTAAGAGTAGCTTATTGCTGTCGTACGCCAGCCCGATCAACGTGAGAATGTTCAACACGGTATTCGGCAGTCAGTTAAATAGTCAAACGACGCAGTTTTCCCGGATCTTAGTCCCGCTGGATAAGCAGGATCACATTTATCTATTGGATGACCGGAAGCAAGATGTCTATGAGGTGACCGTGAAGTCAGCGGACGCTAAGGCCATTCGTAAGATTATGAAGGAGAACCTGTTCCGGATTGATGTGAAGATGAAATGGCTGAGTCAAGCGGCGACGGCCTACGTGACGTCGAGCGTGACGGTGCCATCTTACAGTTATTTGGTAAATCAACAGTCCACCGACTACTTTACGTCGCGCCTGTTGAACAAAGGAGAGTCGACCAATGTGTCGGCCAAGAAGAATAAAGACAATACGATTTATAGCGATGGGGCATCGCGGCAATTGACGGTATATCACAAGCAAGGCACTGCGTTGTTTGAAGATTACAGTGCGTTGCAATCCTCACTGAGTTTTAGTCAGGCGTTGAAGGCCAGCTATTCGGCCGTGAAGACCATCGGCATTCCGATGGAGAACTTGCGGTATTACGGATATAGTGCGGCCAATTCCACAGTGACCTACCGGAGCTTTGTCGAAGGATTCCCAATTTTTAACCAGAGTGACTATGGCGCTGCGCGGATTCAAATGTTATCGCAAGGCGTTCGGCGGTATAACTTCTCGCGGTATAGTTTGCAAGTGCCAGTGCCGACAGATAAGAAGTCGGTAACGTTGCCAGGAACTCAGGCGGTGATTAAACAGCTGGTCGCGGCTGGTTACAGTCAGTCGAAGATTAGCAGTTTGCAGGTGGGCTACCAGTGGTTGACGTCATCGTCATCGGATAAGGTGGTCAACCTGACGCCAACCTGGTACGTGCACTACAACGGCAGCTGGAAGACGTATACGCAGATGCTGAAACAGCAGCAGTAGCCTGGTGAAAAGGAGGGGGATTCGGCATGGATTTTCGGCGCATTGAGTGGCTATTCTTAGTCGCGTTTATCGCAATTGACATTTTCTTGTTTGCGGCGTTTCAACACGATACGACGGGTCAGACGGATACCACCTCCAGTCGTTCGGCGGATAGTGATACCACGATCGTGAAAGAAATGCGGACGGACGATATCAAATTTGGGACGCCGTCTAAGAAGAGCAGTGAGGGCTATTACGTCTCTACCAGTAATAACGATAGCGTCAAGAGTAGCCTGACGTCGCTGTCCGATCAGACGGTTCATTATCAGACCGATGGGACGTTTACATCGACCTTTAAGACCCCCATTACAGACGTGGATGGCCAGCATCCTGACAAGACGTTGGATACGGTGGTGGCCAACCCCGCGCTGATTCTAAATGGGAGTCAGTATAAATATAATCGACAACTGTCCAGCCAGAACACGGTGGTCTATACGCAACGCGTGACGGATGGTCAGATTTATTCGAAGTTTGGTGAAATTCGGTTTAGCCTTACCAATACGGGAACCGTGTCCGGCTATACGCAGGGGTACTTGACCAACGTCACGACCTTGCGGGAAAAGACGGAAACCATTTCCGAACAAAAGGCGCTGATCTGGTTGTATCAGTACAATCAGATTGCGAACAACACCAAGATCATGTGGACGAAGTTGGCGTACACCCGGTACTTCAATTTGAAGAACAGTAGCGTGTACATTCCAACTTGGGTCATTGCGGTTAAAGCGAATAGTGGCAGTAACGCTGGCGTCTTACAGCTGAAACACGTCAATGCCTTTACGGGGGCGATCCTGACGTCGGATAGTAATGTGAAGACGGTCAGTGGGACCACGACAACCAGTAATTAAAGGGCGGCCTCGGCCGCTTTTTTAATTGCGAGTAAAGTGTGGATAATAAGTTACAAGTGCCGTGAAATGCGGTATCATAACGGTATTGAATTTAAGGAGAGGTCGAATGGATTTGCGGACGAAAACAGCAACAGCGGATGACTTGCGGATCAGTGTGTTATCCAGCGGGAGCACGGGAAATGTGTGCTACGTCGAAAGCCCGAACGAGCGAATCATGATTGACGCCGGGTTAAGCGGGAAGAAAATTGAGAAGTTAATGGGTGACATTAACCGGAATATGAAGGACGTTAACGCCCTGTTGGTCACCCACGAACACTCGGATCACCGCCAGGCCGTGGGGATTTTGGCGCGACGCTACGAGCAACTCAACGTGTACGCAAATCAGGGTACCTGGGATGCGATGAGCAGTAAGATTGGCAAGGTCGATCTGGCCCAGAAGCACCTGTTCGCGCCAGATACGGTGCAAACGTTTGGCGATATTGATGTGGAAAGCTTCTCCGTGTCGCATGACGCAGCGGAGCCTCAGTTCTACGCGATCCATTATCATGGCAAGACCTTCGTGATCTTGACGGATACGGGGTACGTCTCCGAGCACGTAGAAGGGGTGATCGCCGATGCCGACGCCTACCTGTTGGAATGTAACCATGACGTGGAAATGCTGCGGATGGGCGAATATTCTTGGCCATTGAAGCAGCGGATCTTAGGCGATAAGGGGCACTTGTCCAATGAGGAAGGTGCCGATGCGTTGATGGATGTGTTGGGCAATCGGACCAAGAAGATTTATCTAGGTCACCGGAGCCTGCACAATAATATGCAGTCGCTGTGTCACCTGACCGTGGCGTCCATGATGGAGAATCGTGATTTTGGCGTGGGCCATGATTTCCAGTTGATTGATACCAATCCGGAGGAAGCGACGCCACTGGTGGCTTTATAAAGAAATTGTAAACTTTAGGACTTCGGCAAGTATTTGTCAAAAAAAATTCACACAATCCAGTTATTATAAGAGTTATCAAAAATGACGGTTGGTGGTCCTAGGATCCCCGGCCGACGAATGAGGAGGGTTAGCGCGTTTCTGCGCAATGCTATGGATAATAATAATCAAAACAATCAAGCTAATGATAATAACCAAGCAACACCAACGCCAGAACCCCAACCACGTAAGCGGCGGGGCAACTTGACCTTAACCAAAGTTGCGGTGACGGCAGCGGTCGCCGGGCTACTCGGTGGTGGCGTGGCCTACGGTGGTATTAATTATATTAATAATAGTGGTATTAATGATACGGCAGTCCCGAGTGGTAGTAGTTCTAACGGGAATACGAAGACGTCTAACGTGACGGTCAATGTGTCGACCCAATCCACCAAGGCGTTCAACAAGGTGAAGGGCGCCATGGTCTCCGTGGTGAACTTGCAGAATCAAAATAGCAGTAGCAATACGCTGGGCCAGCTGTTCGGTGACCAGTCTTCTTCTAATAATAGTAAGTCGAAATCCGAACTGGAAGAAGCGTCAGAAGGTTCCGGGGTGGTTTACAAGAAGGATGGCAACACGGCGTATATCGTGACGAACAACCACGTGGTCTCTGGTTCATCCGCACTGCGCGTGGTAACGAGTTCCGGTAAGCAATTGCAAGCGAAGTTAGTGGGTAAGGATGCAGTGACCGACTTGGCCGTGTTGAAGGTCAACGGCGCTGATCTGAAGACGGTGGCGTCGTTTGGCGACTCCGATAAGATTAAGGTGGGCGAAACGGCCTTGGCTATCGGGTCACCGCTGGGTAGCCAGTACGCGACCTCGCTGACAGAAGGGATCATTTCCGCTAAGAAACGGACGATTGAAACGACGAACTCGGCTGGAACGCAAACGGGGAACGCCACGGTTATCCAAACCGATGCTGCCATTAACCCCGGGAACTCTGGTGGGGCGCTGATTAACGTCGGCGGTCAGGTCGTGGGGATTACCTCATCGAAGATTGCCAGTGATGCTGAAGGAACGAGTGTCGAGGGGATGGGCTTTGCCATTCCGTCGAACGAAGTGGTCAACATCATCAATCAGCTGGTCAAGAAGGGCAAGGTTGTCCGGCCAGCGTTGGGCATCACTTACGTGGATCTGGCCAACGTTTCCAGTTCCCAACAGAAGTCAGTGTTGAAGCTGCCATCTAGTGTGGACGCTGGGGTCGTGGTCATGAGCGCTTCGTCAGGATCACCGGCTAAGAAGGCGGGCTTGTCCAAGTACGATGTCATCACTGAGTTGGGTGGTCACAAGATCTCTAACCAGTCGACGCTGCGGGATATCCTGTACAAGTATAAGTTGAATGATACCGTGTCGATGACGTATTACCACAATGGTAAGAAGCAGACGACGAAGGTTAAGTTGACTGAGAGTAGTTCGCAGTTGAAGAGCACAACGAATACGACGGAAAACTCAGAAAGTTAAGCAAAATGAAAGCGGTCGTTGGATTTTTCCAGCGGCCGCTTTTTGCGTATGATAAACTATTGAGTGAAAAGCCGAAGTTTAGAGACATCTAATTCGGAATGAAAACGTACCCGGTGGTTGGCTGGCCGAACGAACTAACCGCCAGCCCCTACGGTAATTCAGTCGTCATAATTACGAAAATTATAGTTGTGGATAACTTGGGGGACAAGTTCGCCAGTGGACCAGTGGAAAAGTTATGAACAGGACTAGGACAGCAATGATAGCGGTGCAAAAGTTATCCACAGGCGTTGGGGATAACTGTGGAAAGAAAAAGTTGATCGCCGGAAAACGTGACATGAACGTTGATACCATGCGGATTGTAAGCGGAGACGCCGAACGTCCGTTTCGGATTTGAACGGTGGATAACTAAATAAGGATTGACATTTTAGCAAAAAATAGATGTCGTAGGTGAGACATGATTTACCCCCAACATCTAGGAAAGCAGACTATCCACCTGTGGATAACTTTGTGGATAGTCTGTGTACAGGAGGATATTTATGAACATCAAGTTTGTCGTTGTCGGTAAATTGAAGGAAAAGTATTTCAAGCAGGGAATTGCGGAATATGCCAAACGCCTCTCACGTTTCTGTAAATTCAGCATCGTAGAGGTGCCCGATGAAAAGGCACCAGAAAGTATGTCGCAGGCGGAGATGGACCAAGTCATGGCCGCGGAGGGCGAACGGATCTTGAGTAAGATCAAGGACAAGGAATACGTCTACGCGTTGGCCATTCTGGGCAAGGAGCGCTCGTCCGAGGAGTTTGCCAAGGAGATTAAGGACCTGACCACCTACGGCCACTCAGATATCACGTTTGTCATTGGCGGCTCGTTGGGGCTAACGCCAGCGGTCCTAAAGCGTGCGGACACGCAGATCTCGTTCGGTCGGTTTACGTTGCCGCACCAGTTGATGCGGTTGGTGTTGACGGAGCAGGTTTATCGGGCGTTTATGATTAATGAGGGGTCTCCGTATCATAAGTGATTGCTTGATACTTAGTGTAGTGGTATTTGAAGAAGGGATAGTTGTAGTTGTTTGTCATTTTTTCTTTAGCAACTATGATAATAGTTATAAGCCGTTTCCTGGTGAAAATTATTTCAAGTATTATTTGTTTTAATCGGGGCAAGTAAAGTTACATCATGTAACGATGCAGTTCTTTAGTTTGTTTTTGCTATGAAAATTTGTTCCACAATTGATATGACTAAGTAAAAGTTGAAGGTGATTCAATGCACATCAGTGTCAGAAAATTCAAAGCCAACGATGCTGAAATGGTAGCTAGTGTCGTGGCACAAACTCTTCGAGAGTCAAATAGTAGGGATTACTCTCAGGAATACATTGAGAATGAAATTCGCCAAATGCCCGCTGAATTTTTTGTTTCTAAGGCAAAGCAAACCCATTTCTATGTTTTTTGTGAGCACCAAAAAATCATTGGTACTGGTGCTATCGGTTCATATTGGGGGAGTACTACTGAATTTAGTCTCTTTGATATCTTTGTCTTGCCAGCTTATCAAGGACAAGGGATTGGTCGGCTGATTATTGAGACACTCGAAAAAGATACATATTTCCAGCGAGCAAAACGGGTTGAAATACCGGCATCGATAACGGGACTCGAATTCTATCAGCATATGGGTTATGACTTCAAAGATGGTCGTGACGCTGTTGACGAAGAACAATTGTATCGTTTGGAGAAGTTTAGGCAGTAGTGGCCAACTTTAGGAATCTTAGCTTGTAACCCCCTGTAAATATTTTTACTGTGATATGCAAAATCTAACTCATCGTATATGATTTAGATGGGTGGTGAACGAAATGGAAAAGTTTATTGTGGAGAATGACTTAGCAAATGTGCTAAGCGAGTCAGGCCTGAGTATTTCAGATTTGCGCACAGATATTTTTTGAGCGTAAATGGTCAGGTAGAACTTTATGCGTGGAGGTATACTGGATTTCGAAATGGAGGGGTAGTCAATGCAGCATTTTAATGAACTGCTGATTTATTTAGAACATCACTTGGACGATCCAGCTGATTCGGCAATCGCTCGGATCGCTGGTACCAGCGCCTATCATTTCCGGCATATGTTCGGTTACTTGGCCGGTACCAGCTTGACTGTATATTTGAAGTGGCATCGTCTCGCGCGAGCCAACGAGCAGCTACGGAACGGTAAAACAGTATTAGCAGTGGCAATGGACGCTGGTTATCAATCGGCCGAGGGCTTTTCACGCGCCTACCAAGAGTGGCACGGGATGATGCCTTCTGTAGTTGCTAGTCAAGATGCAGTAAAGACGGCTCCTTCGTTTCGCTTTCAACTTACTATCAAGGGAGAAACTAGTATGGAATACCAACTTAAAGAACTACCCGCCTTTAACTTGATGGGTGTCACCGCACGAGTGCCCCTACAATTTGAAGGTGAAAACCCTGCAATTACTGAACTCGCCAAAAGCATAACGGTGGATCAGCAGAATGCGATGCACATTTACGCTGACTTGGAGCCACATGGGATAATCAATGCTGACTTCGACGCTGAAGACTATACCAAAGAAGACAGTCAACTGATTCATATGATTGGGGTACGTTCCACGCACCGTGAGGCAGAAGCAGGTTTGACGGTGATTGCGGTCCCAGCTTTGACTTGGGCAATCTTTACCAGTCGTGGCCCGTTTCCGGAGACAATGCAGGCCACTTGGGCAGCGACAGCCAGCCAGTGGCTGCCAGATAGCGGTTATGAACTAGTGGCGGCACCGCAGATCAGTCACATCGATTATTCTCGGCCAGCCGATAATCGGACAACTGAGATCTGGTTGGCAGTGCGTAAGCGAGGATAATGCTACGTGACACGTGTGATTAACGTAATCGTAGGTTAGTCTGATACGGTTCACCGTATCATAAGTGATGCGGTTTTTCTTGGGATTGACCGCTAAGTGGGGAGTTACGGAAGTCCGTATCATAAGTGATGCGGTTTTTCTTAGATTTAATTGCTGAGTGTGAGGGTGTTATTGGGAATTCATGACACAATTTGAAGGCAGCTAGTATTAAGCGGTAGGGGTTTCTCGTCATGTAAAGTCTGTATCTTGTATCTGAGTGAGATTCCGTGGTGTATTGAAAAGATTGGATAGATTGAGATGGAATTATTATTGAACTTGGAAGGCTGTTATCTCCACTTCAAGACGAGTGTTGTGGCAAATCGATTGCGTGTGGAGGATGAAGAATATTTTGACAGATTAGTAGGGTTCTCGATTCGCTTTTTGTGGGGGAATAAGGTAGGTGTGAAGTATTCAAGTAGCTGGGGGTGGCCAGATATTAAGGCATTAGCAACCAGTTGTTTAGATTTCTCATTAGACCGACGAGCAGAATCATTTACTTCCGTGTACACGGATTTGGATGGTGAAAATGACCTTCAAGTGGTATTTGATAATCAGGATGGTGTTGCCTATTTAAAGATACCTTTAGCGAACGAGAATGGCGAGATAACAAGCCATTCTTTGACAATTACATTGTCGCGGAAAAACTGTGCAGATTTAGCCATCTATCTACGAGTAAGGAGTCGGATAATTTCTAAGCAAGAGGATCAAGTACAACACTTGATTGATAATGGTACTATTATTGAATATGAAAGCTATTGACACCTTGATAATTGAGTATTTTATGTTGAGAAATTCAGTGAGCGGCGGTTCAAAGAATGCTTGGAACAGATTAAGGCCTGGCATCGCCAAAACGGCTGGGTAGACAAAAGGTGCTCTTGCGAGGAGGGTACTTTTTTAGGCCGAATTTTAAGTTAAACTAGTGGTTTGTTGTGTAAGTAGTATTTTCTGAACCCAATCAGTAGTGACCAAGACAGAGCTAAATTATGTTGTGAACGTAATAATTATGACTACCATTGGTTTGCCGAAACAACTGGCCAACCCTCCGGCAAAGTGCTAAGCTTACCCCATAGTTAGGAGGAAACTACATATGAAAAGATTTATTCAGGGGATGTTGGCGTTAAGTCTGGGGTTAGGTTTATGGCTGGCCGCGCCCACGACTGCCTCGGCGAAGCAATACTCGGCTAAACGTGGTAACTCGGTTCGTTTGATCTGGCGGAAGCCGATGAAGCAGCACCAATTTACGGCCAACCGGGGGTATCGCTATTCTAGGCACTTAACGGTTCGTTATGAACGAAATTCTTCGGTCAGTGCCACGACCTGGTTTACCGATGCACACGAAAAGCTTTATCAGAAGAATCGTCATAACTACGCCATCTACTACCATGTGCGTAGCGGTAACGGCATGATGCAAGGCTGGATTTGGCGTGGGTACCTCAAGCCGGTTCCGAAACCGGTTGCGCCTAAAGTCACACCGGCTTACGTCAAGACAGAAGCCGCTCAATCCAGGAAAGTCGCCAAGTTATTCCCGGGTACTAAGACCGACAAGCGGTTGACGAAGTTGGTCCAGGACTTTGTGGTCGCTAATAACGACACCGAAACTTATTATCAAAGCTGGGAGGCCTGTGTTGAAGATGATGGCTTCTCACCTAAGGAAGCGCAACGAATCCACCTGATCAATTCGGCCGATGGTTCGGTTGAAGGCGATGCTCTGACCGATGCCTATAAGGCAGGGAAGTTAACGCTTAAGGACTACTTCTCAAAGATCGCTATGAGCAAAGGTGCCCCAATTCCTTACAAGGAAAGCGGCTATCCGGCACAACCAGCGCCAGTGACCTACAATCAGTTTAAGGGTTGGCACATTGGCGTTGCGACGGTATCATCGAATGATACCCGAGACCTGGAAGTTGGTTATCCGACTATTTATGTAGCTTTAATGCCTGGAAAATAATTTCAATTCAGAATAGATAGAATGAGACTTAGTTATTCAGCGAAGTGAAGTGACCCCCATAAATTGGAGTGACTTGCTAAGCTACTAATTGGCCAGCATGTTCCCGGTATTTTACCGAAAATATGCTGGCCAATTTTGTTTTTATCGGGTGGTATTAGGCGATTGCTGTCTCATAGCCTTTTATCCGGTACTTCTGAATCAATTCCCGCGGAAGTATTTAATTAAGACTTGTTGTCTGATTTTGGTTGAAAGCATAGAAGGCCCCCTCGAGTTGGATTTACTCCAATTCTAGGGGGTCACTTTACAGACTTCTAAGGCCGTTCTTTACTGGGCACTAAAGCCTATTTTTTCTTCGTTTTTTGGTAATGATCGAAGTAGATAAATCCGACAACGCCAAGAATAAAATAGATGATTACAAAAATCTTAGGTATGGCGATTATGTAAAATACGACAAATAGAGCAAAGTAAATTATTGAAAAAATAGTATCAACTCGCATAATACTCCTTTACCAATCCGATGCAGTGTCTTCTTCAAATACACACGCTTGTAGTTTGAATAATAGCATTTTACCACTGATAGTGCGATTGCCACGAAGAGTGGTTGTTGAAATCAAACGTAAATTTAAGCATCGGTGGTTTGCGTATCCAATCTCGTTAGAATTAGGTGTCTCTTCAATTGCAGCTTCATTTATCATTGAGTTAACCACAACAGTGCATGTGTGAATGCAATATATTTGAGGATCTTTGATGAAAAATTAAAACTGATTTTGAATTAAATGCTGTCAATTAAACGATTAAACGATCGAATATACTTAAATCTAAAATGTGCCACCGGAGAAAAGTTTTTAGGTATAATCTAGTATTTTTCTGACTTAGCCGTTATACTGATAGTAGCTGCCATGAACCATTACATAATCAATCACAAATGAAGGCTAGAAGTACTAGTGAGGAGTGAAAAGTAGTGAAGCATGTAAATGATAGTAAACGTCACTATAAGATGTATAAGCAGGGGAAATTTTGGGCGTTTGCCGGGATTGTAAGCGCTACACTCGCCTTGGCTATGCCTATGACGGCCTGCGCGGATACCAGCGAGACTATTGATCAGCCGCAGGTCGTACAAAAGGATACCGTCTCGAAGCAACCTGACGCTTCTGTTGCGGAAGAGAGTAGCGAAAATATGTCGTCAAATGATGAAGAGAAGACGGATTCTGAGCCAGTCAATCCGGTTGCTAAGACGACGCAGAGTATTAATGATACAGATGAGAATACTCAATCCAGTCCTGTTACGGGTTCTGATAAGATTCCTAATAAAGTTCCTGATAAGGTTGAAGAGGAGACGACGCCTCCTAAGCAATCTTACAGATCTTATGCACCGGCTGCTATGCCAGCTGTTAAGACGCCAGCACCGACACCGATTGTCAAAGCGGACCAATCGATTGATGAGTGGATGCCTAATAAGCAACTACAATGGATTGTCCTCTATAATTTGCAACGTGAATTCCCAGAGTTGAATTTGACGAGCGTTGATCAAATAACGCAGGATAATATTAAACAATTGAGTAAGTTGGAAGCAGTTGGTGGTAATCAAACGAACAAGTTAGATACTTATATTGATGGTAAGACTGCATTTTCATTGGATGGCTTACAGTATGCCACTGGACTCAACACCATCAACTTGAAAACAACGTTTGGTTTGGGGTCCAGTAAGTATCGTGGTGATATTGTAGATATTTCTCCATTAGCCCATTTAACCAATGTGACTGACTTAGATTTACAGCATAATCGAATCCAAGATATCACGCCACTAGTCACCATGACAGGGCTAAAATCTGTTTATTTAAACTATAATAGCATTATGGACTTCTCACCGATTATTGGTCGTTCGTTTGCGGCAACGCCCGTAACATTTGGCGATTTTAATCAAGTGCTAGTCTTGCCGACGATTAAGATTGATCCAAACAATCCGACGGCCACCGTCAACGTTAAGGTTGTGACCAAAAATGGAGAACATGATGCGCTTCAAATCCCTAACAAGGTCCTGTGTATCAATGAATCGAACTATAATGATGGGTTACCAGATATGTTCAACATTTATTATCAGGGCGGAACGCCAGTAGCCAATGCCGATGGTAGCCTGACGTACACCGACATCAAGGCTCAAGAACCTGGCGTAACCACATATCAAAATCTCAGAGTAGCGCCATTGGCTGACAAATATTATTTGACGGCGAAGGTTCAATCTAAGGACAATTACAACTATTTCCAAATCATTCAACCGTATGAAATGGCGACCACGGCAGCTCCTGTTACTGTTCATTATGTTGATGACACAGGTGTTACGATTCATGACGACACCCAAGTGAATGGCCTAGTGGGTGATGCCTATGCGACGGTGCCGCTGGCGATTGATAGCTACAAGCTGAAGACCACGCCGGAGAATGCTAAGGGAATCTTATCCAAGACGCCAATTGACGTTACTTACGTTTATACAGCGGATGCTAAGCCGATTACACCAATTGATCCAGTGCCTGATGCAGTAGGGACTGTAACGGTCGTGAGCGTTGATAAGGACGGCAATGTCTTAGATCAATTTGTTAAATCCGGGAAGGTCGGCGACAGATACGATATTGCTGCACCGACGATCGATGGTTATCAAGCGGTTGGTGAGGTCAATGCTACAGGGAGCTTCACTACTAATGATCAAACGGTCACTTTTACTTATACGAAGGTCATTAACGATGGTGACGGCGCAACGGTTACCCCGGCCGATCCAACCACCCCTGAAAAATCCAGCGATAATACTGGCGACAAAGTAGCGACCAAGCCAGCAGTTAAGCCGGCGGTATTGAAGACTAATGGTCAAGCTGCCAAGGCTACCAGGAATACACCAGCTAAACAGGTTGCCAAGTCAGATAATCAGGCCACAACCTTGCCGCAGACCGGCGATAAGTCTGTTTCGCCGGTGGTAGGACTGGCAGTGTTGCTTGGAAGTTTGGGTACGTTAGTATTTCGGAAGCGTAATTAATGTGTTGAAAGGCTCAGTTCATTTTTGAATTGGGCTTTTTTTGAGAAATTTCTAAGGCTAAAGACTTTAATCGAAGAAGAAAACGTCATAGTTATAGCGGCTGGTACGATATATCGGTATGGTCGGTAAATATTCCTGGGTGCTGATTTAGAATTGATAGATGTTTCATGTGAAACAGCATTTCTATTAGACAAGTAAGCATCCAGTGGGAGTTCAGTAAAGATTCAGGAAATTAAAATTCTATTCAAAAAGCCCTCGCTAGCTAATCAGCTGAGCGAGGGTTTAAAAACGATGAGATTGATAAGTCTAGTTCTTACTTTTCTACGAGTGCTCCATATAATTACTTAGTTTCACTATTGTCTGGATATTTCATTTCAGTCCAGCCACCAAATCCTTGATGTAGGGGTTGGATGTTTTCAGCACCCGGTAGTGGAATTGCCGTATTCGAAGCCGAGAAGGTATCAATCATTCCTGGCGTCATATGGTTCTTCTTAGTCTGTTCAATGGATAATGAAGTGACGATTTGGTCTTCTTGATGATTTAAGATCTTTTCGGCAAACTGCGGATCAATAATATTTTCTCGGCCAACAGCGACTAAGTCAGCCAATGCTAAAGCTGATTCGGCCTTGTCTTTGCTATCAATCCCACCAACGATAATCTCTTTACTGCCGTTTAAGTATGGTTTGAAGAGGGTTGCGAATGGCTTATCAGAGTCTCTAAACTTCTTGTCGGCCTCGCCATCAGTATCCAGTAATAAATTATCACCAGGCTTTGCATCGAAGTTCAACATTGACAGGTGAATGTAGTCTAAATCGAATTGCTTAGTGATTTCATTGATTAACTGAGTGGATTCATGCCAAGTATAACCGACGTTTTTGCCATGGATTTCTTCTGGTGAAATGCGGTAGCCAACAATGAAATCCTTGGGCGCATACTTTTTGACGGTTTCCATGACGGTTTTAACCACCGCTAATGGGAAATTCATGCGTTTCTCAGCCGAGCCGCCCCAGTGATCAGTACGCTGGTTTGAGTAAGCGGATACAAATTGCTGAATAAGGTAATGATTGGCACCATGGATTTCGACACCATCGAATCCGGCGTCAATGGCCCGTTTAGCGGCTTGGCCAAAGCCGGCAATTATTTCTTTAATTTGGTCATCTGATAGTGAATGAACCTTGTAATCAAGAAATGGAAAATCGCTGCCGTCTTCTAAGCCGGTTGGTGCGTAAACTTTTTCCCCTTGCATGGCACGATAGTTGGCTTCCCGGCCTGTATGGGCAATTTGCATAATGGCTTTGCTACCGGAATACTTCATTGCCTGAGCCAGCTTCTTCAGTTGTGGCAGAAACTTGTCGTCATAGGCGGCTAATTGTTCTCGGCCGCGTTTCCAAGTCATCGCCGGTCCACCAGTTTCTGTGACATACATGTACTCAGTCATGACCAGACCGCCAGATTTAGCACGAGCATGATAATAATCAAGAGTGTCTGGAGTAATATAACCGTCTTCACCACTGTTGGTCAGCATCGGTGGGAGGACGAATCGGTTATCAACAGTTGCGCCATGACGAAATGTTAGCGGATCATTTAAGCTACTCATAGTTGAAAACTCCTTTTTGTTTATTACTTCACACATTAAGTATAACCCGGCACCTCACTTACGAATAGTAGGCACTTCTTTGTAAGCTGCTTACTTAGAAGTAAGTAATACGGCACAGGTAGGGTAAGGCATTTTACGGCGAGGGAGGATTCCTAATCAGCCAAGTTTTCTTGTAAATCCAGGTCGACTAATCCCAACATGGCTTTGGAACTATATTTGAAATGGACAGAATCATCCTGCATAGATTCTGCAAATTGGGTCATCTGAATTAATAGGACTTTTAAAGCTCTGCCTTCGTCGGTTAATGAATAAATAACTTTCATCGGCATGACGTTATAACTGGTTCGCTTAACGATCTTGTGATCAATTAGTTGATGAAGTTGTTCACTCAAGACTTTTTCGGCCGGAGCCACGCCGTAAAGACGCATAAAGTACTGACGAAGCTCACCAAATCGTTTATCGCCCAAACCGAGCGAGCAAATAATGGACGGTTTCCATTTGCCATCGACTAAATCGATAATATAATTACATCCTAAAAAATAATTTTTCGTCTGCATTTCAAATGCACTCCTTTTGGTTGAATACCTTAAAGATAAATTGCAAATTCAAAATAAATAGATGGTGAGTTGAACCTAATTGATAATGAATTCTTATCGCCAACTGGGTTCAAGTTAGACTGAACACCATTATCACGAAGTAATTTTAGTATGACGAATTGTTAATTGAAGTGCAACAGTCGCCAGCAATGTTTCATGTGAAACATTGCCATCATTTAAGTGCCTCCAGAGAGAGTAAGTCATGATGAAATCAATAATCCGTTAAAATACTCATGGCACCAGCTCTCACAAAGCACGCCTAACTGTTGGAGTGGAGATCAGATAGAAATGAAAAAGCCACCCAATGTTTCGGGTAGCTCTCTTTCAAAGGTTGTCTATTCGAAATGCTTAAGTATTCCAAATTCTTCCTTAATGTCAGAAGCGGTAAGTATCGTCACCTACCTATTCCCCCGTACCAAGAAAATCGCCGCATCCCCCTGATTGACGCCTTCGCCATAGCCGTCGTCGGTCTGGGCGCGTACACCAATATGCCAGCCACGGTATTGATTGCGTTTAGTCGCGGGATAGCCTGCCTTGGTCAATAGGTTAGCGTAATTCTCAGTATCCATCACGTTAGAGGCGTTGTATAAGCGAATGTAGACTTGCCCTGGCTTAACAGTGGGGGATTTCTCACCATCGCTGGTGTAAACTACGCTACCAGCTTGGGCGTTCAAAGCCTTATCCTCGATCGTTCCAGGGAACAGACTGAGAATTTCTTGGTCCAGCAATCGTTCATTAGCAATGGGCGCAAGTTCCCCGGGATCATTCGGATCGGTCTTCGCGGTCACGGCTAACTTGTCTACTACTGGCATTTGGGCTTTTACGGGTTTCAAATATCCCCGCCAGATCCAGCCCTGCAACTTTCCGTCGGTGCTCTTGACGTGATAATAGATTGTCGAGTGCCCCTGATGCTTCTTGTACATTTTCTCGTGAGCATCAGTGTACCAGGTCACCTTGGCCGTGGCCTGATTGTAGCTGTAACGAATGGCTAAATGTCTAGAATACCGCGCACCCGCAGTGGCCCGATAGGCATGTTGCTTCATACTTTTTCGCCAAACTAACCGCACATTTTTAGATCGCGCAGCCGAGTACTGGCTACTAGCCGCTGCGGACAGGCTCCCCGTACCTAATAGTCCGATACCCGCGCCTAAGATGACCAGTCCCTGAATCAATCTAACCTTTTTCATCTCTGATTCCTCCCATCTCTTTACAGAATAGCACGCCCCGTTAACGCTGACTAGATCCGTACGCGACTTGCTCCCCGTTAAAAAGGTTCTTCGAATAGGGTGTGGACGATCAATCTTCACGTTATCACTATAGTAAAAAGGCCGCCCCGCAACCATAAAACAATTTACTTGGCGCAACAATCCATTCACTGTGTAACACACTAATAAGATTAATAATATTACAAAATACATATGATGTTCATAATTTTTTCAAATTTCACTGCTATTCTGAGCTAGAAATTTAAAAACAGCGCGCAACCCGCTTCGATATGGAGGTATTCCCCATGAAAAACTGGCTACGAATTTTCTTATTACTAGGCTGTCTCATTGGCTTGACGCCTTTGTTGCACATCAATGCTCAAAAGCGAGCAAGTGTCATTGAAACAGCGATCCTCCAAGATCGAGGTGGTCAAGCGGTTCAAACGCTCGCCAGCCATCAGCCGGGGGATCTACAACTGGCACTGATGGTGGCGCTACCCACGGGCGAGACGGCGATTACGCTGAAGGATCAAACGCACGCCGATTTGGTTCCTGGCAAAGTCACCGATTTGAAGCCGGCCCAAGCCGTGACTGCCGAAGTTGATCGGGACCGGCATTTGATTTTCAAGAATGACCAAGATCAACCGCTGACGGTGAACGTGGTGGTTCCCCTAAAAGTCACCGATCCTCTCCTCATCGCTAAACTACAACTTGAACTCCAGGTGGTGGACACGGCCGAAACGTTCAAGCTTCCCAAGGTGACGGTAACGGCTGAAGATGCAACGGAAGAATCTGCGACGACTGGCAGTCAGCATAACAATAGCAGCAGTTCCAATCCGTCACAGTCATCGTCACAAGTTAGCTCACAAACGACCGTGAGTCAACGGTCGCAATCAACGCAGCAGCGGTCACGGTCAACGCGATCGCAACAGGCCACGGCGTCTCGTCAGTCAGCAACCTCAGCGACTGACGATGAAGCGGAGGCCCAGGCGACCCCGCAGACTAAGATCAGCCGGGTCGCACCCGCCGCTAATCCTAGTGACAATCTGACGGGTAAGCCGATCAATATTCACCGCGGCCAGATCCAGATCGGTAGCTGGTCTTCAGAACTGGCGCTAGGCGGCACGCTCTTAGAAGGTGATAACCCCAAGGCCGAACAGGTCGGACCTAAGCAAGCCCACGCGGATGGCAACACCTACTGGAACAACTCCTACGGGGACCAGTACTACTACTCCTACCAACAGGATAAAGCGGCTAAAGCCTATGCCGTAGTGTTCAGAGAAAAGTCAGCCAAGACGGACACCATCGAAATTTTCTACCGTAACGTGGGGGCTTACACCACCTCCACTACGCTAGAGAAGCCAGATCAACAGATGGGGGCGCTCGTGACGATTTCTAATATTGTTTACAACTCGGGCACGCCGGCTGGGGACGACCGCTACATTGATTTCTCCAACAACTTCTACTCCGGCATCGTTTACAACGGGATCGAGAGCTTCGACATCGACATCACGTTTACGACGGCGGATGGCACGCAAGCCTTGAACTTCCTGGCGCCAACTGACGGTAAGGAACACAGCTCATACTTCACCTTTGGCTCACTTAATGGTAACGAGCCGGGCGAACACGAATGGGCGGGGACACGATCAGGTCTGCCTGGAAAACGATCCGTTGAGTCGCTGGTCCAAGACCACAACAACGGTTGGTACGAAGGCATTGGCGTCGGTGTTTGGGAGGCCGGTCAGCCCTACACGGGTGATAATCAGTGGGGAGACTTCCTAGGCTCCACCAACTATGAACGGGGTGCGGTTTCCTTCCCACTGGAGGGAACGACTCATAAATTCATGTTGAAGAGTGAGTCTGGCTTTACTTGGCAGTCGTTTTCCAGCGGCTACGTGGTACCACTAGAGCCCGAAGCACCACAGAAGACGGTCCATCGTACCGCTGACTTCGGGGTGGCGCACAATAACCTCGATAAAGTGACGATCGACCGTGATCGTGAAAATATGAGCAGCTTCTATTACACCATTTACCAACCGACGTACAGTATTCCAGACGAGTCAATCGCCAAGCCGGACAAGATTATCCTGACCGATCAACTCCCCACGGGGATGACGGTCAAGGCAGCCGACATTCAGCTCCGCAACACGGACGGTCAGCCGATCTCGGTTGAGGATCGGGGCCAGGTGACGATTACGCCGGACGGCCACGTGACTTATGAGCTGTCCAACAAGGAAATCGAGACGTTAACGTTTGACGGCAATCCCTTTGCCTTTCAAATGAAGGTAACGTTTGACGACCAATTCATCGGCATCTTTAAGAATCAAGCCACGGTGACCTTTGATTCGGGAGAAAACTATACCTGGAAAAAGGATACGAATGAAGTGGTCACCCACTTCGTCCGTGACCCGATGGCGTTGACGCTGAAGAAACTGGGCGATCTGCCGTGGGATGCCGCGGCCAACGTCCCCCTGAATAATGTGGCCTTTACCTTCAAGGGGGCAGATGGGCTGGCATTCACGCGGACGACGGATCAGCAGGGCGAACTCATCCTGAGTGATCTCGATCGGAGCCAGACCTACACAGTTACCGAAGCAATTCCGGCCGGTTATGCCGCACGCGATAGCTTTACGTTAGCGTACAACGCGGCGGACAAACGCTGGGAAATCGCCGGTAACGCGGACCAGGTCAACCTGACCAACGATGCGAGCAGCCAGGTGATCACAGTAACCAACCAGCTTAAACGCGGGGACTACCGCTTCCAGAAGATTGATGGGACGACCCATAAGAACCTGGCTGGCGCTGAGTTCATCATTCGAAATGCGGATGGGCAGTATCTGACGTTTGACGGCAACGGCCAACTGACGGGGGCGGTGGATCAGCGAGAGCAGGCGACGCAGCTCACGGGCGACACGGCTGGGGCCTTCAAGGTCACCGGATTACCCCACGGCAACTATCAGTTGATTGAGACCAAGGCGCCAGACGGCTACACGCTCGGCGCCACGCATGACTTTACCATTTCCGACCAAGCACAAACGACCCCCGACCAGATTAAAAACGACCCGTACAGTCTACCCGTTACCGGTGGACAGGGCATCATCTGGTTCATTGTTGTAGGGCTCATACTCACCCTATCGTCACTCGCCATTTGGCGCACTCACCCTAGAGGAGGATAACCCCATGAAATTCACAAATTTACGTCAATTCGCCGTTGCGGCCTTTGCCATCTGTGGTCTTGCCTTAGGCGGCCACGCCACCGCCCAAGCTGCTAGTGCTGCACCGGATACCGTTACCATGAAACTGCACAAGATGGAAAATAAATCAGATAAGACGATTCAAAACACGGGGGATGAAGTCACGCTCCCCGAGGGCATTACCCCATATGACGCCAGCAAATATGGTGACGTCACGTACAGTATTTACGATGTGACGGCCGTGTTGAAAGACCGGGGTGTGGTCAGCGGGCAGACGGATGCCCAGACGTTTAAGGAAAAACGGGACCAGCTGATTGCGGAGATGCTGGATGGTCAGACGGACCCAGCAAAAGTCCTGGACGCCCAAACAGCTTTTGTGAACAAGTACAATTTGAAAGACGTAGCGAGCCAGACGCTGACGGACAACAGTGGTCTGTTAACTTTCCCGGACCTGTCGAACCGCGGCTTCTACCTGATCATGGAAACACAGGCCCCCGCAGACTACCTAACGGCGTTGTCAGCGCCTATGATCATTGGCTTACCCTTGGGCGATAAGGCAACCATTCACCTGTACCCGAAGAACGTGATTGCCGGAAACATTGATCCCGAGATTCATAAGGTGGGGGTTGATCCTACGGCGCCGACTAGCGAGGACTACGTGGCCTTAGGTGGCGTCGAGTTTGAACTACGCCGGGCAGATGGAACTGGCAAGGTGGTCGAGTTGACGACTGACGATCAGGGAGACATTGCATTCGGTAATCTGGATGTTAAAACGGAATACGTGTTGACGGAATCCTCAATTGCTAAACACCCGTGGTATAACCAAGACGACGTGACTAGTGGCAAGATCGAGCTGAGATTTACGGTGGATAAGGAAGGCAACGTGACGCCGACGAGCATGAAGCCGGATAGCTCTTACTTTAAGATTAACGGCACGCGGATTGGGATTCTGAATCACTTGATTCTCGGTGGTGCTGAATTTAAAAAGGTCGATGGACAGGATCCAACCAAGGGCTTAGCCGGCGCGAAATTTAAAGTTCAAAAGGTTGATTCGAAAGGTGATCGTTACTGGGCAGTCTTTGATGGTCGGACGTTTGTTAAATGGGTGGCCAGCGAAGAAGTGGCCACGGAATTAGTGTCGAAAGCGGATGGAACCTTTGATTTCACGGGCGTT
The DNA here is from genome assembly GCF_012641185.1 of Levilactobacillus tujiorum. GTDB lineage: Bacteria > Bacillota > Bacilli > Lactobacillales > Lactobacillaceae > Levilactobacillus > Levilactobacillus tujiorum. The sequence continues at coordinate 97,590 of NZ_JAAXLK010000001.1, forward strand.
CCTTACGTGTATGACCGGCGGGATGGCAAGGTGACGTACAACCTGATCGAAACGCAGGCGCCAGCTGGTTACGCGTTATTAAAGGAAGCGACGGCCTTTGAAATTAATTCAGCAACGAAGCTCGTGACGATTAAAAACGAGCGGTATGCCTTACCGATTACCGGGGGCATGGGCATCTGGCTGTTCCTCATCGTGGGTCTGCTTCTGATGGGCGGCGCAGGTTACCTGTACTACCGGCAGCGGCGACAAAACAGCTAGCTTAACGAAGGGAGGACCGCCACATGCGAAAATGGCTAATCATCTTACTATTTTGCTTAGGCCTCGGCCTGATTGGCTACCCGGCCGTAAGTAATATGGTGACTGGTTGGCGCCAGCAGGGAGTCCTCACAGCGTATAAGCGGCAATTGGATACGGCGAGTGCGACTCAGCTAAAGGCGCTGCGCCAGGCGTTACAGCGGCAGACGACGGCTAATCGCACGGCGGTCCAGGATCCATTTCAGAGTAAAAATAAGCGGTTCGTTGAGGAGACACCGGTGGCGCTGGTCGCCATTCCTAAGATTAACGTTGAGTTGCCCGTGTTTGCTGGGACGAATGATCGGATTTTACAGAAGTATGCGGGGCTGGTTCGCGGGACGGATAGCCCCCAGGGTAAAACGGATCAGCATAGTCTGATCACGACCCACCGTGGCTTGCCCGGCGCACAGCTGTTCACTGATCTTCCGCGGCTCAAGCAAGGCGACCGGTTCTACCTGAAGAACGCGTATGGTCTGATGACCTATGAGGTCACGACGCTGCGGACGGTAAAAGCCAACGCGCAACAACCGGTGGCGCGGACGGCGGGAAAAAATCAGGTCACGTTAATGACGTGCACGCCGTATATGATCAACACGCACCGGCTGCTGGTGACGGGCCAGCGGATCCCTAACGACACGCAGACGATCCCCCGCGGCAGATTTGTCTGGGATTGGTATAAGATTGGGCTGGTGGTGCTCGCGGGATTACTCATTGTCGGTGGCAGTTGGGCTGGCTACCGGCGCTATCGCCGTTCAAGGGAGGGAAGTTAAATGACAGCACGTAAACATCGTCGCCAAGCTTCCTGGTGGTTGCTGGTGGTCTTTCTCATCGGGAGTGGTCTGGTCTTGCTAGCGCTGACGCAGAGCTTCTCGGTGACTCAACTTAGTAAAAAAGCGGTGCGTGAAATGACGACGGAGAGCGTCCAACGCGCCACGCGAGCGGCTAAAGGCAAGACGGCACCATTTGACTATACGAAGACGAGTCAGCTAAATCCCTTGTCGGTTGCGGGGTATAGCCTGCAGGAGCTGGCGGGCAGTCGGCAGTATGAGGCTGTCGGTCAGTTGCGAGTTCCGGCGGTCGGCTTAGATTTGCCGATTGGGATTGGGGTCAGTAACACTGTTTTGGTTCGTGGAGCGGGTACGCTTAAGGCCGATCAGCGGATGGGTCAGGGCAATTATGCCTTGGCGGGGCACTATATGACGGCGCGGCAGTTGTTATTTTCTCCACTAGAGCGGGCACAGCAGGGTGACCACGTCTACTTGTCGAATCAGCAGCAGGTTTACCGCTACCGCGTGACCAGCGTGCGGGTGGTTGATCGCCACCAGACGGCAGTGATTGACGATGTTCCCGGTCAGAAGTTGGTGACACTGGTGACCTGTGCTTCGGCTAAACGCAATGAACCTAAGCGACTGGTCGTTCAGGGCAAACTCCAATCCGTTACGCGGGCGACGGTGCGGGGATGAGAGTAAAAAATAGGTGATACCTCGGAGACTTGGTCTGATGGGGTGTTGCCTGTTTTTCAGTGGGAAGGACTTATGAATAAATTGCGTTAAATTGGAGATTGTCGGTGGCCGGATGCTGATGTATGCTAAGGGAGTAAGTTAAATGAAAACTGGGTTTTGGTGATTTTTAAAGTGCGGTCTGACGGGATTTGTTTAGTGTATTCCCCGTATGTACGGGGGTGATCCTTGGAAGCGGCAACGGTTACTGGGGAGCCACGGGTATTCCCCGTGTATACGGGGGTGATCCTAAGCTTATCCAAACAGAACCAAAAGTGGGCTATTCCATTGATGATGCTATAGACACGATTTATACTAAACTTGGTAAGAAGTATGGAGTTAAAGTTAGGAGGTTTTAGCAATGACCCATTCAGAAATACAAGAGCTACAGAAAGAGTGTCCACTTCCTATTGATGTACAAGATGAAACTCCGTTTGTTAAAGTGACAGAAAGGGTTACACCTGAGGAGGGCGCCCGAGAGATAGCTGATATTTTGAGTATTCCTTATGAACAGGCTCTTGCTGAAATCCGGTCCGATATAAAATTGGGCAAAATTAAACGATAAACTGACTGCACTCCTTGGTGGGTGTTTTTTTAGGTTTTGCCATTTACGTATTCTCCGTGTATACGAGGGTTAATATTAATGTCGCTGATTTTCGATAGTTGAAGGTTGTATTCGATCTGAATTCGCTTTAATTTGTACAAAAATATAAAAGTGTACATTTTTTGCACTTTTCTTAATATAACGACAGTGACTTAAGAAAAGGCGGGATACATCTATGGTGACGACAGCGATCAACATTGCAGACGCTCAAAAAATCTAAAGAGTTTGACTGATGACGTAGTAGATTACAATGAATATATTATTATTACCAAGCCTCAAAATAGAAATGTTGTTTTAATGTCAGAGTCGGAATTTCAATCGTGGTAAGAGACGCTTTATATCTTAGGTTCTGATGAAAATCGTAAGGCACTTGATAAGTCGATTGATCAGATGAATGGTAGTCATGTAAAGACTTTATCATTTGAAGATTGGCAGCCGGCTGTAAAGGAAGATTGAGAGAGTTGCTTTTACTGAGCAGGACTAGAATGAATATCGATACTGACCGTTGTAAGGTCGCAAAACGTTGAAAACCATCAATAAACTGATTGATGACATCCCAGATCTCCGGTTAAGATAATTGGTAAACCGTAGCCTGAAAATATCAGGTGGATTGGGCACGATGTGTTGATGAGGCTGGTATATTATGTGATGCAGTTATTGTCGTGCAATGCAGATATTATTATGCGAAATGATAATAAAACGAGAGTTTGTTTTTTCAGATTTCATAAGCGTGTCATAAAAAGACGTCATTAAATATTCACTAGTAGTGAGTATTAATGACGCTTTTTGGTGGGGCTAGTAATTTTGAAAGCAGTTTTTGGCCAATAATGTTTGATAAGATAACACTCAAGATAAAGGGGATGTATTTTAGTCGTTGCTGAATTTCTCATTAATAATACTTAATAATTCTTTCAGATCCTCTTGTGTCGCTTTTTTTCTAATAAAACTACGGGCAGTGGCACGTGCACTGATGTAATTTTTTCGTTCGCGATGAGCTTCGTCCCATCTTTTGTTAGCTGCGCGTTTCGCGGCGGTATACGGTTGAACTGGCATTTAAATTATCCCTTCCTTTTGCAAAATTATACACATGATGGGTAATAGAATGGTTATTTAATCCTGAGCCAAATATCTAATAGAATCAGTGCCACGCCTATAGTAGAAGCCAATGTACAATAAAACTTATAGCGCATAATTTGACGATTGAGTTTATCCTCTTTCTTAGTGGACATATTCTCACCCCATCATAGTTATTTACATATTTGAATTTCATATAGCAACTGATCACATTTTGATAAGTTGTTTAAGAACATCTAGCAATACGAATAAATCAAGCGCCATGATCAGGTAGAGAAACTGTTTATGAGATGCTAAACTTGTGCTGGTTGAAGGTTCCTTTTGTTTCTTGCTCATATGAGTGCCCTCTCTTGTTGGTATAAATTCATAATGTATGATATTGCAGATAGAGTCAAGAGTTTTCTGAAAATGAATATAGTTCTGATGATAATTAGTTAGTTTTCAGAAAATGGTTGCTATTGTCTGCTGTACACAGCATAATAAAGACTATAGCTAGTGGAATAGTAATACGGTTCTGACGTAGCATTTTTTCGGGACAAGTTAAATAAAATATAGGCATTGACGATTTTAGAATCGCGGTATAACAACGTTTGTTTAGTGTATTCCCCATGCATATGGGGGTGATCCCACGTGCCTTACAGTACAAGATGCCCGGTCTTAGTATTCCCCATGCATATGGGGGTGATCCTACTTCGCCCAACCATCCCCCGAAGTGATAGACGTATTCCCCATGCATATGGGGGTGATCCCGTGTCACGACCACTCTTTAGACAGGGCGGTCTGTATTCCCCATGTATACGGGGATGATCCCTGTATACAGGCTCGCGCGGTACTGGAATCTGCGTATTGCCCATGTATTATAGAGATATGCTAAGAAAGGGGGATGAAATAGTGCACCGTTTGATAGCCAGGAAAAAATCTCATTCAACTGTTTCACCGGACGTTGAAGCTACCTATCGGATTTTAAATTTAATTATTAAAAATGAAATTGTCGGGCTTGCCATTCTTGTACTAAAATTTTTAGAAAAGCTAATCAAGTAAGTCACGGGGCTACCACCCCCCACCCATAAAAAACACGAGGTGTACTCATGGCTAGTAAAAAAAAGCAAAAAGAAATTGAAAAGAAAATAGCTCGCAAAGAAATGATAATAGACGCGTTACTCATCGCGATTGCAATCGTTGGTGCCGCGAACCTCATCATTGAATAAAAAACAGGAGTGATTAAGATGGCTGGTATTCCCCATGTATATGGGGGTGATCCTTCGCTTGCGTTACCTGCCCACCGGTCGTTCAAGTATTCCCAATGCGGAAGGAATTACTGCCGGTAGAGATTGGGGCAAATTTTAATTGTATTCCCTACATTTGTGGGGTCTTGTGAGTAGCGTTACAGGGTGGCATGTGTAGCTGATGAGGCAGGCTAACCTTGTTAGTTTGTTATAAATGGAAACGCTAACATTAATTTTGTGGTATAAATAACAGTATAGATTATTTTGTAAGACGACTTGATTGACCTGAAGATTATTCATCTGTATTGTGAATGACTATAAAGTGAATACCATGAATTAATATTGTCGGGCTTATTAAAACGCTAACAGAAAAGGGACGATCGATATGGCAACAAAGCTATCTAGACAGGCAACTTCCTTGTGGGCAAAGAAGCGGTCAGTAGACGGTCAACAATTTTGGTTACCGCTAGTTGTCCATTTGACGGATACGCAGAACGTGATCAATTGGCTGTTTACACATTGGCTGAGTCCGGGGCAACGACGACTGTTGATGGGAACACTCACAGAAGAAGAGACTCAGCGATTGATTAAATTCGTCGGGTTTAGCCACGACGCGGGGAAGGCCACTGCGGCCTTTCAGACAAAGCAGTCCTATGATCGTGATGATGCGCTGGATAGTGACCTACGAGACCGACTGTTACGAAATGGCTTTTTGAAGTTGGATGAGATCAATTTATCATCGGTAAAATCATCGCCGCATGCGTTAGCTGGTGAAGCCATTCTCGAGAAGTTGAACGTGCCAGCGTCGATCGGTGCGATTATCGGTGGGCATCATGGAAAACCCGCTGATGAAGAACCGGTAGAGCAAATCAAGGCTTATACGGCGAATTACTATCAAAGTGATAATGACCCAACCCTGCAACAGCCTTGGCGGGATGTTCAGCGGGAGCTATTCGAGTATGCGTTAACTTCTTCAGGCTATCAGTCAGTCAAAGAGATTCCTGATGTTGCGCAACCACAGGCTGTCGTCTTAGAAGGACTGTTAATCATGGCTGATTGGTTAGCATCCAGTGAATACCTGGGGTCAGATCAGCAAACGCCGCTGTTTCCATTGATTTCGCTCGATCAAACGTGGCAGGATCTCGATTTAACTGAGCGGTTTCAGCAAGCTATTTTGAACTGGGACTTGGGTGGTGAATGGAATCCCCAACAGGTTGACTTGCAGCAAGCTTATCAGGACCGCTGGCAATTTTCACCTCGTCCGGTGCAGGCGGCGATGACGCAAGCGATCGGTGCGGCGCTGGACCCAGGGATGGCAATCATTGAGGCCCCAATGGGAATTGGGAAAACTGAGATTGCCTTGCTAGCGGCTGAGCAATTGGCGTATACGACTGGTCACGATGGAGTGTTCTTCGGATTACCGACGCAGGCAACGACCAATGCGATGTTCACGCGAGTAGAGCACTGGCTGAAGTTCCTTGCAGAACAGCAAGATGAGAATTTCCCAGCTAAACTGATGCACAGCAAGGCACAGTTTAATCCTGAATATCGTGCTTTACCACAAGCTTCGGTAGTCTACGATGAGGATAAGCTAGGTGAGGTTGTGGTGAACAGCTGGTTTGGCGGGAAGAAATCCATCCTGACCAAGTTTACCGTAGGGACCATTGACCACCTGCTACTGATGGGATTGAAGCAAAAGCATCTGTTTCTCCGGCATCTAGGCCTTAGTGGCAAGGTCGTCGTGATTGATGAAGTACACGCATATGACAGTTACATGAATCAGTATCTTGTTAAAGCTTTGATCTGGCTGGGGACCTATCACGTACCAGTCGTCGTGCTTTCCGCCACCTTGCCTAAAGCTAAGCGTAATACCTTACTGAAGGCTTATTTGCGAGGAAAGTACGGCCGTAATTATTTGCAAGGCTTAGTGGCCCCTGACGGCTGGCAAGAAACGCAAGCGTATCCCTTACTAAGTCTGCTAGATGGTCGCCAGCTTAAACAAGTCACGACGTTTCCTGGCCAAAGTGACCAGCGGGCGACAACCGTACAGGTCCAGCGGTTAGCGGCAACGGACGAAGAGTTGATGGCACACGTTGCCGCTAAGATTAGCGATGGCGGTGTGGCGGGGATCATCGTGAATACCGTTAAACGGGCGCAGTCCCTGGCAGCATTGGTCCCAGCGGATATCAAGCTGATGGTATTGCATTCGGCGTTTTTAGCCACGGATCGGATGGCCCAAGAGACGGCACTTCAGGCGGCCATTGGTAAGCATGGCAAACGCCCAGACAAGATGATTGTCATCGGAACGCAGGTATTGGAACAGTCGTTGGATATTGACTTTGATGTTTTGTACACGGATATTGCCCCGGTGGATTTGGTTCTCCAACGGGCTGGGCGACTGCATCGTCATCAGATCACCCGCCCAGTGGCGTTACGGGCACCGCAACTATTTATTATGGGGATCGAAGGCTCGAATACCTATGAAAGTGGGAGTCAGCACGTCTATGGGCAGTATTTGTTGATGAAGACTGATCACTTCCTTAAAGATACGCTGCGATTACCGGACGATATCTCACCGTTGGTCCAGCAGGTTTATGACCCCGCTACGGATGAGGAGGTTCCTGGCATTGAGGACGCTCAGGCAAAGTTTACAGCGACTCTGACCAAGGAAAAGAAAAAGGCGCGTGTCTTTCAGGTGGGTAACCCGCAATTGACGCCGGGAAAGACCATTCATGGCTGGTTGAAGCGAGATGTTGCTGATGTTTCTCAGGACGAACAGAAGGCCAGTGCAGCGGTTCGTGATATCAAGGAAACTCTTGAGGTTGTGCTGGTGCAACACACGAGTGAGGGCAATTTCTTAGTCGATGGTCGGTCTTTGGCTGACGTTTCGCCTCGAGTAGTTGCGCAGCAAGTGATCAGATTGCCAGCAATCCTTACGCCGGTCCCGCAGCAATTGGAGCAGGCCATCAAAGACTTGGAAACGTTGACTGGTCGTTACTTCTCAGGTTGGCAAGAAAGCGTCTGGTTGAGGGGAGCGCTGGCCTTGCCCTTAGATGCGAACTTACAAGCTGTTTTTGAAGGATGGCAGCTGACGTATTCACCAACACTGGGACTTGAATATACGAAAGAAGATGATAAACGTGGAAAATAAGAGCTTTAATTTAACGACTGATCCGTGGATTAAAGTGATTGAAGCTGGCTCCAATCAAGAAAAAAAGGTGTCCTTGATTGAGCTATTTGAAAATGCACAAGATTATCGTCAGTTGGCCGGAGATATGCGTAGCCAAGATTTAGCCATCTTACGTCTGCTCCTAGCGATTCTGACGACCGTTTATTTACGCGTTGATGCCACCGATCATCCTTATTCGTGGCTGGATAATCCGGTTGAGGATGACGACGAATTTGATGACGGTGACGATAATAGTGAGCGGGATTTGTTGACGACTTGGCAGGATTTGCAGCAAGCAGGTCATTTCTCTTCAGCCGTCACGCAGTATTTAAAGGATCATACTGATGACTTTAATTTCTTTGGTGACCGACCATTTTATCAGGTCACGGCTACGGACTACGATGCCTTGGTGCCTAAGAATAAGCAGATTGCCGCGGGTAAAGGGCAGGTGCTGGTCAAACAGTTGAACCGACGTGTGTCGGAAAGTGCGAATACGCCTTCAATCTTTGCCCCCAAGACGGGAGAGGCTAAGAGCAAGTTAGCCTTGGATGAACTCGTGCGCTGGGTCATTACTTATCAGAATTACGCGGGCGTCACGGATAAGACCAAAATTGAAACTGATGAAAAGTTTTCTAATCCAGCTGGTTGGGTGTACCGACTTAACCCAGTTTTTGCGAAGGGCAATTCGCTCTTTAAAACGCTGATGTTGAACCTAGTTCTCGTGAACGATTGGCAAGATGATGTGGTCTATGCTGCGCCCAAGCCAGTCTGGGAATTTAAATCGGTTCAGGCGTACATTGCGCACCGGAAAGCCCAGATCTTACCAGACAATTTACCCGAATTGTACACGGCTTGGTCACGAATTCTACACATCGAGTGGGGAACATCTGGTGTCCGAATCTTTAGTGCCGGCGTGCCAATGTATGGCAGTGAAAATGCATTGATTGAACCCATGACGACGTGGCGCTTTGATAAAAAGACGACCGAATATCGACCGGCAGTCAAAGGCCTTCGTTCATTGGGGATTGCGATGTGGCGGAACTTTGGGCAATACGTCAATGTTCGGCGGGCAGACGATGTTCATGAGCCGGGCATTGTGGTATGGCTCCGGCGACTGAAGCACGAAAAGTTAATTGCGGCGGATGCACCCTTGATTCTGGATAATGTGGCGCTAATTAGCGATGGAAATGCCACTTCGCAGTCACCGGCTGCTGAAGTTGCGGATGACATGCAATTGCAGACGGATGTTTTATTTGATCAGGAAGATAGGTGGCCCGTACGAATCGAGGAGGCCATTACAGTGACACAAACCGTCGGCACCGATTATTACCATTTTGCGAGTGATATTGGTCAAATTCGCAACTTGGATGTGCGAACGTTTGCCGGTGGGATGAGTGCCAAATTCTATGATCGTTTGAACGAACCCTTCAAGGAATGGCTAGCTGGACTGTCCAGTGATGATGATCGGGATACCAAGATTAGCCAATGGAAACAGCAGCTCGAACGCATTGTCATCGCAACGGTTGATGACGTTATGCAGGCAAGTTCACCGCGAGATATTGCCGGAATTGCGGGTAAGAAAGGTCCTTTAAACATCTTCACGGCTAAGAATCATTTGATGTACAACGTTCGGACCCATCTGGATCTTAAAAAAGGAGTGACGAAGACCGATGGCAAGTCAAATTAGAGAAATTACGGGTCGGATTATTTTAGCGCTGTATCGGGATGGCCATCCGGATAAGGCCATGCTGGCTAGCTTACGTAATGCGCCCACAATAACGAGTCAACGGGCTCAAACCGTTTGGCCAATTTTAATGGCGAATTTAGAGCAATGGCAACTCAGTAAGAATGGAAAGCCAACGTCAGCAGAAGTGGCCGTTTACACCGCAATCAGATTCTATGCCATTCATCAGCAGGGTCAAAATATCGAGCAAGTTTATGCATCTTCACGCGGCGAACAAGCGGAGGGCACACTATTCTTTACAGCTTTGGCTAAGCTCCGTGGAAATGAAGATTTGCGAACAGCGATGGATCGGCGTGTACAACCGTTATTGGCAACGACAACGGCTGCGGGTGTTATCAATGACCTGTCACACTTGGTCAGTATCTTAAAAGCTAATGATCGAGCGCAAAAGATTGATTACGCGAGTCTGGCTGAGGACCTGTATGAGTTGCAGGAAAGTTATGAACGCTCCAGTCAGGTTCGGTTACGCTGGGGTCAGCAATATTTCTGGGTAAAGCCAACACAAACAACTAAAGGAGAAGAAAACCATGACTAACCAAAATTTATACGTTGATTTGAGTGTCTTACAGACGGTGCCATCCTCTAACATTAATCGGGATGACACGGGTGCCCCTAAAACTGCGCTTTATGGGGGTGTCTCGCGGGCACGGGTCTCTTCACAAAGCTGGAAGAAAGCCGTTCGTGATGCCTTTCGGTTAGACAATGTGTCTGTAGGGACGCGAACGAAGAAGGCCGCAGACTTATTAGCGAAGGCAATCAAGGCCCACGATGAGTCGTTAGATGATGATGCGGTGACTGATAAGGTCGATGCCATTTTCAAAGCTGCCAGCATTAAACTGAACAAGGACCGCGAAACGGGTGCGTTGTTACTGGTCAGCCAAGGTCAACTCGACAAGCTAGCCCAATACGCGATTGATAATGAAGAGTTAGATAAAAAAGAGGTCAAAAAGGTCTTGAAGGGTGATCAGTCTCTAGACTTGGCTCTGTTTGGTCGTATGGTTGCGGACAATCCAGAATTAAACGTCGATGCTTCAGCGCAAGTGGCCCACGCAGTTTCCACGCATGAAGTTGTTCCAGAGTATGATTACTTTACCGCTTTGGATGACGAGCAAGGCGAGGATACGGCTGGTGCAGCGATGCTAGGGGCGATCGACTTTAACTCAGCAACGCTTTACCGCTACGCCAATGTGAATGTAAATGAGTTGGCGCACAACCTAAATACTAAAGATGCCATTAAAGGAACGACCAGCTTTATCAAGGATTTCTTGCTCTCCATGCCAACAGGGAAGCAGAATACGTTTGCTAATAAGACGTTGCCTAGCTACGTTATGGTTACGGTGCGGACGGATACGCCGGTCAACCTGGTTTCGGCCTTTGAAGAACCGGTCACGTCACGGAACGGTTACGTTAAACCATCAATTGAAAAGTTAGAAACTGAGTACGCGCGGACGGAAGAATTTGTTGACCAGCCCGTGGTTAACTTGGTGTTAGGTAAAACTGATTCGCAGATTGGTGACAATGTGGCAAACTTAACGGAACTCTTAGAGCAGGTCACGACGGCGTTATCGAAGGCGGTTCAAGATGAAAACTCTGACGATTAAATTAACAGCGCCGCTCCAATCGTACGGGAATGAAGCGACTTTTGAGCGGCGAACAACGAATACATTTCCCACCAAGAGTGCCGTGATTGGCATGGTAGCGGCGGCTTTAGGGTATCGCCGGACAGATCGGCGGATTCTAGCGTTGAACGACTTGAACTTCGCTGTCAGAATTGATCAAGCTGGTCGTGGTCTGACCGATTATCAAACGGTTGAGTGGAAGCAGGATACCCGAAAGATCACGTACCGTGACTATATTCAAGACGCGGTGTTCGTCGTTGCCTTAGGCAGTGATGATGACTCATTGATGGATGAGATCAAGGTAGCTCTTAAACATCCGAAGTTTCAGCTGTTCTTGGGTCGGCGCGCGAATGCTCCAGCCGGCGTTTTAAGGTTGCATGAATTTAGTGAGACCTCACCAGTTGCGGCATTGCAGCAATTGAGTTGGCAAGCGGCACCTTGGTATCAACGAAAATCTCGGTCGAGTTCGTTGGAAATCATGGCGGATGCCCAGCTTATTGGGGATAAGCCCAGTGCAATGGTCAAAGACCGGGTTCAATCCTTTGATCAACGGAATCGCCGGTATGGTTTCCGGGCGATTGCTCGAACGGCCGTAGCCTTGAATCGGTTAAATACTCAGAGTGAGATGGACACCGCTCACGATGTCATCAAGTCACTTGGAGAGGAGTAAGCATGTACTTATCGAGAGTAGAAATTGATAGTCAAAATCGGGCTAAAACGAAGGATTTAACCCATCTTGGCGCCTATCATAATTGGGTTGAACAGAGTTTCCCTGAAGAAGTGAGCGCAGGTCAACGTCAGCGGCATTTATGGCGAATTGACCAGCTGGCAGGCAAACGCTACCTGCTGGTTTTAAGTGCAGAGCGTCCAACCATCGACGGTCTTGAAGTTTACGGTGTACCGGGAACGGCGATCGTTAAATCATATGATCAGCTGCTTAATCGGCTTCAGCAAGGTCAGGTTTTGCAATTTCGATTAACGGCTAATCCGGTACATACCATCACTGTGCCAGGTAAACGTCAAGGTCGGGTAGTTCCCCACATCACGGTTGAGCAACAGCGTCAATGGCTGATAGATCGAGCTGAAAAGTTAGGCTTTCAGTTGATTAAACAGACCGGTCTAGTTGATGATCAGACCACTTGGGCGTTTGATATTGTGGGGCGTGAGTGGGTTATGCTACATCGTAAAGCTAACCGTGGTGTTCGCCTGAGTCGGGTCACCTTTGAAGGCTTGTTACGGATTAATGATGTGTCAATATTTAAGCAGACCTTAGTGAAAGGTGTCGGTCGCGAAAAGGCTTTTGGTATGGGCTTATTGACAGTTATTCCGGAGGCGTAGGAAGATGGCGAAACAGGTTGGTGCTAAGAAGCCAGACCGTTATGAGTTGGGTCGGGCCCGGGACCGTGTGACTTTTCTATACTTGGAACACGCAAAGTTAAATCGGAAAAATAGTGCAATTCAGGTGGTAGATGAGCGAGGTGTGGTGTACGTACCCGCGGCGATTCTCAGCGTGCTAATGTTGGGACTAGGTGTTGATGTGACTCACCGGGCGATGGAATTGATCGGTGAGTCAGGGTTAAGCGTTGTCTGGGTTGGTGAACGGGGCGTTCGGCAGTATGCGAGTGGTCGGGCGCTGAATCACTCTTCAGCCTTGCTAGAAGCCCAAGCACGCTTAGTTTCTCATCAGCGATCGCGGTTAGCTGTAGCACGACAGATGTATCAAATGCGCTTTCCAAACGATGATGTCTCACAGCTAACGATGCAACAGTTGCGAGGGAAGGAAGGCGCACGGGTCCGACGGGTCTACCTTGATCAGTCAGAACGTACCGGGGTTGCTTGGGCACGTCGGGAGTATAATCCAGATGATTTTGAATCGGGAACGCCGATTAATAAGGCGTTAACGGCAGCACATCAGGCACTGTATGGACTAAGCTACAGTGTCATCACGGCGTTGGGTGCGTCGGCTGGTTTAGGTTTTGTGCATACGGGGTATGATTTGTCCTTTGTCTATGATTTTGCTGACTTATACAAGGCGGATTTTTCAATTCCAGTGGCCTTTAGTGTGACCGCTAAATTTGGTAATGATCCGGATATTGGCTCGAAAACGCGATTGGCAATGCGTGATGCGTTTGCTGATGGCAAGCTACTGGCGCGGATGGTGAAGGATTTGAAATCCTTGCTAGGTATGGCCGATGCGGATAGCGAAGTGGACGTGGTCAGTCTGTGGGATGACCGATTGGGATTGCAGAAATTCGGTGTTCAATATCATGATCTACAGGAAGATGAGCGCTAATGATTGTCATCACGTTAACGAAGGTTCCCAAGTCGCTGCAAGGGGACTTAACAAAATGGTATCAGGAAATTCAGACGGGCGTCTACGTTGGCAATGTGAGTGCCCGGATTCGTGATTTGCTATGGGATCGGATTATGAAGAACATCGGCCATGGTGAGGCGACGATGGTCTATAACACCAACAACGAGTTGGGTTATCAATTTAGAACCACCCGGCAGGACCGAGCAGTCGTTGATTTCGATGGCATTCCGTTGATGAAACACTTGACTGTTTCGACAGGAACGGTAAAGCATGGCTTCAGTGATGCCGCAAAATTTCATCGGGCCCGAGTGATGACGCGGCATCGTGATCATCGACGACAGCGGACAGGTCCCACCCCCTTTGTGACGTTGGATCTGGAAACGACGGGGTTAGATGTAGTAGCGGATGATATTATCTCGATGGGGGCTTTAAAACGGTTAGAAGATGGTCAAGAAGACCATTTTTACTGTTTGATCAGAATTGACCACGAGATTCCGACAAAGATTACAGCACTAACTAAGATTACCTCCGAAATGTTGGCGACGCAGGGGGTGGCGCTAGCTGAGGGACTGCAATTGTTGAAAGATTTTATAGGTGAAGCTGCGATTGTGGGTTACAATTTGCATTTTGATATGGCGTTTCTAACGAGCGGTTGTCAAAAGGTGGGGCAATCAATGTTAGCTAACAAGCAGGTCGACCTGATGCCTGTGGTTAAAAAGGCAAATAAGTTTTTAGATAATTATCGGTTGCAGACGGTATTAGCTGAGTATGATATCGAAAATAAAACGCCGCATCATGCGTTGTCAGATGCCACGGCAACATTTGGACTGGCGAACAAGTTAAATGAAAACGGGGTTTTGGAAATTTGAGAACCTTGATATGACGGTATTTGTTTAGTATTCCCCATGTGTATGGGGGTGATCCCAATATGCAGAAGAACAACGGGCTGCAGCTACCGTATTCCCCATGTGTATGGGGGTGATCCTTGAAACAGATGCAGTTAGCTAATCGGATCGAGGTATTCCCCATGTGTATGGGGGTGATCCTACTTCTTAGGCGTTGTCGCCGCATCAATGAAAGTATTCCCATGTGTATGGGGGTGATCCTGAGGTCGCCAAATTCAATCCTAAGCCCCTTGAGTATTCCCCATGTGTATGGGGGTGATCCTAACGTCAAGCTGGACTGGCATTCAAAGAGCTTGTATTCCCCATGTGTATGGGGGTGATCCCAGCTGAAAGATTTGTCGAACTTTCCCCAATTCGTATTCCCCATGCATATGGGGGTGCTCCCCGAAGAAAGGAAACCCGCTTCCGTTAGACTTCGTATTCCCCACGTACATGGGGGTTCCCAATATATTTGCGGAACGTATTGACCAAAAATATGAACTTGGGGGTAGGATGAGTGCCAGATTATGATCACGATGGCTGCGGCTGTGTCACGCTTTTAATTGTAGGGGTAGTCACGCTTAGTTTTTTATGGATGTTGGTGGACTACGTTATGAGCCTAGCTTAATGGCAGGTAATTCCCCACAAATGTGGGGGTGATCCGGTGCTGATGGTCATCGCGGCTGGTGGCGTTATGTATTCCCCTATGCTTAGGGGGACTGAGTTTGTGTTTATTAAAGGTAATACGTGTTGTTGTGGTATAGTCGCCAAATGTTCCACATGAAACATCTAAAAACCCACTACTCAACCACCAAAATGGCTGAGTAGTGGGCTTTATCAAGCTAGGCTGCCTTGCGTTCCTGTCCCCGTTTGACGAGGTACAGGGCGACTAGCCAGACCAGCGAGAGTACCAAGGCGATGGCCGTTTCCAACTGGAAGCAGAGGATTATGGCGACAATTGCCAGAAGCGCTAGTACGGCATAATCCGCGATCGGGAACCAGGGCGCCTTGAATTGACTGATTTCGGCGGCTGCTGAGCGCCGGAATTTTAAGTGGGTCAGAATAATGCTGGCCCAAATGAAGAGGAAACACGTCGTTGCCACGCTGGAGACCAAACTGAAGACCATGCTAGGAATCAGGAAGTTCAGCACGACGGCGAGGGTGATGACCAGTGCCGAGAAATTCAACGCGTTACCCGGTACTTGGTGCTTGGAAAGCTTGTTAAGACGCATCGTCAACGGTCGTTTGGCATCCTTGGTTAGTGACGAGAGCATCCGGCCCGTGGTGAAAATAGAACTGTTGCAAGCCGAAGCGGCCGCCGTAATGACCACGAAATTAATGATATCAGCGGCTGCACCAATCCCAACATTCTTAAAGACCATGACGAATGGACTTTGGTTCGGCAAGACATCTTGCCAAGGGTAGATGGCCATGATAATGAAGAGGGCCCCCACGTAGAACAGGATGATTCGCAGCGGAATATCGTTAATGGCCTTCGGTAGGACCTTTTCTGGATCGCGCGTTTCAGCTGCGGTCATCCCCACCATTTCAATACCAATAAAGCTGAAGACGACCATTTGCAGCGAGAGCAAGAACCCCGAGATCCCCTTAGGGAAGAAGCCGCCGAAAGCCACTAAATTCGTGAGGGATGCGTGGCCAACCGGCGTCTTAAATCGCATGAATAACATGACGATTCCGGCAACGATCAGGCCAATGATGGCGACAATCTTGATTAGCGCGAACCAGAATTCAACCTCGCCAAACGCCCCGACCGTAATCAGGTTGAGGCCTAGCAGAATGGCTAGCACGACCAGGCCGGGGACCCACTGCGGAACGCTGGGGAACCAGAAACGAATGTAAATGCCGATCGCCGTGATTTCCGCCATCGCGATCGTAATCCAGCAGATCCAATAGGTCCAGCCGACCACAAAGCCTAATTTTTCACCTAAATATTCCGTCACAAAGTCATCAAATGAGCGATAACTGGTATTCGAGAGAAGCAATTCACCTAGGGCCCGCATCAGTAGGAAGCAAGCGGCCCCCACGATGAGATAGCCGATTAAAATGGCCGGGCCCGCCTGCTGGATTGATTTACCAGAACCCAAGAACAGGCCAGTACCGATCGTACCGCCGATCGCGATCAACTGAACGTGCCGGTTTTTTAAATTGCGGGCTAACTCAGATGGTTCATTGGCCATGCTCACCGCCTCCTTTCGCGCTGCGGGGCTAGACTAAACTTAAGAAATCTTGAGCGTCGACACCTTGACTGGCCGCCACCGCTGCTTCCGTGAGGTGACCGGCGTAGGTGTTAATCCCGGTTAAAATGGTCGAGTTCTGCCGGGCAGCTTCCGCAAGGCCGAGGTTAGCCATGATCACGGCGTAAGGGATGGTCACGTTGGTTAACGCTGCGGTCGCCGTCTTCGGCACAGCGCCAGGAATGTTGGCAACGGCGTAGTGAACGACCCCGTCCTTAACAAACGTTGGATCGTCGTGGGTCGTCGCATGATCCGTTGTGGCGAAGATACCACCTTGGTCAACGGGGATGTCGACCACCACCGACCCCGGTTCCATCGACTGAATCATCGCTTCACTGACTAGTTTAGGCGCAGTATGGCCTGGAATCAGGACGGCACCAATCACGAGGTCGGCGTGTTTGATCGCCTGGGCCAAGTTAAATGGATTGGAAATGAGTGTTTGGACCGCGCCGCTAAATAAGTCATCAATTTCCGCTAAGCGAGCAGCGTTGATGTCCAGTAGCGTAACGTGAGCGCCGAGGCCAAGGGCAATCTTAGCCGCGTTGAAGCCCACGGTCCCGCCACCGACGATGACGACGTTACCCTTGGCGACACCGGGCACGCCGGCGAGCAGCACGCCCTTACCGCCATGATTTTCTTCAAGGAAGTGGGCGCCTAATTGTACGGCCATCCGGCCCGCCACCTCACTCATAGGTACGAGGAGTGGGAGGCCACCGTGTGCGCCCACCATGGTTTCGTAAGCGACGCCGGTAACCTTGGCGTCCAGTAAAGCTTCGGTGAGCTTGCGGTCTGGTGCGAGGTGTAGATACGTATAGAGAATGAGTCCTTCATGGAAGTAGTGATATTCCGTTGCGATCGGTTCCTTAACCTTAATGACCATGTCGCAAGACCAAGCCGCTGCGGCATCGCAAAGTTCAGCGCCAGCTTCTTGGTAGGCGGCATCAGGATAACCCGCTGCTTCTCCCGCATGAGCTTCAACGAGTACTTGGTGACCTGCGTGAACGAGACTAACAACGCCAGCTGGGGTAATCCCCACCCGATTTTCGTTGTTCTTGATCTCCTTAGGAATCCCAATTTTCATGATCATAACCCCCTTGATTAATTTTGTTTCGAGATTCAGTATAAATTTTTACACTAAATAAGCAAGGAAGGTAAGTCCCATGATGGGTAGTTTGTTTATAAGGTTAATTGTACATTTGAAGTGCAAAGTTGAACAATTTCGATGATTAAAATGATGTCGGCGCATTAAGCGGGAAATAGGGTTAATCTTCCTACCAACTACGGGGCGGACAAATTGGGATAGCACTAGGTGGCAATTGTTTGGTATACTATGCATACAGTTAAATGTGAGCGCTTTCACAGGCGGTCATTTTAATCGGATAATCAACCTTAATTTTGCTTGATACTTTGTGGTATAAAACATTTAGGAGGGTTTAGCTCATGAAACGTGGGATAGTGAGTGTGGTATTGGCAACGTCATTGGCTTTAGGTGGCGTGGTGCTGTTAGAGAATTCGCCCGGAGTCGCTAGCTGGACGCCCATGATAGTGGCTCATGCGGATACGCCGCAGTCGGGAAAATTGGGCAGCTGTGACTATACGTTGTCCGATGGGGTCTTGCACATTGGGGCGGGAACCTTGCCAGAAGCGGCCAAAGATACGGGGGTCAACCCCATGTATCCTAAAGTATCGCCCTTTTTTCCACTGATATACGGTGTTCCTACTGCAGTCAAAGCCATTTCGTTTGATGGCAAGGTGCAAACGCCGCCAGATGCGTCTTATCTTTTCATTAATCTCTCTACAAGTAATAGCGGTAAGAATCCCAGTGCCGCACCGCAGATTAGAAATTGGCAGAATTTAGACACTAGTCAGACGACAAATATGGCCGGGATGCTTAGGGATTCAGGTCAACAGACGATTGATGTCTCGGCTTTCGACACGTCGCAGGTTACGAATATGTCTGAGATGTTCAGAAGCAATGAAAACCTGACTGGTAATATTATTGGGTTGAACAGTGGAAAATTTGACACCAGCCATGTGACCAACATGACGTCCATGTTTTATGCGGTGGGAAATGATTCATTCCAGCTCACTCTAGATCTATCAGGCTTTGACGTTGGTCAGATCGAGCCGGGGGGCTTTAATGGTATGCTTAGTCCAGTGGCGAATGCTCAACTTGCGGTTAATTTTTCAAATTGGCACCCCCAAGTACCGCTGGATAGTATTTTTTCTGGCAGTCTATATGGCGATTGTCCGAGTCAATTGACATTAAACGGCAATCTCGACTTGTCTAATGCTGGGTTAGCGGAAATTTACACGGACCCGACCGAAGAAAATCCAACTTACACGGGTAACTGGGAAAATATGGACGACCGCTACCACAGTGATAAGGAAACTTATAGCTCAGCTGACTTGATGGCTAAGTATGGAAGTGATGCCAGCAAACGACCTCAGGGTAATCGGACTTATATCTGGGAGCCAGAAGTATTGCCAATTCAAGGAAAGCCCGTCACGGTCCATTATATGGATGAGGCAGGGACGACTTTGCAGGCGGACCTGATCTTAACGGGGGATGCTGAGGAACCTTACACGATTACCCCACCAGAGATTAAGGGTTACGAGTATGTTGAGGATCCGGATGTTCAGCTTACGGGAAAGTATAGTGCCACGGATTCGCGTGAGGTTACCTTAATTTACAAATTATTGCCAACGCCACCGGTTACACCAACGACGCCAGGAACATCTACCGATTCGTCGAGCGACAGTTCTAGTGAAAGTGAGACGAGTCCCGATGAAGCGAACAGCCTGCCAGTTGCGCGTAAAGATCGCGCCATTACTGCGGTGAAGAAGCTGGGCCTATACCGGACGCCAGACTTTAGTAAGAAGACCCGTCAATTCTATTACGCTAAACAAACGCGGACCAAGCGCCCTCAGTTTGTGATTACGGGCGTGGCGCAATCAAAGAATGGTACGAAACGTTATGTCGTGCGGGACGTTACGGCTAACTCTAAGCGATACGGGAAGACCGGGTATATTACGGCGCGTAAGGCCTTTACGGTGCATACTTACTATCAATCAACGCCTAAGACGGTGAAAGTGATCGGCGCGAAGGGTGTCAATGCCTATCGGAGTGTATCCTTGAAAGGGAAGGTTAAACATTACAAGCGGGGCACAGTGCTGCGGGTTAAGGCGATCAAACGACATAATTTAACCACGCGGTTACAGTTGACTAATGGTGCTTACCTGACTGCGAATAAGAACTTAATCATTCAGAAGTAGACAGAATAAGGCAAATTGTGGAACAAGTCACAATTTGTCTTATTTTGTGTCAAAAAATTCAATTAGTGGTAAAACATAAGTATAGAGATCATCACTTAGTTAGTAGATGATTAGCCGATTGAACAGTTGGCAAAATTGGGCGCTGCACGGTTGCGTTGCGGTTGTCAGGCCAATGCGGGGATGAGTTAATGTGGCAACCCCGCCGAATGACAATATCAAGCGTCAATGAATGAGCGGTTAAGTTTGTCTCGGGTACTGTGCATCAGCTACTAATACTTGTGGCCATAAATTGTTGGGGAGGTCTTGTATGATGAAGCGTGGAGTCGTTAGTTTTGCATTAACCGCAGCCTTAGTCGTTGGTGGGGTAACGGCATTAGAGAATTCACCACGGATAGCCAATTGGGCGCCGACAGTGGTCGCCCATGCGGATGACAGCAGTTTGGTTGTGGCAGAAAAGACGATGGACACTTGGTCTTGGAAGCTCACGGCGGACGGAGTCTTACATATTGGCAAAGGGACTCAGGGCGCGGTTTTGCCGGAATCTACGAATATAGAGACAAATCCCAATTGGCCTGCAAATTGGCGGAGCCCGTTTCAATCTATTCAACTAGAGGAAACGTCGACCGATATAAAAGTGATTTCCTTTGATGATAAAATGCAGACACTGCGGAATTCTGCCGCCCTGTTTAAGTTATTTACTATTAATGACAATAGTGATGATTACCCGCAATTTCGTAATTGGCAAAATATCGATACCAGTCAAACCGAGAATTTTTCTGAAATGTTCATGTCTTCTGGACAGAAAAATATTGATGTTTCTCATTTTGATACATCGAATGCGACAACGATGGAAGAAATGTTTGACGGTGTAACGGCTAAAGTTGTGGGATATGAAAACTTCGATACCAGCAAAGTCACAAATTTCCAAAGTATGTTTGCACGGTTTGGTGATGACCCCAATGGGACTATTGATCTCTCGCACTACCAGGTGAGTCAAGTCAAGGGTACCGATATAGATGATTATGGCGATACGGTTGAGCTTTACAACTTCGATGGGATGTTGGGCGGAGTGACCGCCAAGAGCATTAATATTGGTAAGTGGCAGCCTAATGCGCCACTAACAGGGATCTTTCGGGGATCTAATTCAACAAATGTAACGCAACTCACCTTGAGCCCACAAGATAATCTTACAGATTCGAAATTATTAGGTGCCGATATCAGTAATGGTGCGGATTCGAAAAAATACACCGGTAACTGGGAAAACATCAAAGACCAATACGTAGCTGGCAACAAGACAATCTACAAAACGCCCGATCTGATAGCAAAGTACAATGGTGATTCAGGGTTCGCCGGCGATGAGACTTATATCTGGGAACCAGTCGTCACGCCGGGCAAGCCGATTACGGTTAATTACGTCGATCAAGATAATCCGCAACAGATTCTTAAGACGGCTCAGTTGCAAGGTGGCCTAGGGACGGCCTATACCGTCACGCCAGCTAACATTTCCGGCTACCAGTTCGTAAAAGTCCTGGATGGTAGCTTGAAGGGAACGTACACGGCGGACCCTCAGACGGTAACGTTGGCCTATAAGAAACAAGCGCCGGTGACGCCGGGCACGAATACGGCTAGTTCGGCGACATCTTCCGCAGCCACTTCAAGTAGCGCGGTCAGTTCCTCTGAGAGCGATCAAGTGAAGCCTAAACTGCCTGCTAACAAAGACCTGGCCATCACTGCGGTGAAGAAGCTGGGCTTATACCGCACGCCGAACTTTAGTCAGAAGACGCGTCAGTTCTACTATACTAAACAGACGCGGATTAAGCGGCCGCAGTTTGTGATCACCGGGGTTGCGCAATCAAAGAACGGGACGAAGCGTTACCTGGTCCGGGACGTCACCCCTAACTCTAAGCGGTACGGTAAGACCGGCTACATCACAGCTCGAAAAGCCTTTACGGTCCACACTTACTACCAGGCCACGCCTAAGACGGTAAAGGTCATTGCCGCTAAGGGCGTCGACGCCTATCGTCATCTTGATTTGAAAGGTAATGCGAAGCACTACAAACGTGGCGCGGTCCTTCACGTGAAGAAGCTGGCGCGTTATCACCTGACGACGCGGTTACAGTTGACCAATGGTCGTTATGTCACCTCGAACAAGACCTTAATCATTCAAAAATAATAACGGGTAACCAAATAAGCCTAATTGCGAATTGGATCGCAATTAGGCTTATTTGTGTGGCTAGTTATTTTTCCTGATTCAATTCCAATAGTCGATGACGTAGCGCATCATCGTAGGCGGTCAGGTACAGACCGTACTTGCCCCGCTTGATGAGGACGTTCAGAACGTTGGCGATAAAGGCTTTGTACTCATCCCGGGTGAATTTCATATCCTTACGCTTCTTGAAGACTTCCTTGTGAGAGTACTTTTCGGGAATGACCGTCATGGTATCGGTCTGAGGATCGTAGCCAAATGAAGGGCCGATGATCATCCCCACGTAGTTCAGGTCGAAGCCTTGCAGCGTGTAGATCGTCCCGACCTGCGTAATCGAGCCCTCACGCTTGGCCCAGTGCGTCCGTTGGGGGTCCCACTCGTCCCAAGGCAGACTGAATGAGTCCATTTCTACGTTGTGGCGGCCGTCAATCCGCGGGAAACCAGAGGTGGCGACGACGCGGCTCATCCCGAATTCTTTGTTACGTTTTTTGATATTCTCAAAGAGTTCGCCAGCGGTATCGAACATTTTGAATTCGAAATCGCTGTCGTCGGGGAAGGACTTCAGTGGCTTTTCAGCCGTCAGATCGTCCATCCAGGCCACCTGATTATCACTCGCGACCATCCGGTATTGGAAGTTCATATTAAACAACTTGTGCGGATGATTACCGATAGTTTTGTAGAGTAAGTCCTTATCCCAGTACATCTTAGACTGGAAGACCTGATCGAAATCGTACACGACGACCACCACTTTGGCCAAGTTCATCAAGTCAGTCAGTTGATTTTGCCCGCGGTAATGAGCGTAGGGCTCTGATTTGGAATATAACAAGTGGGCTTCATCCACAAAAATGATGTCGTATTGCTTATGATTCTTCTGAGCGTAGTTGATGAGCGAGGTTGGCCGGCGGATGTCCTTGACCTTCATGTTCGGGATGGATTCAGCGATATCCTGATAAGCTTTGTACAATTCGGGATGGTTGACCACCAGCGAGGTCTTGTAGCGCTTGTCGGTCATGTATTGGCGTACCAATTCCATCAGAACTACGGATTTACCAGTTCCGGCGGCACCTTCGATGATGGCGACGGAAGACTGTTTGCCGGTGAGACCTTGTGTGATGTAGTCGTTGATATTGGTGATCACCGCTTTTTGATCGTCAGACAGATCGTCGACGAAAAACTGTGCTTGTAAAATTTTATTCATCTTGTAACTCCTATGCTAGTCGGTATTTTTAACGTTCACGAAAAAACTAGTATTCATTATAGCAGTTACGGGAGGCGTTATTCAGTGATTGAGGCGAATTTTGAAATGTTTCATGGGAAACAAAATTTGGGAATCAATGATTTTTAGGTCATTAGCTGGCGTGGTACCATGATTAAAATAAGTGGTGTCGGCTTGATAAAATCAAAAAATTGTAATTAGGGGTGGGCAGACGTGGCTAAAGATCAGGATTTATATGTCCAACAAGTGACGCTTGCAGCGATGGACGAGACGATGCGGTTGCTGTGTTTAACGCAGGCAAGGAAGAGTGAAACCATGTATCTTTGCTTGATCAATCGCCAAAGACAGTATTTAACTTTTCGTGTGAGCTACCATGCGGCCAAGAGTGGGTTTCTTTCGATTCCCACCTTTGCAATGGCGAAACGCCATGTCTTTGAAGACGAGTTAAATGAGTATTTTCCTAAGGCGAGTTGGCTGGACTTCCGATATGCGGATTTCTTCGTTTTGGCGGTGGTTAAACACAGTCGACGGCACCACATCCGTATTCAGATTGATGATCTCTATAGTATTTTCTCGGCAGAAAAGGAAGCTATGGTCTTTTATCAAATCCGCGCTTCGTTTAGGAATAAGCGTACCGCAGCTGGTGGATTTGATGAAGAGACGAACCAAGTGTTGCGTAAATTATTTGCTACGGGCCTAATCTCTAATTATCAAAAAGATAATCAAACGCCAGAGGTTTACATATCTGAGATAGGGATGCGCTTGCTCGACTTTTATGCCAGTGACTACCTCGAACGCTTCATGGCGGACTATCAGCGATTAGACTGGGATAATATTAGTATGCCGCAGGACAAAAAGGATCGATAATTATCGATCCTTTTTGTTATTAATAATAAGATGGAGGCAGGTTAACGTTCACCAATATTAATCACAATTTTTCCGCGAGCGTGGCCTTTCCGTGAATAATCCAGTGCTTGGTTTAGGTGATCAAAGGTGAAGACGCGGTCGATGAGGGGGCGCAAGGTTTGGCGTTCGACGAGGTTGGTCAGCAATTGTAATTCTTGACCACTGGGCCACATGAATAAGAAGTGATAGGTGGCCTGGGACTGCCGGGCCAAGCGCATGAGCCGGTGTGAGGCGAGGCCAAAGAGTGCCTGCTTCCAACGTGGTAGGCCGTAATCTTTGGCAAACTGCGCAGTTGGCAATCCAGAAATACTGACGACGTGGCCGCCGGGTTTAACCACACGAAAGGCCTGTTCTAAGGTGTGACCACCACGGGTATCAAAGACCGCGTCGTAATCGGATAAGACTTCTGCAAAATTTTCCGTGTGGTAGTCAATGACCCGGTCGGCGCCTAATGCGGTGACCAACTCAAAATTTTTACGGCTAGCGGTCGTTGCCACGAAGGCGCCCATGGATTTCGCCAATTGAATAGCTAGGGTTCCAATGCCACCAGCGCCGCCCTGAATCAACACTTTTTGGCCGGGGTGAAGGTCCATGAGGTCATGGAGCGCTTGATAGCTGGTGAGACCGACCAAGGGCAATGCGGCAGCTTGCTGGTAATCCAGATTTTGTGGTTTTAGCGCAATGTCTTCCGCATTTACGGCCAAATATTCGGCGAAGGTCCCGATACGATTTTTGCGGGGGCGCCCATAGACGGCGTCCCCGACCTTGAATTGGGTCACGTTAGGCCCCACAGCGACGACTTCGCCGGCAAAATCATTGCCGAGGGTCAAAGGCATCTGGTAGGGGAGAATCAGTTTGAGTCCGCCCGCCATGATTTTGAGGTCGAGGGGATTGATACTGGCCGCCATAATTTTGACCAACACGTCGTTGGCTTGCAGTCTGGGGAGTGATGTTGGCTGGATGACGAGCTGGTTCTGGTGATAGTGATTAATTTGTGCGGCTTGCATCGTATTTGTCATAAAAGTACGCTTCTTTCCGTCGATATTTTTAAACGAATAAGCTGAATGTTAGACCTTTGGTTTAAAAATGTCAACGATTGAATTCTGCGCTAAATGTTGAGTAAGCAAGTTTGACACGAGTTCTTCCATGTGGTTTAATGGTTTAAAATAACGAACGGATAGGTGACGGAAATTGGCGAATTTAACGAGATTAAAACATGAATTTACGCGTTCCAGTGATTTTCTCATTGCGATCGGTGATCAGACTCGCCAGAAAATCATGATTGCTCTACTGGATGAAAAAGTCATTCACCAGGGGTTACAGGTGACAGATTTGGTCGGGGTGACGGGGCTGTCGCGGCCAGCAGTTTCCCATCATTTGAAGATTCTCAAGGAAGCCAAAATTGTCGACTATCGGCGAGAGGGCACGAAAAACTTTTACTATTTGACGCATCAGACCAAGGCCATTGACCAGTTGAAGACGCTCTTAGATCACATTACGGAGGTTATGGCATGCAATCAGCAACGATGAAGAAAAAAGTTCTAATTGTGTTGACCAACACGACGCGCTACGGGAAGACCGCCGATCCAACTGGTTTATGGTTGGGTGAGGCGACCGAGTTTGCCCAGCTCGTTCAGGAAGCGGGATACCGCGTCGACTACGTCAGTCCTAACGGGGGCTTTGTCCCACTTGATCCGCGGAGCATGAAATACACTGATGAAGAAATTATGGCGTTTTACGAAACGGCAGACTTTCAGCAGCGGGCGTTAACGGCCTCCTTAGCTCCCAGTCAGGTGAATCCGGCTGACTATATCGCAATTTATTATGCAGGCGGTCATGGGGTGATGTGGGACTTTCCCGATAATCAGCCGCTGCAGCAGATTGCGGCAAGCATTTACGCCAGCGGGGGCTTTATCACGTCCGTGTGTCATGGGATTGCAGGGCTCTTGAATATTCGAACGGCGGATGGCAGTTATTTGATTGCTGGGCGTGACATCACGGGCTTTACCAAGAGTGAGGAGTAGCTAGCAGGCAAGAAGTCAGTGGTCCCATTCTTTAATCAAACGGTCGCCGAGCAGCGTGGAGCCCACTTCAAAAAACGCCGGGCCTACCGGGAGTATGCCATTCAGGACGGCCAGTTGATTACGGGGCAGAATCCCTTCTCAGCCAAGGCGGTTGCGCGGCTATTGATTCAAAATTTAGCGTAAAAAAAGGCAGCGGCGACGCTGTCTTTTTGGCTGATGGCTCATCACTTACCACCGTAGAAGTTGATCACCTTCATGCCCTTAGTAGATTTGTAAAGTGGATGATTGACCTTCTTTTTAGTCAAGATGAGAACTCTGGATTTTTTCTGATTAACGGCTGGAACATAGGCGAGTGCGTGTTGCTTGTGGTACTTGACGGGCAGAACCTGGCCGTAATAGAACGAGCGATCAGAGAGATCTAGATTAGGTTTTAAGTTGACGGCAAAATAATACCAACCATGCTGAGACTTTCTAAGGTCAATATTAGATGGGTGGTTCTGGCGGTACGCGGTTTTCCATGATTTGGCGTATTTCAAAGATCGTGCCTTGGCCTTGCCGCTGATGGCAACTTTGAATCCCTTTTTGTGAATGACTAATTTGCTGGGATGATCGTCATAAATATCTTGATAGCCATACCAAGTTCCCCGAATGGCCTTCGGTGCGGTTTGGATTGAACGGTCATGCTTCCCGAATATCCAAATATTTTTAGCGCTGGCCGACGTATTGGCTAGCCCCAGTAGACCACCCGCAACGGCCACCAGAGCAAGGGCTGATTTGCTTTTTAAATGTGTCATAAATGGTTCCCCTCCTTAATAATTTTAGTATACGAGGGCCCGTTGGTAGTTCAAATGCGGTCTGCCTTAAAGATGTAAAGAAGCAAATCACTTCTCTTCATTTTCCAACTCTCGTAGACTAGCCTTATAAGTTGTATCAGGAAGGGTGATTCAGATGAAAATTGGAATTGTGGGGTCCGGAACAGTCGGGACAATTCTGGCCCAAACATTTAGTCGAGGAGACAACCAGATCTTGCTCAGCCATGCGAGTGGTGTGGCCAGTCTGTTGAATCGACGCGCAGAATTTGCGGAAAATGTCAGCTTCGATGAGGTCACGGCGGCGTTACAACAGCCGTTGGTCATTGTAGCGGTACCATTCGAAGTAGCCCCAGCGGTGATGCATCAGGTGGCCGACTACCAGCAGCGAATTGTGGTCGATGTCACCAATCAATTTACCGCAGATTTCCAGAAGATTGACACACGGCCGTTGACGGGTAGTGAAGTGATCGCTGCCGCGGCGCCTAACGCGCGGGTGATCAAGGCATTCAATACGCTCCCCCACGAATTAATGACCGGAAAAGTTGACGGGCCTGGCCGCCGCGTCCTGTTTTATGCCGGCGATAACCGTGAGGCGAAGAAGATCTTTGCCGCGTTGGTGAAGCCCCTCAACTTCCGTCCCGTCAATCTGGGGAAACTACGACATGGCGGGAGCGTCATGCAAGTTGGTGGCGGCCTAGGACACACGGCCTTTGTCCAGTTGGATGAAAAGTATTGAGGCGGCAATGTTTCATGTGAAACATAACGATGCGTAAGGGACTGGAGAAATTGCCAGTCCCTTTTTTGCGGTTTGTCGGCTAATCACGCCTAGTTTCACGCATGCTTACAGTTGTTTGTAAAGAATCCGATTCAGACGGCCAAATTGATCGTTTCGCTGATCAATCAACTCGTAGTCGAGGTGCTCATAGAGACCGACGTGCCGGGTGACAATGTACAGTTTGTCGATGTCCGCTGCTTGAGCGGCCGTTTCTGCTTCTTGGACTAAGCGCAGACTAATCCCCTGACCGCGATAATCCGGGTTGACGTAGACGGTACTGACGAATGGAGAATAGGGGGTATCTGGGACAATATCTTCTGCCATTAGCGCGCAACAGCCCACTAGTTGGCCGTTGTCAGTCGCATAGACGACGCGTTCCCACGGCTGCCACGTTGCCGTTTGCATGAGCTTGGCTAAGTGGCCACCAGCGGGCCAGTCGATGGCACCTATCTGGCTAGCTGCGGTTGCCCATGCGGAACTTTGTGGGGTGAGTAAGTGATAAGTAATCAAGGTCAATTCCTCCTTTTTGACTTGTCTCAATTATAAGACTAATTTTCTGAAATTAGGAAGTTCACCGCCCCTTCCTAGCCCTTTTGTCAGGCGATTGGTGGGGCACCCCGTATAATCAGCTCAATCCCACTAAAAGGAGTGTGACGGGGATGAAAGTGCTGATCGTCGTTGAAAATTTAATCATGGGTGGGCTCAAACGCGTGACTACCGTCGTTGGCAACGAGTTGGCCCGGCAGATGGACGTGACCTACTATTCTTTGGCAGAAACGCCAGCATTTTATGCGTTACGTGCGCCACTGTTGGTGACATCGCAACCAATTTCACCCAGAGTCACGAACTATTTTGGTGACCGCCCACTGGAGACCTATCAGCCCCAGTTGACGGATCTCCTGCAGACGCTGACGGCGGGGCGGTATGATAGTGTTATTTTACCTGGCGGCTTGTTGATTAGTTTTGCGCCGGTCATTAAGGCGCAGTTGCCGCAACTAAATGTGATCGCTTGGATTCACAATAACTTCAAGACGTATTTTGAACAGTATTATGTCCAGATGCTGCCGGAGTTACGGGCGGGGTTGGCGGCTGCCGATACCGTCGTGGTGTTGACGGATTCCGATCTGGCTAATTATGCCCAGTTCAATCCCCACACCGTCAAAATTTATAATCCGCAAACACTAGGAGCGGCGGGACAACGCGCTGACCTGCAAAGCCATACAATTGCGTTTACGGGGCGAATTGATATTCAACATAAGGGGATTGATTATCTGCTTGAGCTGGCCCGGTGGCTACCGCGCGATTGGCAACTGACGATTGCGGGTCACGGGAAGCCGGCGGATATGGCGACCTTCAAATGGTTACAGCGAGAACTGGGGGTCAGCCACCGAATTATCTATCGCGGGGCCCTACAGGATCAGGCGTTGCGTCGCCATTATCAACGCGCCTCCATTTTCGTGATGACGTCGCGCTGGGAGGGCCTGCCCCTCGTCATGGGCGAGGCCATGGGGTTCGGACTGCCGGTAGCAGCAATGGAAAATACGGGCTCGGCCGAGTACCTGCAGCGCGGTCAGCATGGACTATTAACGGCGGCGCAAGACGTGGCGGCACTCTGGCAAGCTGTGGATCTGTTGATTGAGAATCCGATGTTGCGGCAACGCTATGCGCAGCGCTCGTTGGAACGGGCCAAGGATTTCCAAATGCCCCGCATCATTGGCCAGTGGCAACAGGTACTGACGCAATCAGCCTAGCGCAATAACAATAACAAAACACACCATCAGTCAAAAGCGACTGACGGTGTGTTTTTAGTAGAGAATGATTAAGTTCGTAGGTAACCGTGCTCCTGTTCAACGGCTTTTTGAGCAGCCAAGTTGAGGTAATTAAACGTGTCGTTGAAGTTAGGTGAGAAGAGTGTATCGAGCATGGCCAATTGGTCGATGGTCCCGCCATTTTGCATGAGGGCGGAGACGGTATTGGCCGCTTGCGAAACATCGTGCTCACACATGAGCTGAGCGCCGAGAACCTTGCGGGTATTACGATCGTAGATTAACACGACGGTAATTGGATAGGCGTTAGGCATGAAACTAGGCCGGTAAGGGGCCGTGTACGTTACGCTGGTGGCATTGAGCTTGGCTTGGCGCGTGCGGCTCATAGTTAAGCCGGTACAAGCGACCGTGTAATCAAACATTTGCATACCCGTTGTAATTTGGGTTCCAATGGTGCGTAGCCGCCGTTCGAACACATTGATACCAGCCAGTGCGCCTTGCCGAATCGCGTGGGAGACTAGCGGGGCGTAGGTGACCGTCTTAGTGGGATTGTAGTGGCTGACGGCGGAATCTCCGGCGGCTAGAATATCTGGATCGGAGGATTGCATGTAATCGTCAGTAATGATGGCGCCATTAGCGGTCATGGCGACCTGTCCTTGTAGCAGTTCCGTTTGCGGAATAATCCCGGCACTGATTGCGGCGATATCGACCTTGAGATCACCGGCTTCGGAGCTTAATAGCAGTTTGCCATCATCAGTATCCTTAAAACCGGTAACCCGCGTATCCGTCAGGACTTGGACGCCTTTATCCGTGAGCACCTTGGTAATTTTATCGGCAATCACCGGTTCGACGTATTGGTCCAACAGATCGTGGGGCTGTTGGATCAGCAGGACTTCGTGGCCCGAGGCAATGTATCCTTCGGCCAGTTCGATCCCTACGTACCCGCCCCCAATGATGGCAACTTTTTGTTTAGGGGCCGAGTACTCACAGATGTTGTTGGCCTGACTGTAAGTCTTGCAGAGTAAGACCTTAGGATTTTCGACACCCGGAATTGCGGGAATTGCTGTAATTGAGCCGGTTGCCATGATCAATTTATCGTAGGTCGTCGACGTCTTGTCCTTGGTTTTGAGGTCCTGAACCAGTAGGGTGTGGGCGTGGGCATCGATACGAATGACGTCATGATTGAGTTGTAAATCGACCCCGCGTTTGATGAAGTCTTGGGGGTCTTGATATTGAGCGTCTGAAAGGGCCCGAACAGTCCCTTTAATATGTAAATACGTGGCACATGAAAGGTAGGAAATGTTAGCCTGCCGTTCATAGACAGTCACGTCTGCTTCTGGATAATATTTAAGAATTTGCTTCACGGCGGCGATGCCGGCGTGAGTGCAACCAATAACGACGACTTTCATTTCTATAAACCCTTTCTTTTTTAACTTATTTCAGTCTTTTATAGTATACTGTTGTTATAGTTAATGCAAACTATCCGTTTAGGGGGGTGTTTTTTTGAAAACTACTTACCGTTACTTTGTTCAGCCACAAATTGATACCGCAACTAAATCTGTCTTTGGCTACGAATTGCTGATGAAACAACTCACCCCGGCTGGCTGGCGCTTGCCAGAATCCTTTTCGGCGATTGATCCACAAATCATTGCGGACCTGTTAGTTGATACCACCAAGGTCTTATCCCTCAAGGTGCGCTATTGTTCAGTTAACGTGAGTCGAGAACAGTTGATGACGACGCCGATTACCAACGCCATTATTAAGAGTCAGGAACAACTCTATCCGACGAAATTAGTGGTGGAGTTAACGGAAGATGATGGCCCGCAGAAATACACGACCGCGGAATTATTGCCCCAGTTGAAGCGCTTCATCGATCAGGGGATGGAATTGTCCCTGGACGATGTCGGTACTGGTGATAATTATTTCAAGGACGTCCAGGAGCTATTGCCGTTAGCCTCAGAGATTAAATTTGCGCTGCAAAACTTCAATCGAGATTTCAAAGACCCACACATTTTGCAGAAATTACACTTCTGGCACGCAATCAGCGCCGAATATGATTTACGCTTGGTACTCGAAGGAATTGAGGATCAAGCTGATAATCGTTTGAGCAAAAAGTTGGGTATTCGATTAAAGCAAGGCTACTACTTTAGTAAACCACAATTGTTGAAGCTACCACAAGATACGTGTCTGAGCTAATTCGCGATTCTGTCCCATTTTAGGGCTAAAAGTTGGCCTGGTATTTGGGAGATTTCAATCGCTAATTAAGACAAATTAAGGCAACACCGTCCTTCTGATATGAAGGGAGGCGTTGCCTTTTTTGACGACTCTGAATAAGGAGCTAACGGCTTGATTGAGATTTGAGCGCAGTCATGGTTGCCGTTTGAAAGGTCGCAATCAGTTCGTGAATTTCAGCCAACGATTCTGATTGACCACCAAGTAGCCACTCCCGCCAAATACGATAGATACCGGCAGTCATAAATTGTGTCCAATATTTTTGTTGAGTAGCAGTCACGTCAGTCCAGGCGGTGGTTACCGTGTAAAATCGCCGCATGTTTTGCTCAAAGAGTTGTTGAAAGACCCCTTCGAAGCCACGATCGACTGAGAGCTGAAGCGTCGGTGCTAACGTTTGAAAGAACTTGCCCAGTGCCGCTAGCTTTTGGTTTTGAGGCACGTGAGCCAGAACGTCATCGAACTGAGCAGTGATGATCGGTTCGAAGTAGGCAGTTAGCACATCTGTGAGCGTGGTGAAATTACGGTAGAACGCCATCCGACTGACACCGGCACGATTAACCACTGCCGTGACGGTTATATCGCTGAGATCCTTGTTTTCTAAAAGCTGCAACAGGGCAGTGGCCAAATAATTTTGTGAGTCTTGTTTGATTGCCTGTGCATGATTTGTCGCTGCCATTACATTTGCTCCATTCTGTCAGAGATGCTTGAGATTTGCTTGAATCGGTACTGCTGTCATTGTATGCTACTTCCACAGACGTTACAAGTGAAACGAAAGCGAGTGCGAATAAAAATGAAGAAGCAGTTAGTCGTGGTTACCGGTGGAAGTGGCTTTATCGCGGTGCATATTATTTTACAGTTGTTGCAGCAGGGGTTTGTAGTGAGAACCACGGTGCGTTCTTTACGAAAGGCTGGGTTGATCAGGGATATGCTTGCCAATGGCGGCGTGACGAACTTCAGTGATTTAAGTTTTGTTGAGGCGGATTTGACGCATGATACGCATTGGACGGAGGCCTTACAAGGGGCTACGTATGCCATTCACGTGGCTTCGCCTACTCCCAATCGGGTGTTTAAGGACGAAAATGAGATGATTCAACCAGCCGTCGACGGTGTGTTGCGGGTCTTACGGGCAGCGCGGGATGCAGGGGTAAAGCGGGTCGTGTTGACTTCTGCCTATGGTGCCGTATTTGCTGGGCATAAGCATCATACAACACCTTATACCGAGGCGGATTGGTCAGACGTCACGGTCAAAAAGGTTCACGCTTATCAGAAGTCCAAAACATTGGCAGAACGGGCCGCGTGGCAGTTTGTTCGCGAGCAGGGGAATGGCCTGGAATTAGCGGCAGT
This sequence comes from Levilactobacillus tujiorum, assembly GCF_012641185.1. Taxonomy (GTDB): domain Bacteria; phylum Bacillota; class Bacilli; order Lactobacillales; family Lactobacillaceae; genus Levilactobacillus; species Levilactobacillus tujiorum. Next base: position 130,829 of record NZ_JAAXLK010000001.1, read on the forward strand.
CAATCCGGTTGGTGTGATGGGACCAGTGCTGGCCAGCGATTACTCGCATTCAAATGTGCAGGTTCGTCAATTGCTGGAAGGTCAACTTAAGGCTGTGCCTAAGGTAGATTCGGGATACGTGGATGTCCGGGACGTTGCCAGTCTTCACATTTTAGCTATGACGTCGCCGCAAGCAGCGGGGGAACGTTTCTTAGCGACGACGGGTGAAACCTTGTCGATGTTGGATGTAGCCAACGTGGTACGAGAAAATTTCCCACAATTTGCGGCTAAGCTACCAACGAAGACGATCCCGAACAGCGTGGTCAAATTGGCAGCGTTGGTAAAGCCGGAGCTGCGGATGATTGCGTCCATCGTTGGTGAGTATGCGGGCACCAGTAATGCCAAGGCGGTTCGCATGCTAGATTGGCATCCGCGATCTGCCAGAGCGGCCATTATCGCGACGGCACAGTCAATGTTGGATTTGGGAATTGTGGCAGAGCCCAAATAGACAATATGAGTGCGGTTCATAGTTGAAGCGAGAAGGGGCCCAGGGGTTTTGTCCCTGGGTCTCTTTTTTGATGTTACTTTATAATTAAAATTATAAACCGTTATGATGGTATTCGGGTGCAACTACCCTTATACTAAGGTCATGAAATAAATCGCGTTTGTTTAAGCTTTACCGATTCTATCGATGAAGTGACTAGGGCACATAAAGTAGTAGTGACATTATCTGCGGCCAGCTAACGTCTAATGCGGCTGATAATGAGATGAGCTATATACTAACTCGAGGATTGTGAAAGAAGGCTTAATCTTGCTAGGAAGTAAGGGGGTACGATGGCTAACAATCGTACTGGCAACGTTACTGATAGCTGATTTTTATCAACAATTTAGAACGGGGAAGGGGCTGGTCGCTCAGGCGGCGACAACGATTCCAGGGAAAGGTACTCAGAGCGACGCCCCAATTGGGATGTTAGGTTTTTACCTGACAACGGGGTTCAACTTGCAGCCAGACGATAGCTATACGTCGGTGAACCATCCGCGTATTTTAACGACATCGACGGTGCATTCACTGCTGAGTGCCGTGAATATATTTGCTTCAGATCATTTTCAATGGGCTCAATCCACAAATGAAGGCAAACAATGGACCGATGTCAATGGTGCCAGCTCGGCCGACTTGGAGGTTACGCCAACCAAGGTGGGCACGGTGTATTACCAGCAACGCTTTCAATATTTTTTTGGCTCGCCGATTCCCTTTGTGACACCCACGTACTATTCACGAGTGGCCGCTTTAACGACGCTACCGGACCCCGTGCCGGCTACAGGACTATCAGTAACTGCGGACAGTGATTATCTCTATAACAATCAGGAAAGAGCCCAGCAAACTTATGTACACGCAACGCCAACGCCGGTTAATGCGACCGGTAATTTGGATTGGACGAGCTCAGATCCGAGCTTAGCGACGGTCACATCGAAGGGACTCGTGACGGCTAATAAATCGGGCAAGGTGGGCACTGTCCAAATCACGGGGGCGATGACTAACGATAATGGTCGGCAAGTAACCGCCGCGGTGTCGATTTCGATTGGTGGCGGGCTGGACGATCAAAGAGTAGCGGCAGGGCAGACAGCAACTTTTCGGGTGCGGGGAAAATTTGAACAAGCCCCCGCACTCGTTACCTGGCATCGAGTGGCGACGGATGGTCGCGATACCGTTGTCAGTCGGACCACGCAGCTGAGCTACACGACGCCGGCGACGACAATGGCTGACGATCAAGCCAACTATTATGCAGAGATTAAGGTGAGCGACGATGTCGACCAAGTGTTGACGACGGGGCGGGCAAAATTAACAGTGATTCCGGATCGCACGCCGGCCGTTACGGTGACGAGTACGGTCAGAAATCTGACGGATGATAAAGGCAATACGCCAACGATGCTGACTAACGTGATTAACGGGGATACCTGTGTCATCACGGGAGCAGTGACGGATAAGAATGCGCAGTCGCGACTCGTCGATGGTGACTTTATGATTAAGCTTCCGGGTGATGCGACGGATACAACGGCCAAAGTTGACGGGCAACCGGCCCATTATTATACGGTGGTTCAAGGAATGGACGTAGTTGTGGTCGTTAGTGGACAGAGCTTCACGGACATTAAGACGCATAGCTTCTCCATAAAATTTACGACCCATAAAACGAACAATCTCGTCTATAAGACGGGCGTCCAGCTGATGGGCTATGCCGATACCAGTCGGAGTCATGTGTTGGATACCTATCAGGGAAATGATGTGATCTTGAACTTTACGGACGGTCAGCTCAGTGCAACGGCAAATGATGTGGATTTTGGTCAGCTAACGATGACTAACGTTGGTCAGGAACTGCCGGGTAAGGCACTAGGAGATGGGGAGTTGCTGGACGTGACCGATCATCGACGGGTTAAGGCGGCCAGTCAAGTCGAGTTGCGACAGGAGGCGGCGCTGAATAATGGGGCAACGAATTTGGCGGCCACACTGATGTTTACCAAACGTGATGGCCTATCGCAAACATTGTCATCGGCCAATCAGGTAGTGGGAATTACGCCAGCGGGGACTTTGGTGTCGCCGATTGGTGAAGCGCAAGGAGATCATTTGAACGTTAAGGTATCCGATGGGGCCTTTCAGCCGGGTAGGTATACCACGAAGCTAGATTGGACGGTGGTGTTGGGTCCCTAGCTTTGTTTCATGTGAAACATCACCGAGCCGCTGCTTAAGGTAAGTAAGAGTGATACTTCCGGTGGGATTGTACGCAAGTCTTCGTTAATCGTGGTTGGGATAGTATAATTAATTATGAGAAACGATTGGTCGTGCCAAAATGCGCTGACCAGTCGATGGACTTAATTTAAATTATGCAACCCAAAGGAGTACACCAACCATGAAGCATATCGTAGCCGGGATCGTTGCGCACGTCGATGCTGGGAAGACGACCTTATCTGAAGCACTGTTGTATCGGTCGGGTGCGTTGCGGCAATTAGGGCGCGTCGATAACGGCGACGCCTTCCTAGATCCCGATGATTTGGAAAAGCAACGCGGAATCACAATTTTCTCGCATCAAGCGAGCTTACAAGTTAACGATTTAGATCTGACCCTTCTGGATACACCGGGGCACGTGGATTTTGCCTCCCAAACGGAGCAGGTGCTTAGCGTCTTGGACTATGCTGTCTTGGTCGTCTCGGCGACGGATGGTATTCAGGGTTACACGCGGACATTATGGCGCTTACTGGCCCATTATCAGGTGCCGACCATTATCTTTGTGAATAAAATGGATGCAGATACCGCCGATCGTGAACGAGTACTGGATCAGCTCCAGCAGGTCTTTTCGTCCGGATGCATTGCCTTTAATGATGATCAGACCGCTGATGGAAAGATTCCAGCGACGGCCTATGAAGATATTGCCATGCAAAACGATGCGGTGCTGGAAGACTTCTTGGATTCAGGCACTGTGGCTGATGAGACGGTGCGCCAGATGATTGGTCGACGCGAAATCTTTCCTTGTTACTTTGGCGCGGCCTTAAAGCTTGATGGTGTGGATACCCTCTTGGCTGGGTTAGAACAATGGACGCAAGAACCGCAGTATACCGCTGATTTTGGCGCAAAGGTCTTTAAGATATCCCATGACGATAAGGGGGAACGGTTAACCTGGTTGCGGCTGACGGGCGGAAAATTAGCCAACAAAACGACGATTCTTGACGAGCAAAAGGTGAATCAGATTCGCGTCTACAATGGGGCTAAGTTCACCATTCAACCGGCTGTCTCGGCGGGGATGGTGTGTGCTATTCCTAATCTAACCGGAACACATCCCGGTCAGGGGTTGGGCATCCAGTCAGCTGGCAGAACGCCGGAGATTCAGCCAGTATTAAATTATACGTTGGATCCGCAAGACCACGATTTACACGAATGCCTGACCATTTTGCGGCAGCTCGAGGATGAAGATCCCCAGTTACACGTCGCTTGGTCAAGCCATTTACAAGAGATTCGGGTGCAGATCATGGGGGCCGTTCAATTGGAAATTCTCCAGCAGATTTTACATGAACGGTTCCACTTGGACGTAGGCTTCGGTGCGGGCAGCATTCTCTATAAGGAGACGCTCACGCAGGCCGTGGAAGGGGTTGGGCACTTCGAACCGTTACGGCACTATGCTGAAGTTCATTTACTCATCCAACCGGCGCCGCGCGGAAGTGGTGTGACGTTCGGAACGGACTGTGACCTAGAGGTCCTAGGTAAAAATTGGCAACATCAGGTCCTGACGAGTTTACGGGCCAAGGAACATCTGGGCGTGCTGACAGGCTCACCGCTAACTGACGTTAAAATTACGTTGGTGAGCGGCCGAGCTAGCATCGTACATTCCGTGGGTGGTGATTTCCGTGAGGCGACTTGGCGGGCAGTGCGCCAGGGCCTGATGATGGCAAAAACGCAGGGCCATGCCCAATTGCTAGAGCCGTGGTATCGGTTCCGACTAGAGGTCGGCCAGGATCAGGTTGGTCGCGCAATGACCGATATTCAGCGAATGCACGGTCAATTTGATACGCCGGATGCCGCCACGGTCGGCGGAGACGATATGACGGTGTTGACCGGTACTGCGCCAGTCGCGGAGATGCAGGGATACGTGCAGGAGGTTAATGCCTATACCCATGGCAAGGGTCAGCTGGAGTGCTTGATTGACGGCTACCGCCCTTGTCATAACGCAACGGCGGTTATCGCCGCGCAAGACTACGATCCAGTGGGGGATTTGGAGAATACACCGGGATCTGTCTTCTGTGCTCACGGCGCCGGTTATCCAGTCCATTGGGATGACGTGCCGGCGATGGCCCACGTGGATTATGTGTATACGGTGGCTGAGTTGGCAAAATTAAATTAAAGGAATCATGCAAGCAGTAATCGTGATGTTGGTGATGGCTGCTTGTTTTTTATGAAATAGTCAATCCTTTTAGTGGGTGGAGGAGTTCTCTATGAAAAGAAATCGTGATAAAGTGTTGGGAACCATCTATGGGCAGGCTATTGGTGACGCCATGGGGATGCCTTCAGAGCTGTGGCCGGTTGAAAAGATTCGCCAGCAGTTTGGTGGCCTAATCACTAAATTTTTGGACGGTCCACAGAACAATGATATTGCCTTGAACTTTACTAAAGGGCAATATACGGATGATACTAATCAAGCGTTAGCTATTTTAGATTCATTAATTGAGACGAATTGGCAACCGGATCAGAAAAATTTAGTCAAACACGTGATGGCTTGGGCAGATGCGGTAGGTGCTTGGGATAATAATATTCTGGGGCCTAGTAGTAAAGCAGCATTGAAGGCAATCAAAGCTGGACAAGATCCAGCGCCAGTGACAGCCACGGCTTTAACCAACGGTGCCGGAATGCGGATTGCGCCGATTGGAACGCTATTTACGCCAGACCAAATTAACGAACTGGTTCAGATGGTCTATGAGGTTAGTCGCATTACCCATTCTAGTGATGTCGCAGTGAGCGGGGCTAGTATGATCGCTGGTGCGGTGACCGCTGCGATGGCCGATTATTCATGGGATGACATTATTACCTATGCTCTTGAGGCTAATGACTTAGGTTATCAATTGGGTCAACCAACCTGGGCGGCTAAGACCCATGACCGTCTGCGATTAGGAGTAAAGTTAGCCCACGAGTTGAGCGACGATGAAGTAAAATTCAGCCAGGCAATTTATGAGGTTGTGGGAACTGGCACGATGATTTCAGAAAGCATTCCAGCGGCCCTGGCTATTGCCTACTACACCCGCGATGTGAAGAGGTGTGCGTTGCTCTGTGCGAACCTCGGTGGCGACACCGATACGATTGGGGCAATGGCGACTGCGATCTGTGGTGCCAAGAATGGGGTAGCCGCTATTGATCCAGCTTGGCGTAAGACCATTGACCAAGAAAACCCGCAACACGACATTGAGGCATATGCTGATCAGATTTTGAAGTTTAAAACGGACTAGTTCTGTCGTCTGATATGATGGTCGTTCGGGCGGTCATGTAACCTTTTAATAATTAAGTAATAAATAGCAACGTCGTGATTTTAACCACTAAAATCACGACGTTTTTCGATGAAACGTCATAATTTGTCGTGGGTAATGGATATAATTAAAAATTGAGAGGCGCCTTCAATGGCCGACCAGTTCAAAAGACATAATTGTGGAAAGTAGGGACGTTATGGTTAAAAAAGTTGCTTGGCTCGGCGCACTGATTATCTTGGGTGTGACGGGTGGCGTGATGGGCATGACGCAGCCGGCCGCAGCTAAATCCTACGGCTCACCTAAGACTTTGCGTGGTGTTAAGTACACGCGGACAACCCCAGTTCGTTCGCGGGGAACGTGGTACAACTGGGATCGCAATATCGGGGCCAGCAAGATCATCGTGAAGAAGCACCAGGTTAAATGGTATTCCAAGCCCCATAAGCATGGAAAATGGCATCACGATCAAACGCTGACCGGAAAGAAACTTTACGTATACCGTCAGACGTTGCAGCGTAAAAAGATGTTTGGCTTCTACGCAGCTTACGAGGACGATTTTAACTTTTTCTACACGGGCACCAAGAAGCTCAAAGGAAAGACCGTTAAGTATATGTCGTCAGCTGGTCTGTACACGTATTATCACGCTTGGAAATACGCGGTTCGTTAGGCTAGTAGCGCTGAATTCAGCAAGTAGATAATAAGGAGGGGCATCACCGGGAAGTTAGGCGATTCCCCTCCTTATTATTAATAACTAATTAACAATAAGCAACCTACCTCAGTTAACTAGGAGAAAAGGTTACAACGTTTTACCCGTTTTCCTTGCGCTCTTTCCACCAATCCTGTAAACTGACAATTACACAAATTATGCAAACGTTTTAACGTAAAAGGGGTAGCTCATGAAAATTAGTAAAAAGGTCTGGTTCGATGCGATTGGCGTGGGCTTGTTCACGTTGGTTTACAGTCTGATTATGGGCGGACTGTCACTGTGGATGGGTTCCGCGGCCTTCGTTGCCGTGTCGTATTTCTTTGGGGCCGGTTTTCCGAAAGATAAGCTGTGGAATATTCTGTTGAGCTTTGCACTGGGGATTCTCTGGGGGCTGATTGCTTTTCGGCTTCTGCAAATTCCCAGTATTGCACCGCTGTGGCCTAGCGCGATCATGTTTGGCTTGCTGACCTTCGTCGTCTTGTTCTTACAGGGGACGATTATGAAATTCACGATTGTACCAGCTTGGTTGATTGCGTGGGGAACCACGATGCTGATTATTACCAACATCACGGTTCATAACTGGTCGCTTTTTGTCGTTCAGCTCTACGGCTCGATGCTATTAGGAATCTTTGTGATCGGCTATGCGTCAGACTTTTTTAAGCAAATCATGCTGCGGCTCTTTCCAGATAAGGAACAGGATAAGCCCGTTGACGCCGTAACCGAAGATGAACAGGATTAATCGTTAAATGACCAATGCTAATCCGGCATTGGTCATTTTTTATGGGATCATTGAGCGTAAGGCACACAGCCCAGCAGCCGCATCACCCATTTTCAGTAATGGCGGTTCCTGGTAAACTAGATTAAAAGCGGGGTGCAGTTATGCAAATTACAGAAGGTTTCATGCCATTTCAAAACTATCAAACGTACTACCGAGTGGTGGGAGATCTGAACAACGGTCAAACACCACTCCTTCTCCTTCACGGCGGCCCGGGGTCAACTCACAATTACTTCGAGGCGTTCGACCAGCTCACGGCGCAGACGGGGCGTCCAGTGGTAATGTATGATCAGCTGGGTTGTGGCAAATCGGATATGCCAGACAATCCCAGTCTGTGGACCGCGGCAACGTGGATGGCGGAGCTGCAAGCGTTACGTCAGTATTTAGGCTTGCAGCAAATTCACTTGCTCGGTCAATCATGGGGTGGGATGCTCGCCATTATTTACCTCTGTGATCATCGCCCCCAAGGCATTCAGAGCCTGACGCTGGCTAGCACGTTGTCCTCAGCTAAACTTTGGGCGCAAGAGCAGCATCGAATGATTGGCTTCATGGCGCCCGATGACCAAGCCGCCATTGCCCACGCGGAAACGACCGGTGACTTTACCCAACCCGATTACGTGACGGCCAATCGACACTTTATGGAACGTCATGCTGCGGGGCCCGTCACGGCAGCATCGCCAGAATTTCTTCGCTGGCCGAAGCGTAGTGGGACCACCGCGTACACCACTGCTTGGGGGCCCAATGAATACTGTCCGACTGGGACTCTCAGCGACTACGAGTACACTGAGCAGCTCACCAAGCTGACGGTGCCCACGTTGGTGACCAGTGGCGTTAACGATCTCTGTACCCCACTGGTGGCGAAGACGATGGTGGATCATTTGCCACAAGTGGAATGGACGCTATTCGCCCACAGCCGGCACATGGCGTTTATCGAGGAGCCCGCAGCCTATTTGGCACGATTGACGACCTGGCTGGCAAAGCATGACTGAGTGTGGGATTCACCGATTCTTAGCAGATTAAAAAGACACCCACCGCTTTCTTCTGGTAAATCAGAGAGCGGTGGGTGTTTGAGTTTGACATTAAAGGTCGTTGGTGTAGCGGTTCATTTCGATACGGAAGAGTCCAAGCAAAAGTGTCAGGGGTTTATGACGTTTGCCGAAAACACCTGTCCAGTCATGGACAATCTCACGAACACCGTGTCAGTCAAGCGAACCGGCGTAGCTAAAATTGACTGAAAAATGTTGGGGTCTGGGACAACCGTCGCAGGTCCTTTTCGTCTCCGCAATTTCAGCTAACTGGCGGTTGGTGCATCTCACTTTTGTTTCATGTGAAACATCGTAGTGCATTAAATTCGCCAAAAGTTTCCGGTAGGGTGCAACAAAATCAGCCGATTTGGTGTTAGTAGAAGTATAGGGGGATATGCGGCATTTCGCTAAACGGGCCAGTAAAAAGCCCACCGAGAGGGTTTCTCAGTAGGCTTCACCGCCACTTATGGTTATCAGAGATTTTTCGGGCTATGAGAATTAGCTGTTTTTTGATAAATAAAGACGAAATTGTCGGGTGTCGAACGTTCCGGTGCGTAGGCCCAATCGGGATGGTTGAAGGCCGCCACGTCGTTAAGGTGTTGGGCTTGCCGTTCCGCTAAGAAACGCACCATTTCACCACGCGCCATCTTGGCCAGGGTAGCTTTAGTCTTCAATTTTCCGGCGACTAGACTGCCGAAAGTTACCGTCACGAAGGGCTGATTGGGCGCCAAGTAAGGCGTGATGGTCTTGGCGTATTCCCGTGAGGCCAGGTTGATAATGGGTTCCGGCGTGGGCGTGAGCGCCTGGTAAAGCTGGCTTCCCCAGAAGGCGTAGAGGTTGGGGGCGTCGGCTACTGGTAAACGCGATTGCATTTCTAGGCGATAGGGAACGACGCCATCAAACGGCCGTAAGATGCCGTAAAAACCGGAGAGAATTCTTAGGTTGGTGCGGACGTAGTTCAGAGCGGGTGCCGTGAACAAGTCGGGAGCCATGTACTGATATTGAATGCCGCTAAAAGCCAACAAGGTGGGCGTCAACTGGCGAGTTAAGTCCAGCTGGTGTAACCAATCGTAGTTGGGCTGGGCCAGTTTGTCGCTACAGTGCCAGAGTACTTTAGCTTCCGGATAACTCAGTTGGCGCAGACGATCGAGAATGAGCTGGGTGCGATCCAGATACTGTGGCCGCCCCTCACAAGCGAACGTATCGGTGTCAACAACCATCTTTTTAGCGGGAGCGATGATAATTTTCATGGTCCAAGTGGCCTTCTTTCGGGAAGAATTAGGCTTTAATCATAGCATAATTGATGACTACAAGTAGATAATATAAGTCCGCCTTACCGTTCGCCAAATTTGGACTGGAACGCTGTGGGGAGGACGGCTGGAGCCAAAGACCGGTCTCCACCCTCGCTTGAAGCCGAAGAACCCGTCTTCAAGTCGCCATTTTCAAGTAGAGTGCTTGAAAATCCCACGGCTGAGTCCAAATTTGGCTCACTCTCGGCTACATATCTGTTATCAATTACGATTAGTTAAACATTGACGTATCAGGTATTTAAGGAGATTTGCTACGCCGAGTCTAAAGTTGTTGGAAGAGGTTAGAGAGGGCACCAATCCGGAGAGCCGTTTCTCAGAACGGAGGTGATCGGGCTAAAGAACATGGCGATAAACCAAAAAAAGAACTCAGGACTTCTCCCAAGTTCTTGTCGGATCACTTAAAATTTAACGAACCAATTGACTGCCTTCGCTTTGACCAGGCGCAACGTCGTCATGGTTAGCGGGCGTTGGATTCAGTGCGAAGTCATCATCAGCGGGGATGGTGGAGGTGTTGATGGCGTCATCAGATTTATGCAATGTCACGGTGCCATAGGCGGGAACGGAGACGACTTGCCACTGATTGCCGTTGCCGTTAATCGTGATGGCCGCTTTGATCGGCGTGCCCGTTGGATTGTAAAGGTGGGCGACAATATCGCCGTTCGTGCCTAAGAAGGCCACGGAACCTAAGCTCCCCGTGTAACCGTCCTTGGTGTAGTTGGTCGAGCCGATGACCTTGGCGCCGGTTGGGACGTCTTGACCGAAGTTGCGAAGCATGAAGTATTCCAAATTCCGTTGAACTTTCCCAGTCGTGTGGTCAATCGTTACCACCCCTTCACGACCGGTGGAATCGGCCGCGTTTGGCAAGCCCCGTTCGTCTAAGGCGAGGTTCCAGAGGGTGATCATGCTCAACCCGTTGTGAACTAACCAATTACCAATGACGCCGAACATGATGTGAGCAGCCTCTTCAGGATCGTCGGTCATCATGCACCGCCGTTCCGTCATGACGACATCCCAGTTCGGGTAAGTCCGGTTGGCGTGGTACATATTTTCAAATGGACCGGAGTAGGTGTGGACGGCTAAGCCATCAAAGGCCGCTGCTTGGGCGGGCGTAACTTCTTCTTCGATTGGCTTGGTCAGCGCGTGGAAGCTGTCATCTAATAAGTAGAGTTTGGTGTCAGGGAATGACCGGTTCAAAGCTGGCCGCAGGTACTTGTACCCAAAATTAGCCAGTTCAGGGACTGTCCAGATCATGGCTGGCCAGTGGGCGGCGTTAGACGGTTCGTTTTGAATCGTCAGGCCGTAAATTGGGATCCCCAGTTTTTGATACTCTTCGATATAACGAATAAAGTATTGGGCATAAATGTACTCAAACCGGTTTTCCTCAGTGTAGCCATTACCGGTGAATTCGCCAAAACGCAGGTGCCCACCGTGGGTCAAGTGACCAGTGTTCTTCATCCAAGCCGGACCAGACCAAGGAGAGGCGATGATTTTCAGCGCAGGATTAATTTGTAAGATTTCTTGTAGGACGGGTACGATGTTCTTTAAGTCTTTGGTGGCGTCCGGTGCGCCGGGTTGACCTTCACCAATGGAGAAGTGTTCCAGCTTGTTGTCGTGCTCACCGTAAGGCATATCGTCGTAGGTGTAGTATTCTTGGCTTTGGAAGTCACAGGAGCCGAGTGGTACCCGGACGCTCGAGAAGCCGCCTTGCTCGGGGTCGAAGAGTTCTGTCAACAAATCATGCCGTTGTTGGGCGTTCATGACCTGCCACAGTAGGTAGGCCGCGGAATCGGTAATTGCTGCGCCGGCCCCTTGCCAGTCCTGATGCTTGTCGGTGGGGTCGATGATAATCTTCTTAGCCTCAGCGCTATCGGTTTGATAATCTGGGGTGGTCAGCGGCGTCCGTCGTTGCGTCAGATCACCTGAAGTTGTGGTCCAAAATTCGTTCTTAAATTTTCTCATCACTAAACTGCCTCCAATTAGACGTAATCGTTGTGGAATTGACACTGAATGGGGCTAAAAGTCCAAGAATTAAGCCCTAACTACCCTTTCATCGTAACCGCTTACAGATAAGTCGTCCATGGCAATTACTACCTTGAATTTGTCCAAATGGCAACTAAAACTGATTGCGGTGGTTAGTAGGAGATGGTAGGCTGAGAGGGAGTAAATGAGTGGCGAAGGAGACGAAGCACGTGGCCCAACAATATGTATTTCAGACGGTTGAATCGAATATTTACCTGTACGCGGGGCATTTTCAGCGCAACTTTCCCAGTTGGCATTACCCCCGGGAACAGCACCAGTTATTTGAGCTGATCGCGGTCACGCAGGGGAGTGTCACCATGTTTATGGGGCCACGTCGCTTGGTCATCCGAGCGGGGGAAGCCATCATCATTACCCCCGAGACGCCGCATGAAAGCTTTAACTTTAGCGGGGACCGACTACAATTCTTCTGTTTCCACTTTAACGTTGGCGACCTGGAGTTGAAGACCCAGATTATCAAAAACTTGGGCAATGTGGTGGCGCCGCGAACTTCGGCGGTTAGTCAGGCGGCGCACCAGTTGACGCGGGCGATGGTTAGCCTCGAAGATGAGCCTGGTCAGAGCCAAACGCGTAAGTTTCAAGTGGAAATCATCTTCCTAAAATTCATGATGGCACTATCGCAGGCCCAGCCGGTGATGACCACCGTGCAGGAATATTCCGAGCGCGAGGTCATCTTGGCACAAAAGTTGGCTAGCGGGCTATTTGACGATGAGTGGGCCCGCCGCACTTTCCGAACGGTTTGTGCCAATCTCAACGTTAGTACGACGTATGGTCATCGGATCTTCAAACGAATTTATGGGGTTACGCCGAGCGAATACGCCAATGAGCGGCAATTTAGCCGGGCCAAGGTTTTGCTAGAGATTGGTGAAAACTCGATTGAAGCGATTGCTATGCAGATGAAGTTTAGCAGTCAGGCCAGCTTTAGCAAGCAGTTTAAGAAATGGTCGGGCCTGACGCCCAGTGCCTATCGCAAGACGCAGCGCCGCGAACATCATTCGGCGGATTATTTGGGTTAGAGAGAGCGGGACCTTGGACCGTGTTTTGGTGATGTTTCATGTGAAACAATGATGACCGAAAAAAGTAGCTGGCGTTTGCCGGCTACTTTTAGGATTTACCACATGTATTCAATAGGGTCTTTAATATATTTGTCGTAAACGTCCGTCACGATGGCCATTTGATCGGCGGTCAGTGGCTTCAGTTCAGCGGCGTGCGTGTTACGTTCGATTTGAGTAGGGTTGCTGGCACCTGGAATGACAGCGGAAACGGCGTCAAACATCAGAATGTACCGCAAGGCCGTATCAGCCAAGTTGTCGGTACCCAGACGTTTCTTCAGTTCTTGAGCGGCCTTGACACCGGTTAAGTAATCCACGCCGGAGAAGGTTTCACCCTTGCTGAAATGTTGACCGTCCCGGTTGTTCATCCGGTGGTCCGCTGGATCAAAGTGAGTATCTGCGGTGAATTTCCCAGTTAACAAGCCGCTAGCCAAGGGAACACGGGCCAGGATGCCGACGTTAGCTTTCTTAGCAAGATCAAAGAAGAGCTTAGCGGGGCGGAGGCGGAACATGTTGAAGATGATTTCAACACTGGAGATGTCATAGTCCAGGGACTTGATGGCTTCTTCCACCCGTTCAACACTGACACCGTAGTTGGCAATTTTACCTTCCTTTTTAAGATCATCTAAGGTCTTAAACGTTTCGGGTTGGTAATAGATGCTCATTGGGGGACAGTGTAGTAAGACTTGGTCGAGGGAATCAACCTGCATATTTTGCAGAGATTCGTCAACGTATCTTCTGATGGCCTTCGGGCTGAAATGGTCCTCAGTCAGTGGCATTTCTTTCCGTCCAACCTTGGTTGAGTAGTGGACGTCAGGGTGACGTTTGATGAATTGGCCAACGACCTTTTCACTCATGCCATCTTGATAGCCATCGGCGGTATCAAAGAAGTTAACGCCACGATCGTAGGCCGCTTCTAAGGTATCGAGCGCGTCTTTTTCGTCAAAGGGTGCGCCCCATTTACCGCCTAATTGCCAAGTGCCGAGTGATACCTCGCTGATATTAAACCCGGTTTTTCCCAACTTTCTAAATTCCATAGTGGTTAACCTTCCCTTCTGATTATTTTAAGCATAGCACTTGAAGTGTACTTCAAGTAAAGTTTTTAATTTGCAAAGATAGGACTGATCAAGTATGACAGAATTAACGATTTCAGAGGTTGCTCAGCAATATCATCTAGCGCCGTCAACGCTGCGGTATTACGAACGGCTGGGGCTAATCCCGGATGTTCACCAGCGTGGAAACCACCGAGTCTACAATGAAGCGAATCTTGAAAAATTAAATAGTATCGTCTGCTTTAAAAATTCTGGTATGAGTATGAGTGAGCTGCAAGAATTGCTGAGTTATCAAGAAACGGGGCCTGACTTGGATAAGATCTTAGCGGTCCTGAATGAACACGAGGTCAGTGTCTCCCAGCAACTGGCCAAGTTGGAGCGGTATCACCGTCATATCACCCAAAAGGTTGCCTTTTACTCGGCTATTAAACAGGCCGAGATCAAGGGAACACCGCGGCCAGATTGGGCGGATTATAAGCCAAATGATGAGCTGTAGGGGGGAACTTGTCATTGAGGAGACGCGTTTGGCTGCTTTTGAAACGCGTTCCTTCGGGTAGCCCCCTCCGCTTAACCCCAATAAGCACCGGCTCGGTTGTTAGTGGTTATACTGGCTTGGGGCGTTAGATTTACTCTCGCCAGTATGCATCGGAATTTTGCAGCTTCCGAAACGCGTTCCACAAGCCAGATTCTTCCGCTTAGCAAAATAAGGGACTCCTGTCCGGCATAGCCGAACAGAAGCCCCTTATTTCCCTAATGCTCAGAAGCTAAGCGCCTTGCTTCACTCTCTGCACAAAAAAGCAGCCCCGCGTTCTACTCGGGACTGCTGTGGTAAGGTGCGGCGACCTTCGGAATGCTTGCGCACCGATCGCTTTCCCTTACCGTGGTTTGGCACCATGGGATAGTATCGCACGGGTGCCGTGGGAAGTCAACCTTATTCGACGTTGCGGAGCGTGATGAGTTTGGCCGACACGCCTAATGCGATAATTAGGAAGAAGAGGCACATGGTGAAGCCGGCCTGAATTCCTATCTGTGGGGCGTTCGGGTGAGCTGTGAAAAATTTAGTAGCCAGGTTGATCGTGGCGATGATAATCGCCGTTCCAAATGACCCGGAGATCTGGCGCAACGTGTTGAACGTGGCCACGCCATCGGCCATGAGCCGGTTGGGCAGATGGGTCAAAGCGTGCGTCTGGATCGGAATCAAAATTAAGACAAGTCCCAGCTGGCGAATCGTTTGGCCCAGGGTCAACATCGCTACCGAAGCGTTGACGTCAATGAAGGCTTGCATAATGGTACCGAAGCAGTCGATTAACAGCCCGGCCGTCACGATCCGCCGCACCGGGTACCGATCGTAGAGGCGCCCGCTGATCGGGGACATGATTCCCGTCAGACACGCACCGGGCAGCAGCGCAATCCCAGAAATAATCGGACTTTGATGCATGATCGACTGGATCAGTAAGGGGAGTAGGATGGTGTTCCCATACATGGTGGCGACGATGAGGGCGTTTAGACTAGTCGCGGTCGAAAATTGCCCGTTTTTGAAAATCCGTGGATTAATCAAGGGGTTCGGGCTATGTAATTGTTGCCGAATGAAGATGGTGGTCAGCACCGCACCGATAACGAATGGGACGGTGACGAAGGGTGAGGTGAGCGCGTACTGCCCGACATTGGAGAAGCTCCACAGCAGACCCAGTGCCCCAAAGCTAATCAAGAAGAGCCCCCACCGATCCAGCGTCGGGGATTCATTTGTCGGGATGCTAGGGAGCAGGAGGTAAGCTAAGATGAGGTCCAGCAGAATGAAGGGTAAGACGAGGATGAACAGGTAGCGCCACGACAGGTACGTCAAGATTACCCCCGATAAGGTTGGTCCGATGATGGGCGAAAAGTTGAAAGCGAGTCCGACCAGCCCCATGACAGCGCCCTTCTTAGTCGGAGCGGCGTAGCGAATCGCCAAGATATTCACTAGCGGCATCATCACGCCCGATCCAGTAGCCTGAATCATGCGGCCGAGGATTAACAGCCAAAAGCTTTGCGCGATGCTGCCCAGTAAAGTTCCTGCCAGAAAGATGGCGGAAAATAAGATGAAGAGTTGACGAAACGTGAATTTCTTAATCAGGTAGGCACTCACCGGGATCATCATCGCACTCACCAGCATGTAACCATTGCTGATCCACTGGACGGTGGATGAGTTGACGTGGAAGACGGTCATGAACGTTGGCAGCGCCACGTTCATCAGGGTAGAGCACAGGATGCCGAAGAAAGTGCCAAATACCATGATAAATAACGATTGCTTAATTTCCTTTGACATTAAACGGCCTTCTATTCTATTAAAATTGCACAACATATCCCATCATACTGATAATCAAAATGTTAGTCAATCGGGTACCAGCATGATGTTAGGCATGAAAAGCGGGTAAATGAGTGGTGACGACTCCGCCGATTTCCGTAAGTGTGGATTTATTTGTAAGCGTTTACATAAGTGAGAAATTGTGTTAGGTTAGAAAGTAAAGAGGTGTCCAGGTATGAAAAAAAGTGACGTGTTAGTAATCGGGTCAAACATGATTGATCTCATGACGTATATCAACCGCATGCCCGTGGCGGGAGAAACTGTTGAGGCGGAAGACTTCTCGATGGGCTTCGGTGGCAAGGGCGCCAACCAAGCCGTAGCGGCCGCGCGGTTGGGCTCTCAGGTCAGTTTCATTTCCATGGTCGGCAACGATAGTTTTGGCAAACAACAGTTGGGTAACTTTAAGGCGGCCAATATCGACGTTACTGGTGTGGGCGTAGGTCGTAAAAGTAGTGGTGCAGCGCCCATCTTTGTTGACCCCACGGCGGATAACCGGATTCTCATCGTCAAAGGGGCTAATAGCGAATTAACGCCGGCCGTCTTAGATGAGCATCTCGACTTGATTCGCAACACCAAGCTGATCGTGCTTCAGCAGGAGATTCCGCTGGAAACGAACTATCACGCCATTGACCTGGCTAAGCAGTACGGCGTTCCCATCCTATTAAACCCCGCGCCAGCGAATAGTCATTTGGACATGGAACACGTTCGTCGGGTGGACTTCTTCTCGCCGAACGAAACGGAGTTAGCGACGTTAACGGGACTGCCAACGACCTCCATGGACGAGATTTCCCGCGCCGCACAACGGCTGGTTGATATGGGCGTCAAGAATGTCTTGGTCACGATTGGCTCCCGCGGGGTGCTGTGGGTAAGTGCCACGACGAGTCAACTGATTGATGCCGTTAAGGTTGAGGCGGTTGATACCACTGGTGCGGGTGATTCGTTCATCGGCTCATTTGCCCACTACTTCGCCCAGGGCGAGACGATTCCGCAGGCCTTACGCCACGCGAATGAATACGCGGCAATCACGGTGACACGTCGGGGGACGCAGAAGTCCTACCCCACGGCTAAAGAAGTGGCCGAGATGTACCAGCCTAATTAGTGAACGGTCATTTATGCGAATGATCAAAATAAAATCGACTTTTTCAGAACGGCTACATTTCTGAAAAAGTCGATTTTTGAGTTGTGGTGAATAGTTCGAATTCAACGCTGCCAGTGCATTTCCTGGTCCAGCACACCGGTATCGGGATCCACGGCTTGTTCACCTAGCGTGAAACCGTGTTGCTGGTAAAACGCCACGGCCCGTTGGTTTTGAGGGTATACGCTCAAAGTGAGCTGGCGATAGTCAGTTTGGAGTCGCGTGAGTAGGGCGTGACCGAACCCTTGATGTCGATAAGCGCTGTCTACGAAAATACCGGCGATGTAGGTGTCGTCCAGCCCAGCAAAGCCTACGATCTGGTGTTCCGTGGTGGCGACGTAAAGTGTAGCGGCGCCCAGTTGAGTGGCCACAAGCGGTGCCATCTGGTGCCAGTAAGTCGCGGCCACAAAGGGATGGGCGTCTAAATTACCCTGGAGCCAGATCGTCATGAGCCGGTTTTGCTGGTCTGCGGTCAGGGTGGTGAGTTTAGTAATCACAATTAATCAATCCTTTATTATTAATAATTAGCCAACGTTAATGCTGGTGAAGTTGTAGAGGTGCCAGTCTTCGGTGAGGTGGGGATTGTTGCGGGCCTTGTTAGGCGGGCAGCCGACGAAGCGTTTGAATTCACGGGTCAGATGGGCTTGGTCGGCAAAATTGAGAATAGCCGCAATCTCTGAGAGCGGTAGGTTCGTCGTTTGCAATATTTCAATGGTTCGGTTGATCTTGACTAGAATCTTGAAACGCGACAAGGTGACGCCGATTTCCGTGTGAAAGAGAGCGGATAAATAGTGTGGCGACAAGCCCAGCTGATTGGCTAGTTGAGCAATCGTGACGGTAGTTTCCGGGCTGTTCATGATGATCTGATAGGCGCGGCGGACGGGAGCTGACAGGTGGACGGCGTGCAGCTGGTGGACCCGTTGTGCCATGTCTTTAATCATACTCTCGATGGCACTCATCACATCGTCGTAGGTGGTCAGTGATTCCAGCGTCCGGACGTCGTGGTCGTTGAGTGAGTACGCTTGATCAAAGTCCATGCCAGCATGGATGGCCGCGCGAATCGTGACGGATACGCTGATAATGCCCCAATTTTTAATGTTCCGCAGGTCGCTGCCATCGGCGAGAATCCCGATTCGCCCGGAGTTCACGAGGCCGATAAAAGCATCGTGGACCATTGAGGGTTTGCCCAGCTCCACCGCGGTCTTGAGGGCTTTTTCATAGGCATAGCTGACGTGGGCACCCTCGTCTTCGAAATTAACTAGAATGAGCTTGTCATTGAATTGGTTGGAAGGCACCGCGTGATCGAAAGCGGTGGTCACGGCGTCCGAATCGAGGGGCAACTGAATAATCTGAGCGAGCGCGAGAATCTGATTCAAGCATTGTTGCCACGAGATGGCGTAGGTGCTCAGCAATTGTGGCAAGTAAATGGTCCGGGCATTCGGCGTATCCGTAGCCGGACTGGTGGCATCGGTGAGTAAGATCGGCCCCAGAATGTAACAGTAGTCAGCGTGGCGTAGGCAAACCGAGAATAGATTCTGACTGTGTTGAAAGATAGTTAGCGGGCTATCGCGATTCGGAATTTCGTGGAAAACGGTGACGTAGCCCGACGTTAAGATCTTACCTTGTTTAAAGGTGATCTCCAACTGGGATTGCTCAGTTTTGAAGACGATGGCCGGCGCATTGATGGCCTGGAGATACCGTAAGTCTAGTTGCAAATGAGACACCTCGTTTCGACAACGCCTATTAATGTAAGCGCTACATTAGTTATACCGTAGCTGCTTAAGAAAAGCCAGAGTACCGTGACGATGGTTGCCAGGGAGTTAGTAAAGTCAGCGCAGCAGAGACGGACGCTGAGAGGCAATTTCGGCAAGAAGTTGGCCAAACATGGTTAGATAAAGGTAAAGGAGTGTGATCAGAAATGACGGACGAGGAAAAGTTACAGCGTATTTATACAGCGGCGAGTGAATTATTCATTCAGCCGGGCTATCACGAAACGCAAATGCAGATGATTGCCCAGCGTGCGCAGGTGGCCGTGGGGACGCTCTACCGGTTATTTACCAGCAAGGCGGCCTTATTGGACTATGTCTTTTTGACGACGCTTCCCACGACTAAGGAGGTGCGGCTCACCTATCCGCTGGCCCCGGTCGATCTACGAGAATTAGTTAACCGTACGCAAGCCGCCTATGCAGATTGGAACCACCAGTTAACCCAACGGTCAGTCGTGAGCTTTACGGACTTGTTAACGGCTTTGTTTACAGCCTTTAAACGCTATGGGCAATACTTCTTGATTTTGGAACATAATCCCCAAGTTAATCCCGCCTTAGCCGCCCTGTATCGCCAGCAACGTCAGACGCTTTATCAACAGGTGGGGAGTTTCTTGCAACGGACCCGCCCGCAACTGAATGATCCCCAACGTAACGCGGAAGTGATTGTCGATCTCATCTTCTGGTGGTGCGCTCACAAGCGCTACGACAGCTTTGAATCTGACATGCTCCACGGCGAAGACGATCACATGATTACGATTGTTCGGGAGATGCTTCAACGTAGTTATGAGTGAGGGCCAAAGTTATCTCACTACCCCAACGCCCGACCCAGAGAAGGTCAAAAGTGACTTTCTAGGTAGGACGACTACACTGAGCATAGTTTCGAATGAATGATTCGTTCGCTCATTTGAAAAAGGGGGAGATGGGAAGATGGCTTTTCACGAATGGACCTATATCAGAGAGCACCCGGCAGTTTGGCGAATTCTATTGGGTATTTTGGTGATTCCGTTGGTGTATGCAGCGACGTTTTTGGCGTCGGTGTGGAATCCTTACGGGCAGCTTAAGCAGTTGCCTATGGCGGTCGTGAACCAAGATCGGCCGACCTCGGTTCACTGGGGACGGACGGTGACTCATGAGTTATTGCGGAATAAATCGCTGGATTTTCGGCAACTAGGTGCGCATCAAGCCCAGCATGATCTGTGGACGGGCAAGGTTTACCTGGTGTTGACGATCCCATCAACGACTTCACGGCAGCTGGCACGGTTGGCAACGCACCCGCAGACGATCCAAGTGACCTATCAGACGAATGCGGGCCGTAGTGCGGTGGCCGCCAAGATGGGGAATACGGCGATGCAAAAGTTACAGGCCAAGTTGAATCACGCAGTCGTTCAAAGTGAGTTAACGACCGCCCAATACCAAGCTCAGCGCGCTCAGCAGCGGTTGGGACTGGCTACGCAACAACTTGAACGAACCACCCGAGCCAGTGTGGCGGGTGTGCCAGCAGCAACGACAGCTGCGATGAATGAAGCGATCATTCAGGGAATTGTGCGGGGAAATCAAGCGACCCAGTCACGGACGCCGCGACAATTACGAGCGTTGGCGGCGCCGATTCGGTTGAAACAACATGACGTCGCGCCCATTGCGAATAACGGGACGGGGATGGCACCGTATTTCATGGTAATTTCACTGTTTGTGGGCTGTATTACCCTTAACATCATCTATGACGCGGGTAAGCGCCGCGGCAACTACCGTAACTTTCTGATGGCTTGGCTGGATAAAATGAGTATGTTGTGGGGCTTCGTTCTGTTAGCGGCAAGCTGTATGTGGTTAGCGGTATGGTACATTAATGGCTTACGGCCGCTGGCACCGGGGAAGACCTATCTGCTCTGTTTGCTCATTGTCCTCGCGTTCTTTAGTCTGGTGACCTGTTTCCGACTATGGTTAGGATTGACGGGCGCCTGGCTGATGTTAATCTTTATGATCTTTCAGATTGGTGTTTCTGGCGGCACTTATCCGATTGAATTAACCAATTCATTTTATCAGCTGTTCCATCCATATTTGCCAATGACCATCGCGATGACGGGACTGCGGCACACCATTTCATTGGGTGGGTCCATCACGGGAGTCTGTGAAATTTTAGCCGGGATGGTACTCGTCTTTAGTTTGGGAACATTGGGGTATTTTTACTGGCATCGACATGATCAAGTGATAGCGTAACGGGGACTGACGCGGATGATCGATGAAGACCGATCGGCCGCGTCAGTTTTGTATAGCGTGGCAGGGGGGAGTGGGCAGAGCCAGGTTAGAAGGCGTATAATGTAAGGGTGAAACTTATTGAACGGGGTGAAAATTTTTGCGAAAAATAGCACCATTCTTTGTAGCGTTGGGCGCGATTAGCTTTGGCGTGCCGGCTACATTGATGAAGATTGCCCGGAGTGAGGGCGTGGTCAATGGGCCACTATTGTTCTGGTCGTTTCTCAGCGCCGTGGTCATTCTAGGCGTCATTCACATTGCGCGACGGCGGTGGCTCCGGTATCAGCATACGAACTGGAAACAATTGCTGGCGGTGATGGCAGCGGGAACGGCTTCTGGCTTTACTAATACCTTTTATATCCAGTCGCTGAAGTTGATTCCGGTTGCGGCTGCGGCGGTGATGTTGATGCAGGCGGTTTGGCTGTCAGTGTTACTGGGAAGTATTTTACATAAACGGCGGCCGTCACGACTGCAGGTCATCAGTATTATTTTGGTTTTACTGGGGACGGTTCTAGCCGCGGGACTCTTCCCGATCACCCAGCCGCTGTCGTTATGGGGCCTATTTCTGGCTTTCTTGGCGGCTTGCGCGTATGCCTGCACGATTCAGTTTACCGCGATGCTCGGCAACAATTTGGACCCGCTAAGTAAGACTTGGCTATTGTGTGTGGGCGCCTTTCTATTGATCTCCGTTGTCTGGGGACCACAGATTGTCTCGGCACCAGTCACGTTTGATACGATTAAGTGGGCCTTCTGGATTGCCATTTTCTCGATGGTCTTTCCACTGGTGGCCTATTCGATCTTCATGCAATATCTCGAGCTGGGAATTGGTCCGATTCTCTCATCGTTGGAGTTGCCAGCCTCGATTACCATTGCGTTCTTGGTCTTAGGTGAACGGGTAGATGGCCTACAAATTCTAGGCGTATTCATTATTATTGGCGCGGTTATTCTACCAAATGTGTGGGGAATGCGTCGTCAAAATCAGTTGCGTTGATGTTTCATGTGAAACAAAAGGGACTCTGTGACGGTAAATCACCGTGGCGGGGTCCCTTTAGTGCTATGCTGGGTTTATTGAAATGAAGGAGACGATGAGATGGCAGTAATTACGGATGAAACCCTGTCGTTAGATGCGCTGGAGCCAGAAAATCAGTATGTGAATTGTGAACTGACTTATTCCAATCAAGAGATCCGCGTAGAGGCAGTTAGTTTTGAGAAATGTCGCTTTCAACAGACGGATTTTAAGAACAGTGAATGGCTAGACTGTACCTTTCGTGGCTGTCAGTTTCTGAACTGTGAGTTTCAGCAGAGCTATCTCTATCGCTGTGAATTTACGGGGTGTCAGCTACTGGGAAGTGATTTTACCAGTGCTCGGCTTAAAGATGTGACGATCACTGATTCGCGGGCAGACTATGCGAACTTTGCGGAAGCCGTTTTGACTGGGGTTACCTTCACCGAAACCCGGCTGGTAGAGGCGAGCTTTCAGATGATGACCGTGAAGCGACGGTTAGACTTTAACCGGTGTGAGTTGAATCGCGCCGATTTCACGGAAAGCCGTCTGAAATTGGTGGATTTGCGAACCAGCCAAATTGAGGCGATTACCTTTACACCGGGCCTCGTGCGCGGCTGTAAGATTGACCCCTTACAAGCGGTGACGTTTGCTGCCGCCTTGGGATTGGATATTCAGGCTTAAATTAGAAAATGCTGGCTACGGCTGGTTTGCTACTAGTTGGACGCGGATAGCTGGTGTCGGCAGTGCTTCTGCTCGGGTGCCCCAGTGACGTAAACAAATGCTGGCGGTGGCGCCGAGAATGATGATCGCTAGAATCAGCTTGATGGTCTTTCCTCTAATAATGGGGACCTCCCTTGGTGTTTGGGGTTGAGTATAGCAGGATTTGAGGGGAATGCCAAAGCGGTTGATTACAGAGTATGAACGATTAATCGCAGAATAGTTGGGAGACGATGAGCAATGATTCAGCAACAGATTTTAAATTTTCTCAGGGCCGCGGCAGTTGCCGATGCACTTGGTGTTCCGGTAGAAATGCGCCAGCGGGGGACGTTTCAGCTGACAGGAATGACCGGTCAGGGAACGTGGAAACAGCCTCGTGGTAGCTGGTCAGATGATACGTCGATGACATTGTGTTTACTTCAGAACTTAGTGGAGGGCGGGAGCTACGATGACCTGCTTAATAAGTTTGAAGCCTACATGATGTATGGCGATTGGACGCCACGCGGTGTGACTTTTGATGTGGGGCGTACCTGCGCTCACGCGGTCCGCAACCATGCGATTAATCGGTTACCCGCGTTAGAATGTGGGGATACTGCCGAGTTTGCCAACGGAAACGGTGCTTTGATGCGAATTGCGCCATTAGCAGTGGTGCTTCAGAATGAAACGAATTTTCAGCGACGAGTACAAATCACCCGGAATTATACGGCGCTTACCCATGGACATCCACGGTCGGTCTTAGGCAGCCTAATCTTCTTAGAAGTTTTACGCGAATTATTTTTGGATCAATCGGTTGCGTCAGCACTGGAAATTGTACACGACCGCATCGTGCGGGAAATTCAGGATGATTCAGCTATTATAGCTGAACTTGAAGCCTACCAGCGTTTGTTTTTACCGAACTTTGGTCAACTACCCGTAGCTGAAATTAAGTCATCCAGCTATGTGGTTGATACTTTGGAGGCGGCATTGTGGGTAGCGCTCAACAGTGACGACTTGAAAACAGCCATATTAACAGCGGCTAATTTAGGTGGCGATACTGATACGATAGCCACGGTGACCGCAAGCCTAATTGTGGCTAAAAATAAGCTCGCGACTATTCCAGATGAGTGGTGGTCGCAAACCCTGAATCATGCATTGCTGGATCGGGTGATGATCCCCTTTGCGGAGAAGTTTGCCGATTAAAAACGGCGTGTCCAGTCAGTTGGACGCGTCGTTTTTAGTTAGCCGCTCACGCCGTCATATCCGATAAACGTAAAGTACGTCTGGCCGCTAATGCGATAGAGGCTGTCGAAGGTTCCGGCGATTCCATTATCTTCATTACCGGCGTTATGCTGAGGGTCGTGAAGATTTTTTAGCGTGAGTTGATATTGATAGGGGCCGGAGTGACTGACCCGTTTGTTCGTTAATCCCTTAATTTTCTGACTGAAGTATAGCTTGCGGTAGGGATCATGAAAATCGGTTTTCGTGATCTTAGCCATGCCCGTGGGCTTTTGCATGAAGCCCAGTCCGGCGTTAGCTTTGGTATCGTACGTTAGATATTCTACGTAACCATCTGGCGTAACGCGAATGCTGGCGGTCGTCGTTTCCTCGGCACTGAGTGCGGCCTTGGCACCGCCTAAGTAGAGATCACCGTGGCTGTAGGCCGGCATAAATTTGGGTGCTGAAATCCGCTTGAAGGCTGTGAGCTTGTCCGTTGCCTTGAGGGTTGCTTGGGGATCGTAAGCACCAGCGCCGGGGTCAATGGTGTAGCCGGCGGGGGCATTTTGATGAATGAGTGGGTAGCTTAGTCGTGCTAAATAAAGTTGTAATGTGGGCACGAGAAAGTCACCAGATTTAGTGCTCGTAAGATTCCCAGCCACAATCGTACCGGCCGGCAGCGTAAAGTCACGGCTGATGGCGTGCGCAACTTTATGCGTAGGGACATAGTTAACCTTAATTTTAATGGTCCGCGTGACTTCAAAATATTGACTGAGATTGAGAAAGTCAGTACTAGCCGTGAAGTTTCCCACCTTAACCAGTGCACTGGGCTTTTCGGTTTGCGCGCTAATAGGCCGAGTGCCAACGAAAAGAGTGGTGAGAAAGGCGATGAGACCGATGCTAAGTTTAGAAAATTTGTGCATGCTGTAACCGGGCCTCCTGCGAAATTTAGATGAGTTAAGTATACCGGAAATAGCTACGAAAATAAACGAACAAACGTTCTTTGATGGTGGAAAATATTGAAATAAACCCGGGTTATAGTTGTCAAAATGGATGTTGCAACTAAAGTATGCGGGCCACCAGTGTTTAAATCGAGTAGACTGGATTTATTCGTTGAGGAGGGGATTGGATGACAATCGGTGAACAGTTAAAAAAGCAACGGGAACAGCGGGGATGGTCGCAGCAAATTCTGGCGCAGCACCTTAATATTTCTCGTCAGTCAATTTCTAAGTGGGAACAAGGGAGTGCGTTACCTAGTTTTGCAAATATTATTTTACTCAGTGATGTTTTTGGCGTAACGATTGATGAGATGATTCGTGGGGATGATCGGTTGATGCAGTCTTTAGAACAGCCGCCAGTACGTCCTTTGGGATTAGTAGTCATCATTAGCTTAGGAATAGCGATACTTGGCGCATTTATTTTATTGGGAGTGAGGATTTCAGTTACAACCGTTACAGATTGGATTCAGACTCCAATTTTATTGGGAACGATAGTTTTGCCGGGATTAATTTATCAGCGGCAACGGCAACATATTTACCCCTTGTCGCGGGTGGCTTTGGGGGTTGCAGTTGTTGTGCTAACCTTACTCTTGTTGCCTCAAATGATGGATATCGCACTGGGATTCTGGGCAGGATTACGGGAGCAAGGTTAAGAAGGAATCGCTGGTTAATTAGAAAAATAACCTGGGAAATTATTTGCGAACGCATAGCTTAACAAGAACCCGTGACTTCTTAAGTGAAAGTGATAGATAGTTTAATGGTAATTTCACTAATCCTGGCGGGGGTCTCACGGCAGACTAAGCTAAATTGAATAAGGCATTATCCAAGATGATATTTTTTAAAATCATCTTTTTTTCACTTTTCTCTTGCCTTGAAGTGTACATGAAGGTTTAACCTAAGGTCATTCGAGTGAGCAGAAAGGAAGTAACGAGCCATGACGAAACGTTTACCGAAAGGGCGTGGAGCTCGGTCTGATGGGCAAGATACCAATCGGGAGCAACAACCAAGCCGGCAGTTAACGACGACGGCGAAAACTTTGATTATTTACTTTTCTCGAAGTGGAAATACAGAAGCACAGGCAGAATTGGCCCAACGCTATCTGCAAGCTGACCTTTACGAGCTAGTGGTCGCTCGGCCATATCCTAGCGATTACCAAGCTAGTGTTACACGGGCAACGGCGGAACGTGAGCGGCAAGTTTGGCCGCCACTAAGGGTGACTGACCTCCCAGATTTAAGCCAGTATGATCTCATCTTATTGGGCCATCCGATCTGGGCGATGACGCCGGCTAACCCAATGCGTCAGTTTTTAATTCAGTTTGGCAATCAGTTGGCTGGTAAAAGAGTTGCGTCGTTCTCGACTAATGCTGGGTATGGATCGGGTGATACTCAGCAGGTATTGGAACGCCTAACGCCAGACAGCACCACGATTCTGCCTAACTATAGTATTCACGATGTGGAATTAGAACACACGACCAGTGATTTTAAACGCTGGTTAACACAGACAAAGGAGTCTTAGTCATGACAAAAAAAGTAATGATTTTAGCAGCGAATGGCCAAATCGCAAGAATTGTTGAACAGCGGATTTTAACAGAGGACCGCTTTGCTGATGTATCGCTGACCCTCTTCCTCAGAGATGCTGAGCGGTTAGCTGATTTACAATCCAATCCGCGGGTGACATTGGTGGAAGGAGATATTACTGATCCAGAGGCCGTGCGTGCTGCGATGGCTGACCAAGACTTAGTATTTGTCGCCGTGGTCGATCATGACCGGCAAAATCGGTTGACGAAGAATGTTATTGCGGGAATGCAGGCCAATCAAGTATCCCGCGTGATCTTTACGAATGTTTTAGGCCTGTATGATGAAGTCGGTGGTGAATTCGGCCGCTGGAACCTTGAGATGATCGGTGATGGCATGGTACCAGCGCGAAAGTCCGATGAGCTATTGGCTGATTCAGGATTAGATTACACGACGTTACGGTTGCCGTGGCTCAATGATCGGGCCATCAAATATACCGTCACGACCCGCAATCAGCCATATGATGGTGTTTCGGGGTCCCGCCAAAGTATCGCAGATGTTGTGTTAGCCATTATTGCTGACCCAAGTAAGTACAGTCGTGATAGTATTGGGATAGCAGATCCTGATACTGAGGGGCAAACCCGACCAGTCTATTAATTTGTTAGGGAGTGAAACGAAATGAATATTAAAGAAGCTAGTGAAAAAACGGGGGTATCCTCTGCCGCCATTCGCTACTATGAAAAGGAATCCTTGATTCCGCCAATCGATCGAACTGAGGTAGGTAATCGGGATATTGATACCCGGATTATCCGGCGAATTAAGTTTGTCACGCAGATGCGGGCAGCCGGCATGAGTATTGAAAATTTACGGCGCTACATTGAGCTCTTCGATGCGCAGGAAGACAATACCAAAGAACAAAAAGCATTGTTGCAGGAACAGTTAGCAGTAATGGAAGAAAAGCGAGATGACCTGCAAGCCGCAATTGACCATTTGAACTATAAGCTCAACCATTTCTATGATCATATGCAGGAAACGGAAGAGGAGCTGCGCGAGTTGGAAAAGCAACATGCAGCGAAGGTTGATCGTGAAAGCGATGCGAAAAATGATGAGACGGATATTCACTGAGTCGTTAACAGTTATAGCGTGTAACCGTTGTGTTTGAAAAGAACTTCCGTCATTATAAGGATGAATGCAAAGGGAGATCAGACTTGCTGATCTCCCTTTGGGTCTTCAGTAAACAAATTGGAGGATAACAGAATGGCGTTTTTTGTATCGACCTTTATTTTGTTAGTGACCGTTGCAATGGCGAATCTATTGGCGCAGTGGGTGCCAATTTCAAAGAATTATTTAGCATTAGGTGCGGGGATTGTCGTTGCCTTAATGCC
Organism: Levilactobacillus tujiorum; assembly: GCF_012641185.1. Taxonomy (GTDB): domain Bacteria; phylum Bacillota; class Bacilli; order Lactobacillales; family Lactobacillaceae; genus Levilactobacillus; species Levilactobacillus tujiorum. The sequence continues at coordinate 159,072 of NZ_JAAXLK010000001.1, forward strand.
TAGTCTAAATCAGTTAGTTTTACCTTTTGAAAATGACATCTTCATGATGTTAATTTTAGCGCCACTCTTGTTCTTTGAGGGTCAAGTAACGCCGATGGTTAAGGTTGGCAAGGGGATTCCCAGTATTCTCGGCACGGCCTTTATTTTGGCGATTGTGTCCGCAATAGTTGTCACAGTGGGCGTTCATCAGGGATTTGCGGTAGGTCTACCATTGGCGTTAGTCATGGTCGCTATCAGCACGCCAACGGATGCGACGGCATTCGAGTCGGTCATTACTGGCCGTAAAATCAGCCAGCGGTTGGGCGACCAGTTAAAGATGGAATCATTGTTCAATGATGCGACTGGTTTAATCCTCTTACAGGCGGGACTAATCTGGGTTAAGACCAGTGAATTTTCATTCGGACAGAATTTAGTCAAGCTCTTAGTATCAGCTTTGGGCGGTGCTTTTGTGGGCGGTATTTTGGCGGTAGCATTTATGCTCTTCCGGCAAGCGCTCGTCCGTACGGAAGGAAATGTCATTTCGTCACAAACCCTGGTTTATTTACTAACGCCGATCATTATTTATTTGGTGGCCGAGCGGCTAGATGTTTCGGGAATTATTGCGGTCGTTGTGGCGGGCCTCATTCACAATGGGGAAGCAAATAGTAGTCGGTTCACGGCACCCCGGCAAATGTATCTGGGGACGCAGCTCATGAATTTTAGTTCTGAAATTCTAAATGGTGGCGTTTTTGTCATCTTGGGAATTAGTCTGGAACGGATTGTCCAGAGTCAGCATCAGCAAATGTTCCAATCGTTGGATTGGTTGTGGCTTGGCTTAATGATATACGGTGGCTTACTCATCTGTCGGTTAGTCTACGCTTATGGTTTTGCCATGAAACGTCAGTGGCTAAACAGCTGGGTCTTTGCTTTGGGTGGCGTCCATGGGACAGTCACGCTGGCCATGACCTTCTCAATTGCTGGCATGGTGTCAACGTTCTGGTTTCGTCAAGTGATTTTAGTGGAAACGGTTGTGATTGTGCTGAGTATGCTGGTTCCAACAATATTATTTAGATGGTTGCTGCCTCAAGATGGGGATGCGCTGGTCAAAGATGAAATTCTGGCGCGAATTCGACAAGAAATGACGGCCGTTGGGATTCAGCGTGTTCAGGAATTGGATTTACCGGCAGCGGTTAAGCGGTTAGTCGTTTATGATCTGCAAGACCAGACTAAGACGAATCCGTTACGCTCGTATTTACGGCGATGGCGAGGAATTATCAGTCACCGTGAAGCCATTAACTTTTTGCAAAGTCGTGACCAACGTTGGGCAATGATGCAAGCATTTGCCAGTGAAAGGGCGTTTTTAACTGAGCAAGCCCGACAGCATGTCGTGGACGTGGCCTTACTACATGACGTTTACACCGAGGTCTTGATGTCTGAAGCCTTGGTGGTTGATCCGTATAGTCGGATGGTCTAACGCATTTTATGCTTGCCTTCGAGTCTACTCTAAGGTTTAGACTCAGATTTAGATAATTTAAGGAGGGTCTTATTTTGAAAATTCTAATTCTTGGTGCCCACGGGCAAATTGCCCAGTTGGTCCGTGCGCGGTTATTGACGGAAACTGATGCGGCGTTAACCCTCTATCTGCGGCGAGCTAGTCGCTTGCAGGATGTGACGGCTGCGCGTGAAACGGTGGTCGAGGGTGATGTCAATGACTACGCCACGCTGAAGGCCGCGATGGCCGGTCAGGATTTAGTATTGGCCGATCTCGGTGGTCGCTTTGAACCCATGGCCCAGAACATTGTTCGCGCTATGGAAGAGACGGGTGTTCAACGGTTGATCTACATCACGGGGTTGGGGCTGTATCATGAATTGCCCGCTAAATTTGATGCTTGGTTGGAAGCATCCATCGGCCACGACGTGATGGAAGACACCCGGCGCGCCGCTAAGTTAATCGAAACATCACCGTTGAATTACACGATTATTCGGGCTGGCTATATGACGAATAACGATGAAGTCGATTATGAGCTGACGGAGAAAGGGGAAACCTTTAAGGGAACGACGATTTCCCGAAAGAGTATTGCCGATCTTATCGTCGGGATTGTGAAGCAGCCAACGTCTCATAGTCGGAGTAGTTTAGGCATTGCCAAAGCCGGAACGGATGGTGACACCCCCGTTTACCGGTGATCAATCAGCACTTGTGCCCAAGATGGCCAAGTGTTTTTATTTTGGAAAAAGAGCTTGCCTTAAAGTCCACTTCAAGGTCTAAACTGGGTCTAATGAGGCAAATAGTGATGGAGGGATTTAGATGGCAGAAAATGTCTTAATCGTGGCTTACTCGTGGTCTGGCCATACGGCGCAATTGGCGACGGCGATCCAACGGGCGACTGGCGCAGATCGACTGGATTTAACCGTGGCGGCAGGAACGTTTCCGAACGACATGTATGCGACCGCCGATGTTGCGAATCAACAGCTAGCAAGTGACCAGCTACCAACGCTAACCAGTGAGTGGCCGCGACTAGATCAGTATCAGTTGCTGTTAATCGGTGGGCCGGTATGGTCAGCTAAGGTCGCGACGCCAGTGCGGTCATTCTTGCAGCAATTGCAGGGGTATCGCGGTACGGTGGCGCCATTCTATACGGATGCGGGCACACCGGGTGAGTATGAGGCTGATTTTGCGAAGTTAGTCCCGAATTTACCGGTCGCTACTGGCTTAGGTGTCGCGGCTAGTGAGCTGGCACAGGCGGATCAAGCGGTGGCCAAGTGGTGGCAGAAATTATCGAATAAGTAGTGGAGGTTAATGAAATGAAAACAGCAGTCTTTGTTGAACCAGGAAAAGTTGAAGCACAAGAATTACCTAAACCAACGGTCAAGAACTCAACGGATGCCGTGTTAAAGATTGTCCGTGCCTGTGTTTGTGGTTCCGATCTGTGGTGGTACCGTGGCATTAATGATCGGCAGAAGAATACGCCAGTGGGGCACGAAGCCATTGGGATTGTCGAAAGTGTGGGTAGTGCCGTCACCAATGTGAAACCGGGTGACTTTGTGATTGCGCCGTTTACTCACGGCTGCGGTCACTGTGCGGCTTGCTTGGCAGGTTTTGATGGGAATTGTGAAAACGCGCGGACCGATGATGAGATTGTTGGCTACCAAGGCGAATACTTACGATTTAAGAACGCTGACTGGGCGCTGGTTAAGGTTCCCGGCCAACCTAGTGACTACTCAGATGCACAACTCAATGACCTGTTGACATTGGCTGACGTCATGGCAACGGGTTACCACGCAGCGGCAACTGCTGAAGTCAAGGACGGTGATACGGTGGTCGTCATGGGTGACGGCGCTGTGGGCCTTTGCGGCGTCATCGCAGCTAAACTTCGTGGTGCTAAACGAATTATTGCCATGAGTCGGCATGCGGATCGTCAGGCTTTAGCCAAAGAATTTGGCGCCACGGATATCGTAGCTGAGCGTGGCGATGAAGCGGTTCAACGCGTGATGGACTTGACTGACGGTGCGGGTGCCGACGCTGTGTTGGAATGTGTTGGTACGGCTCAGTCTGTGGACACGGCCGTTAAAGTTGCCCGGGCTGGTGCGGTCGTCGGCCGAGTCGGTGTTCCTCAGAAGGCGGAAATGAATACGAACCAGCTCTTCTGGAAGAATATTGGCCTACGCGGCGGCATTGCCTCAGTGACGACTTATGATCGCGACGTGCTATTGGCGGCCGTTTTAAAGGGTGACATTCACCCCGGGAAGGTGTTCACGCAGCGATTTGATTTGGACCATGTGGCAGATGCTTACGCCGCCATGGATCAGCGGAAAGCGATCAAGTCACTACTCGTGATTGATCGGTAACATTTAAGATTGAAAGATAACTGGGGATGTTTGCGTGAGGTGAACATCCTCTTTTATTATTAATAACTAATGCCCGTCTAATAACTAACAAGTATTTTTAAAAAGTGAAAAATAAGTCTTGCCTTGAAGTACAGATGAAGGTCTAAACTCCTAATCATTCACTTGAAGAACGAGAGGTAATGACATGGCACAACGAAAAAGGTTTGATTGGATTCTGTTGGTTATTCTAATGAGCTACTTTATGATTCTCCTGGATAATTCAATTATCTTTACGGGAACCGTTAAGATTGCGCATGACTTGGCACTTAACCAGGCGACACTTTCCTGGGTTAGCAGTGCGTATTCACTAACTTTTGGTGGTTTCCTATTGTTGGGCGGTCGTGCTGGAGATCTATTTGGTCGGCGGCGCGTCTTTCAATTGGGATTGATAATCTTTGGTTTAGGGTCATTGCTAGTTGGACTGGCAGTTAATGCCCCCATGATTATCGCAGCACGAGCTTTTCAAGGGATTGGGTCAGCCATTTTAGCACCGACAACCCTGGCAATTTTGATGGACACCTATGAAGGGGCCGAACGTGTCAAAGCGATTGCTTACTATGGCGCCATGGCCGGGATTGGTGCTAGTGTTAGTCTGGTCATTGGTGGCGTCTTTGCTAGTCTATTGACTTGGCGCGTGGGATTCTTCATGAACGTGCCGATTAGTATCTGGATGTTTTATCTGGCCGCTAAACATTTACGGTTGGATCATGGCCAGGGCGGCCGCCTGGATTGGTGGGGGACGCTTAGCTCCTTGGTGGGGATGAGTGCCTTAGTTTACAGCATTATTGGGAATCAGGCGCGGCTACTTGCCTTGGTAGTGGCCGTGATTAGCTTGGCAGGGTTTATTTATCAAGAACGTCGGACAGCCCAACCCATCATGCCACTCCGACTATTTGTTGATCGCGAACGAATCGGCGCTTATATTGGCCGTTTTCTGTATTTAGGCGCCATGATGGGCTTTTGGTTTATCACACCGCAACTGATGCAGAATCAATTAGGCTTTAGTGCGTTGATGGCAGGGGTGGCCTTCTTCCCATTGACCATCGTTAACTTTATCGTAGCGTTACAGGTGGCAAGACTGACTGCCAAATGGGGCAATGGTGGCTTGCTGGTAGCGGGCATTGCGTTAACCGCAGTGGGGATGTTGTGGTTAAGCGGGTTCACCTCGTCTGTTGGCTACTGGTGGGGGATTGCTGCGCCCATGGTCGTGATTGGAATCGGCCAGGGATTCTCGTTAAGTCCCTTTACCGCAGCCGGCGTAGCGCATACCCAAGGAGCCGACGCGGGTGCTGCCTCTGGCGTGGTTAACGTCATGCATCAGATTGGGGGGTCAGTTGGCCTGTCGATTCTGGTGACGACCCAAGATCTATTTGGTGGTCACGTTGAAGGCTTTCAGCACGCAATATTAGTTGGAGCAGGTTTACTGCTGGTCGCGCTGATTGCCGCTGTCGTGCTGATCGTACCGGGTGAGCGGCGGTCAAAATAAAAAAGTAGATTAATTTTAAATAAACCTTGCCTTGAAGTTACTGCAAGGGGCTATACTAACGGTATTCAAAAATGAACGGAGGAAATGAATCATGACAAACGTTTTAATTATTGGTGCAACGGGGTCAGTCGGCAGTGTGACGCGGCAATATTTCTTGGATCACACGGATGATCAGCTGACTTTAATGGCCCGGAACACGGACCGTTTAGGCCGTTTATCCGATCGTGAACAGGCAATTGCTGGCAGTGTGACCGATGAAGCGACGTTGCAAACGGCATTGCGTGGGCAAGACGTGGTTTTCGCAGCGTTGAGTGGAAACTTATCTGGTATGGCGAAGAGCCTGGTAGCTGCCATGGACGTGGCGGGCGTACAACGCCTCTTGTTTATCGCCTCGATGGGAATTTATAACGAAATTCCAGCAAGTCTGGGTGCCAGTGGTAACCTGCGCAACAATCCCATGTTACAAGGTTATCGTGCGGCCGCTGATGTCGTTGAGGCGTCTGATCTCAACTACACCGTGATTCGTCCGGGCTGGTTTGACAATGGCAGTGACACGGATTACCAAGTGACCAAGAAGGGGGAACCTTTTGGTGGTCATGACGTTTCACGCCAGAGTATTGCGGATCTCGTGGTCCGCTTGGCTCACGATGAGACGTTGGGTTCTCGTGATAGTTTGGGCATTAACCGGAAATAATGAGGCGTTTGATGTTCTGAAAGGAAGTCCGATGAATGAACGATGAAATTTTAAACTTGTATCGTGCCTTCAATACGGCGATGGCAGCAGACGATACCGTGACGTTGGATCAGCTGTTGGCACCAACCTTTACGTTGACGCATATGACGGGCTATGTTCAGCCCCGCGCCGAGTGGTTACGTGAAATCAAACAAGGCACGATGCGCTATTTCTCATCGGTGGAAGATCATGTGACGATGGAAGCGACGGCGGATGGCTGGCAAGTCACCGGGCAAAACCGCGTTGTGGCCAGCATTCACGGAAGCCGGCAACATGAATGGCCGTTGAACACGGTGATGACGGTCAGCAAGGTTGAGGGTAAGTGGCAAATCGTGGCGGCCGTCGTGACGACTTATTGAGCATCCCGTTAGAGACCGCATGTATTTGTATGCTTAAACGCTAATCTTAAAGAGGTTTTATAAAGGAGAATGGAGCAAATGAACGAAACAAGCATTCCTAATTTTAAACTTAACGATGGTCAGGAAATTCCTTCATTTGGATTTGGCACATTTCAGATTCCAGCCGATGGGTCAACCTATCAGGCGGTTAAGAAAGCGTTGGCGGCCGGTTACCGGCATATTGATACAGCTGTTGCCTATTTCAATGAGCAAGAAGTTGGTCAGGCGATTCGTGACAGCGGCCTTGCTCGTGATGAGGTTTGGGTCACATCAAAGCTTTGGCTACAAGACTATGCGTATCAAGATGCCCAAAAAGCGATTGACAACTCGTTACGGAAACTAGGACTAGATTATCTTGACTTGTATTTGCTTCACCAACCTTATGGTAAAGTTACCGAGGCTTGGCAAGCACTGGAAGAAGCCAAGACAGTAGGCAAGATTCGTTCGATTGGTGTGTCGAACATGACGCCTAAGATTTGGCAACAGGTCATTCCCAGTTTTGATACGGTACCGGCAGTCAATCAGGTTGAATTTAACCCCTATTTTCAGCAACATGAGTTACGGAAGCTGATGGCAGCAGATGGTGTGACTTTGGAAGCATGGGCCCCGCTTGGACAGGGAAATACGGCTTTATTGAAAGAACCTGCCATTTTGCGCATAGCCGAAAAGTATGGTAAGGACGCTGGGCAGGTCATTCTACGCTTTGAGCATCAAGAGGGAATTATCGTCTTTCCTAAGTCGGTGCATGAGTCCCGAATTAAAAGCAATCAAGAGATTTTTGACTTTGAATTAACCTCGGATGAGATGGATCAATTGCGATTGCTTGATACAGGAAAAGGCCGCCATAATCCTGATGCACCAGGCATTGAAGAGCAGCTGTTAGGTGCATTTGATGTCCACGCACAGGATTAGGTTGCTTGTTAAACAAGTGAGCCATTACAAATACCTTCGGCTATTACCACTTTAAGCCATGACACTAAGTACTAGCGGCAACCAACTATAAGCAATTGCCGTTGAATATGTCATTGAATCGGATACAAAAATACTGCTAGCCCTCTTAAAAGGTTAAAAGGGAGCCAGCAGTATTTTTTAGTGATCAAATAGCGGCGCGGCTTAGTTGGATGCGCCGCTATTTGTGTGTTACTGAAAGCGCTCGTGAGATTCACGAATTTTCGCATAAAAATAGAACACTTCGTCGGCTTGGTCAGCCAGGAAGTGTTCTATTTCGTAAAATCTTATTCTTTAAAAGTTAACGATAGTGGTTCGTGAGTCACTAGATAAATTGAATCAACGACATCAGGACTGGTACCACAACAATGAACAGGACGGTACTGGTCGTGACCACATTGGTGGCGTACTCGACATCACCGTGGGCTTCATTGGCAAGGATTGGCAGTACCGCTAACATTGGCGTAGCGGATTGGACGATCAGCGTTTGAGAAGCCATCGTTGGGAACGTCGCCCCGAAGTGCCCGGCGGCCAGTAAGACTCCGACCATCAGGATTGGCGAGAGGACGAATCGGCCCAGCAAGGCAACGATCGTATCGCGATCGAAGTGAATACTCTTCAAGCCGGCGTCGGCCAAGACAATCCCAATGTAGACTAAGGATAGTGGCGTCACCAGGTCACCGACGTAAGTCAGCGTGGAATTAATAAAGCTGACCTTGAGGACGGGGATGTTGAGCAACAGGAAGACTAATGCGACCAGGAAGCCGACTAACGGCATGGGGATGACTTTCTTCCAATTAATGTGGTTGTGGTGCTTTTCCTTCGGCTTGGTAGGATCGTCGTTGGAAATCAAGAAGACCCCGAAGGCCCAAGTCGAGACGGTATTGACGATATAGTAGACCAGAAAGTACGTCATGCTTTGATCGCCGAAGAGCGCAATGTTCAAGGGTAAACCAATGAAAATCGTGTTGGCGTTGACGATGGCGTTGATGAAGATCCCTTTGCGCCCGGGCCGGACGTGCATGATTCGGACTAAACCGAAGGCAATGATATAGCCAATAATGACCGCGAGAAACGCATAGACGAGGTAACCTGAAAAGGAAACCAGTTGTCCGCGGGTCAAGCGACTCAACACGGAGACAAAGATTGATGCGGGTAGTGCGATATTTTTGATAAACTTAGAAATTGTTCCGCCAAATTGGTCATCGAACCAGCCTTGGCGACGAAGGACGAAGCCAAGGATCATGATGAGGACCACGACGAGGACACTTTGAATTGAATTCCATAAAACAGCCACGAGGGACAGCCTTCTTTCTCTTATGTTTGGTACGGTAAAGTATTAATTAAAATGAATGACACAATTAAATAGGATGCAATGCTTATGAATGACTTGTGCCAGCAGGAATTGAGAGAGCCAACTCCTGCTGGCACAAGGATCATACTGTGATTTTGGTTAATGGTTAATCAATGTTTTGGTATGCGGGGACCCACTTCATCTCAGCGACAGCCTGCTTGGCGTCGGCGATGGGTTCCTTGTTGAGCTTTTGGTCAACGACGCTTTGCGCCACGATTTCAGCTAACTTTTGTGAGAATTCGGTCAGTTGAGAAACGGGTGGTAAAACAGCGGCGCCTGGTTGCGTCGTATCCACGATACCGCCCAAGGCGTGGCAAGCGGCAGAGAGCGTTTCGCCGTTTAAGACCTTCGCCTTAGCAGCGATCAAGCCGAATCCCAGGCCGGGGTACATCAGCGCGTTATTGCCTTGGCCGATGTGGTAAGTGGTGCCCTTGTAATCAACGTCACTAGCGGGAATTCCCGTCGCGATCAGCGCTTTACCGTCGGTCCACTTGATCAGGTCAGCGGCGGTTGCTTCGGCTAACTTGGTAGGGTTGGACAGGGGGAAGATGATGGGACGTTCCGTGTGAGCGGCCATGTCCTTGACGATGTCTTCGGTGAAGGTGCCCGGTTGCGTGGACGTTCCGATTAATACGGTTGGGTGCACGGTTTTAACGACCGCGGCCAAATTGGTCAAGTCGTCGGCGTTATCGAATTCAGCGCGATCACGCGTAAATGGCTTCTGGGCAGCAGTTAAGTCTGGCGTGTCATTGAAGAGCAAGCCTTGCTTGTCAACGGCATAGAAGTGCTTGCGAGCTTCGTCTTCGGAGAGACCGGCCCGCTTCAATTCGTCTAGGATTTGGTTGGCAATTCCCATGCCGGCAGTCCCGGCACCAAACGTGACGAATTTTTGATCCTTGATGTCTTCTTTAGAGATGTTCAAAGCACCGAGAATCCCGGCTAAAACGACCATCCCAGTTCCCTGGATATCATCGTTAAAGGTGGCAATTTTATCCTTGTACTTATCGAGGATGACCTGCGCGTTGGAACGCCCAAAGTCTTCCCAGTGCAGGAGTGATTCCGGAAATAGCTTCTGTTCTGCGGTAACGAAGCGGTCGATGACGTCGTAGTATTGATCGCCAGAGACGCGCTTGTGGTGATTCCCTAAATAGAGGGGATCTGCCAATAATTTTTCATTGTTGGTCCCAGCGTCGATGCTGACGGGGAGCACTTGTGCCGGGTCAATGCCGGCTGCGGCGGTGTACACCATCAACTTACCCACGGCAATGTCGACACCGTTAACGCCCCAGTCGCCCATGCCAAGGATTCCTTCAGCATCAGTAACGACAACTAAACGAATGTCGCGGCCATCAGCGGCGTTCTTCAGGGAAGCCTCGATATTGTCGGGGTCATCAACGGAGATGAACGCAGCGTTTTGGGGGTCAGTGAAGAGGTGGCTATATTCTTCAATGGAATCAGCTACGGTTGGATCGTAGACGATTGGCATGAATTCTACCACGTGATCATCCATCAGGCGGAAGAAAAGCGTCCGATTTTCATTAAACAGGGACATCAGGAAGATCCGCTTTTCGAGGTTGTTGGGTTTGTTTTGGAATTGCGCATAGGCTTGAGTGGCCTGTTCGTCTAGTGTTTGAACGTGACTAGGTAACGTGCCGACTAAGCCAAGGGCTTGACGTTCCGCCTGAGTGAACGCGGTGCCTTTGTTTAAAAATGGGTTATTTAAGATTGAAGCAGTGGTTGTGGTCATAAATGAAATCCCTCCAAGTCATGATTAACTTTACAAGTCATACTATAGACGGTGATAAAAAGCATAGTCAAATCTGGCAGTCGTTATAAAAATAATTTATAATGGGCCTATCAAGACCGTCATAGGGGGATTTTAAAATGAACACCAAAGATTTAGCATATTTTGACCGCTTAATTAAGTTGAAAAACTTTTCGCAAGTTGCTGCAGAATTTGGCGTCACCCAACCTACGATTACCACGGCGATTAAGCGATTAGAGACGGAATTTGCGACTAAATTATTTCTACGGGATCGCGTCCATCACGATCTCACGGTCACCGCTAGTGGCGAGCAGCTGGCCGTTCACGCCACTGAAATTCTAAGGCGACTGGACTTGGCGCACCAAGAGATTAACCGACTCACCCAACGACGAACAGTCCTGGGGTTACCGCCAATTATTGAGAATCATTACTTTCCACGGGTGGCCGCTCATTTGCAGGCACAAGGGATGCTGGAAAATATCGAAACGATCGATGGCGGCTCTATTTGGTTACGGAATGCTTTGCGCGATGGGCAAGTGGATTTGGCCTTGCTGGGGTCAACGGAACCGTTGGCGTATCAAACGTTGGTCGCCGAGGAATTTGACCGCAAACCATTCAATATCTTTGTCTCAGCGCGCCATCCCCTAGCGAAGCGCAAACGGATTTATTTCAGCGAGTTACGCCACGAAAAGTTTGTGCTCTTTAATAACAGCTTTATCCACGATACGGCCTTTAATCAGCTAGCGCGGCGCAATCACTTTCGGCCCGACGTGGTCTTTCGCGCCAGAGATACCCACATTATTATGAATCTAGTGGCGGAAAATGTCGGCGTGACTTATCTCACGGGATTGGTCGATCAGCGGCGCAGTGATGTCGTGCGCTTGGATTTGCTGGATGATGAACAGCCCGAGTTTATTTCGAGCATTGCATATCGGACCTCGCACGTCTTGACGCCGACGCAAGCTCAGGTATTGGCGGTATTACGGGGGACTTTGGAAGAGTGAGGCGAGTTGCGCCGCTTTTTTAGAACCTGTATGATGGGCTGTAAAAGGGAGTGGCGCTGATGAACTTACCAGAAAAGTTTGCTTATATGGCAACGGGTAAACCGTATGATGACCTTGATCCCGTGCTGATCGCTGCCCGAGATCGCGCAACGACTGAAACGAATGTCTTGAATGCGACTGATGATTCGGACGAACGGGCCCGGCTCTTTGCCGCTTTAGTGGGGAGTGCCGGGGCCAATCCGGTGGTCAACCCTAATTTTCGCTGTGAGTTCGGCGCGAACATTCACGTGGGGCAGAACTTCTACGCCAATTATGACGTGACCATGTTGGATGGTGGCCGGATCACGATTGGCGATGACGTCTTGTTTGGCCCACGAGTGGGGCTGTATACCAGCAATCACCTCTTTGATCCAGTCGAACGGCAAACGGGTGGCTGTATCGCTAAGCCGATTACGATTGGCAATCGCTGCTGGTTGGCGGCTAACGTTGCGGTTATGCCCGGCGTCACGATCGGCGATGGCACCATCATCGGGGCCAATAGCGTCGTGACGCACAGCATTCCGGCAAATGTGATTGCGGCGGGTAATCCGTGCCAAGTCATTCGGCCAATCACAGCAGCGGATAAGACGGGCTTCACGGGCCAAGATTGGGTTTAGTAATGGCCGAACACTGAATCGTGGGACAGGAGTAGCTCATTGGGGCTGCTTTTTTTATTCAGGTGGTGTATCATCTTTAAATAGTGCACTTAAAATAGAACGAAACGAAGGGAATATAAGTTTATGTCGATGTTTTTCCGCGGGCTGTTATTAAGTATCGCGTTAGTCTCGTCAATCGGGATGCAAAATTTATTCGTATTTAACAACGCCATTAATCAACGACTATCGCGGGCTGGTATTGTGGCCGTGATGGTTTGGTTTGCCGACACGGCATTGACGTTGGCCGCGTTCTTTGGGATGGGCGCCTTGATTGGGTCCCACGAAATCGTGAAGCTCGTGATCATGTTGGTTGGGGGACTGTTGGTCCTGTGGATTGGATTTGGCATCCTGCGCTCGGCCAGTAGCTTTCGCTTGGCCAGTTCCAGTCAAGCCATGCCCATGGGCAAGTCGCTGGCCAATGCCTGGGTAGTTACCTGGGCCAATCCGCAGGCGATCATCGACACGAGCCTGATGTTTGGCGCCTTGCGCAGTACCTTGGCTGACGGAGAAGTCTTGCCGTTTATCACCGGGGTGGTGACGGCCACGGCGATCTGGTTTGCGGGAATCACGCTGGTGCTAGGCTTGTTAAAGGAACGGCTCCCGCAGAAGTTAATGTTGTGGGTCAACATTCTTTCCGGAATTGTGGTCATGCTCTATGGGGGCTATCTCCTCTGGCAGGCGGGGCAATTGTTCTGGTAAACATGATAAAAAATAACGGTTCGCCGCGACAGATGAGACTGTCGGGCGAACCGTTTTGTTTCACATGAAACATTTTAAAAGAGAATGATCAGACCAACCAGAATAAAGAGCAGCGGTGACAGCCAAGCGCCAAACCGTGCAAAGAAGGCCGTCGCTGACGCGGAGCGGGCCAACCGCTGGCTGATCCACAACCAGAGGCCAATCATTGCTAGAAAGACCAGCAAGACGGCCCCAAATTCCGTGAGGGTTAATCGCGTGAAGAAGGGAATATAGATGCTGAGATTGTCGCCACCGTTACCAATGGTCAGTGACCAGACGACGGGTAGGCTGACGATCTGGGTTAGGCGTGGGGGCGTGTGCCGGTGCCGCGTCGACCACCAATTAATCAGTCCCGTCAGGCCGAGAATGAAGGGCACCAGCCCCAGCCAGTGGGTCCAGTGGGTGATATTAAAATGAAGCATTCCCCGACTGATAATCCAGGCGGCCAGAATTAAGGTCGTGATGCCCAAATACTGGCCGATGATAATGGCACGGCGTTGGGCGCGGCCTTTGGCAGCGAGCCAGAGCAACAACAGGACGATTAAATCATCCGTGTCGGTGACGAAGAAGATCCCGATACTGGTAAGGAATAGTGCGAGTGACATGAGTAGTTCCAACCTTTATTTAAAATGAAAAGCGGCCGTCTCCAGCGAGATGACCGCTTTATGTTGATTTACTTGGTGGCTTCCTTGGCTGGCTTGTGCTTGAAGACAACCTTCATTGATAGGAAGTAGTTAACGGTAACGGCCACCGCGTGACCAATGATCTTAGTGATCGTGCCGTTGGCGCCCATCACAGAAATCCCTAACCATAGGAGGACAAATTCAATAAGGTAGGTCGCAATCCGCGTGCTGTAAAAGGTTCCCATCTCACGGAAAGGCGTATTGGACTTGTGCTTGAAGACAAAAGTCCGGTCCAACCAGAAGGACCCTTGAACCACCAAAACCCAGTCAATAAAGTTGGCTAATTGGTATTCAATGCCCAGCGTGTGGGAGAGAAAGTAGAATAAGGCAATGTTGACAACCACCGTCAGCGCCCCAAAGAGGAGGTAGCGTTGAACTTGGCCGTGGACCTTTTCTTCAACTTCTTCTAGTTGTTCCTCGAACTCCGCTTCCGTTTCAGTTAACTCTGCTTCATACTCCGCTTCGGTAGTGGGATAGTGATTATGCCGCAGTGGCGTCTTTTCTGATTGACTCTCCATAACTTCTGAGACCTTTCTGTGACGTTTTAACCCTGAGGCAGGACCGTCACGAAAGTTTTCAGCGGCCAACCCGAGTTATGAAAACGTGTAATTAAGTTCCTGATTTAATTATACCGTTTTTGACCATCACTGCAAAGAAAGAGTTAGTTGGCAACGTAAGCATTGCGGTAGTCAGCGTCTCCATTAAATTTATTATAGACAACGCCCTTAACCTTGGGGTTGACCAGACTGCTAGTCCGACTTTCATATAACGGCGTCACGGCTTGATCCTTGAGGGCCGTTTGGGCGGCCTTGACGAGATCGTGGTACCGGGCGGTCTTGTTCAACGCATCGCGGCCGTCAGCTGCCTGAAGGTCAGCGTCATAGGTCTTGCTGTTGTAGTGGCCCATGTTGGAATTGTTGGTTGATTGGAGGATTTGAAGCGATTGAATCGGGTCAGCATAATCCATGCCCCAGCTGGTCAGGTTAAGTTGGAAGTTCCCCTTGGAAACGTTACTGAGCATGGATGGGAAAGGCATTGCTCGGACGTCTACTTTGGCTCCGAGTTTGCTGGTGATCGCACTCTGAACAAATTCGGCGATGTTTTGGCTGGCGTCATCGTTACCACAGGTGATGGTCAGCGTGACGGATTTTTTGCCCAACTGTTTTAGTGCCCGTTGATACAGGTGTTTAGCCTGGCTGGGTGCATAATCCATGGTGCCCTTGAGGTTGGCATCGACGGTAAAATCAGCGCCGGTCTGGGGATTCTTCATCATGTTGCGTACGCCAAATGTCTTGGCCGGTAGTGACCCGTTCTTCAGGACAGTTGAGGTGAGTTGTTGCCGGTTGATCGCCAGTGAAATGGCCGTCCGCAAGTCTTTATTGGCAGCAATGCGATTGTGCTCGTTGTATTGGATGAAGCCAATTCGACCCGCAGCGAGGGACTTGAGATCGGGGTTGTTCTTATTTTGCGTCGTCTGTTCGCCGCTCAGGGTAACTTGGTCGAGCTTCTTGGACTGGTATAAGTTGTAAGCCGTCGTGTTATCTTTAATCACTTTGTAATTGATAGATTGGAGTTTAACCGCCCGTTTATCAGCGTAACGCGGATTCTTCTTCAAGGTCCAGTTGTCGCTGGTACCGCTCCAGTTGGTCAGCGTGAAGGGGCCGTTGTAGACGGTTGTTTTAGCGGATGACCCATACTTACTCCCGTATTTGTTAACTGCCTTTTCGTCCAGTGGATAGTACGTTGTGCTGGCCAGAACCTTCTTGAAGTAGGAGGCGGGTTGACTCAACGTAATCTTGAGCTGATACTTGCCAACGGCTTTCACGCCGAGAGTCGATGGCGACTTCTTACCGGCGGCGATGGCGTTGGCATTCTTGATATTGGCAAACTGATAGGTAAATTCAGACTTAGACTTAGGATTCAGCGTCCGTCTCCAGGAGTAAACGAAGTCCTGGGCCGTTACCGGATCGCCGTTGCTCCATTTGCCGTCGTGACGCAGGTTGATGGTGTATTGGTGACCATGATCGCTGACGGTTGTCTTGGTGGCAAGGGCATTCTGGGCCTGGCTATTGGCATCTAGACGATACAAGCCTTCGCCGACCTGACTGAGCGCGTTACTAGAGATGTTGTCCGTAATCTTGGCTACGTCGAGACTGGAAATAGTCGCGGTCTGGTATAAGTTGAGGTGTTGATCTGCAGTAGTCTTAGTTGTTTTCGAGTGGGCGGTGACGGCAAAGATCCCGCCGCCGATTAAGATGATCCCGGTACAAAGTAATAAAGCTTTCTTGTGATCTAATAAACTCATGATGTATTCCTCCAAATTTAGTTAGTGTCTGGGTTAGAAATAACATTGAGTTTTGCCATCGTTTGATCATGTGAGTGTCCTCCTCGGTTAACTTAAAAGTATGCAAAAAACCGCCCTCAACAGCCAATGTGTTAAGGACGGTTTTAACCGCGGTGCCACCTTAATTAGATGGGTCGTCGTCAAATAGACGGACCCCATCCCTCTCCACAGGAAACTAACATTTCCCTGACAACTGACGTATGTCGCACGTCTTCCCGTACTCTCAAAATTTCGGGGAAGCCCTCGGTGGTCCATTTAACTATCTGCGTTCGGCCGTACTCTCAGCAACGACGACTCTCTTGACGTGCACGATAATCTTGATCTCCACTTCAATGGTTTGTTTCGGACGATTTATTGAATTGAGGCTAGTGTACCCCGCAAAAAGGTGAGTGTCAACCGACAATTTAAAATTATTTTGGTGCGCGCACTAATTATTAAAAGCTGAAGCCGCCGCCTTGCCGTTCGCCAATTTTGGGCTGGAGCGCTGTGGGTAAGATGGTCCGAGCCATAGAGCGGTCTCGAACCTCGCTTTGAGCCGAAGATCACGTCTCAAAGTCGCCATTTACCAAGAAAGACGCTTGGTAAATCCCACGGATGAGCCCAAAATTGACTCACTCACGGCTACACGGGAGGTGGCATTTATCATTGGTTAAATACCAATGAATCTCATGTTTAAACGAATTTGATAATCAAAGACTAGCTTAACCGGAGGACCGTTTCCCAGGCCGCAGGTGATGGGTTTAGCGGGCTTTTTGGTCGGTGATCATCACCTCTCGATCTCTGGTAATAATTTTTAACACGGTCTAACTATTAATAATTAGTTGACGGTGTTGTAGCTATCATCAATCAATTGCTTGAGCGTGGCGTCATCCGTTTGCTCGTTGAGTAGAACCGTGAGCCAATGCTCTTTATTCATGTGGTAAGCCGGGAGATAGCCGGGCTTCTGGCGGAGAATGCCGGCAAGCTCGGGATCAACCTTGAGGTCAATGACGTCAATCTCTGCTGTCCCAGGCAGGCCTAGCTTGGATTGCGGGACGTTCATGAGTAGACCGAACCACTTGCCCTGCGGTGTTTTAAAAGTCGCGTAGTCAGGGAATTTTTTAAACGTGTAGACGGGTTCGGCGGCGTAGTTGTTCGTGATGTAATCAATGACGGTTTGGCGAGTTGCCATAACATGAAACCTCCTAGTTTGATGAGTACGAAAGACGATCGGTGACGAGTTAATCAAGGCCTAAATTAACGATACTCCGGCTTTGATTGTGTTCTACCATAGCAATAGTTGGGAGCTGTGGCTACTTTGCGTTTGGGCTGCGATTGATAATGAATGACTGTAACTGTCATCACTCCAGTTGCCTAGACGTACTGTGTCAGCCGTGAGGTCAGTAGATATGGGCTCAGGCGCGTCGTTCTACTTAGTCAGTAAGCGAATTTCTTACTGGCTTAGTAGAAAACCAAGCTTGTAGACTCGGGGCTTTCGAGGCTTCAAGTTGTGTTCGCACCGATCCAGCCCATATCTGCTGACCGGTAAGGCGCAAGGAACCACCAAGTTGCTCAACGTTAGAACCACTGTAATTATTAAGTTTAGTCTAGAAGTTAACCCGGCCAAGGTCAACGGCGGGTACACAAAAAGCCCAGCAGGCTGATGTCACTGCATCCGTCTACCGGGCTTTTTCGATAATACTCAGTCTTTATTTGCCGGGAACGTAGTCTTCGTCGATGATCAAGACTGGCTTGATCGTCTTACCGGAGACAGAGTCGGCGTTGGCTTCGTTAATTTGACTGAACTTGTAGAACTTTTCAGTCTTTTGATAGTCGAACATCCCTAATTTACTAAATTCAATCAACCGTGGAATGTCAACTTGAGGAATGGAGTCACCCATGTTGACCCCAATGACACTCTTGTCGTTGACACAGAGGTCATTCCAAGTATCCAAGTCAATGTGGTGGTTCGTCACAGCAATGGCAGCTGAAGTCCCACCTTGTGCTAAGGCATTGATGGAGTTGGAGATCACGCTAGCAACCCCGGTCGTGTCAACAGCGTAGTTGACACCGTAACCACCGGTGATGTCTTGAACGGCTTTGACCACGTCGTCAACCTTATTACTGTTGATGACATCGGTAGCGCCAAGTTCTTTGGCTAATTCCAAACGAGAGTCGACGATATCAATCGCAATGACCTTGGTGCAACCGGAAATGCGGCCGGCCATCATAGCGGCCAACCCAACGGCACCGGTCCCAAAGACGGCAATGGTGTCACCAGGCTTTGGCTTTAAGGTGTTGAGAACAGTCCCAGAACCAGTGACGTAGCCACAGCCCAGAGGACCTAAGCCCCGCAAGTCTAAGTCTTTGTCGACTTTAACGGCGTTCCGTTCACGAACCACCGTAGTTGAAGTGAAGGAACTTTGGTCAAACATGTCGGCCACCTTGTGACCATTTTCAGTGAAGTGCGCCGTCCCATCTGGACGAACCCCAGAAAGGTTGTTGGCAGCGTAGTTTTCACATTGCGTTGGAATCCCCTTCAAGCAGCTCTTGCAGTTCCCACAACCGTAGAAACTCAAGACAACGTGATCGCCGGGCTTAAATTGCGTAACTTCGGGCCCAACTTTTTCGACAATCCCAGAGCCTTCGTGACCCAGAACAATTGGATAGTCGATAACCGCAACCCCGGTACGCAGGGCTTCATCGGAGTGGCAAATCCCACTGGCAACCATGTGGACTTGGATATCATCTGGGCCCATCTTAGCCAGTTCGACGTCATCACGAATGTCAAAATCAGCATTTTGTTTATCAACAACAGCAGCTTTAATCTTCATAATTTTCGGCACCTCGAATTGAATTTAAGTTATTGTACAAGTTAATTATCACACAAATTGTCATTACTGTAAACGCTTACAGAAAGATTAGCTCACGCTTATGTGAAATTGGATATCGTCACACCAGCTCTTGTGACGCGGTTAAACGCCACTTCTGTGACGATCAGGTGAGACTAATTTTCTAGCGTCCACAGGAAAAAAGATAATCCAACCATGAATTATCTTTTTTCGGGACTATGATTAACCATTGGCCTTTTCAGGATGGCCTTGCAGGTAGACAACGTGGGTGTTCAGGAATTCTTCAATCCCATGCTTCCCATCGTCACCACCAATACCGGATTCCTTCCAGCCGGAGTGAGACCCATTCATGGCTTCGAAGTTAAAGCGGTTGATGTAAGTTTCACCATCTTCAAGTTCCTTGGAAGCCCGCATGGCGTTATCGATATTTTCAGTAAAGATGGATGAGGTCAATCCAAAGTCACTGTCGTTAGCCATGTCAATGGCATCGTCCAACGTCTTAAAGGTTAAGACAGGCAGAACTGGGCCAAAGATTTCGTCTTGAACAATTTCGGAATCTTGCTTGACGTTACTAATAACGGTTGGTTCGAAGTAGAAGCCCTTAGCGATCTTAACCACGTGACCACCAGTTTCTAGCTTACCGCCAGCTTCAACGGCGCGATCGACCATGCCAGATACCTTATCCAAGGCAGCTTGGTTGATCAGTGGACCCATGCCGATGTCTTCGTGCTTCATTGGATCGCCGACAGTAACTTCGCCCATCTTAGTGGCTAATTTCTTAGTGAACTCGTCAGCGATGTCTTCTTGAACGTAAACCCGTTCACAGTTGTTGCAAAGTTGCCCGTTGTTGTCGACCCGCGAGTCGATGATGGATTGAACGGCCAAATCAATGTCAGCATCCTTGCAGACGATAGCGGGTGCTTTCCCACCAAGTTCCAAGGAAACCTTAGCCATGTGAGTGGCAGCAGCAGCCATGACACGCTTCCCGGAGTTAACGGAACCGGTCAAACTGATAATGCCAATCTTCTTGTTCTTGGATAATTCGTCCCCGATGACGGCACCAGGACCGGTGATAATGTTAACAACACCCTTAGGAATTCCAACTTTTTCAACGATCTTGGCAAATTCTAGACCTAAGTTAGGCGTGTCGGTACTTGGCTTCATTACGATGGTGTTCCCGGTGACCAAAGCTGGCCCCATCTTCCGGGCAATTAGGAAGAATGGGAAGTTCCAAGGTAAGATTCCGGCAGCAACCCCAATTGGTTGTTTGTCGATCATAATACTTTCGTTGGCGTTGTCGGATTGAAGAATTTCCCCTTCATAAGTCCGGGATGCACTCGCCATGTAATCGAAATAGTCTGCGGAGAAGAGAATTTCAGTGGTGGCTAATGACTTGATCTTGCCTTGTTCTTCTTGGAGCATGGCAACTAAATGATCGGCGTCCTTGCGAATTTCAGTCGCCACATCGTGTAGGTATTGGCCACGGGTTGCGGCAGGAACTTTCTTCCAGGACTTTTGTGCTTCATAAGCGGCATCAATCGCTTCACGGGTTTCGTCAAGCGTTGCGCTAGGGACGGTGGAAATGGGTTCACCAGTAGCTGGATTAATGACGGTGATCAGGTTGCCTGACTTGGAGTCTCTGAATTCACCGTTAATGTACATTTGATAGTGTTTCAATGCAACGGAGTTCTGTGTCATAATACGAAATACTTCCTTTCCCAATAGGGCTTTATTGGTCAATGCAATATCTAAGAATATAGCTGGATAGCAAACGAAAAAAGTCACAGATTGTTATAAAATGAGCAAGATGTAATCAAACTAAACGCGCGTGTTCATTGATTAATCACTTTCGTTATAGCTCGTTTTCCGATTAATTGCAAATTGATTCACAATAAAATTCGGTCAAAATCAAGATTGAAATTTACGAGATGTCAAGGGCGACTAAAGCTGAGCTATTTCGGAAAGTTTTGTAGCAAACTTTCTAAACTAATTTTTATCGGGGACGTTTGGTGCTAGGAATTCAGGATGGGTTTGCAGAAAATTAGCGGCAGTAGGATGTTGGCTCAAGAAATCATGCAGTTGAGCTGGATCGGCAACCACTTTGCGGAGCTGATCGAATTCTGAGGGGGAGTTAACGGGGGTCGCTGGGTAGAGAATCTCAGCGGTATCGCGCTGTTGCGTGGCCTTAACGTAGACTTGGGCAACGTTAGCGGGGCGCATGGCTTCACTGGTCCCGGCGATGCCTTGAATGGTGACGAGACCGACGTAAGTATCGGTGTCGTGAAAGGCATCGGCGAGGGAAAGCACGTAGCTACGGAGGGCAGCTTTGGTCAGGGAAAGCGTCGTCGTACTGTGATCGGGATGAAGGGCCGCGCCACCACCAGTAAAGAGGAGATTGCGTGGCAGATCGGGCGTCGTTAGGTCGAGAAATTGGCGACCAGCAATGATGGCGCCAACGACATTGGTCGTGAAGCGCTGCTGAATATCGGTGATGGGGGTGTTGAGGGGATCATCGAGGGTGGTGTCGGCCACGTTGTAGACGAGGGTTTGGGGGGAGCCAAATTGACGGATGACCTGCTGAAACATGTTGGCCGTCTGGTCGGGATTAGTCGCATCCGCGGCAATCCAATCGCCCATTAAGCCTTCTGTGTGGAGCTGTTCGGTCAAGGTTTGTAATTTCTGAGCGTTACGGGCAACTAGAATAGGATGAACGCCGGCCTGACTAAAGGCTCGTGCAATCGCGAGGCCAAAGCCAGAACCGGCACCAAGGACAACGGCAGTTTTTGTCATAATGGAACCTCCAATGGTTAGTAATTACGCAGAGTTTTTAAGAGACACTCTGCGCCTAAAGTTACCATAACAGCTCCATCGGGGTGGGGCAATGAAAGTGATTAATAATGCTAATATTTGTTGAATGACCGAATTAAACGGGTAACAGGTGAACGTGAGTCACGAAGTCAGGATTGATGCTATGAAAAAAGGCTGGGATGTTTATCCCAACCTCGAGTGATACTGATTAACTCAAATAACTTGAAAGGACTAAAATCATTATCAACGCTGAAGTGACAGGGATTTTAGTCTGAAAAATAGCCTAAACCCGGGCAGAGATTCCGCCTGCTGTGGGGATCGCCTGCGGCCTGAGAAGCGGTCCTCCGGCTCGGTTTGAAGCTCGGAAGTTCACCGATCTCCAAACACGTCCCACGCTGTAAGCCGAGAATCGGCTAACACCGTTGACACAGCTGGCTCCACCTCTGTCCTCCTCCGGTTAAGCTAGTCTTTGACTAACAAATTGGTTTAAACACTTGGCACGTCAGTATTTAGACAATAGTAGCTGACAACAACCACGTAGCCGTGAGTGAGCCAAATTTGAGCTCAGCCGTGGGTTTTACCAAGTGGGTTTCTTGGTAAATGGCGACTTTGACACGTGTTCTTCGGGTCAAAGCGAGGCTAGAGACCGTTCTATGGCTCTAGCCGTCCTCCCCACAGCGTTCCAGCTCAAATTTGGCGAACGGCAAGGCGGCAGGAATTATCTGTTTATCTATTGTTCAAGCGTAATGCCACAGCCCTTAAAGAGCCTTTTAAAGTTTCAACCTTTAATCAAATAATTAAACTAGCAGTGGCTTATTTAATGTGTTCGTTAGTGATGGCTTCGATATCTGCCTTGGCAATCTTGGCCATGTGTTTCTTAAGGTGCTTTACGTCGGATTTATTAGTAATAAATCCGGATTCTACTAAACTGTAATCAATCCCCCGGCGCCGTAGTACGTTGCAATTACGAAGGTTCGTCCGGTAGCTGTAGCCGTTGTAGGCCTTGTTCAGCCCAACATACTTTTTAATCACTTTCGCTAAACGCCGATCACGCTTCGTGGGGTGCTTCTTGTGGATAATGACGTGACCACCGTGGCCGGCGGGAGCATCCAAGTGGAACATGATTACCGTCGCCTTTTTGTTGATCTTATAAGACCCTTTGTGGTGGTAAAGGGTATCACTCACCAGGTTCTTTTTGGGATTGTAGAAGGTGATCGTACTCCCCTTAACTTTCTTAGCGTATTTCCGTAATTGGGGCAGCATGTGCTTGCGTAAAAAGGTCGCTTCTGTCGTCCCGTTGCCGCGAGCACCCGGATCACCAGCACCGTGGCCCATGACGATGAGGTAATGTTTCTTGGCCTTAGGCTTGGCTTTTTTAGCTGTTTTAGTCGTCGTATTTTTGGCGGCGGCACTTGCAGTCGTGATCGTGGTTGTGGCCAATGCTAGGGGTAAAAGCAGCATCATACCCGCGATTAGACCGAATTTCCAGTGGTGTTTCATCCAAATCGACTCCCTTAATGTTTTGTTAACCGGTTTAATCATACACTTAAAGCGGTAATTAAGGTAGCCCGACTTACACAAGGATGGCATTATTCAATGCATAATTCACTAAGGAGTCGCTGGAAGTATTAATAGTTGTGGCAGTAGCGGTCGTGATTATTATCCAATTACTGAAGGGGGGTCGTCTAACCCCGATCACCCGCAACTGTGAGGAACTTTTAAACGCATAATGCAAAACGGCCTACGTGTGGAAGTTAAGGCAGACCACATTTTCACTCGCCTTACACGTTTGCTACGCTGTTAATGACGAAGAACCTTAACATAAGGAGGAAGTTTAACATGGCAATGCGGGTGGACTTATTGCAGGAATCTTATGCACAACTGTATGAATTATTAGGTGAAGAACTGACGGAAAAGGTCTATGAAATGTACCGTGGACGACAAATCTCGTTTCCAATGCGCCTCTACAACCGCGATAAGGTGGCGGAGCAAATTGTTAATGAATACGACGGGCACAATCTGGCCCAGTTAACTAAGGAATACGATTATTCCCAGCGCTGGATTCGGCAGATCATTCAGAAACACCGTGAGCAGGCGGATCAGACGGACGACGCCGAGTAGCGGGCCAGCATTTGATTGAGTTCCGTTTGAATATCTGCGGCAAAGTCTTGTGGCGCTAGGACTTGGACGTTCGCGCCTTGGCTGAGTAGCCACATTTTGGCGCCAGTATCAAAGGTGGTCGTAGTAATGAGAACGGCGCCTTCATCGGGATAGCGGGCGGTTATCTTCGCCGTTGGGAAACGATCCAACGCGGCCTCGGGAATTCCCCAGAATTTAAATTCGAGGGTGATTTTCTTTCCCGGCTGCATGTACTGGAGGTATTGGCGCATCTCGCCTTCTTCCACGCGTTCGCCGCGCTGACGGGCAATCGTTTGGCTGGTCGTTTGGAGATGACGAATACGATCGATGCGATAGAACAGGTTGTGCTGATATTTGGGATTGTAAGCAATCACGTAGAAATAATATTCGGAAAAGATAATCGCCGCGGGCAGAATGGTCCGGGTGACCAGGTCGCGGTGTTGCCGCTGATAGGTGATCGTGATGGCTTGTTTTTGAGTAATGTACTGACTGAGCTGCCAGATTAAAGCGAGTAGGGGTTGCTCATGCTGGAGCGGTTGATAATAGAAACGCTCGTTTTTAATAATAGGTGTAATCTCACTTTGATCTTTCGGTGAGATCAGGGCTAGTAGGCCGTCGATGGTCTGTGTCATCTCAGCGCGGGTCAGGGCCCGACTGGCAAGGGCAATCTTAATTAAGACCAGGATAGCCTGCTTGGAAACGGTGGTCTGGGTCGTGATGAGTTGATAACCGCCGAGTTGGCGCCGATAGACCAGCTCATAGAATAAGTGTTGTTCGGCGATAAACTGGCGAATTTGGCTGAGGTCACGCTGAATGACGCGCGGGCTTACCCGAAATTGGGTGGCGAGATCAGCCTTGCTGACGATGTGACCAGTCATCAAGGCTTGAAAGATGGTGAGTTGGCGGTAAGCGGCATTCATGAAGAAGTCTCCTTTTTTAGTTAGTGGACAAAATCCGTCTACTTGTCATTGTAGACTGGGGTCAATCAGTAGGCAAGTGAGGCGAAGGTTATGGATGAGGTCGTGGGTTGGCAGGAGCTGTATCGCGAAATGGCAAGTATCGTGGGTACCACGGCGACGCGGAAGTTATGGCGTTATTATGGTGGCTCGCAGGTGAGCTTTCCTAAACGGTTATGGGATCCGAAGCTGGAGGCCGTGCAGATTCGACAAGAACGCCGCTCAGGCATGGGCGTTGCTGAATTAGCTCGCCGTCATCAGTATTCGAGTCGCACTATTCGCAGAATTTTAGCGCAAACGAAAGACTAGTTCCCTGCAAACTGCCAGTGACGTTGCTGGCTAAAGTTATTTTCCCCGGCAGGCAGCGTCTGTTAATCTGTTGAAGGATAAGTTCAGTCAAAAGGGAGACGGTTCGGATGAAAGTACGGGAAGAGTTGTTGCAGGAGTCCTATGCCCAGTTATACGCGCTGGTGGGCGAGGAACTCATGTTGAAAATATTTGATTTATACCGGGGACAACAAGTGTCGTTTCCCATGCGGCTCTACAATCGGGATAAAGTGGCCCAGCAGATTGTAGCGGAATATGACGGTCACAACATGGCCCAGCTGACCCGCAAGTATGATTATTCGCAGCGCTGGGTCCGGCAGATGATCCAGCAGTCACGCGAGCACCACTCATCGTAAACGCGCGAGGAAATACCCTAGCAAAAAGGACTCGAGGCTAGCCTCGGGTCCTTTTACGTGATTTCGGTGGCGTGGGACACCGAAAAAAAAACGCCGCCCTACACTGAATGGTAGCGGCGACGTTTAGTTAGATTAATCGTTGAGTGATTCGGGTTCGAGCTTTTCGGTAGCTGGTGTGGTCTTCTTCTGAACGGCACCCAGGATGGCGCGAGCAATGGGACCGACCACGATTAATTGCAGTGGTAGGGCCATGAATAAGTTGAAGATCCAGGTGTGCAGGTAAGTCAGCAGGGCGTTGCCACCAAAGTTTTGCGTGACAATCATGCCGAACAGGGACATCAGCGTGACCATCCCGACCACCATCATGCAAGAGATAGTCAGGGCGATACGGATTTGTTTTTTCTTCATGTAATCGTTCAAAATGAACTTGAAGAAGATAGCCTTTACGCTGGGGCCGATGATTCCTAGGTCGCAGATTGCGGCGACTAGGAGCGCTAATGGATATCCCGTCAGGACTTCACGAATGAAGTGATGAGAGAAGCCATCCGCTAAGGCGATGTTGTAGCCAGCCATGACCAGGACCATGAGTCCTGCCATAACGGCGGTGAATAAAAGTTCTTCTTTAAAATTTCTAGGCATTATGTTGCTCCTCGTTTGAATTTCCCACGAGCTGTTAGCATACCATGTTTGGTTTCATTTCGTAAGCTTTATTTTGAAAATACCTGAAAAATTCAGGGGAATGTGGGCGCCATGAAATTAGAGGGGCGGGTCGTATCAACGCCAAAGCCAGATAAACAACGTTTTATTTTTAAAGAGGGTGAATGTAACTAGGCTAGAGTGCTTACATACTACGAAAATGCCCACAAAAGATAAGGAATTTTACAAGGTAAACCGCGTTACCGCCGACCAACCAGGACGCGTACGATTATCCTGCATTCATTATTTAATAACAAAATGATTATTATGTGGGAGTGATTAGTGTGCATCGGGTAACATACATATTGGGTGGTCTCGTCGCGTTACTGGTGATGGTGGTCGGCTTGGCGGTTCAGCCAGCCGTACCAGCAGCTGCGAAGAATACGGCGGATAAGACCGTTTATAACAAGAGCTACAAGAGCTCACGGACGCTGTATCATACGAAGTACGGGTTTTACCATAAGTTGTATACGTCGGGGATGAAACGATCCGCCTCGGCAAAACACATGTATGAACATCATTTTAAGATTTCGCGGGTAGCCAAGAATGGCCACGGGGTGTTCTTCAAAACGCAGTACGGCTGGATTAATCGGGATGCGTTTTACAAGTGGCTGCGGTATAACGGGAAGTTGAATTATGACATGAAGGTTAGCAAGAAGCATATTCTGTTGTACAACAAGCCTTGGGGCCTGAAAGGGGCTAAGGTTACGGGCAGTACCAGCACCAAGAAGCTGGTAGGTCACTGGTACCACGTGGACCGGCGTGCTGAGATCAACACAGGCACCGGGTATTACCGATTAAAAGCCGGCAATAGACATTATTGGATTCGTGGCAAGTATCTGGCGTTTAATACAGCCGCTTTGAAGGGTAATATTAAAAAGGTTGAAAAGGCGATTAAGACTGGTTCAGCGCTGGTCGGTAAGTCCAAATACGATTGGGGTGGCGGCCGGACCAGTGCCAGCATCGCTAGTCGGCGGTTTGATTGCTCATCCTTTATTCACTGGATCTATGCGCGCTCCGGAGTGCGGTTAGGACCGACGGGGAGTTGTACCACGTACTCGTTGGTTCATATGGGCCGGAAGATCAAGGCCAGTCACATGAAGCGTGGGGACATCTTCTTCTTTAACGACAAGGATGAAGGAAAGAATTGTCACGTCGCGATCTACCTGGGCAATAAGCTCTTCTTGCATGACTCTCCCAGCGCAGATACAGGGGGCGTGGGCATTTCCAGCCTGAATGACCCGCATTGGAAGACCCGGTTTAACCATAACGTTCGTCGCGTGGTTGGCTAGTTATCGTTGAGGCAGTTGAAATAAGCGGTGAGTTCTCTGATAATTGGGAGACTCGCCGCTTTTTATTTAGGGGATCAGTTGTAAAAAAATTAACCAGTTAATCATTAACTTGATTATAGTTATTTTAAAAATAGTTAGTTATAACTATTAATTTAGTTTTACAAAGCTTATACATTAATTTTGCATAAAATTGACTTAGGCCTGCTATCTTAATCCATGTAAACGGCAATGGCATTTAGAGAGTAGGAGGGTTAAGGTTTGAGACATTTAATCGTTAAATCATTGGGAATGCTGGGTGTGGCCCTTACATTAGCGGGTATTGGCACAGCACCGGCCGCAGCGGCCACGACTACCGCGGCTAATCCCAACGCTCCGGTATTGACCAAAAGTGCGCGCTCATTTCCACTACTGACGGATGGTTCCGATCCCGCTGATCTGCGGCTGGTTCAGCTGTACAATACGAAAAACACGCGGGATATCGGGGGGTATCGGACCGCGGATGGTAAATGGAAGATTCGGCCATACCAGCTGCTGCGTTCGGACAATCTTAGTCGGCTCGATGCTGATGATGTGAAGACGCTGACAGATAAGTACCGCGTGAAATCAGTGGTGGATTTTCGGACGCCAGGTCAGGTCAAGTCGCAACCGGACGTTAAAATTCCGGGAGCCACGGAAACTTATCTGTCCGTTCTCGGCCCCCACGCCTACGCAGATGGTGGTGGTGACGGTGATTTCTACAACCAACGCCTGAATTTCGGCTATTCCGCGATTACGGGGTATCGCCAATTTCTCAATATGTTGGCGGTGAATAATGGCGGCGCCACGCTTTATCACTGTTCTTCTGGAAAGGACCGCACGGGGATTGCGACCGTCCTCATCATGACGATTCTGGGGATGGACAAACAGACCATTGTTAACGATTTCATGCTGTCGCAATACACTGGCCGCACAGTCAAGATTGATTGGATTAGTAAATATTATTATGATGT
This sequence comes from Levilactobacillus tujiorum, assembly GCF_012641185.1. Lineage (GTDB taxonomy): Bacteria > Bacillota > Bacilli > Lactobacillales > Lactobacillaceae > Levilactobacillus > Levilactobacillus tujiorum. The sequence goes on from NZ_JAAXLK010000001.1 coordinate 187,478, forward strand.
TGAACTGAACTATGGGTCACTTCAAAACTACATTAATACAGCGTTGGCTATCTCACCAGCAACGCAGGCACGGTTACGAGCGAAATACCTCGTCTCAACGGATGGGAAGAACACGCCGTATCCAGCGCCAACGACGCCAACGCAGCCTAATCCCACGCCTACAGTACCCACAGAGCCAGAGGTTAAACCAGTACCTAAACCGCAGCCTGAGCCGACGCCCGTTGAGAGCGGTGCGGCCGATCAAGTAACGCATCCTAAGAAGAAAGCTGCCAAGGTCAAGGTGCTGAAGACGAAGCGGCTGAAGACCAAGTATCACTATCAACTCAAGGCACATAAGAAGTGGTTTAAGGATGCCCACCTCAAGCACCAGAAGGGGAAGACGCCTAAGTCGACCAAGAAATGGCGGCTACTCAAGTCGGAGAAGGTTAGGATTAAACACAAAACGTACACGTACTATCAGATTCAAGACCACAGTGGTCATACGGCTTGGATCTTAAAGAGTTACGTCACTAAGAAATAGCGTCACGATTAAGCGGCTAGGTCGGATTCCTAGCCGCTTTTCGTTTGCTCTGACAGTTGTAAAATGCTTATGGAGACTGACGTGGCGAGGTGGCGTGGACTGAAAATTAGGCTGATCTGGTCACCTCCGGCTGTCAGAGATTCCGCCTGCTGTGGGGACCGCCTGCGGCCTGAGAAGCGGTCCTCCGGCTCGGTTTGAAACCTGACCAAAACCGTCAGTTTCCAAACGCGTCCTACGCTGTAAGCCGAGAATCGGCTAACACCGTCGACACAGCTGGCTCCATCTCTGACCTCCTCCGGTTTAAAGGCGTCTTTGGACAATAAATTGAGCGCAATACCTAGAATGGTGGAACTTAACCGATGCCATTGGGCTATTCTAGGTAGCCGAGAGTGAGTCAAATTTGGCCCCAGCCGTGGGATTTTCAAGTGGTCTACTTGAAAATGGCGACTTGAAGACGGGTTTTGCGGCTTCAAGCGAGGGGCAAGACCGGCCTTTGGCTTGCCCCGTCCTCCCCACAGCGTTCCGGGCCAAAGTTGGCGAACGGTAAGGCGGCCAGGTTCCACCGTGTTGGTCTAAGCTTCAACGTCCAATCCCAGTTACACCAAGCAAGGTGGTAGTTCATGGTTTTCCTAACTGAAGGCAGGCTTTATATGCGAGATTAATAATGGGTTCGGGTGGAAAGTCCATGAAAACCCAGCTACGGTTTTAAATTTCACCTCAGCCATTTTCTTTTTTCATGAAAATAGCCTAAACTACTATGAGGAGGTTTTTTAAGTGAAGACACAAGAAGCAACGCTGTCCAGGCGAACAATCCTGCTCATGGCGGTGGTCACAGGGGTTATTGTGGCTAATTTGAATTTTATTCAACCGATTGAGAATTTGATTGCCACGGACTTTGATATTTCTAAAGCTACGGTGGGAACCTTGGCGATGGTGACGCAGTTAGGGTATGCATTTGGCCTACTGCTCATTGTCCCGCTGGGGGATATTTTTGATCGTTACCATCTGATTCAGTTCATGATGGTCTTATCCATTTTTTCGCTATTATTAGCCTTTTGGGCACCTAACGCCGGGATCTTTGCCGTAGCCACAGCTTTAGTCGGAATTACTTCAGTGGCGCCGCAGATTATTATTCCTTATGCCGGTTATTTAGCCCCAGCCTTACAACGGGGCCGGGTGCTGGGAATCGTCTTGAGTGGCCTGTTGACGGGGATTTTACTGTCCCGATCGTTTAGTGGTCTACTAGGGAGCATCATGCCTTGGCAGGACATTTATCTGTTGGCGGCCGGGATTGACCTGATTTTCTTGGTCATTGTGCATTATCAGTTGCCTCACGATGCGCGGGGCCATCAGCAGTTACGCTACTGGTCGGTAATTGGGATGTTACCGAAGTTATTTACCAGTCAGCGGGCCTTACGGGGGGCAGCCATCAATGGTTTCTGTCTCTTTGGGATGTCAAATGTACTCTGGTCGACGCTCGCCTTTTATCTAGCGGCAACCTATCATTTAGGCAGTAACGTCGCTGGCCTGTTGGGCCTGTTAGGGATCGCAGGGGTATTAGCTGCACCGATGATTGGCAATCTGGTCGATCAACGGTCGCCACGGCTGACCATTACCCTGTCCATGGCACTTTCCGGGATTGCCTTTGTGATCTTTTGGTTTGGTGGTCACTGGATGATCGGACTGATCTTGGGGATTATCTTACTGGATTTGGGTACACAATTTAGTCAGGTATCTAACCAAGCGATCGTTCAATCGCTGAATCGGCAGTTGAGTAGCCGAAATAACTCGGTCTTTATGTTTAGTTATTTTCTGGGTGGGTCTATTGGAACCCTGGCCGCAACCTGGGCGTGGACTCACGCGGGTTGGCTCGGCGTCTGTGGCGTAGCGGCAGCCTTCTTAATCGTGGCTTTGCTGGGCCACTGGGTCATTGGCGAACCTAAAAAATTAGCCACAGAATAGAAAACAGAACCGTTATCTAGCCAGAAACTACGGTAAGATAGCGGTTTTTGTGTACTCAGAGATAGCCGGTGGTTTAAGTTGACATCGTGTCACCTTGATGATATAGTGCTTGATAGTGACACGATGTCACTTTATGAACCAGAGAGGAGTCTTTTCAGTGCCTTCAACGACATTTAATCATTTACCAACGGATAAAAAGGACCGTATCACGGCGGCATTACTGACGGAATTTTCCAACTACGGGCTGGCTGAGGCTCAGGTGGCGCGGATTGTAGCGAACGCTGAGATTGCACGCGGGGCCTTTTACAAGTATTTTGCGGATCTGACAGATGCGTATCAATATCTCTATCAGCAGGCGCTACAGACGATTCACCGGGATGCTGGCGGGGATGAACGGCAGACCTTTGATGCAGAGCGCGTTTATCAAGGCGTCGTGGCCTTCGTCGATCGGGTCAATGACAGTGACTATTATGAATTTATTCGACGCCACTATGCGGAAAATGAGAGCCTGCTGCCAACTCATCCAGTGTCGACGGCTCTGCCAGCAGTGGCATGGGCGGCAATGGTCTTGAGTCACGCGGCAATCAAGGAGATTCTCTTACAGCCCACACATGAGGCGCTGGTCAGGGAGCGACTGCGGACGACGTTACGGGCATTACAGGGGAAGAAGGTCTGACGATGTTCTTGGCACTAAAAGAGATTCGGCATGAGAAGTTACGTTATGGCTTGATTATTGGGATGATTGTTCTGGTCAGCTACCTCGTCTTTGTCTTGAGCGGGCTGGCCTATGGGTTGGCGCAACAGAATACGCAAGCCATTTCGTCTTGGCGAGCGAGTAAGGTGGTTTTGAATGTAGACGCGAATAATAGCCTTTCACAGTCGTTACTGACGAAGCACGATGTGACTAAAGCTCAGCTGACCAAGCATGAAGCGTTGATTGGTCAAGCGGGAGTCGTGGCTAAGGCGAAAGGAAAAGCGAAACTATCCGCCCAATTTCTGGGAATCGACCGGCAACAGTTGATCTATCAACGCGTTAAAGTGACAAGCGGGCATAAGCCACACAACGCCCAACAGATTGTGGTGGACGATAGCTTTAAGGAAAATGGCTACCACTTAGGTGAACGGGTCACGCTGAATTCAACCGATACGACCTATCAAATCGTGGGCTTCACGCACAATGCCAAGCTCAGCGTGGCGCCGGTTATTTACGGGACGCTGGGTGCTTGGCGGACATTGAGTCACGTGACGGGAGCCTTTCAAGCCGGGGGAATTGTCAGTGATCGCGCGACGTTTAAGCCACAGGTGGCGGGGCTTCAGACCTTGACCTTAGCGCAGTTTATTAACAAATTACCCGGCTACTCGGCACAGAATACGACGTTTACCTTTATGATTGGTTTTCTGATGATCATCGCCATGGTGGTGATTGCCGTCTTCTTATATATTTTAACGATGCAGAAACTGCCAAATTATGCGGTCCTGCGTGCCCAGGGGATTCCCGCTAAAGTCCTGGTCACCACCACGATCAGCCAAGCCCTCATCCTAGTGGTCAGCGGACTGGCGATTGGTGCGGCGCTAACGGCAGCAACGGTATTGGCTTTACCAGTCGGTGTCCCCATGAGTTTTAATCTATCGCTACTGATTGGCGTGACGGGCGGCATCCTATTGACTGGGATCGTGGGAGCCCTGATCCCAGTGAAGGTCATCTTAAATGTTGATCCGGTCAGCGTAATGGGAGGTTAGGAAATGGCAGTGCTTGAAGTGAAACACGTGACCAAAACCTTTGGTCATGGCACCAACGAAGTCACGGTATTGACCGATGTTAATTTTTCGGCTGCTGCGGGCGAGGTGAGTCTGGTGATTGGGCCGTCGGGTTCCGGAAAGAGTACCTTTCTGACGATTGCGGGTGGTATCCAGACGCCGACGACTGGGGATGTTGTGGTAGCGGGCAGCGGGTTGAGCCAACTCTCTGGCAAGGCGCGCGATGCCCTGCGGCTCAATCAGATTGGTTTTATCCTGCAGGCCTATAATCTCGTGCCCTATCTGACGGTGAAGGATCAGTTTGCGTTGGTCGATCGGGTAAAACCACAGGGCAATCTTGATCAAGCTGAACGGCGGCAGTTGTTGGCACAATTGGGAATCAGCCAGTTGGTTGATCAGTATCCAGCCGAGCTATCTGGCGGCCAAACTCAACGGGTGGCGATCGCCCGGGCACTCTACCAGAATCCAGACATTATCTTAGCGGATGAGCCAACGGCGGCGTTGGATAGTGACCGGGTAAAGGTGGTGGGGCAGCTTCTCCACGATTTGGCTAAGGACCATCACAAGGCCATCGTGATTGTGACCCATGACTTGCGGCTACAGGCTTATGCGGATCGGACGTATGCGATTATGGATGGCAAGATGACGGTAGCCTAGCTGGGTGAAAAGTAAGCCTCCAAAATAAAAGCTGATTGCGGGAAGTTTGAAGATTTCCGCAATCAGCTTTTTGGTCAGTTTAAATAAAGGTTGAAATCATCGTTAATGTAAAACGTGGACAAGTCGTGGGTTAGCCGTGATGTAGCCACCAGCAACTTGATAACGGAGCGTGTCACCTTTGCTGAAGTTGTTAGCATTGGAGTAGGCCCAACCCGTCACGGTAAAGCGGGTGTGGGATTTCTGTGGATAGTGGTGGTTGCGTTTGGTCAAGTTGGCCGTGGTGTAGCGGTTGAGTGCGGTCTTGGCCTGAACGCGGCGAGGCATCGTCTGCTTGCCAGCTTTGACTAATTTTTTGTTGGCAGAGATGTAGTGACCATTGTTGAGAACAAATCGGGTGGTGAGGTTGTGCGTCACGATCTTTTTGACTTTAAGTACTTGGCCTTGGCGGTAGTGGTTTTGCTGAGACGTCAGGTTCTTTTTGCTGTAAGCGTTGATTCCTTTAGGATTGATGACGGTAATGGTCGCGTGTTTAGCCGCGTAATAAACGGGTGAGGTGTAAGCCGCATTGGCCGTCACGTACCCGGTCTTACCATCGGTTTTGCTGAGGTGGTTGATGTCCTTGACGCGGTAACGCTTGACACCATTCTTAGAGGTGGCATAGCCGGTAACCAGGAACATTGGTCGGTTGATCCGCGACTTGTTGGCGTACCACTGTTGGCGGGCGCGATTGGTAAAGGTGGCCTGTTGGTAAAGGCCAATCTTCTTAGTCGCGTAAATGACGGCCCCTTTAGGGGCAATCGTGTCTGCTGCCGTTTCCGTGGCCGTAGCCTTGGTGTAAACGTAAGTTACGTCTTGCGTGGTATCGGTAAACGTCCCGGTCGCGTTTTGAGGCGTTTGTGTCAGGGTATAACCCTTGATGTCCAATGCCTTGGTTTGATAGGGTGCGCCGAGACTGCCGGTCAGGGTCTGATCAGCTTTGAGCGTAGCGCCATGGTTATCGACGTAGTGGACTGTGACGGGACGACTGGTGCGGTTGGGCGTTGGCGTATTCGTAGAAGGTGTGGTGTTGAAGGCAAAGATCCCATACTTTATTTGTAAGGCGACAGCGGCACCGTCCAATTGATAAGTGCCATTGGCTTGCTTGGTCAGTAGATTCGTCATGGGTTGTGTGAAGAACTTGGTGACGGCGTCTTTGGCACCATTAGGGTCAAGTTGACTAAGTTGTTTTGCCGTGTAAGCAGGATTATCTTGATTGACGTGATAAGCGCCACCTTGAGTCTTCAAAGTACCGGCTGCCTTGGCTGTGAAATTCCCCTCGTTGGCAAAGAGATCGTCGTAAACTGAGGCGGGATTGTTTGTATCACCATAGATAGCGGCTGACGTGATGATTTTATTGCGGTAAGTCGTGTTATATTCGGTTTGGAGCGTCTTAAAGTCCGCTGTCCCCAATTCTTCTTCAGCCAAAGCTTTAAAGAGCCAAGCGTTGAATACGTATTCATCCTGGAGCCCACTGAGGGCGTCGGCATCTGATAGTGAGCTACTGATATCCTTGATAGGACGTAAATATTGGAGAACGGTTTCGTTGGGCGTTAACGTCAGGGGCTCAGTTAGATCTGGCATGAGTCCGATAATTGCAGAAGCGTAGATATCACTCTTATGGCGGGGTAAGAATGCTGAGGCAAAGGTACCGTCCTTAATCGTCGAGGCAGAATAGGTTTGGGCACTCTCATCCGGATACCAGGGTACCTGATGCATCCCATGGCTGTCGACGGAGACATTGTAGGGTAAGCCAATGGAACTAATCGTGTATGTCGCGTTGCTAGCAGATCGCGTCGTACTGGGACTATCTGCGCTGACAATCTCAGCGGAAGCAGGAACAGCCAGACCACTGAATAAGGTTAGGGCCAGACCGGCAATCGTCATTTTTCTCACTAGGTGATGCATCTGAATCACTCCCAATGTTATATGTATTTAACAAAATTAGTGTATCATTAAAACCGTTTCGTGTAAAAACCTATTTTTATTTTTTAAAAGCGATTACAAATACTGACTGGACGGCATTTTAGTTTCAAATAATAGCCATAATCTAAAATGTATGCATATCCCTGAATGGCCAAATAAATAGCCGTAGCAATCATCACGTAATTGCTACGGCTATTAGGTGTGTTGTGTTTTGGCGCTAAGCCTTTAATTGGGGTTCGCTAAAATTCAAAATCTCTTTAACCGGATGGCTAGCTCGGGTGAAGACGGGAATGGTCTCAATTGGTGTCGCCACCGTGATGGTTTGGCCGCCATCATAGACGTGTTGCGTATTGATATCAATCCACTTTTCACCGGCGGGTAAGTAGATCTGACGTTGTTGTTCGTCCGCATGAAGGATGGGAGCTACTAAGATGTCGGGGCCAAACATGTACTCGTCAGAAATATTCCAGGCGGCATCATCCTGATTAAAGTCGTAGAACAGTGGCCGCATCACTGGTGTGCCCTTCTCATGGGCTTGTTTCATCTGTGCCATGATGTAAGGCCGCATGGCTTCACGTAAGAACAGATATTTGCGAAGAATCTGGTACGTGGCCTTGGGATACTTGTAGATTTCGTTAAAGGCACCTGAACCAAATGGCTGACCAAACATGCGATCAGCGTGTTCGATGGTCTGTTCAGCAGGCTCACGGAAGCCGTGAATACGCATGACGGGGCAGAAAGTTCCGAACTGGAACCAACGTGCGAGTAGTTCGTGGAACTTCGGGTCTTTAACGTTGCCACCAGTGAAGCCGCCGATGTCAGTCGTCCACCAAGAGATTCCGGAAAGTCCGGCGTTGAGCCCGGCCACAACCTGTTTTTGAAGGGATTCGAACGTGGAGTGGACGTCGCCAGACCATAACAATGTACCGAAGCGTTGACTACCGGCCCAAACACAGCGGACGAGGTTGATGATGTCTTTTTGTCCTTCTGCCTTTTGCCCTTCGTAGAAGGCTTTAGCATAGTCTAGTGGGTAGATGTTGCTGACCTTTAAAGCGGGTCCGATGTGGTAGCGGAAGTGGTCAAAATCATACATGAAGCCGTATTCTGGTTCAGCTTCATCTAGCCAGAAGAGGTGAATGCCTTTGTCGTAGTAATGCTGCTTCGCTTTTTGCCAAATGAAGTTTCGAGCGCCAGGATGAGTAGCGTCGAAGAAAGTTTCGTTGCCCATGAAGTGATAAGAATCATTGTACATCCGTTCAGAGCGGACGAGGTAGCCCTTATCGTTCATTTCATCGTAGTTTTCGCTATTAATATCAACCGTTGGCCAAATCGAAACCATCAGCTTAATTCCCATAGATTTCAACTCATCAACCATTGCCTTGGGATCTGGCCACTTTTCAGGGTCGAATTTCCATTCGCCTTGCTGCGTCCAGTGGAAGAAGTCGATGACGATCACGCTGATAGGTAGCCCGCGATCCTTGTACTCGTGAGCGACACGTAACAACTCGTCTTGACTGCGGTAACGGAGCTTGCATTGCCAGAAGCCACTGGCAAAGTCGGGCATCATTGGGACGTGGCCAGTCACAGCCGTGTAAGATTCTTCGATGGCTGCTGGTGATTCACCAGCAGTGATCCAGAAATCAATTTGATCGGTATCTTGGGCTTCCCACTTTGTTTCGTTATTGGCAAAGGTGACTTGGCCGATGGCGGGATTGTTCCATAAGAACCCGTATCCTTGATTGGAGATGACAAAGGGAACGTTGGCCTGGGTGTTACGCTGTGCCAATTCGAGAATACACCCCTTAAAGTTCAACTGTTTTTCTTGACGTTGGCCCATCCCGAAGATCTTTTCGCCATCAACCGCTTCAAACCGCATAGTAGCGGCGTAGTCACCACCAATAATGGGTTTGAGTTCACGACCGGGGATGCCTAGTGGGCTGGTTTTATGACCACCTGGCTTGACCTGCCAACGCTCTTCCAAGAGGGTTTTACCAGTTTGATCGGTGAAGGTTAACCAGCCAAATTTATTGATGCTGGCAGTCAAATGGCCGTTTTGAATGGCGCCAGTTTCGTTAGTGACCGTGACTTTGGCCGCTTCCTGACCACTAACTGGTTGGGTCAGTGCCCAGTTTTGGTTGGGCGCAAAGTCCGCTTTCTTGGTCACGCGAACCCGTAAGCTATTGGCCCCCCAAGGCTCTATGAGAATCTGTTCAGCTGCATGCGTCCAATATAATTTGTGTGTGTGATCTTCAATAATTGCCATAGATTAATCATTCTCCTTAGTTTGTAAGTGACGCTGCTTTAAGTCGGCAGCGATTTTACCTTCCATTCGCTCGTATTTGCCATAGAACAGCACAGGGATTAATGCGCAGGCAAAGAGAAAAATGGACACCCAAATAAAACTTAATTTAATTCCGAAGAGCGAGCGCGCCGTTTGCACGTGATTAGCGACGTAGCCGAAGTGGGCTAGAATCATGGATGGGATGAAGCCAGCTAACCCACTCCCCATTTTGATACAAAACGAACTCCCTAAAGCGGTTAAAATTCCTGAGGAGTGAATACCGGTCTTCCATTCGCCGAAGTCGACGGCCTGGCTTAACATTGAAAATGGCATGGTGACGGCAACCCCGGACCCCATATTACCGAAGATCCAGCCGAATAAAGCGATGCCGACGTTGTGGCCAGCGGCGAGTACGATCAATTGGCCCAGCATAGCGATGATGAAGCCAGCCGACCAAATCTGGGTTTTAGAAAATTTCTTGTTCAACCAGGGAATCAGTAGAATCATAAACAGTTGTAAAGAAGCCAATGAATTGAAGAGTGAGACGAGCCCTTTATCGTTAAAATTATAGGTGAAGTAATAAACTAACGTAGAATTACGGTTGGTGTAAGCCATCCAATAGAAAAGATTGCTAAGTACGATGATGACCCACGGCCAGTTGCCTTTAATCGCCTTGATACTCTTGTTGATGGGAACTTTCTCAACGGAAACGGGCACCCGTTCTTTGACCACTGTGAAGGCGTGTAGGGTGATAATAAGAAAGACGATCGCAACAATGACGATTAAGAAACGAAAGCCGACGGTATCATTGCCCTTGCCCAAGAAAGCAACGACGGGAAGACAGGCAGCGTTAATAAGGAAGCCACCTAATTGAGAACCAACCAATCGCCAAGAATTAGCTTTGAGTCGTTCCTGGGGAACCCGGGATAGGGAAGGTAGAATAGAGGTCAAGGGTGTGTTAATTCCCGTGTAGAGGATACCGGAAAGAATGTAAGTTACGGCACACCAGATGATCTTTTGTTTGTATGGTAAGGTAGGATTCCAAAACATTAAGATCGAGGAAATAGCAAAGGGAAAAGCTACCCATAAGAAGTAAGGTCGCGATCGGCCGTATTTAGAATGGGTAATGTCGATTAACGCTCCCCAAATGGGGGCATCAATGGCATCAAATCCACGAGCAATGAGAAGGATGACGCCAGCAACGGTTACCGGAATCTTGGCAACATCGGTGTAGAAATACAATAAATAACTGCTAATGAGAAAATAGATTAAGACCTGAGCAAAGTTTAAACTCGCATAATTACCTGAATTATTCATACCTTTCAAAAAAGTCGTCAGTTTTCATGTTTTTCAAAAACTGACGGCTTTTGATCTTGCTTACTATGTATTGAGACTCTAAATTTTGATGGTATCAC
>NZ_JAAXLK010000010.1 GCF_012641185.1 Levilactobacillus tujiorum
CAGAGCTGAGGCTCTTTTTCTGCACTTAAAAGGTGAAAACGTAAAATTCCCATCAAGCACTTGAATCATGTGTTTGATGGGGATTTTGGAGTTTCTGGTGAATAATTCAGGATTAAACATTTCATAATTGCTGAGAAATTGTTTTGCTTTCTTTTTCATAATGATGCTCACCTCAAATTTTCTGGTCTACTCGAGAAGACAGTTATATTGTACGCGCTTTCACCAGCTGCTCGAAACTGATATAATGATAGAAAAGGTGGACGATTATGAATTGATGCCACAAATCTGGTAGACAATATTCAGATAAATATGCATAGAAGTGGACAATTTAACAAAAATATCAATTGAAGGTGGATGAATGTCAGATGAAGGAACATGAGCCAATTACGATTTTGAATAGTGATCGTCCATTTCATCATTTTGTAGCTGGGCGCTATACTGCCAAGTCGGGGTGGCAACACCAGGCGACAACATTAAGCGACAATTATGAATTGATCATTGGTGTTAAAGGCGTTGCTTATCTGACAGTCAACGGAACGAATCATGAACTAAGCCGAGGAAAGTTCATGTTGGTTCCGAGTGAAGCGACGGTGACGGGGTATCAAAAGTCACCAAGGGATGTGGAATACTATTGGTTTCATTTTTATCCTAAAGACCAAGTGAAGACACTCACGCAAGAAGAGTTGCTGGCAGCATTGGACGATCGCGATCGGTTGAGTCGGATTATCAACTACGCCATTTTACCAGCGGAATATACAATTGATAATTTTGATAACATCTTGGCAAGTGCTAATGAGGTGTTGGCAGTTTCGCAGGAAATTAATTATACGGATGCCATTATGTCGTACAGCGTGACTAAATTAGCCTTGCAGATTGCAAATGATTTTGTGAATTCGCTTCACCGCCTGGTTAAGGAAAATCCCAAGGCACGGTTAATCAAAGATTGGATTCGCGCCAATCTTAATTACACTCTGGGGGTGAAGGATGTCGCGAGCCACTTTGATTTAAACTATCGCTATTTGAGTCAGTTATTAAAATCAGAGACAGGGTTTACGGTAGAAAACTACATCATTTTTTTGAAGATTAATATCGCCAAAAGATTACTGCTCGAATCCAATTTGCCGTTGAAGGTGATTGCTGATCGGGCTTACTTTAATGACGAAAAGTATTTTCTGCGATTATTTAAGAAGAAAGTTGGTGTGACGCCGACGAATTATCGTAAGAATTACATGAAAGGTTTTCTAGTTACTGGAAATCAGTCAGAATAATTTAATTTGCGATTTTGATAGACTTCCAAGCGTTTTTTTGAATAGCAGTTAAGACAGCGACTAATCCCATCAATCTGGGATTAGTCGCTGTTTTTAACAAACCATCAAATGAAAAATATAAAATTTTTGGTCTAGACAATTGCGCATTTAAAAGGGGACGCGTACACTGTACAAGTAAGCGGTTACACAAATATTTATATAGGGAAAGTTAGCACTTATTGCGGAGGGTGGAAAAATGATGAATCGACACTTGAGTACCTTCTTTATTTTTACATTTGGTGCCTTGGGGGGCCTGTTGTTTGGTTTTGATACGGGGATTATTTCCGGGGCGTCGCCATTAATTGAGAATAATTTCAGTCTGAATATTGCGCAGACTGGGTTTATTACCTCGTCCGTGCTGATCGGTTCGTCCGTGGGGGCCTTAGGCGTCGGACCGTTAGCTGACAAATATGGGCGGAAACGGCTGCTGATCTTAGCGGCAATCCTGTTCTTGCTCGGGTCATCACTCTCCATGGTGGCCATTGGGTTCTGGTCGATGGTCGTCGCCCGGATTATCTTGGGACTGGCCGTTGGATCTGCGTCAGCCTTGACGCCAGCTTACCTAGCCGAATTGGCACCTGCGGAACGGCGGGGGTCGCTGGGAACCTTATTTCAACTGATGATTACCTTAGGGATTCTGTTGGCCTACGTCTCTAATCTGGGCTTCTTGAATCACAACCTACTGGGCATTCGTGATTGGCGTTGGATGTTGGGATCAGCGTTGATTCCAGCGGCGCTACTACTGATTGGTGGCCTATTGTTGCCCGAATCACCACGGTTCCTTGCCGAACAGGGCCATAATGAACAAGCGCTGAGTGTATTGAAGCTGTTGCGTAAGAATACGACGGATGATCCGGAAAAAGAACTGGCAGATATCAAGGTCGTCGCGCAACAGCCTAAGGGTGGTTTGAAGGAACTCTTCACGGTGGCCCGGCCCGCGGTGATCGTTGCCGTAGGGATTATGCTGCTACAACAGTTAGTCGGGATTAACTCGGTGATCTACTTCCTGCCGCAAGTGTTTATCAAAGGCTTCGGTTTCGCTGAAGGCAGTGCCATTTGGATTTCCGTCGGGATTGGGGTCGTAAACTTTGTCGTGACGGTCCTGGCAACCTTCATCATGGATAAATTCAACCGGAAGACATTCCTGATGTTTGGATCAATTGTGATGGCCGTCTCGTTAGGGATCCTCGCGGTTATGAACTTTACCATGGATATTCACACCACGGCAGTGCCAACCATGATTTTGATCGCCATCTATATTTTCGGGTTCGCCATTTCCTGGGGGCCGATTGCTTGGGTCACGATTGGGGAAATCTTCCCACTGAGTGTCCGGGGAATTGGGTCATCGATCGGATCAGCGGCTAACTGGATTGGGAATTTTCTAGTGTCACAGTTCTTCCTAGTGATGTTGGCTTACTTCCACAACAATGTCGGTGGGCCGTTCGCCGTCTTTGCCGTCTTTGCAGTCTTGTCGATGTTCTTCGTCCATTACCTGGTCCCAGAAACACGGGGCAAGTCATTGGAAGAAATTGAAATGGAACTGCGTCATCAAAAGTAATTTAATAACAGAATTCGGCCGCCCACTAGCGCTTAACGATAACGCAGTGGGCGGCCTTTTTAGGGGATTAATCAATTCTTTCCGGTTTTGATGAAACGGTGATAAAATTAAAAATGAAAGCGCATTACTAAGGAGTGGATTGGATGTCAGATTTTAATCGTGAAAGTTTCTCGTTAAAGGGCCAAGTGGCGATTATCACCGGTGGCGCGCGGGGACTCGGTAAGTTTTATACGACCGCATTGTCTCTGTATGGTGCCGACGTGATGGTGGTCAGTCGGACCCAGAACGGCTGGGAAGAGATTCGCCAAGTTGTTGAGCAGAATGGGCAACGCGTGGGCTTCCTGCAGCAAGATGTTACGGCGCCAGGCGCAGCCGATAAGATTATTGCGGCCACGCTCAAGGAATTCGACCACTTCGACATTCTCGTGAATAATGCGGGCGTGATTATCAGAAATGACGTGCTGGATTACAAGGATGAAGACTGGCAAAAGGTGATTGATATTAATTTGAACGCCACCTATTACCTGGCCCATGCCGCGGCCAAAGTGTTGACCAAGCAAAAGCACGGCAAGATCATTAACATCGGGTCGATGCTGTCGTACCGGGCTGGAAAATACATCTTCCCGTATACCGCTAGCAAACACGCGGTACTTGGCCTGACGCGGGCATATGCCGACGCGTTAGCCAAGGATAATGTTCAAGTCAATGGTTTAGCACCGGGTTATATTAGTACCGATATGACTAAGGCATTGCAAGAAGATCCCGTCCGCGGACCAGAAATTGCGGCCCACATTCCTAGTGGCGACTGGGGTGTACCCGCTGATCTGATGGGGCCCATGATTTTCCTCGCCAGTCACGCTTCCGATTACGTGACGGGTGTGATGATCCCTGTCGATGGGGGCTACTTACTGCGGTAATTGCGCGAGTAAGTGTGTGAGTGATTTTTTCAAATAGGTCAGAAGAGGCGTCGGCGCTTGGGTCATTTGAGCACCGGCGCCTAAGTATAGGTACCAGCGCGTGAAGTCGGTTACCTGCTGCGGATCGTCAGGATTCAGGTAGCATTCCAAGACGGCGGTCTGTTGAAAAGCATCACGGTACTGCAGCGTCGCGGTTGGGTGCGGGTGATGGTGAAATTGTTGAATCGCATCGGCGTTTAACGTCAAGGTAACGTTGGGTTGCGGCCGCGATTGCTTGATGGCTCGTTCAATCGCGGCGGGCTTCACAGCCTGTTCTTTAGCGACCGGGGCCACTTGGGTGAGCTGATCAACCGGAATCTGCTTAAACTGCTGTTGATCGAGTAGCCAGACCTCAACATACCAACTATTTTGGCGGTTGAAGACGTGGCGAGCCCAAGCCGTCATGGTCTGATCAGCCGTCGTCAGGATGAGTTGGCGCGTCGTCAGGCAGGTATTGAGGAGAAGCTTGAGCTGGGCCGGTGCGTAGTCGGTCAGCTCCGTCAGCTTGGGATTGCGGGAGTTGGTGTGGTCAAAGACCAGCAGTTCTTGGAGCGTTAAGAGGTCGTCTTGCTGGGTCTGCGAGGCGATGGCCACGAGCTTCTCCGTTAGTGTGTTGCGGTTCTGTAGATAAGGAAGCTGGGTGTTCAACGTCGCCAAGAAGCTAACGAAAAGGGCCTTGAGCTCTTCACTGTTAAATTGCACGGCGGGAAGCAGTTGGTTCTGCAGCACGGCGTAGCCCCCATCGCGGCCGACACTAGCAGTCAGTGGCATGCCGAGTTCTTGAATGGTGTTGAGGTCACGAATCGCGGTGCTCCGGGAGATGTGAAACTGGTTGACGAGCTCACGAATGGTGAAATATTGACGGTTGTTGATGTAGCGCATCATGGTGTTAATCCGGTCAGTTTTGTTCATGCTAACGTCTCCAAATGGTGTCAATTTTTGAAACGATTAAACGGTATACTGAGCTTAACATTTAAGGGAGGTCATCACAATATGGCAGATTACACGATTGAAACGAAAGCAGCGTTTACGGTTTTGGGCATTGGCACAGTCTTAACCGGTGGATTTCCAGAGATGGGTCAACAGAAGGCTGATTTCTGGCAAAAGATTAATGCCAACCACGTACTGGACGATTTAGACGGAATTAATGACTATCCATTTGCCGTCAATGAAGCACTCAATGGCGAATTTCATTACTATGCGGGGCGTGAAGTAACGGCGGATTCAACGGCTGCGGCAGATCAACGGTTGATTGAATTTCCAGCGGGTAAGTATTTGGTGATCAAGGGCACGGCCGCCGATCAAATGGGGTTGTATAATGCACTGGAAGGGCCAGCCTTTGGCGAGATCTTGCCCCAGTTAACGGACTACGCTTACGTGGGTGGCCCCAACACATCTTACATGACGAGCTTGGATGAAGCGGGTGCTCATGGCGAAATGTTAGTACCACTGGTCGAAAAGTAAGGAGAGGTGTTTCACGTGAAACATGAATGGCGGAAAGCCGAAAAAGCTTGGTATTTGCCCAAGCAACCCACAATTTTAACATTGCCCCGGCTGAATTTTATCACGCTGACGGGAAATGGCGATCCTAATCAGCCACAGTTCGGTGAGCAGGTGAGTGCGCTGTATCCGGTGGCCTATGATCTCCGGATGGCGTTGAAACGTGGTGACTTGGGTGAACCCTACGAATACACGGTGTACCCCCTGGAAGGGGTCTGGACCACCAGTGATGGCTCACGCGGGGTGAATTTGAACAAGGCCGCTTTGCAATATAAGATTATGTTGCGCCAGCCAGATCGACTGACCGAGCAGGACTTTGAAGCCAGTCGGGCTCGCGTGATGGCGAAGAAGCAGATTCTATGGTTGGCCGAGCTGCGGTGGGAGTCGTACGAAGAAGGCCAAGTCTTGCAGACCATCCATCACGGCCCGTTTGACGATGAACCCACAACCTTTGCCCAGCTACAAGCCGTTCTGAAGGAAAAGAAGTTGAAAGTTATCCCCACGATGGGTGATTACTGGCATCGGGAGATCTATCTGACGGATGCCCGGCGAACGGCGCCGGAAAAGGCCAAGACGGTATTACGATATCGGGTAGCGCCGGAATAGGTAGTCTGGATTTCGGCTATAGCTCAACGTTTATTAGGACCTTTAAACCATGAGAAGATACAGAAAAAGCCACCTCGTGTGAGGTGACTTTTTCTGTATTAACTGAATTATTTTGAGGGGTTATGCCCTGAAGTGGCGGCTTCAGACCACAACCAGTGACTCACTTATTTAGCGTCGTAAGCAGCTTGGAAGATCTTGATGATGTCTTCCTTAGTTCCCTTACGAGGGTTAGAGAAGGCGTTCCCGTCCTTCAAGGCGTTTTCGGCCATCAGTTCGAAGTCTTCTGGCTTAGCACCGATTTCTTTGATGGAAGCTGGGATACCAACATCTTGTGACATTTGCTTCATGGCCTTGATGGACAATTCGGCAGCGTCACGCGTGGATAAACCAGTCGTGTCTTCACCCATGATTTCGGCTAATTGGGCGAAACGTTCTGGGCAAGCGATGATGTTGTATTGTTCAACGTAAGGCAAAAGCAAAGCACAGCAGACACCATGAGGGGCGTCGTATTGGCCGCCGAGTTGGTGAGCCATGGCGTGAACGTAACCTAAGTTGGCGTTGTTGAAGGCCATCCCGGCTAACATTTCAGCTTCGACCATCTTAGTCCGGGCATCGAGGTTGTGACCATTAGCCACAGCTTCACGCAGGGAACCTTCGATTAACTTGATGGCTTCGACACATTGTGAGTCGGTGATCGGGTTGTGGTCAACGGATACGTAAGGTTCGATGGCTTGGACAAAGGCGTCCATCCCGGTTGCGGCCGTCAGGTTCTTAGGAATGTCGAGCATCAAAGTTGGGTCGTTGAAGGAAACCAACGGAATGTTCCGCCATGAGACGACCACGAACTTCAAGTGAGTTTCTTCGTTGGTAATAACGGCGTGACGGGTTAATTCAGAACCGGTCCCGGCAGTCGTGTTAACGGCGATCAGTGGTGGTAAGGCGTTCTTTAAGGTTTCAATCCCGGCTAACTTAGTGATGTCATCACCGTTAGTTAAGATGTCACCGGCACCCTTACCAGTATCGTGAGCAGAGCCTCCACCAATCGTGATGATGGAGTCAGCGCCTGAATCTTCATATAATTTCTTAACTTCTTTGATATTCCGGATCTTAGGGTTAGGTTCAACGTTGTCGTAAACCACGTAGTCTACCCCAGCAGCTTCAAGAGAAGCAATGGTTTGTTGAACGGCACCATTTTCCATGCTTTCGAGAATTTTACCAGTCACAATGACGGGCTTCTTCATTCCTAACATCTTTGCACGTTCACCAATCTTGCTAATTACACCAGGGCCAAAAAAGTTGACACTGGGCATAAGAAAGTCATAACTACGTTCAGCCATAATTCAATTTTCCCTCTTTCAGAAGTTTTGAAAATCCTTAGTACCAATTTCACAAAGTAATTATAACTTAGTCGATTACAGTTTGCAACCGGTTTCGCAAAGTTCGCCCGTTTATTCCTGACGATAGTCGCTATAAGCGGCGTGGTTAAAGGGTTTACTTACTTCAAAAATAAAGCCAAATAATCTTGGGAAACGCGCAATTCCAATTAATGAAAACAATAACAAGTTGACTAGTCAACACAAAAATATTGGGGGTATTTATAAATTTCATATACATTAGTAGTCGGTCGGGAACGTTTCTTTCATCAAAGTGGGTATAATGAAAGTATCTTGAGACGTGAGAAGGTATCGGTATGAAAAATATGGATGCGCACAGACGCAGTGAACAAGCTGTATGGCAAGCGCGTCAACAGACGGAATTGACAAAATTAAAGGGTGCCCAGCACCACTTAAGCTTGAATGTCGGGGCCTACTTGGCCATTTCGCTAATCGAATTCTACCTAGCGTTGGTGGGCCATTCGCAGACCCTGCGCGCCGACGCGTTTAACAATCTCTCGGGGATAATTTCGTCGGTGCTACTGATGATTGGTATCCATATCGCCCGGGATATTCACGATGATGATTTGATGGGGAAGCCGCTACCCGAAGACATTGGTAATAGTGGCCAGCGCCTACAATTGACGCGGTTTCATTACGAAACGGTCTTTACGCTGATCACGGGAATCGTCATGATCGCCATTGCCGCCAGCGTTATTTTCTCCGGGATCAAGAGCTTGATGCACACCGAAACGCAGGCGGTGCCTCAACCGATTACGTTAGTCGGCGCGGCCGTGGCAACGGCCATTATGCTGGTCGTCTGGTGGCTGAATCGGCGCGCCGGACGCAAGCTACAGAACGCAGCATTGACGGCGGCAGCGCAGGACAGCTTGAGTGATGCGGTCACCAGCTTGGGAACCATGGTGGCGATTGGTGGCGCGCTTCTATTTAAATTGAGCTGGCTAGATGGTGTTGCCAGTATCCTTGTCGGGCTCTTCATCCTGAGCTCGGGGATTAAGATTTTTCGTGAGAGTAGTCTTAACTTGGCGGATTACTTCGATCCCAAAGTGGAAGAGCAATTTCGACAAGCTGCCGCAGAATTTCCTGCGGTGCGCCAGGTCATGGAGCTGAAAGCCCACTATAATGGCAACGTGGTGACGCTGGAACTGGTCATTGCGGTGGATCCGCACATGGAAGTGCAGGATAGCTACCGGTTGGGTGAAGAGATCGAAGCGGCGATGCGTTTGAAATTCGGCATTGTAGACACTGATGTGATGGCGATTCCGGCGACGGTGAGCTAAGTCGTTAGGATGATTGAGACATGAAAATGGCCAACAAGGCGGGGTGTTTCCCACTTGTTGGTCATTTTACGTTAGCGGCTAAAGGTTGAAAGGACTAAAATCACTATCAATGCTGAAATGACCAGGATTTTAGTCTGAAGAATAGTCTAAGCTGGTCACCTGCGGCTGTCTTGCTAATTGGTCATCTGGTCACCTCTCCGGCAAAGAACGGTTCCGTGACGGTTAATGCCCCAGCGTCTAGGTCGAGTTGTGCCGTCAAGCCGTATGGTAGCGCAGTTCGGGGGTAGGCGTGGCCGAAGTTAAGGTTGGCCATGATTGGTGTTTGTTGATCTGCGGTTGCGACCAGAATGGCTTGACAATAGTCATCATAGTAGCGTTCATCCTGGGGTTTTCCGGTGATAATAGCGCGGACGTTGTCGAGAATACCTGCTTGTTTTAAATGCTCCAGCATGGCGCGATAGGCAGTCGGTGTAGGTTGTTCCTCGCTCGTTTCCAAAAAGAGGATTTTATCCCGCCACGTTGCGGGTGTTGGGAGTAGCCCGTATTTGGCTGCGATGACGGGTTCGTCGGGATATTGGGCGTCGACGAGAAGGCTATTCAGGCTATCGATACAGCCGCCAAGTAATCGACCATTAATGGAGCCGTGACCGCGTAGAACCTGATACCCGCGTGTCTCGGGATGGCTGACTCGTGGGGTGTCTAGTGCGGCTGGTGAGAAGTCCGTTCGCTCTTCGTACCAGATGGGACTACTAGTAATCGGCGTCGTTGCCGTATTTTCTAGGTAGTGCATCAGGGTATGTTGCGTGTAGGGAAGGAGCTGCTGATCCAGTTCAGCCAGATCGTTGAGAACATTGGGACCATAATACGTGGTGAGCCCCAGACGATAGAGCATGAGGTGGTCGACGGTGGTATCGGAGAAGCCGGTGAACAACTTAGGGTGGGCTTTGACGGCGGCAATAAACGCCGGATCATCAAGAAGATAAGGCGCTAGCCGATAAGTCTCAATCCCGCCGATGGCACAGAAAATTCCGGCAATGGAGGCGTCAGTAAATGCCTGCTTGAGATCGGCGGCCCGGGATTCGGGATGGGCTTCGAGATAGTCGAGGCCTTTCAAAGCATTAGGCATGGTAACGGGCACCAGACCTAACGCGCGGAGTCGTTGCTGTCCTCGGCGATACTCATGAACGGCAAAGGCTTCGCCCATAACCCCGCTGGAGAGGCTGACGAGAGCGACGTGATCACCGCGATGTAATGGCTCTGGTTTTATCATAAAATACCCCCTAGCTAGCTAAATTGTTTTAATCTTACACTATCAAACGGAATATTCAATAGCAGTTTTTTAGAAGGCCGGCATAGTTACCAAAAAGTGCCTACTCCCCAAAATGATCCTAAAGCGATACAATAAGTCAAAAAGTCGAGGAGGTCATCACGTGAAACAGTCATACAATAATGGGGTTGAAGCAACGTTAGGGGTCATTAGTGGAAAATGGAAGCCGCAACTCCTGTGCTACCTGGGGAATCGGCCTCAGCGAACGTGTGACCTCCGTCAAGAACTCCCGGCGATCTCCCAGAAGGTGCTGACCCAGCAACTGCGTGAGCTCGAACGTGATGGTATCATCGTGCGCCACGTATACGGTGAACGGGCGCCCTTCAAGGTGAGCTATGAGCTGACGGCACTGGGCAAATCGTTGGGCCAGATTCTGGTCCAGATGTCAGAATGGGGCGAGCAACGCGCTACCCAGCTGCCCGACATGGAGATTCGCAATGATCATGCCGGATTTACCCATATTTTGGAAGGTTAGGGAAGGTACTTTAAAGTGCCTTCTTTTTTTGTACCGCCGAGGCTGGTAAGCTGTGTTCATTGAGGAGGTGGCTTATGGCGTCAACTTTACAAGGATTACGGGCAACTCAGGCAATCGTGACGCACCCCGTTCAGTGGCAATTGTTATTGGCACTGGCGCAACGACCACAGACCACGGGGCAATTACTGCACCAACTGGCGGTCGGCCAGTACGGACGCGGTCTTTGGGGATTGGCGCAACTTCAACGCCACCACCTCGTCGTGTTTCACATGAAACAATGGCGGTGGTCCCTCACCGCCACGGGCGCAACCCTACGCCCAATTTTAACGGCAATTCAAACCTGTTCAACCATTCAGAAAGGCGGCAATATAAATGACGTATAAATTTATGGCACCCTATCAATTTGAAAATGGCGTAACACTGAAAAATCGGGTCGTGATGTCTCCAACGACCACGATGTCTAGCTTTTACGATGGTCACGTGACCAATGATGAGATCGACTTTTACGGCGCCCGTTCCGGCGGCCTGGGGATGATCATCGGTGAAGTAGCCAACGTGATCGCAAGCGGCAAAGGATTTGAGGGCGAACTGTCGATTGCCAATGACAGTGATATCGCCGGTCTAAGCGAGTTGGCGCATGCAATGAAGCGCAATGGGACGAAGGCAGTTCTGCAGATTTTTCATGCCGGCAGAAAGTCTAACGACCAAATCATACGCGGCCAGCAGCCAGTTAGTGCTAGTGCCGTCAAAGCCGTCTTCCCCGCTGATTCGCAGACGCCACGGGAACTGACCGCTGCGGAAATTGAAGAGATTATCGTGGCGTTTGGTGAAGCCACACGTCGGGCGATCGCTGCGGGCTTTGATGGGGTTGAGCTGCATGGTGCCAACACCTACCTGCTCCAACAATTCTTTTCCCCTAATTCCAACCGCCGAACCGATCAGTGGGGTGGCGATCGGGATGGCCGGATGGCGTTTGCCAAGGCAGTGATTGCGAGCGCCCATGCGGCAATTGAACAGTACGCTGATCGCCCATTCTTACTGGGCTATCGGATCTCACCGGAGGAAATTGAAACCCCTGGTATTCGACTGGCTGACACACTGGCTTTCGTTGACATGCTGGGAGATTCTGTGGTGGATTACGTCCACACCTCAATGGGGTCAGCCCAACGGACGTCGCTGAATGATCAACAGGATCACGAGCCAATCATGGAAAAGTTAGTGGCGCAATTGGCTGGTCGTAAGCCGCTGATTGGGGTGGGCTCGGTCGAAACGCCTGCCGAGGCGGATGCCGTGCTTAATATGGGTGCTGATTTAGTCGCGATGGGACGTGAAATGATTCGTGAGCCCCAGTGGATGGAAAAAGTCGCTGACGGCGATGAAGCCAGCATTCGTTATCAATTATCACCATCCGAGCTGGATGAGTTGAAGATCCCCCGCGCCATGCAGGATTACTTGAAGGGCGCCTTCTACTCCGTCATGCACTTTACAACGGACCCAGAAGTGGCGGCTGATTATCAGAATCAAGCGGCCCCGATGGAAGGCTTTGAAAAGAAGATGTGATGAGTTAGTTGTGCACGATGTTTTTCCAAAAATAAAGCGTCACTCGTTGATCCAAAAAGGATGGGCGAGTGACGCTTTATTTATTTTCCAGCGTAAAATTCAGGAAAGGTTTGTTCAATATTCCGACTGATAAAGTGGACGGTAAAGTCGATGCAGCTGGGATCATCGCGGTCAATGAGCGTGGGATTGACCAGTAGTGAAATCATGCCGTTCAAGAGAAAGGTGAGCTTGAGGTCGTTTTGGCGGTTAGGCGTGAGGACGCCTACATCGTAAATCGCCTGTTTAAAAATTTCCAGCAGTACCTTGGGAAAGGTCGGTGCAAAACGCAGGTTCTCCGGCTTCAGCAAGGCCTGTTGCGTTGGCGGTAGCTCAGGACTCTCGGCGAATAAGAATTCACGGACGAAGGCCTCGCTGTCCTGGAAAAGCAAGGGATAGGCATTAGACGCCTGGACGGTCTGTTGTGCCGCCGTCGCCAGTAGGTCGTCGTAAAGAGCGTAGATGTCCGCATAATGTAAATAGAAGGTTCCCTTGTTGATGAGTGCTAATTGGGCCAGCTCCGTGATCGTAATTTTGTTGATCGGCTTTTTAAGCAGCAGGGATAACGCTGCTTGTTGAATGGCCCGTTTCGTTTTAGTGACGCGTAAATCAGTTTTGACCATCGCCAGGTTCCTTTCTAGATAAACGACAATTACGTCAGATCGTTCATTATTCATCGATTGCGCTAGGTTGACGATTGTTGCGAGGCTGCTCGTTCGGTAGACTTAGAGTTAATCAATCGACATGAAAAGGAGCAGGTGCAATGTCAACTCAATATAAGATCGGCGACTTAGTCTTGGCTAAGGTAGGAACGGCCCCGTTAGTTGGGGTGGTTGTCTATCAAGACGTGAAACGAGACCGCTATTTAATCCGCTTTAGTGGTGTCCAACAGGATTACTATTCAGCAGATGAGTTAACCCCATATTCGCCGTCAAAAAAGGCTTAACGTATGTTCAGGTTACCATACGGGCGACCAATGAACAATTAAGAATGGGAATGTAAACGAAGCGTGGTGCTGGTTGACCACGCTTTTTGTGTGAGTTATCTAGTCGTGACGCTGACTTGGCCGTTACCACTATTAATTGTTAAAGGATACGCGCCAGTTTGAGTATAGGTGGGGTGTTGTCCGGTGTGTTTGCGCCCATTTAGCTTGAACTGACCAGTCTTTACTGTCACGTGAAGGCCGTCGCTAGTAAGGTGGGTGATGTCAGTCCGGCCGTTTTGCTTGGTGAGTTGACCACTCTGCTTAAGGGTTAGCTGATCAATTTTAGTGGTGCCATTAGCGTGATTGACGGCCAACGTGTCAGTAGTGAGATTGTGCAAAGTGATCGTGCCATTGAGTTGTTGGATGGTCAATTGATGAAGTTTGGCCGGGACAATTAACGTCAGCACGGGCGTTTTCCCGATTTCTAGCTGGTGTTGGGTGTGGTTCTGTTCTGTAATGCTTAAATCACGTTCACTATTATTAATGTCAAATTGATTATTAATAACATTATTCATTAGTAATTGGTAGTGACTGCCAGTCTGAATGTTAAGGCGGGCAGTCCGGACGCGTAGGCTGATATTTTGAGGTGTACCGCGGAGGGTGACAGTCCGGTGCGTGAGTTGACCGAGCTGGCCGGTGTTAACGTTTAAACGGCGGTGACTGGCCACGATCCAGAAGAGGCTAGTGGCGAGGATGATCAAGAGGATGAGGGTTACCCAGAGAATTTTTTTCATAAAATAGAGCTCCTTTTTTGAATGAATATATTTAGTGTTCATTCATTTTTGTGCAAAAAATAACCAAGTGGCTATTTTAGGATGAAGGCTAATATGCCAGCGATCAGGTCATTGAGCAACTGGTAATAATCGTCGGTTTGGATCTCGCTTTGATGCAAGTCAACGACAGTTAAGGCGTTGAAAAGACTGATAATCCGCTGCTTGCTGAGCCCTGATTTGAGTAAACCACGTGCTTGCCAGCGGTCGATGAGCTGCATGAGAGTGGCGTACACCAAGCTATCCTCAACGGCGTTTTGGTTGGCCTTGGCGATGAGCGCGTTGAGTTGGGGATTGCTGAACCATTCTTGGAGAATTTGATTGTGCGCAGATTGCGCGAAAATTTTCTGGATGATGGTTTTTACCAAGTCGGCTGGTGCCACGTCGAGATCAACGCTTGCCAAGATTGCGCCCTTAGCATGTTCGTTTTCAGCGTTATAGACTTGAATGAAGATGTCGAACTTAGATTGATAAAAATTGTAAAACGTTCCTACCGCGACGCCGGCTTGCTCGGCAATCTCGGCAATGCTGGTGTGCTTGAATCCCTGAGCTAAGAATAAATCGTGGGCGGCGGTAAACAACCGCGTTTGTTTTTCTTCCATAAGGCAGGCTCCTTTCAGCAGATCATGAATGAATATTAATATTATTCATTCATTTTGTCAAGTGTACCAATCAAAAAAGCGGCTGAGACGTACTCTCGGCCGCTTGCTTTAGATTATGATTTGGTGATTTCGGTGTCTTCCAAGGTGTGACTTTGTTGGAGGGTGACGTCGTACTGTCGCGCGGATGGCAAGAGCCACATGATTAGCCCGCAGATTAACGTGCCGACACCGCCGATAGTGAACAGCTTTTCCACGCCGATCGAATCAGCTAGTGGACCCGCGAAGATCAGGCCGACGGGTCCGGTGATACTCATGATTGAGTTGAGGACGCCGAGAATTCGGCCCAACTGAGTGGGTGGAAAGCTCTGCTGAATCATCGCCATCAGCAACGTACTGTAGAAGGGCGTCGCGATCCCGGCCAGTGCATTTAGACCCACAAACCAGATGAACCCACGCTGATTTCCAGGAAGAAAACCACTAGCGCCAAAGGTTATCCCCATGGCTAACATGGCCCAAAGGATGGGCCGCATCCGGTCTTTCCAGTTACCAAAGATACCGATGATCGTTCCGCCTACCAGCATTCCCACGGAGTAGACGGCCTCGATCAGCCCGGCTTGGCCGACGCTACCGTGGAAGTAGCCCATGGTCATCAGCGGGTACAGGCTGGCGGCGGGCATGAAGAGTAAAGTGAAGATGGCACCCGTCATCGTGATCGCCCATAGTCCGCGAGTATGGCGTAACTTGGTCAGGCCAAATTTGGCATCGCTTAGGACGTGAAGGGGTGCGTCGATGACCGGATTTTCCGGAATCTGGATCAATAGTAGTAGGCTAATCCCAATGATGGCGCCCAGAACGTCTAACAGAATGAGGAAATTTAACGGTACGATGGCAAATAAAAAAGCGCCTAACGCTGGTGCGATGATCATATTCGCGGATTGAACCATGCCCAATTGGCCGTTGATCTTGGTCAACTCTTCAGTCGGCACCATGGTTGGGATAATTGACTGAATCGTGGGCATCTGGAAGGTCTGAGCGATGGAACGAATCAGCAGTGAAATGAAGATGAGCCAGATGGGAAAAGTGGCTTGCAATGTCCCCACCGTGGAGAGAATGATGGCGACGATGGCAGCTACAATGTCGGGGACAATTAACAGAAGTTTCTTATTGAAACGATCGACAAAGGGACCGATAAAGGGACTAAGTAATACCATGGGGAGCATTCCCAGTAAAGTCGCGAGGCTAAGTATCGTGGCCGATCCGGTCTGTTTGGTCAGGTACCAGATAATAGCGTATTGCACCACCATGCTGGTGATCCCTGATAGAAATTGACTGGTTAAAAACAGGTAGATATTGCGCCGCCAGTGCGGCAATAGGGTTGTTTCCATCAACAATCCCTCCCTTATGAACGATTTAATAATTGAACAGGCCTTTCAGATTAGCATATTAGTAAACGGGGGTCAAGATAAAGGGCTTACTTTGTCGGAATATTGGGGAAAAACTAGGGTGGAACTAAGGCTGGACCGGCTGGTGGTGTCGACGCTTTTTTGGTCGGCGGTTAAGGGCTGGATCAGTGCGAATGCCTGCTTGATATGGAGATCGGGCATCGGCTAGCTACCTTCGAGACAGAAAAAGAGGCCGCTGTTGCCACGGCCTCTGGGAAAATATTAAATTAGTGATTAACGGCGGTTTTACGCTGCAAGTCGGAGGGAATGAAGCTATCTGGTTCGTGATTTTCCATCAACGCGGCGTAGTGGGCGACCTTGAAATTGATGGTCGCGAGATGTTGCTGAAGGTCCTTGATTTCTTGCAAGGTTTGGGCCTGCTGTTCCTTCATCATTTCATAACGTTCGGGAACTGTGTCGTCGCCGTCTTGGGCGAGGGCCAGATAGTGCTTGATCCGTGCGATGGACATGCCAGTAGCCCGTAAGCAGACGATGATATTGAGCCATTCGAGATCGCTATCCTCGAAGACACGATTATTGTTTTCGTCACGTTGAACGAAGGGCAGCATGCCGTGTTCGTGGTAGTAACGAATGCTGTAGGTTGAGATCCCCATCTTCTCGGCGACTTCGTGAATTGTATATGACATTAGTGGTTTCCTCCTTACGGAACTGACCTTCGACTAACTCGAAGTGATGGACCTTATCATACGGGAAAATAGCCACAACCGCAAGCTTTTGGGCTTCGTGAGGAGCGGAAGGTAGTTGTGGTCCAAAATTACTCGGACCTAAACTGATCAGCCAGTCGAATAATAATCGAATTTAATGAGCGATTTTATATTAAATATTCGTATATAAGCAGAAATGTGTGGACTTTTCGCTGTCCAATCCGTATGATTGAATTGAAATACGAATAAACCGTTTCTGATGGGGAGGAAATGATTATGCATTGGCTGGCCGATTTGTTAGCGGCTATTGGGGTCGTCTTGAATGGAATTCCACAAGGGATTATGGCGATGTCACTGGGTTTTGCAATTTTTCCAACGATGTTTTCTTTTATTTTTGCTTCGGCGGTTAACGGCGCTTTTAGTTCCGTTGCGCCGTTATCGTTTCAAGCTGAGTCATTAGCACTGACGGGAAAGTTAGGCCGCAATCTGCAGGAACGGACGTCGATTATTCTGGGCGGTTCGGTGATTATGCTGCTGATTGGGGTAACGGGGACCTTGACCAAGATTGTCGATACTTTAGGTAACGGCATTATGGCGGGGATGATGGCCGGTGTAGGGATCATGTTAGCCAAGATTGCGCTGAACATGGCGAAGGATGAGCAGCTGACTGGCTGGTTATCCGTGGGTCTGGCGGCAGCCACGTATTTAATCACCAAGGATCTGGTCTGGACGATTGTGGTGTCGGTGGTGGGCTCCAGTTTAGCCGCCGTGTTCATCCAACACTATCGCGCAGAATTGCCGGAACACGTGACCGCTCGGCGCTTCGTCTTTACGAAGCCAACGATAAGTGTGCGGGTTGTGCGGGGCGCTTTGAGTCTGGCGTGTCTAAACGTGGGCGCCAACATTTCCTACGGGCTGATCACGGGCCAAATGACGGGGCAGAAGCCTAATCCGGTTGATTTAAATCTCTTAACGATTACCCAGTCGATTGCTGATATGGGAACCAGTCTGCTGGGAGGTGCCCCGGTCGAAGCGATTATTTCAGCGACGGCGAGTGCCCCGGAACCAGTCGTGGCGGGAATTATGATGATGCTGATCATGGCGGCGATTCTAGCGGTTGGCTGGTTGCCGAAGTTAGGGAAGTACGTGCCAAGCGCATCAATTGCCGGGTTCCTGTTCATTCTGGGCGCGGTGGTGATCTTCCCAGTTAACGCTGGCCTGGCGCTCCAAGGACCAACGGCGACGATCGCGGCGATTACGCTGGTGATTACAGCGGTCGCAGATCCGTTTGCGGGACTACTCGCGGGCGCCGTGCTTAAGTTTGGACTGCCACTGTTAGGATTGGGGGTCTAGGAAATGAAGACGTACGAATTGCAGGTAGGGCCGATAACGCGGCAGTTACCGATCTTACCCATTAACGATACCACGGCGATTGCCTCATTTGTTCTGTTGGGGGATGCCGAGCTGACCGACTATGCCGCTCAAGCGTTGGCCCAAAAGGTACCGGCCGAGTTTGACTACTTTGTGACTCTGGAAAGCAAAGGGATTCCACTAGCACAGGAACTTAGCCGAGTCACGGCGCATCCGCAGTTCGTCGTTTTGCGGAAGTCGGTGAAGGATTACATGCAGGGGCCGCTGACGGTGCCAGTTAAGGCCATTACCACCAATGCGCCGCAACAATTGGTGCTGGATGGGGCTGATGCGGACCGCCTGGTGGCTAAGAAAGTCGTGATTGTCGACGACGTGATCAGCAGTGGTGGGTCGTTAAACGCCGCTAGAGCCTTGGTGGAAAAGGCCGGTGCTACGGTTGTTGGTCAAGTCGCCATCTTGGCGGAAGGCGACGCGGTGGATCGTTCGGACATCGCGTTTCTGGCGGAGTTACCACTCTTTCCACGCTAACTGTTCTATGACGTAAATATTGATGAGAAGAGTGGGATAAAAGGCGGTTAGCTGGCGAGTATTAAGGCTGATAACCGAATAATCCCGGGTCTGGATTGTTTGGTTATCAGCTTTAAACGGAACCAGCTGCCTTTTGGCGCACGTTTCGACAATGTAAATTTAGATATGGAAATGGGTCTGGGGCTTTTGTCCCAGACTCTTTTTTTGCTGTCGAGGACTTTTCATAAATGAAAACAATCCGTGATCGCTGACAAAAGCGAGTGTAGCGCGGTTACGAGAATTTGTGACGCGTTGAATCGTTTATACTCTCCAATTGGTTTATTTTCGTAAATTAACATTTCTAAGACGAGCGCTGGTAACTTTCATAAAACTTTTTTTGCCACGATAATTTGGAAGGGTGGAATAGAACTAATTATTATGAAAAACGCTTTCTTAAATAATCTATCACTTTGAAAGGCTAGAACTGATTAGTGAGGGTCCCTTGAAATGTAATCGCTTCCTGATATACTTCAGGGTGATTAGTTTATTTTTTTAAATTTATGTTTAAAGGAGATGCCTCATTTATGGAAAATAGTCAGCCGAAACGTGCCATTCGTCCAATTGGTCAGATTGGCGTGGGCGAAAAGATTGGCTTTGGACTTGGGGACTTTGCTTGTAATTTAATTTACGCTAGTCTGTCCAGCTACCTCTTGTTCTTCTATACTGATGTCTTTGGACTGGGAGCGGCCGCTGCGTCACTGTTATTCTTAGTCGTGCGGTTTATTGATGCCTTCAGTGACCCAATTATTGGATTCTTCGTCGATAAGTCGAATACACGTTGGGGGAAGTACCGGCCCTTCCTGCTGTATGGCGCGATTCCATTTGCCATCTTAGCGGTCTTATGTTTTACGGTACCGAGCTTCGGTGGTGTCGGTAAATTAGCTTACGCTTACGTCACCTACATTCTGTTGTCTGTCTGCTATACGTTTGTGAACGTGCCTTACGGAAGTTTGACGTCAGCGATGACGAACGACCAACAAGAATCAGTTAGTCTGACGACCTACCGGACCTTCTTAGCTAACGTGGGTCAAGTTATTGTGGCCTTCTTCGTGCCATTCTTAGCGGACCTCTTCACGAAGAGCATGGGGGCTGCTAAAGGTTGGCAGTTAACCATGGTGATCATGGGCGTTATGGGTGGCCTGTTACTTTGGGGCTGTTTCTTCTCCACTAACGAACGGGTGAAGGTGCCAGCGTCCCATACTAAAATTAAAGTCAAAGATGTGTTTGAACAACTCTTACATAACCGACCATTAGTTATCCTGTGTATTTTCTTCTTCGTTATTTATGGGGTTAAGTCCATCGTTAGTGCCACGGGGATTTACTACGTGACTTACTACGTTGGCCGGGCTGATTTGGTGAAGTGGTATTCCTTAGCTGGGACGCTGCCAGCCTTAGCCTTCATTCCAGCCATTCCTTGGTTAGCCAACCACATGACCAAATTCCAATTGATCATCGTGTCGGTAGCTGCCGATATTATTGGGATGGTCGGCCTGTTCTTCGCTAAGCCAGAATGGATTGTCTGGATCTTCATTTCCCGGGGAATTGCCTCAGTTGGTAACGGAATGATTTCCGCCTACATGTGGGCCTTGATTCCTGAAACGGTCGAATATGGTGAATACAAGACGAACAAACGAATGGGTGGTGTGATCTACGCCATCATTGGTTTCGTCTTCAAATGTGGGAATGCCTTAGGTGGGATGATTCCTGGCCTGGTTCTCTCCGCAACGGGCTACGTCGCTTCCGCACAACACCAAACTGCCGGTGCACTTCACGGAATTGTGATTGCCACCACGGTTGTGCCTATCATTATTTACTTCATCGCTATTTTCTCCATGAAGTTCTACAATTTGGATAAGGAAACGTACAAGCGGATTTCTGCTGAATTACAAGAACGGAACGCAAAGGAATTAGCCGAAGAAGCTGCTGAGAACGAAAAATAGGAGTCGTTGTGCTATGAGAAATATTCAAAATCCAGTGTTAACGGGGTTTAATCCTGATCCCGTACTCTTTAGAGTGAAAGATAAGTATTATATTGTGGTGTCAACCTTTGAGTGGCTTCCCGGGATTCGGGTGTATTCGTCAGACAATCTGGTTAATTGGACTTACGAGACGTCCGTTCTTCAGCCGGATAATAATGTTAATCTGCAAGGTAATCCGACGGGCTGTTCCATCTGGGGACCGTTTGCCAGCTATCACAATGGTAAATACTATATTGTTTATACCAACGTCAATGCGACGAAGGTGCCTTACAAAGATGCCGACAACTATATTGTGACGGCGGATGATATTCACGGGCCGTGGAGTGAGCCCGTCTACATTAATAGCTCAGGCTTTGACCCCTCGATCTTTTTCGATGACGATGGTCAAGCTTACTTCCTGAATGAAATTTGGGATTATCGGTTATCCACGCACAACAAGTCTGCGGGAATCGTGGCCCAGAAGATTGACGCGACTACCTTGGAATTACAGGGCAAGCCACGGGTTATCTTTAAGGGGACGGCCGCCCGTAAGACCGAGGCGCCGCAGATTTATAAGCACGACGGGTATTATTACCTATTGTGTGCCGAGGGAGGAACTGAGGCCGGTCACCAGGAGACGGTGGCCCGGAGCCGCAATATTTGGGGACCTTACGAAGTCGACCCTCAGAATCCAATGTTAACGTCCGCTGATGACCCGATCTTGCCGCTACAGTGTGCCGGTCATGCCAGCATCGCGGAAACGCCTAACCATGAATGGTATATGGCCCATCTATGCACGCGGCCGCTCAAGGGGGATGACCCCGTGCTTGGCCGAGAGACGGCGATTCAAAAGGTGGTCTGGACGGATGATGGCTGGTTGCGTCTCGCGAGTGGAGGCAATCATCCTAGCTTGGAAGCACCGGCACCGGCGGGGGTTAAGAGCACGCCAATTCAGAGTCACAGCTTTAGTGATCCGTTCACCAGTGATCAGTTGAACACGGAGTATTGGAATACCCTGCGTCAGTTCCCGAATAAGGCGTGGTTGAAGCCAAGCCAGACGGGGCTAACGATCGCGGGTGGTCAATCGCCGCAGTCAGCGTTCGATCAACATTTGGTGGCCACCCGGCAAGTTGATTTCTACTGTCGGGCAGCTGTCCAAATGCAATACACGCCAGAAAGTTATCTTCAGATGGCCGGCATGACGCTGTATCTTGACCTGGATAACTACGTGTTGTTGATGGTCACGTTGGATGAGAACGATAAGCCTTGTGTGATTCTCCACCGGTCGATTGCCGGAGAGTTCGAGCAAATTGCCAAGATTCCAGTTAGCGGCAAGGGCACTTACAACTTCAGCATTCAGATCAATGAGTCGCAGGCCGAATTTATCGTCAACGACGGGGTTAAGCAGACCTCGTTGGGCGCGATGGACGTTAGCTTCCTGTCGGGTGGTTACACGGGGAACTTCATCGGCTTGGATGTGATTGATATGTACAAACGCAACAGTACGCAGGCCACCTTTACTAATTTCACATACGATGTGACACGGTAGAGTGGTGAAAATGATCTAATCTCACAACTAGGTTAGATCATTTTTTTGGTTATCAGTTTTGAATGGTGTGGAGAATTCCGCCTTACCGTTCGCCAAATTTAGGCTGGAGTCAGGTAAGTTCTGCCAGTTCCAGAGTGTCTCCAACACGGTAGAAGCTATAGACTATGGTGTTATGACGAATGACGTCTCGGTAATTGCCAAGATTTTGGCTTCTGTGTTCTTGTTTAAATTGAGATGCTGAGACAATCTAATGGAGCCGTGAGTGAGCCCAATTTGAGCTCAGCCATGGGATTTACCAAGTGATCTTCTTGGTAAATGGCGACTTTGAGACGTGAATTTTTCGGCTCAAAGCGAGGACTAAGACCGAACTTTGGCTTAGGCCGTCCTGCCCATAGCGTTCCAGCTCAAATTGGGCGAACGGTAAGGCGTATTTGATAGACGAAAGGCTTAGTTGTGGTGGCAGAGTGTGTTAAACTTTTGGTACACACGTGAATTTGTGAAACGAAATAGGCGGGAGTGGACGTTGTGGCGGAATCAGCGAGTCGGATTAATTCACATGATTATAACTATCAGAGAATTGTTGAGTACATCTTCAATCACCGGGCAACGTCCCGGTCGGCGATTGCGAAGGATTTAGGCCTGAACAAGGCGACCGTTTCTCTCCTATGCAGTGAAATGCAGGACCAAGGCGTCGTATCTGAAATTGGGTCGGGATCGGCCTCGTCTAACGGGGGACGTAAACCCACGTTGATCGAGATTAATCGGCGTTACGGCTACACGTTGACGGTGGAGCTGGACTCACAGGTTGTGCGGGCATTGGCGTGCTATCTGGACGGTGAAACGTTACAATTTCAGCAGCGACAGACTGCCGAAATAACCGATTTGCCGGCCGCATTGGATGAGCTGATTGGTCACTTTACAGCGATCGACGGCACTACGCAAGGGCTGTTAGGCATCTGTTTCGCTATTCACGGGATAACGGATGGCGCGCAGGTTCAGGAGTCGTTCCTCGACCTGGGACCGCTGGATTTGAAGGACTATTTTGCCAAGTATCACGTGCCGATCTTATTAGAAAATGAGGCCAATCTTTCGGCCATCTATTCCCGTGATTTCGTGGAAGAACGCGGGCTGGAAAATACGGTCACGTTGAGCATTCACCAGGGAATTGCGGCGGGTTTTATTCTGGAGAATAAGTTGTACCGGGGGTCGCAGGGCCGCGTGGGCAATCTCGGCCATAACATTGTGATGCCGGCATTTTCCATCAATAATAGTCGCAGTCAGGTGACCTATCAGGACGTCTATTCCGAGTACGCGGTCATCCATCAAATCAGCGACTTGCTGGGCAAAGAGACCATGTCGCTAGATGAAATTTCTAAGCTCTACGCGGATCATAACGCCGAGGTCATTACGGTGCTGTCGCAATTTGCCAATGGGATTGCGGGAATTCTCAATAACGTCGTGGGGATGTTGGATCCCGATGTCTTTTATTTAAATTCACCGCTACTGCATCAGATTCCGAGTGCGATTCCGCAGGTGCGTAATTATTTTCAACGACTATCGGGCTATGATATTCCGGTAAAATTGATCCCTAATATTCAGCTGGCAACGCTATTGGGTGGCGCGGCATTGACCAGTCATATGGCGTTAGGCCTGACGGGGATGAAGCTCCATTTCTGGGATTATACGAACAATTAATATCAGGACGATGTATCAGCTACGTACTTGTTATAAGTCGGTGGCTGGTACATTTTTATTTTACGGACACTTTTTGATTCATGGATAAATAAAAACTATTAGAATCCCACTTTGAAGGCAACCAGATTTGTACTTAAATCAAAAACATCTTGTCTAATTAACCGGGTTGAACTATATTTAAAATAGTTAATTGAACTGATAATTGTTCCAGAAAGTAGGGGAAGTGCATGAAGATTAAGGGCGTGCTCGTTGGCCTGGTGGGTTTGCTGTTGAGTGGCGGTTGGTTAACCGTTTCAGCCCAAGCAGACACCTTGCCGAGCCAATATCAGGGGAGTTGGTACGGGTACATTAGTAGCGAAAAGATTCACCATGTCCGTCACTACCATTTCAGTCGTCTCACGGTTAAAGCACGGCGAATTTCGTTTGACTATCAAACCACGACCAACGCACATTTTAAGAATCGCAAGTGGACCTGGGGAGCTTCGGCGCTGGCGACGTATCGGTCGAAGAAAGATAAGAAGAATCGACAGATTTATCAGATCTATCTGCCAATTTACGATGACGATCCGGTTGCCAAGATCCGATTGGAAACGGTAACTGGGGCAGGCGCCAGTCGCCAAGCGCTGATTTTGAACGCGGGCTACGAGAATCTCTATTTATTTCGGCAGCCCGTTCGTAGCCACCCGTGGGGGATTGGCTATGAGGACAGTTTGGAGCTGTATGATTAGTCGTGAGGAGTTGTGATCATGAAGATTAAACAAGCATTGTTGCTAGGAATCGCCGGCCTCGTGGCGACCATCTTTACGGGGAGTTTGACTGCCCAAGCGCACTCCTTACCCAAGAGCTACCGAGGAGATTGGTACGGTTACGTGAGTTCGGAGAAACTGGGACACAAGAAGACCTATTACGCCATCAAGCTGCGGTTTACCAGCAAGCGGATGGACTATAACTTTTTGCAAACGACGCAGGCCAACCTGAGTCGACTCGAGTGGCAGTGGGGCGAGAAATCACTGGTAAGCTATCAGCGGCGGACCAACAAACATCATCAGACGTATTACGTTTTGAGTTCACAGGCTTATCAGGATGACTTGGACCGGCTACAACTAAGGACGGTTAAGGTTGCTGGCAAAAAGACGCCGGCACTTCATTGGTGGGGCGATGCGGATAGCGTCTACGCTTTCCGGCAACCACTGCGAGCGTATGCTTGGGGTTGGGATTTTGAGGATTACATACCAACGGATGAGTAGGAAACTTGCGTCACGCCAGCTACAATCACGACTTACTTTAAAATTCGGGAGGAAATCACCAATGAAAATAGGATATAAGAGCTTACTTTTAGGGATTGCCAGTTTGGGCCTGCTGCTAGTTGGTGGAACCACTACGTCCGCTCAGGCTGCTAGTAAAGCGGCGAAGTTACCCGGCAGTTTGAAGGGGAACTGGTATGGGTACGTCGGAAAATTCGACGATAATGGTAACAACTATGCTGTGGTGAAGCTGTCGCTAACCAATAAAAAGATTACAGCTCGGGAATATACCAGCAAGAAGAAAGCACTCAAGCCGATGAAATGGTTGGGAACTGTTGCTATCCCAGCAACGTTTTCCAAGAAGTCAAAGGGTGTCTACCGGATTCATTCACGCATTATGGAAGATGAGCATCTCTCGATAGGGACCATCAGTCGCAAGGCAGTGAAGGTCAAGGTTCTGAAGAATTACAAACGGCTGGCGCTGAAGCTGCGAGTCGATGGCGACAACGTTTATGCTTTCCGGACCCCACTCCGCAGTCATGCGTGGGGTACTGATGATTTCGATATTTAAATGAAAACAAAAACAAGCCCCAACCGCGCGCACTTCAAACGCTGGTTGGGGCTTGTTTCTACTATCTATAAATTAAATTCATGACAGGCTAATCGTTTGGCAAGCCGTTGTTTTACTTTGCAATGTAAGTCGTCTTGAAGTCGTAAGGCACCCCGGCGCCGTTGTAGACGATGCTCTTCACGTTGCTTCTTAACAGTTGTGATTTGGCAGCCTGGTACAGAGGGATGGTGCCTTGATCGTTGATGAGGACCTTCTCGGCTTGAACGAGCTTGGACCAACGCGTGGCCGGCTTATTGCCGTCTTGGTTCTCGGCGGCATCCAACAATTTGTCGAATTGGGTGCTCTTCCAACCGGTCGTATTGTAGCTCGAGTCGGATTCGAAGACGTCCAAGAAGTTAATTGGATCGGCGAAGACGGATTGCCAACCGGCTAAGGTCAGTTCGTAGTTGCCGTTATTTTGTTGCGTAATCAGTTGGACGTAAGGAACGGTCTTGATGGTGACCTTGACGTTCGGTAATTTTTCCAGCGAACTCTGAACGAATTCAGCGGTCTGCTTGCTGGTGTCGGTATCGGAAACGGACAGGGTGACGTTGAGTTGCTTATCGCCGGTCTGTTTCAGCCCCTTAGCGAGTAAACTCTTGGCTTGCTTGAGGTTGTAAGAAACGCCTTCCTTGACGTAGGCCTCCTGGTTGAAGGCTTCGCCGGTCTTGGGATTGTTGCCCATGCCAGCGGGGACAAAGCCCTTGGAAGCCACGGAACCATCTTGCAGGACGTCGTTGACGAGTTGGGTCCGGTCAATGGCTAAGGACAGAGCTTTCCGAACGTTAAGGTTCTTGAATGCAGCGACTTTCTTTTGGTTCAAATCCAGTCGTTGTGATCCGGTAGGGAGACGTTTGACAAAGTCCTTATTGTTCCGGTTATTCTTGATCTGCTGCCCACTCAGGAGGGTTTCGTCAGTCTTCTTGGCGTTGTACAGGTTATAGCTGGTCGTGGTGGATTCGGTAACCTGTTCGTTGATGGCCGTCAGGTGAACCGCCTGCTTGTCCCAGTAAGTCTTGTTCTTGGCCAACGTCCAGCTCTTTCCCGTTCCGTTCCATTTCGTTAGCCGGAAAGGCCCGTTGTACGCGGTCGTGGCGGAACTGGTCCCGTATTTCTTCCCGTACTGGTCGACGGCCTTTTGATTCAGCGGGTAGAAGAGCGGCCAAGCCAGCAGCTTCTTGAAGTATGACACGGGCTTCGTCAGCTGGACGGTTAGCTTGTAGTTGCCGTCCGCCTTGATGCCCAGAGCGCTTAGCGGTTGTTTGCCCTTATTGACAGCCTCGGCATTCTTAACCTGATAGAGATAGAAGGCGTCTTGGGACGCGGTCTTCGGATCGAGCGTGCGTTGCCAGGAGTAAACGAAGTCTTTGGCAGTGACGGGTTCGCCGTTTGACCATTTGGCATTCTTCCGGAGGTTGAACGTGTAAGTCTTGCCACCGTTCGTGATCTTGGTGCTAGTCGCGAGGGCATTCGCCGGCGTACCCTTGCTGTTCAAGCGGTAGAGCCCTTCTTGCGTGTTCTGTAAGACGGTAAAACTAAGCGTATCGGTCGCCTTGGCGAGGTCGGCGGAGGCCAGTTCGGAAGATTCGGTCCAGTTGAGTTCTTGTTTAGCCGCATACTTAGAGTTAGACCCGCTGCCACTGGCTTGACTCCCGCACCCCGCTAACGTTAAGAGGCTGAGTGCAGCAAGTGTTAAAATCGTTCCTTTTTTCTTCATCCCAAAACATCTCCTCAAAATAAAAATCGTCCTTATGTTGTTGACATAAGGACGATTTCACTCGCGGTACCACCTTGTTTCATGCTGGACTCACGCCCAACATCTCCGTAACTTCTGTTGCCAAAAGTCGGAAGCGGTAACGGGCTTCAAATCGAACAATCAGCTTGCACCGACTGTTAGCTACCAGGCTCATCTTCGCCATTCCGTTGTAAGCCACCTTTTCAGCTACCGGTGGTCTCTGCACTTAGCGGGAACGACTACTCTTCCTGGTGATGCGTTCATGTGTTTTTAACTTGGTTCTCATAATAGTCGCTGGTGGGGGAGATGTCAACAATGAAAATTAATAGTTATAAATGCTGGTAAAACAAGAATTGGTTGCGTATATAGAAAGAATTGAGTTGAGATGGGACTAAAAATAAATAATTTTATAATGAGTTTCACATTTTAAATCACGAAAATTGCGAATAAAAAACGGCCCATCCCAATGAACGGGGATGAATCGTTGTAAGTACACTAAACAATCAATTTAAACCGGTTTAAACAGCCGCATACGGCACTGGCTTGCTGTAATAGTAGCCTTGGGCCAGCTTGACGTTATACTCCTGAGCGAGCTTAACATCACCCTTATCTTCGATACCTTCTAGGGTGAAGCCCAGCTGATAGTTGTCAGCGATTTTGCGCCAAAAGTTGAGGCTCTGCATCATTTCGCCTTGTCGGTGTTGGAACCGGAAATTCTGCATGGCGAACTTGATGCTGTCCATGAAAGGTAAGACGTCTTGGACGGCTTGCGACCAGGGATTGTCGGTGCCCACATCGTCCAGACTTAACTTGATATCGAAAGACCGGTAGAGGGCCACGTAACGGTGAAGTTCTTCCAGCGAAGGGGCTTCTGTTAACTCGACAATCAAGTTTAAGTTCTTGACTGACTTCTTTAAATGGATCAGGTGGCCAATAGTTCGGCGATCCGTAAATTGTTCACGGTTTAAATTCAATGAAATTTCGGGATTGTCGCGATGATCTTTTAAAATGCTCGTGATCTCTTGATAGGATAACAATACCTGCTGGTCCATTGGTACCGCGGTAAAATCAGTGGGCGTTACCCAGTAATCATGGCAAGATGACCGTAATAGTAGTTCGTATCCAGCTAATTTTTGTGTTTCAGCGTTGACTTGCGGTTGGACAAAGAATCGATACATTTTAAAGGAAAATCCCCTTTCTGTGCTGAGGCAATAACCTAGATTATACATCATCACTTAATTAATTTACAGCCCTAATGGTGCACGACTTTAGTAATTATTCACCCCAAATTTTAGGTGTCGTCCGCTAAGTGACTATGTTACCGCTTTAACCCACCAAATTCAATTCATAAGCTCGGCGGGCATTATCGCCCGGTTCCGCCACGTGAACGATACCCCGGAATTGATAGCCCAAACTGGTGACAATGGCTTGCATCCGCTGGTTTAGTTGGTGGGTGTCAATCCGGAAATTGCGAATGCCATCGCGATAGGCATTGCTAATCAGCGTGGTGAAAAAGTAGTGGCTCAGGTGTTGCCCCGTGTAGTCTCGACTCAGGGCGATGCGGTGAATGGTGGCGTAAGGATCCGTCGTATTTTGCCAGCCAGTCCCCGTAATCTGGTGGTAGTTGGCGTCGTCGCCAATGACTTGGGCGGCAGTTCCCGCAACCTGGCCGTCGACGATCAGCACCCAGCTCTGTTGGGCCAGAATATCTTGACGAATCGTGGCTTCATTGGGGTAGCCGTCCTGCCATTGGGGACTCCCATCTGCCTTTAATAATGCTTTAGCGTCAGCGATAATGGTCATAATTTTAGCAATGTCGGGCGTTTGGGCCCGCCGTAGATAGATTAAACTCATGAAAAACCTCCAGCTCAATAATTTAAGTTTTAGCGTACCACTTTCTGACGTTAAAGTGGACGGGTATTTTAGAGTCTGGGACAAAAGCCCCAGCCCCATTTGCATAGCCGAATTTACATTGTCGAAACGTGCGCCAAAAGGCAGCTGGTTCCGTTTAAAACTGATAACCAAACAATCCAGACCCGGGATCAGCCTTAATGCTCGCCAGCTAACCACCTTTTGTCCCACTCTCATTTTAATCGGTAAGCCGTTCAAAGCATAAGTTAGCGAACCAACTAGCCGGTTTCGCTATAACTCGCTAAGGGAACGAATAATAATACGGCCAAGGCAGTAAATTTATGCGTTGGAGGTAACCATTATGGGGATTCTAAAAGCGATCGAAGCGACCTTTTCTAACGCCGCCATTATTAGTTCGATTACGTCAACGATTTTTATCATTCTGTTGGGTTTCTTCTTACGCCGCCGCGGGATCTTTGGCGAAAACTTTGGTAAGGTTT
Organism: Levilactobacillus tujiorum; assembly: GCF_012641185.1. GTDB lineage: Bacteria > Bacillota > Bacilli > Lactobacillales > Lactobacillaceae > Levilactobacillus > Levilactobacillus tujiorum. Next base: position 29,544 of record NZ_JAAXLK010000010.1, read on the forward strand.
TAACCAACGTTTCCTTGACGGTGGCCATTCCGGCCCTAGCGTTTAATTCATTCATGCAACCGATGGATTCAACGGCCTTCCATCAGGGAATGGGTGTGCTCATCTGGGGCATTGTGATCTACATTCTCCTGATTTTTGTGACCCCGTTCCTGTATCAGCGGTACGTCAAGGACGAACGCGAAGTGCTAGCCATTCTGACGACGTTTGGATCCACCACGTTCTTCGGGATTCCCATCGTCGGGGCGGTCTACGGCGCTAAAGGTGTCATGTACAGTTCCATCTTTAACATCGGCTACCGGATCTTCCTGTATTCCTATGCCTACATCAAGATGTCGGGGTTGAAAATGGCGGCGAAAAACGTGAAAAAGATGTTTCTCAATCCCATTGTCATCGCGACTTTTCTTGGCCTCTTCATGTGGTTAGGACAACACTTGGTGCCGCAAGTAACGGTGCCGGCCGTGGTCAATGGGGTAACGGGGACCGCCATGGTTCACGTGGCCTTCTACCGGATTGATCAGACCGCGCTCTGGCTGTTCAAGCCCCTCACTTATCTGGCAAACATTGCCTCACCATTGGCTTGGTTAGCGATTGGTGCGACGCTGGGGTCCATCTCTATCAAGGAAGCTGCGGCGGACAAGACGCCATGGTACTATGCATTTAACAAAGTGATGATCGTGCCGCTATTGAACTTGGTGCTATTGTGCGTGTTAAATGCCACGGGAATTTTGTCGCTGAGTTATGTTGCCGTCGCAACGATCGTGGTGATGATGGCCACGCCGACTGCGGCAGTCGTTTCGGCCTATGCCATTAGTTTCGATCGCAAGGCACTGTTATCGTCAAATGCATCGTTAGTCTCAACGATTGCGGCGGTGGTCATGATGCCGATCTGGATCGCAATCTTGGAAGTTATCAATGGGTTAGGTGTTTTTCATTAGGAAGGCGTGTTGACTTATGGTAAAAATTACAGCGTATGGTGTTCGTGAATTGGAAGAGCCGTACTTCCAGCGGTTAAATACCCATGGATTTGAGTTGACCTATGTTCGGGAGTTGTTGACGCACGAGAACGTTGGAGCCGCGGCGGATGCTGACGCCGTGTTAGTCCGGGGCAATTGCGTGGTTGACCGGCAGAATTTACAACAATTTGCGGACTGGGGGATTAAGGCCGTCTTTACCCGTTCGGTGGGGTATAACCACATGGACCTGCAGGCGGCTGCCGATCTGGGGATCACGTTGGCTCGGGTCCCCGGCTATTCGCCATATGCGGTGGCGGAATTGGCGTTTACGCTAGGGATGACGCTGTTCCGGCATGTCAATCTGGGAATTACGCAGACGCAGCAGGCTAACTTTATCGTGAACGATGCCCTGTTCAGTAAGGAAATTCACACGGCCACGGTCGGCATCGTGGGAGCCGGGCGGATTGGTCTGACGGAAGGGAAGTTGTACCAAGGACTGGGCGCACACGTCTTGGGATACGATCCCTATCCCTCTGCGGCGGCCGAGGCAGCGTTGGACCTGGTCGAGTTACCACAGCTACTGGCGCAAAGCGATATTGTCTCCATCCACGTGCCTTATTTTCCGGGAAAAAATGATGACTTGGTGGATGCCGACTTTATCAAGCAGATGAAACCCGGGGCTGTGCTCATTAACACGGCGCGGGGTGAGTTAACTAATGTAAACGCTATTTTAGCAGGGCTGGATGCTGGTCAGATCAGCGGTTATGGTGCGGATGTCATCCGTGATGAGGTGGCGATTTTAGGCCAAGCATTTGCGTCGACTGCGGATCTCCCTAGCGCTGAAGTGCAGCGGTTGTTGGCGGCTTATCCGCGGGTCTTAATCACGCCCCACGTGGGCTCTTACACGGAACCGGCGCTGGAGGACATGATTCGGATTAGCTACCAAAATTTTCAGGATTTTTTTGCGACGGGGCACACAGCTAACGAGATTAAATAGGTGTGCTGATTGGTAGCTAGTGGCCGATTCTTCGTTGAAAAGAGCAAAAAAATTGGTTCTAGAAATCACGGGATGATTTCCAGAACCAATTTTTAATTTTTGTCGGCGTTTAAGCCATCACTCAAATTTACGTGACTAGGTTGCTTACGGCTCCTAGTAAGGCGGTAGAGCCTAGTCCAAGTTCAGTTCATAAGCCAAGCGTGAAGCATCCCGCGTCTGCTCGTCCACGTAAATCGTTCCGCGATGCTTGTAGCCAAAGCTTCTGGCGATGGCCTGCATTTGTTGATTCTTGACGTGGGTGTCCATCCGAAAGTTGCGAACACCTTCGCGGTAGGCTTGGCTGATCAGGTTGGAGAAGAAGAAGTGACTCAGGTGCTGGCCAGCAAAGCCCGCCCCAATCGCGATCCGGTGAATCGTGGCGTATGGATCTTGATTATTTTGCCACTGGCCGTTTTCAATGTGTAGATAATTAGGGTCGTCGCCGATCACCATCGTTGCGGTGCCGGCAACCTGACCGTCAACCACCAGTAACCAGCATTGCTGGGCATCTACGTCTTGTTTTAGCGCTACGGCATCCGGATAGCCATCCTGCCATTGTGGGCTTCCAGCGGCTTTTAATTGGGCTTTGGCGTGGTCAATAATCGCCATCACTGCCGGTAAGTCACGCAGTGTTGCCCGTTTGATGAAAATTAAACTCATCGTGATGCCTCCTCAGTAGAGATTCTGAAGTCTAGAATACCACCTAAAGGTTGAAAGACAAAATACTCCTCAGTAGTGGAAAGCCTTTGTGCCGTTAAACTAGGTTGTAGGTTGGTCGCGCTCCGGCTGCCAGGGATTCCGCCTGCGATTCTGATTGTGTTTTATCTGTACAACAGTTGAGAATGCGCAGTTATTTAGTGTTTTCAGTTCGATTGATAACGATTGTGACAGCTATTATCTCAGTTGCCTAGGTACACTGTGTAAGCCGTGAGGTCGGCAGATATGGGCTCAGGTGCGTCGTTCTACTTAGTCGGTGAGTGAATTTCTCACTGGCTTAGTAGAAAACCAAGCTTGTAGACTCGGTACTTCCGAGGCTTCAAGTTGTGTTCGCGCCGTTCCAGCCCATATCTGCCGACCGGCAAGGCGAAGAAATCACCATGTTGCCTAATTGTTAGGGTAGGTATAACCAGTAATTTGGGCACTAGATTCGGCAGACTAGAAGCCATTCATGAAGCTGCCGTAGTTACTCTGAATGAAGTTGACGACGGAGCCGCCCACAATGCTACCGGCGATGTAGGTGAAGATCAGGAAGGCAATCGCCAGGGCCGCTACCGCCAGCAGAAGGGTGTAAAACTTATCCAGACGGGGGTGTTCAACGTCCTTAATGATGATGAAGACATACCCCAGATTTAAGATAACACTGGTAGGAATCATGAAGAGAATCATCAGGCTGTAACTAGAGAAGTTCGCGCCAGTCGTGATCAGACTCAGTAGAAAAGTGATCAGGTTGAAGACCAGAATCAGGTTGGTGATACTGGCAAATTGGTTGGTGAATTCCCAGAAGTTCAGTGGGGCCTGATCGTCAATTAAGCGACGGAAACCGTAGCTGAGACTGACATAGACCGCTACGCCCAGTAGAATCAGGAAGAAGAAAATCATACCGGCTTTGAACAAAATACCGTTCACATTAATCATGCTGGCGACGGCCTGGCTCACGTCGCTACTGTAGAGAGCAATGAGTCGTTTGCCTAGTGAAACCAACATGAGTACGGTCAGCAGATCTTCGAGGGCAAGGGCAATCACCCCAAAGGAACGATTGGCATTGGGCACGACCTGACTGGGGTGCCGGATCGTGGCCAGCCACCAACTGAAGAAGTTGCCAGAGAAGCGTTTGACATCACTGAAGGAATCCGTGGCCGTGCTGCTTGCGTCTGATTGAGCGGCGGCTGGTTGGGGCTGTGTCTGTGATTCGGGTTGTGTTGGTGATGTTGGTTGGTCGTTGTCTAAAGCTTGGCTTAACGCGTAGCCACACTTAGGGCAAAACTTAGCGTCATTTTTGATTTCTGTACCACAGTGGGGACAGAACTTTTTTGAATTATCCATGGATAGTCTCCTTAGTCGTCGGAATCTTCGTGGTAGTCATTAACTTTCTGACTGGCGGAGATCTTAGTGATTTCGTAGCTCTGTGAGGCGTTGTCGTTACCGGCAGGCTTCAGGGTAGCCGTGTACTGGAAGGTCTGAATATGATCGTAATCATCGAGGGTGAAGTCGTATTTGACCGTGTAAGAAACCAGGCTCGTGCCATTGGGACCAGGCTTGACACTCTTGATATCGGTGTCCATTTCGATGTAGTTCAGATCGTCATCTTTGTAGTAGCCCTCAGCCATTTGCTTCAGTTGGTCGTATTGGGTGTTGCTACTGCCGTTGGCGAAGAAATCAGCCATGGCATCGTCGTCATCATCGGTGGCATCATCTATGTCACCTTGGTCAGACAAATTTTCGACCGCCGTGAATAGGTTGTCGAAGAAGTCATCGGCATCACTCTCGTCGATCATGTCCTTATAGTTCAGGTCAACGTCGGACTGGTCGTCGCTCTTACTGATGTGTACGGCAGGCGTCGTGGCTTTGCCGGCACTAGATGAATACTGGGCGTAGGCCGACATATCGGAGGACCACGGCTCGTCGTTCAAGGTATACATCCCGCTGTCGTCGGCATTGCCAATCTTCTTGCCATTCAGATAAATGGCAGAGGCCGGTACCGTGTTAAACGTGACAGAAACGGTCGTGAGTTCCAGGTCGTAGGTCTTGCTGCCAGTGATGTGGTAGTCGCCGCTGTTAGTCAAATGGTGGCTGCCGATTTTTCCACTCGATTGCAGGTGGTATTCACCGGGAACCATGGCGCCCAGCTTCTTCGTGTAGTCGTCAGTCGTAGCGGTGGCAATCTTTTGGTTGTCTAGCTTGATGACGTTACCGGTATGGTTGGTCGTCACGGTTGGATAGACGGGACTCACGCTGATTTGATACTTGGGGAAGAAGAACAGGTGGTGGCCGTTTTGCTTATATGTAAAGTTACCGTCGTTGCTGGTACCGCTAGTCTGCAGTTCGGTCTTCAGGGTAGCCAGAGCCTTGGCGTGTTCGCCGTAGTACCGGTTAACCGGCAGTAGTTTCGTCTTGCTCAGCTTCAGGTCAGAGCTGCCACTGGTAAAGGTCGTGGTGAGGTGCTTGCCGGACTTGATGTTAGCAATCTCGCGATCGAGGGTCGCTGCGCGGGAGTAGTGTTGGCTGCCCCAAACGAAGAAGATAATCAGCAGGACAACGACGCCACCGATGCTCCACCATTGGATCTTTTTGGCCTTGGTCATGGGTTGGCGTGGGCGTCTGACCGGGGCTGCAGGTTGTGGTGTGGCTTGCCGGGTCTGCGTTTGGGTGGGCTGGGCAGGTTGCGGTGCCTCATCAGTGGACTGGTTGGTAGGCGCCGCGTCGTCTGCTTGTAGATTGTAGCCACAATTTTGACAGAAAACGTCATCGGGCGCTACGGGATGACCACAGTTGGGACAGAAGTGGTTTTGGCCGCCGCCGGGTTGGTTATCGGCAGGAGCCATCAACGGAACTAAGTGCATAAGTTTTACCTCCAAAAAATTAGTGTCGGGTTTCAGCAATCAGTGCTTCGCCGTAGAGACAGAGTTGACTGGGATTAGTAGGCTGGGGTTGGATGGTGATGCGCATGGCACCGGCGTAGTGCTTCGTCAACAGCAAGGCGTAGAGGTGCTTCATCAGATCTTCCCAGGCGGCTTTGGTGCCAGCTTGCGGGGCCACCGCGCTTTCGGCGAAGATGAGGCCAGCGCTCCGGTAGCCGGCGGGTAACTGGGTAGCGGCGGTGATGATGAAGTTCTTCGTTTGGGCAACTTCATCGGGCGTTAATTCCAAGTCGAATAGTGGAAACGACTGGTCGGCTGCGTGGGGGATCAGGGTGTATTCATCTGCGGCAGATAGAGTGGACCCGCATTTTAAGCAAAAATTAGCGTCGGCCGCGTTCTGATTGCCACACTTGGGGCAGATGCGATAGTAGGTTTGTTTCATGGCGTGGTTATCGTCCTTTCAGTTAATCATTGGTTTCAAATTTATCAGTATCCGGGTTGTATTCGCTGACGATGTTGTGAATCTGATCGTAGCGGAAGGTGCCTTCGTGTTGACCAGAAAATTTATCGTAGGCCTTGATTTCTAGCATGTCGTCGGCCGGAACGGAGACAGTGTAGGTGTTGTCGTCAACGTCAAAATCATAGTCGTCACTAGCGGCGTCAATGGCTTCTTGCGCATCGTCGGACAGGTCACTGGCTTCCTTACCGGTATGATGCGTATTGGCAGAGTCGTCGGCCGTGGGCTGCTCGTCATTATCAGTGGTGTCGTCTTGATTGACGGTATCTTTGCCGTTGGTCTGCGTCGTGGTCAGTAGGCTAATTTGCTTATGGACGTCGTTAGCCTTCATGAGGTCGGTACTTTTCGTGGCCTTGTTACGGCTATCCGAAAGTTTGAAGGTGTAATGTCCGGGGAACAGGGGACCAGCGGTGTAGGTGAAGTGGTCGTTCTTCGCCGTAACCAGCGGACTGCCGTTAGCTTCTAGCGTGGCGTTGGCGACATTGGTGCTGAGCACGGGGTGCATGGTGCGCACGCGTAATTTGTAAATGGGGAAGATGAGCATGGTGTGACCATCCGTCTCTAACTTGAAGGTCTGGTCACGCGACTCGCCGGACGACATCAGTTCTTCCTGCAGGGTTTTCGCGTAGTGTTGGTGTGCCCGAGCGTAGGTTAGTAGCGGCTGGACGGTGTCACCCGTGATTTTAAGATTGGGATTGTCGCTGACCATCACCTTGGCAAGGTCGCCGCTCTGGTTATTGCGGATCATATCAGCCATGTTGGCAACCTGTTGTTCCTTGCCAGCTTGCTTGTTGTAAAATGAATAGCCCAGCGCGAGAACGGCGATTAGGGCCACCGCGAGAATTCCCCAAACCGTACGAGTCAACCAAGTCTTATGCTTAGCCGGTTTGTCGGCGCGTTGTTGGGGTTGTCGTTGCGCTTCGGCCGGTGCCTGCCGCAGGTCGAATCCGCAATTTTCACAGAAGGCGCTGTCGGGTGCAACGGGGTGTTGGCAGTTGGGACACTTCTTCATGAGAGTCACTCCTCAGAAGGGATAGTGTGGCGGCCACGTTAAAAGACTTCAGTTGGGCATTTGGCGGCCCGGAAAGGACTGAAGTCGACTGGAAATGAGCATGATGAAATTATGTAGTGGTTAGTGGAAAATGGGGTGAGCCACACTATCCCAATATTAAGATTTTGTTATGGTATCATTATACGCCAACATTAAGTTTGCTGAAATAACTTTTGACGGATTAATTGACATGGTGGTCGGATGATTTGCGTAGTGAATGATGCCGATCATTGGAAGATAGGGAACTTGGCCGAACTAAGCTGGGCATTCAGCACAACTCTTGCTGTCGGCTGTGTTAGATTGAGGCAAATGCTAAATGCGAGGGGCTGATGGTTGTGCGGTTTAGATTTAATCGGCAATTTTATCGGACGGTGACTTTCTGGTTAGGGGTGCTGTGTCTACTGGCAGAGCTGGGAATTTGGCGATTTGATAATACCTCGAGTCGCGCGCTGGGCGTCGGCACGGGGGCGTTTCTAATCCTGATTAGTTTGGGTTGGGATACTAAATAGGTAAGAGCGAAACCAGCTCTGCCAGCTACGGACATTTGGCGCACGAAAAGGGCCTGAAGCTGATACCTCAGGCCCATTCGTTCTTTGGGATAGTTGTCAGTCGCTGAATTCTAGGCTGACAAGGGTGGTTATTGCTGCTTGGCGAAATACGCCCGCCCGGCTGCGAGCATATCAGCGGTTTGTTGATTCAGTAATGGTGGTAACTGATCGAAGGGGAAGTACTTTAAGTCGAGGGTCTCATCCGTTTCCTGACTTAAGGTGTGGCCGCCGACTTGTTTGACCAAGTACAGCCGCGAAATCACTTGTGTTTTGTCACCGTTAGGATAGGTTGTAAATCCCTGATCGAAGAGGCCAAGTGGTCGCACGATTTCCACGTCGAGGCCGGCATCTTCCTTGTACTCGCGGATGCAGGCCTGGTCGAAGGTTTCGCCGTATTCCAGGTAACCGCCGGGAAGACTCCAATTGTGGGTATCCGTGCGGAGATTTAATAAAACCTCCTGCTGATCATTAACCAGGATGGCCCCCGCCGCATTGAGAATGAGTGGCCGGTGACCAACGAGCTGCCGAATCTCTTGAATATAATTTGCCATGTACATATGCCCCACTTTCTAGATCGTTGTTATCTTCTAGTATGCCACAAATTAGTGGGGGATGATGAGACGCATTACTTCTTGATGCGGTGGTAGCTGGCGTCAAAGTACTTTCCCGCGCGGATATCGTCTGGAAGGCCGGCGTAAGGGGCTTCACTGATCACGTCCTCGTTATTTTGGCCGGCATCCCCCATGTAGGTGATTTTGGCGAATTCGGGAACCACGAGCTTAGGATAAGTCGCGTACTTTTCCCGGGCGGCTTCCATCACGTCGATGTGTTCATTTTGATAAGTGACGGTGATTTCAGGATGATCTTGAACCCACTTGGGGAAGAAGATGGTGCCGTTCAACTTGCCTTCGTTGGGGACGAAGTCGAGGGCCACGTCAGTTCCGGTGGGTTCTGTCCAAGCGACCTTGTAGATGCCGGGCACCAGCATGACGATATTGGCTTCTTGATCAGTCACCCAGCGGCCGGCAACCATGCCACCGTGGATTCGGTAATCAACGGTGTGGTCATTCTTAGCGTACCATTCATACTCCCAGCCGTTATCGTAAGTATAAATGAAATGAGTTCCTAGGAAGTCATCCAGGGTTTTAAATGTTTTAGTCATGGTAAAGCGCTCCTTCTATTCTGTCGGCAAACATGTAATTAATTACATGTTTGAATTTACTTGATTAGTGTAGTGAGAATAGACGTCTTTGTCAACAGTTTTTCTTGAACTTTACTGATTAAACTGGTTCAATGAAGATAACATAACGGGTGCGACTAAAGGAGTTGACCATCATCGGACAGCGAAATCGACTGCAATATATTATTTTAGGATTATTGAACCAGCAGCCACAGACAGGCTATGATTTAGCTAAGGCGTTTGAGAATGAAATTGGTGAATTTTGGCAGGCACAGCACAGTCAAATTTATCCGTTGCTTAAGCGAATGGAAAACGCTGGTGACATTACGCACGAGGACACAGTGACCGGCGAAAAGTTGGCGAAGAAGCAGTATAAATTGACGCCAACTGGCTATCAAAAATTAGTGGACTGGGTGAGTGAACCGTCGCCGGAATTGACGCCTAACAAGGACGAATTTATTCTGAAGCTATACTTCATCAAGACGGCGGACGATCCCCGATTACAGCCGATGCTACGCGAGCAGTATCAACTGCACCAAGCCCAGCTACATCACCTGCAGCAGCGACGGGAAACGGTCTTTGCCGATTCGACGACCGTAGACCATGCGTACGGCCATTACCTCATCTTGGACCACGCAATCGAGCGGGAAACCCACTACGTTGAGTGGTTGGCCCAGTACCTCAATCCCTAAAAAAACCACCTCCAGTTGGCTAGTTCCAATTGAAGGTGGTTTTTATGATGTAAACATAAACATTGACAGGCCAGCCGCCTTACCGTTCGCCAAATTTGAGCTGGAGCGCTGTGGGGAGGACGGCCTAAGCCACAGGGCGGTCTTAGGCCTCGCTTTGAGCCGAAAAATCACATCTCAAAGTCGCCATTTACCAAGAAAGGCACTTGGTAAATCCCACGGCTGAGCTCAAATTTGGCTCACTCTCGGCTACGTTGGTGATGTGGACGATATTTACGTCGTACCGTGACCATGTTGATTATTCAAATATTATGGCCAGAAATCATCGTAACCGGAGGAGGCCAATGATGGAGGTAGCTGTGTCGATGCTGTTTCCCGAGGTTTTTCACTCGGGTTACAGCATGGGACGTGTTTGGAGACTGACGAGTTTAGTCAGGCTTTAAACCGAGCCGGAGGACCGCTCCTCAGGCCGCAGGCGGTCCCCACAGCAGCCGGAATCGTTGGCAGCCGCAGGTGACGGCGAACGGTAAGGCGGCAGGACGGCAGGACACAAGCAATTTATTTGAACAAGTAGACCTTGGTTTCGTACGGCCGTAACGTGGTGCCTAAGTCGTCGGCGTAGTTGCCAATGACGCGGTGGTCCGCTTGATCCTGTTGGTAATCGCGGGTGATGGTCTGGTCGGTGAAGTTGCTGATAACCAGCAGTGTTTGCCCTTGATAGTGCCGACGGTAAGCGAAGACTTGCTCGTCGTTAGGGTCAAGCTCTTCATAGGTCCCGTGAACGATGAGGTCGCTGTCGTGGCGTAGCGCAATCAGTCGTTGATAGTAGCTGAAGACGGAGTCGGGTTGATCCACCTCGGCGGCCGCGTTGATGCTGGTGTAATTAGGATTCAATGCGAACCAAGGTTGGGCCTTGGAGAAGCCGGCATTGGTGGTGTTATCCCATTGCATCGGTGTCCGCGCGTTGTCTCGGGAAATGTTGGCGAGGTAGCTCAACATGGTAGAATCATCTACGATCTTTTCTTGCTTAACCAGTTGATTGTAGGCGTTGATACTTTCCAAGTCTTCGTACTGATCGAGGCGAGTGTAATGGACGTTGGTTTCGCCTAGTTCCTCACCTTCGTAGACATACGGCGTGCCTTGGAGCATGTGCAACGTGGTCCCCAACATCTTGGCCGACAACTCACGGTATTTTGGCGAATCGTTTCCGAAGCGAGAAACGGCACGCGGTTGATCGTGGTTATTCCAATAGAGACTGTTCCAACCGCGCCCGTCGAGTTCCTTTTGCCAACGGGAGAGAGCGGCCTTGAGGTCAACCAACTTGACGGGCTGATCGTTCCATTTTCCTAGGCGCGGATCGGGGTTGGCCGACAGTGAGACGTGTTCAAATTGAAAGACCATATTCAACTCATGGGCGTCAAAGCCGGTGTAGGCGATGGCATCTTCCGGCGTTGAGCCTGGCATTTCACCCACGGTCATGATGTCGTAATGTGAGAGTACTTGTTCATTCATTTCTTTGAGATAGGCATTCAGCTTAGGACCGTCAGCCACCGCGGCTTGGGCGTCGCCATACAGCGCGTTAGGAGCTTGCGGTGCGTCAGGCAGACCGGCTGGCTTGGAAATGAGATTGATCACGTCCATCCGGAAGCCATCGACCCCCTTGTCCAACCAGAACTTCATCAGGCTGTAGACTTCTTGGCGGACCTTGGGATTTTCCCAGTTCAGATCAGGTTGTCCGGGGGCAAAGAGGTGCAGGTAATATTGTTGGCGTTTAGGTTCAAAGGTCCAAGCCGAGCCGCTGAAGAAGGAGCCCCAGTTGTTCGGTTCGTGACCATCAACGGGATCGCGCCAGATGTAGTAGTCGGCGTAAGGATTATCCCGCGACTGCCGACTTTGCTGGAACCAATCGTGTTGGTCGGATGTGTGGTTGACGACCAGATCCATCAGTAATTTCAGTCCCTGTTGGTGGGCACTGGCTAACAGATGATCGAAGTCGGCCATACTCCCATAGACATCCTGAATGTTGCGGTAATCGCTGATATCATAGCCGTTGTCCTTATCAGGAGATTTGTAAATCGGGTTGAGCCAGATCACGTCGGCGCCTAATTTTTTAATGTAAGGTAACCGTTGGGTCAGGCCCGGCAAGTCACCAATCCCATCATTATTGCTATCTTGAAAGCTACGAGGATAGACTTGGTAAACGACTGAATTTTTCCACCATTGAGTTGACATAAGTAAAACCTCCTGAATTTTTTAAGTTTAATAATTGTGGATTACTTTGTAGATAAACGTGGATGAATGACGCTGACCGCAACGGCACCGAGCAGAAAGGCAATTCCGGCAATGACGAGCATCCCGGGCATTGATTTGCCAATCGCGGGGAAGATGGCGAAGCTGGCCAGAGAAGCGATGATTTGGGGTAAGCAGATCCCACAGTTAAACAGTCCCAAGTAAGCCCCTTCATTTTTCCCATTTAAGGATTCGGTGAAGAGAGACATCGCCTGCGTCTGCATCGTGAGGTAGCAGATCCCAATGAGGCAGAATGGTAAGATGAGCAACCATTGTGAATGGATAAAGTAGATCCAGATCATTCCCGCGCCGCCCATGATGAGACTGAGGCGGAACCAGAATTTTCGCTGGTTGGGCTTGGTGTGGGAGAGAACTGCGAAGCCCCAGACAACGGCAGCCAACGATTGAATGCAGGAAAGAATCCCGAACCAGTTGCCGGCAGCTTGATAGCCAGCAGATGCGGCGTCGGCCGTGTGCCAAACGTTATCGGCAATCGCGCCGGTCCCGTAAGTCCATAGGTATTGAATCGCGAACCAATCGAAGAGTTGCACGAAGGAAATTTCCCAAAAGGCGCGGGGCGCGGTTTTGACCAAGTGCCAGAGACTAGCAGTCTTTTGCTTGGTCTCGGCCTTAACGTGATGGTACCGATTATAGGTAGCGGGGTCGTATTCTTTAACGGAAATAATGGTATAGATTGATGTTAATAGAAGAATCCCGGCACCGATGTAAAAGGCCAGTCGCACGGATAATGGCACGGTTCCCTTAGCAGCGACGTTAGAGGCGCCAAACCAAGTGAGAATGAACGGGAATATCGTGGCGAGCACCCCACCTAGATTAGAGTAAGACTGTTGCCAAGACCACGCAAGATCCTTTTGGTCTTCGTTGACCATGTCACCGATAATCATCTTGAACGGTTGCATGCAGACGTTTGAAGAAAGATCCATGAATAGGATGGCAACGGCGCCGAAGAGTAATGCGGCGATGGAGGCGTAGCCAAAGCCAAACGACCCAGCATTTGGCAAGAGAATCATGACCAACGCGGCGATGGGGGCCCCAATCATCAGATAAGGCATTCGCCGACCGAAACGATTCCAAGTAATATCAGAGTATTTACCGATGAGGGGTTGGACCACCATTCCAGCCAAAGGGGGCAGTAAGAAGAAAAATCCTAATTTGGTCGGATCGGCACCAATCGTTTGGAAGATTCTCCCCATTTGTGACGATTGCAGGGAGAAGGCCATATTGACCCCAAAGAAGCCAAAGGTCATGGCAAAGATCGTCTTTAACGGGAGCCGCGGTAAGGCATTCTCACTGGCGGTCGTCTGAACCGGGGCCTGCGTAGCCCGACCATTTTGAAGCGCTGCATTTTGAGACATTATGATTCCTCCTAGAGTTGGAATAGCAAGTGGGGATTACCCGATCGGTTGAGTGATTAAGTAACCGCTTTCAATAGAGATTCTAGCACGTTACACAAACGTTTGCAATGCTGATTTTAAAGAATAACAAACGTTTGTGTTAAAAATCGGCCAATGACGGTGATTTGGACTTTGTGCTTTCGTATGGATAACGGTAGAATAAGAACTAGTTAGATGAACGGAGAAAGTGAGGTGGCCTGAATGGGCGCAACCATTAAAGATATTGCCAAGTTGGCGGGGGTCTCACCCGGGACGGTCTCACGGGTTTTGGCCAATAAAACGGGCTTTTTTAGCGCCCAGACCGGTGAAAAGGTGCGTGCGGCAGCTAAAGAACTGGGTTACCAGAAGAATACGGCGGCGGCTGAATTGGTGACGCGCCAAAGCAATGTCATTGCCGCAATCGTTAATTCCACGAAAACCAATTTTGCCAGTCCCATCATTGAGGGCATTCAGGCGGAAGCCCACTTGCATGATTTGAACGTCATCATCGTTTACGCGGGGGATGACGACCCAGAACAACAGCGGCGAGCCCTGACCACGGTGATCGAACGGCCAGTCCGGTCAATTTTACTGTTGTCGGTCGACTTGTCAGCGGATAATTTACAACTGTTGCAGAGCGCTCAGATTCCCTTCTGCTTTTTGTCCATTTCCTTTGACGACATCCAGGTCCCGTACATCACGTCCGATGATTGGCAGGTCGGCTATCAGGCGACTCAAACGCTACTGCAGCGGGGGCACCGGGGCATTGGCCTTGCAGGGGTCGATAGTGATTTCCATACTGGTCGGCAACGGGTTTCAGGTTATCGCCAGGCCATGCAGGAAGCGGGGATTCGCGTGCAACCGGCGTGGGTTCAACTCGGCGATTATAGCTATGCTGCCGGGCAGCAGGCGATGCAAGCCTATGGCGCCGACACAGCGCTCACAGCGGTGATTGGTGCTAGTGATATGGCGGCGGTGGGCGTTCTTAATCAGGCCCGCAGTCTAGGCTTGCAGGTTCCTACCGATCTTTCAATTCTGGCGATTGATGGAACGACGATCTGTGACCTTGTGCAGCCAGCCCTTTCGAGTATTTCCCAGAACTTCTACGAAATGGGTGTGGCCGGCGTGCGCCAGGTCAGCGCCCCGGATGATACCTCACAGAAGATCACACCGATCAAACTGGTCGAACGGCAAAGTATCCGCCGGTTGAAATAGACCGGTGGATAGCGGTTATAGCTTGTTCAATCTTCAATACAAACAAGTCAAAGCTCTGCTTAACAGGAGTAATCCTGATTAGGTGGCGCTTTTTTATAGTAAAGGGCGGAGATTCTGTCCGTTGTGGGGGACTGACTGTGGCTGGTAGAACGACGTACTGTTTTTGACTAAGAGAATCTGGTGCATCGGTATTTATTCAATGATAAATGGTCACGTCAATGTAGCCGTGAGTGAGTCAATTTTGGGCTCAGCCGTGGGATTTACCAAGTGTTCTTCTTGGTAAATGGCGACTTGGAGACGTGGTCTTTCGGCTCCAAGCGAGGCCTAAGACCGGTCTGTGGCTCAGGCCGTCCTTCCCACAGCGTTCCAGCCCAAAATTGGCGAACGGTAAGGCGGGAAATCTCGTCAATCTTGATCAACCGAGTTTGAGGGGTTGCAGAATAGGTTTTACTCTCGATAGTTAGCAGTGAGTTAGCATGGAAAACTAATGAAGTCCCCCAACTACTAGTTGGGATCATTTTTCGGTTATGATAGTGGCGGTAACGGAGTTCGTTTGTCAATTTTGATAAATAAAGTGACAGATTGGACGAACTGGTTAGAAAAGGTAAGTGGTTAGCCAAAAAAGGGGATTATCGGGGCCGAGCCGATCCGGTATGCTATATATGTAAACGGTTACAAAGAGAAGCAATTAAATCTATGGGGGAGGTTTCATCATGAGTAAAGGACAATTATGGAAACAGCGATTCTTCTATGGTGCAACTGATATGGCGGGGAACCTGATTTGGCAAATCGTTGGGCTTTACCTGTTGTTCTACTACACCACGGTAGTTGGTATCTCGCCGGCGTTTGTGGGGACATTATTCTTCGTTGTGCGAATCATTGATGCCTTTGATGGTGTGGTCTATGGATTCTTAATTGACCACACGCATTCTAAATATGGGAAAGCGCGGCCATACTTCTTGTGGTTCGGGATTCCATTAGGGATTTTGACCATGCTGCTGTTCTTTAACCCATCGTTTGGGGGCAACAAGATCTTCCAGCTGGCTTGGATTTCCATCGTCTACACGCTGTTCAGCTTAGTTTATTCCGGGGCTAACACGCCAATCACGGCCATTCTGCCTAGCTTGACGAAGGACCCAGATGAACGGACGAACTTAGCCAGTGCACGGATGGTCATGACGAACATTGGGACGGCCGTTATCGGGGCCATTTCCTTACCAATGGTTGCGCGTTTAGGTGGTAAGAACGCTGAAAAAGGTTGGATGATTTGGGGGATATTTATTGGTTTAGCCATTATCGTCCTGTTCTTCAGTTCATTTGCCAACTTACGTGAAAAAGATGACATTACCGAGAATGCCGAAGGTGAATCGGAAATTAAGGGACACTTGTCCGTGAAGGAATCGCTGAAAGGTGCCGTAAAGAACAAGCCATGGGTTGCCTTAAGTTTGAGTTTCATCTTACTCCAGACCTTCTGGGTAATCCGGATGCAAACTGCGGTTTACTACTTGACCTACGTTTACCGGCGCGCTGATTTAGTTGGGGCGTTTAACGGATTAGTAATTGTAGCGGTTGCCGGGAACTTATCCGTGCCATTCCTGAGTAAGATTATGAAGCACCGTAACGTGATGATTCTAGCGATGATTACGTTTGGGATTGGTGAAGTGATCATGTCCTTCAAGAGTATTCCATTACTCTTTGCTGGGAACGTCATCGCCTTAGTTGCCATGGGGGCGGCCTTCTCGATCGCCTTCGTGATGATTGCGGATACTGTTGAATACTCTCGTTCCGAATTGCATATCGACGAACCTGGTATTCTTTCCTCTGTTCCAATGGTTGGTGCCAAGCTCGGTATGGGCTTCGGTGGCTTAGTTTCTGGTTGGTTGCTTTCCTGGGGTGGTTTCCAAGCCACAGCCAAGATCCAAGGAGCCAAAGCATTGACGGCGATCAGCACGAGCTTTGTTTGGTTACCGATTATTCTCGCCCTAATTATTGTCGGTATCCTGTACATCTTCTACAAGTTGGACGAAGATGAGATCACGTCAGCTAAAGAAGCCAAGGCGGGCGCTGACAAGCTAAATAATGAAAACGTTTAAATTCACCTGTGGGTTCACTGACTATCCGGTAACAGTGACCTACTATCAACCGGCCGCCATTGCTGAATTCGAACCGCAGCGGCGGCCGTTGGTGATTCTATTACCGGGTGGTGGTTATGCGTTTTATTCGGATCGTGAAAATGAGATTGTGGCGCTGCAGTACTTGGCGCAAGGCTTTGCGGTAGCGGTCGTGGCGTATCGGTTAATTGAGCAGCCGCCAGTCTTGCCGGGAGCTCTCTACCAGCTAGCGGGCGTCGTTCACGAATTTCACCAGCATGCTGGTCGTTATGGCATTAGTGCCACGCACATCTTATTAGTTGGCTTTTCGGCGGGCGGCCATCTGGCAGCGCTGTATGCGGGGTTGTGGCCACGCCTGGCTGCCGACCTACAAGTATCAGCGGCGACACTGAGAGTGAGTGCACTCACGTTAGGTTATCCCATGATTGGGCTACGGCTAGGTTGGCCAACGGATGCGGCCGTTGCATCAGCGATTGTCGGGACTTGGCCCCAGCATGAGGCAGATCAGGTCGTCACGGCGCAGAATCCACCTACGTTTATCTGGACCACTGCCGAGGATGAACTGGTGCCGGCGGAAAATGCCCGGCGGTTCATCACGGCATTACATCAGCACGGGGTACCGATGGTGGCCACCATTTATCCACACGGTCCGCACGGCTTGAGCTTGGCCCGGGCCGTCACGGCATTTCCAATGAGTTTTAAGTCAGCCCATCCGGACTTTGGGGAGCGGTTTATCCGACCGGATGTAGCGGAATGGTTCGATCAGCAGCTGCAATGGCTAGCTGAGTTATGGGACCTGAACGCTTTCTGGCGACGACAGTAGTTTAATGAGAGGGGTAATTAAAATGCTGAATGATACGACAACCAAGCAATCTTTGGGGTATGCAGACGAGTTAAAACGGTTAGCTAAAATACAGACGACGACCGTGGTTGATGGGGTGACCAAGTGGATTAAGGAGCGTAATCCCGCTCACACCTACGAGCCCTTAGTCTGGGAAACGGTTGCCGAAATTGAAGAAAATCCACAGTTACCAACGGATCTATTCAGTTTACGCCAAGGCACCGAAACGTCCGGGCAGAAGGATTTAACGTCGGTCGAGATGAAAATTGAAATGCAGCAGATCGTTGCCATGAATCGACGCGTGCGGGTTATCCGGATTGCGCGGATGGATCACCTAACTGCGGATAAAGCCTTGATTTATTTCCATGGTGGGGCTTATTATGGCGGAACGCCAGAGGATGTGTTGTTGGCGCTGAAGTACGTGGCTGAGCAGGCCAATTGCGTGGTCTACAACGTCGACTATGCGTTGGCACCGGAGCAACCTTATCCCGCGGGTATTCTGGATGGCCTGGCTGTGGTGGCGGCCATGACTCAGGAGTATCACCACATTTCTTTGGGTGGCGATTCCGCAGGCGGCTCCATTGCACTAGGGGTTAGCCAACTCTGCCAGTCAATGGGGATCTGCACGATTGACTCGCACCTGCTCTTCTATCCGACGGTGATTCAGGGGTCGGATTTAGGCGGTCAATTGTGGGACGATAATAGTATTGACATCGTTCCGGAACAGCGCGATGCTTTACACAGAAGCTACCAGTTATTTGAACAGCTTGACGAAATTATGAGTGGTTACTACGTGGCAGATCAGCGCGTTGATTTGACGGCGCCGCTACTGTCACCATTATTAGCAGATCCACAGACGTTTAAGAAGACCACGCTGCTGGTGGGTGAGTACGATCCGTTCCGTTTGCAGGGTGAAGCCTTCATCGATCAAGTTGGTCGCGCAAATGGGGATGCCAATTACATTCGCTATGGTGGTATCAGCCACGCCTTCTTGAACTTTACGGGTAACGTTCCAGCTGTTCAGGATGCGTTGCGGTCGGCAGCAAAATTGATTTAAGCTAAACTTTAATTGGGGGAGATTATTGTGACTTTACGCGACTATCATTTGACTTTACGCGATGTGGCTAATGAACAACCGGAATATTTAGAGACGGTATTCTCACTGGGAAATGGACATTTTGGTGTTCGGGCAAACGATCCGATTAGCGGTAATCCCATCACAGGAACGTTAATTAATGGATTTTATGAAACCGCCCCCATTACCTATGGCGAAGCAGGGGTCGGTTACGCCCAGAAACACCAAACGATTCTCAATCTGCCAGATCTGCGGCACGTCCACGTCTCAACTAGTAGTGGCCATCAGTTCACGCACAGCAAGCGGACGGCCGCTAGTCTCAATCTCGGCACTGGCTTACTGACAGAAGACTATCAGATTAGCACTGACCAAGGCGAAACGATTATGATGGGGGTCAAATCGGTGATTGGCCAAGGTCAGACTAGCCTGTGGGGAGTTGGCTATACGTTCACTGCGAAGACCTACGCGAAGGGGCTGCTGGTAAGTAAGTCGATTGCGGTTCCCGCTGAAGCGGAGGCGATTCCGTCGGCGGATCCCCGGAAGACCCGGATGGCCGGCTTGCCAATCTGTGAAACGGAATTCGTCACGCAAGATTTACAACGCTATCACGTGAAGACTCGGGTGACCAAGCAGGCAGTGACCATGTACCTGGGCATCTTGGAGAGTCATGGGCAGTTGCTACAACAGCCGGTGGATTTGAGCGATGAACAGCCACACACGTTGGAATATGAAGCTTATATTGGTGAGGTGGGTCAACGCAATACGATTGATCCAGCGGCGATGTTTATGGCCAGCTCGTTGGGCGCGCTCGCCGAGGACAGCCAGAATTTCTGGCAAGGCGTGTGGACCCGTAGTGAAGTGAGTGTCGGCGGCAATGATGCGCTGGACTTGGCGATTCACTACAATATTTTCCAGTTGAATCAAGCAGCTGGTCGTGACGGGCGAACGAATATTGCGGCTAAGGGGCTCAGCGGCTCAGGCTACGAAGGACACTACTTCTGGGATACAGAAATGTACATGCTGCCTTACTTCACTTACACGAACCAGCAGATGGCACGGCAACTCTTGCTGTATCGTTACCAAACCTTACCGAAGGCGCGGGAACGGGCGCGGACACTCGGGGTTGATCAAGGCGCCCTCTTTGCTTGGCGGACGATTAATGGTGAAGAGGCATCGGCGTACTTCCCGGCTGGCACGGCGCAATATCACATCGACGCGGATATTGCCTATGCGGTGGGCAAGTACTTTGAAATCACCCGGGACTTAGACTTTGTCATCCAATGTGGCTTTGAAATGGTCCTCGAAACAGCCCGCTTCTGGGAGAATTTCGGCTCCTGGCGTCAAGTTGGTGATCGTAGTCGCTTCGAATTTCACACGGTGACGGGGCCGGACGAATATACCGCACTGGTCAACAATAACTACTACACGAACCGGTTGGCTAAGCACAATTTCGAGCTGGTCGTTGAGTTAGCGCACCAGATGATGAAGCGGTCACCACAGTTGTTGGCGAAATTTGGCATGACTGAAAATGACCTGGACGTTTATCAGAATCTGGCGGACCACGTCTATCTCCCGTATAGCAATGAACTGGGGATTAATGAACAAGACGATAGCTTCTTGGACAAGCCCCGGTGGCCAGCGGACAAATCGACGAAGGATAACTTCCCGCTATTGTTGCACTACCATCCATTGACCATCTATCGTTATCAGGTGTCTAAGCAAGCCGATACGTTGCTGGCGGACTACCTGTTCCCTGAAGATTTGCCGCTTGATCAATTGAAGCGGGAATATCAGTACTATGAAGGGGTAACGACCCACGATTCATCGTTATCGCGGTCGATCTTCAGTATTTTAGCCGCGCGGATGGGCGACCCAGAGAAAGCCTACCGGTACTTCATGGATACGGCCCAGATGGATCTGGTTAATTTACAGAAGAACACGGCGGATGGGCTACACCTGGCCAATCTCGGTGGTAGCTGGTTAGCTTTAGTCGCAGGGTTTTCTGGATTTTACGTACAGGATGAAGTGGTACATTTCGCCAATCATTTGCCAACGGAGTTAGACCGCTTAACCTACCGGATGAAGATTGCGGAGAGTGTTCTCGAAATTGACCTGACGGCGGATAAATTGGACGTTACGGTCATTAGCGGCCCCATTCCAACGTACGGTGTTAGCGTAAATGGTGAATTGATCTCTTTAGTGAAGGTTAGCTAGTGGGCGTTGGGGCTAGCTGAAATGGGTAAAATAACAAAAGGGAATTCCAGCTTAGGAATTCCCTTTTGTTATCTAGAAAAATCAAAATTTTAACACTTAAACTTTGAACTTTCCGTAGTGTATAATAAGCATATGTTTCGGAGCAATGGCTTTTAAAAGGAGCTAATGGCGGGACCAAGATCTTAATTATTAATAATTAGACTAATGATTATAGTCCGCACTCAATGTCATAACGTTGGGTGCTTGAAATTAGAAATGGAGATATGAACGATGCTGTCACGTGAACAACAAATTCTTGAATGGATAAAACAGAATCCAATGATTAGCCAAAATGAGTTAGCAGAACTGGCGGGAATTACGCGTTCTGGAGTTGCAGCTCACATTTCTAATCTGGTGAAAAAAGGATTTTTACAAGGTAAGGGATATATTGTTTCACCGGAAAATTATGTTGCTGTTGTCGGTGGGATTACTCTAGATATCTTTGGTATTCCTAATAGTGAAGTGATTGAAAAAAAGTCTAATACCGGTGTTATTTATTCTGATGTGGGTGGATTAGGGAGAAACATTGCAGTTGATCTAACGAAGCTTGAGATTCCAAATTATTTTATTTCTGTTTATGGTCATGATTCAGCGGGTGAGGAGTTTAAGAAAGATGCCTTAGAAAAGAATTTGGACATTACTTACTCAAAGCAGATTTCAAGTATACCGACGTCAAGGTATTTGTACATCAATCAAACGAGCGCCAAACGGATATTTGGTGTGGATGATAGTCGAATTCATGATGAGATTACGCCAGAATTTTTGAAAGAACGTATGAATATTTTGAGTAATGCTAAGATGATTGTTTTAGATCCAAATTTACCGGAGCAAACAATTTCTTGGATTTACCAAAACTTTGAACAACCGCTGTTTGCAGATTCAATTAACAAACTTAGCCGTTTAAAGAATGGTATTGAAGCATTAGATACATTGGTATTGAATGCAGACGAGTCCACGGCTATTACTGACGTGGAAATTAAAGACCACAATAGTGCAAAGAAATGTGCAGCCGAATTAGTTGATATGGGGATTTCAAATGTATTTATTTATGATGCACAGTTAGGCTTCTTCTATCAAACGAAGAGCAATGCATTTTATTTTCCAGTTGAAGCCAAGAAAGTTTTGAATACTAATGGGGTAGGTGCTGCAGCAATTGCAGCGATTGTTTTTGCGCGTAGGCGAGGACTAGATGATGAGCAGACAGCAGGTGTTGCTAGGTCAGCAGCACAGGTGGCAATGACCACCTATCTTAATATATTCGAAGGGATGACACCTGAATTTCTTGAAAGTAGTATCAAAAATAAGTAAGTCTGTTCTATATCTAATTTGAATATTTGGTAAACGGCAAGTCGTTTGTTCGGCTTGTCTTTTTTAATAAATTAAGATAGCGAAGTGGGGAATTTTTTTGTAAACAAATGTTTAGCGAGATAAACATTTGTTTACAAAAAATCAAAAGCGTGTTATTCTACGTAATGTAGTAAGCGCTTACAATTCAAAGGGACATAATCGGAGTCTTCTAAACAACAAATTTAGTTTGGAACGCTCAGACAGCATTTTTGTGGGAAAGCAGGGTTGTTATGCTAGTTATTGAAGTGAAAGAGCATGAGGATATTCAAGCGGCCATTGATCAAATTGGTCGAGTTGGCGGAGGCCACTTAATTATTAAGCCAGGTGATCATCTGACAGGGCCGCTGGAGTTGGTTTCTAATTTAGAACTCACGGTGCAGAAGGGGGCAGTGATCAAGTTTAAGGATGACCCAATGCTTTATCCACCGGTATGGACACGTTGGGAAGGTATAGAATGCTATGCCATGCATCCGCTTATTTATGCTAATGGTAAACATCACATTAAAATTGATGGTGATGGTGTAATCGATGGATCAGGATCGAATTGGTGGAAAAAATTTAGAGAGATTGAGAATGAAGATCGGATTCTTCCCAGAGAGAAGTATGAATTACGTTTAGCAGATCTAAATGCTGACTATAAGACTCGAACGGGTGGTGGTGGCAGACCATCGACGCAATATTTGCGGCCACCGTTGGTGCAATTTTGGAAATGTCGTGAGATTGTCATTGATGGTATTACGCTTAAAAACTCTCCATTCTGGACATTGCATATGGTTTATTCCAGTCAAATTACAATTAAAAATATGACTTTTTCTAATCCAGCGGATGCTATTAATACTGATGCCATGGATATTGACTCCAGTGAAGATGTTACCGTACAGCATTGTTTGCTAGATGTAGGTGATGATGGTGTAACTTTGAAATCCGGTTCCGGTAAAGATGGAATTCGGGTTAACCGTCCTACTAGAAATGTTAAAGTGTCAGATTGCAAAATTCTAGCTAGTCATGGTGGTATTGCTATTGGCTCAGAGACAGCAGCGGGGATTAGCGATGTTGAGGTGTCAAATTGTACTTTTGAGGGGACTCGGCGCGGTATTCGGCTAAAATCACGACGAACACGTGGCGGCACAATTAAAAATATTCAGTTGCGTGATTTAAAGATGAATGCATGCTGGTGTCCAATTTCTTTGGAACAATACTTCGCCCCGGGAGTTTTACCTGCTGAGGAAGCAACCGTATTGTCTCAAGATCCGCAGCCAGTTGATGAAACCACACCACACATTAAGAATATTGAAATAAAGAATATTACGGCTACAAATGTGCGAGCGACAGCCGCATTTATTGTTGGTCTACCGGAAGCAAATATTGAAAATGTTTCAATCGATAATTTTGACTGGTCCTTGGCAGATGAAAGTGAATTGTTGCCTACGGAAAGAGCGGAAGAGACCGGCGGAAGATTTCATAATGAAGATCGTGATATTAAGACCATTAATGTCACCAACTTATCGGTAAATGGTGAGAAGCTAGGCTAACCAAGAATAGGAAGTTGGAGAAAAATGGAGAATCAAAAGAAACGGTGGGTATATACTCCACACAAGATTTCTGTTTGGCGTTCAATTGGCTATGGAATAAATGATATGAATGGGGCTTCTTGGGGAACATTAGTGGGTTCATATTTAATGTTCTTCTTGACTACTTATGGCAAATTATCGGCGGCTTCAGTTGGGATGTTGTTTTTAATTGGTAAGTTTTTGAATGCTATTATGTCTATGTTAGCGGGCTCAATTTCTGATCGCTTATACGCGACTAAGCTTGGTCGACGCTTTGGTCGGCGGCATTTGCTACTATTAGTCGGAGCATTGTTAACTATTCTATTCTTCCCGATGTTGTTTATTGTAATGCCGGGTAGTTTCTGGTGGTATCTGATTGCCTTTGTGATGGTAGAAACGGCTAATGTTATTATCGGAACGGCTTATGAAACTTTGGCTACCGAAATGACACCTAATGCGGATGATCGAGTAAAAATGTCGTCTATTCGGTTGTTCATTTCAGCATTTGCAACTTTCTCAGTATCAGCATTGCCAGCAACTTTATTGGCATTCTTAGGAGAAGGTGCAGAAGCATATACAATTTCTGGTATCGTATTTGGGATTGTCTTTGCTGTTTGTACGCTTATTACATACCGCTCAACTTGGGAGCATTCTCCTGAAGAAGTTGAGGAGTTTGAAAGTTCTAATCGTGATAGTAATGCAAAGAAAGAGAACAGTTTTATTGGATCTTTACGGGATTATTGGGAAATGCTTCGCAATAAGTCCGCACGGTATATGGTGTCGATTTACTTTATGACATATTTTGCTAAAGATTGCTTCTCTACGGCCTTTCTTTACTATGTTGTCTTCGTATTAGGCCTTACACAAACTATTGGTCAAGGGATTACGTCGCTATCATTCGTTGGTATGCTGGTTGTGCCAGTGGCAGCATTTATGTTAATTAAGACGAAAAATCCTAAAGTTAACTGGTCAACTTCGTTCAGTCTAATTTTTGTTGTCATGGCAGGGTTCTTTATTCTTTCAACAATCCACGGCAATATTGGCAAGGGTACAACAATTATTGTTTTAATCACTCTCGGTGTCATGTGGCAAGTGGGTCGTCAATTCCTGGAATACACTGCATGGCAAGTGATTCCGTTGGTACCAGATGTTGATACGATTGTTTCTAGTAAGCTACGGACTGGAACCTTTGCGGCGGTGCAGTCATTTACTCGTCAGTTAACGGGTGCTTTGGGATCTGCATTGTTAGGATTCATTCTACAGTGGGGTGGATTTAAAGAAGGCGCACTACATCAAACGGCGCAAGCACAAGATGCTATTTTGGTTGTATTGATTGTAGTACCAGTAATTTCAATCGCTATTGCATGGTGGATGGTCTCTCGTTTTAACTTGAATCAACGTACACACAAAATCCTGCATAACGAAATTGAACGATTACAAGCAGGCGGTAAAAAAGATGATGTTGATCCTAAGACGAAGCATATCGTTGAGGATCTTACCGGTTATTCATGGGATAAGGTTTGGCAAGAAAATAAATAATTTTCTAGGTACTGTATTAAAACCAGAGTATTCAACTGATCGTCGTTGGCTACTCTGGTTTTGTTACAGTTGATAAAAGCGAAAGTGTTTTTGCAAAAAGGTATATTTGCTTGCTTGTGGCGTTATACTAACAAGTATTAACTACTCAGGGGGACGTTTAAGATGTCGATCACAATTAATCCAGTGCAGCCTCAAGATTTAGACCAAATTATGGTGATTGAACGTGCAGGCTTCTCGCCAGCGGAGGCCGCGACCGAAGCAAGTATGGCCGAACGAATTCGCCAAATTGCGGATACCTTTTTAGTGGCTAAGGAAGGGGGAAGTGTCCTGGGCTATATCGTTGGCCCCGCATTTAATCAGCGCTATTTAACCGATGATCTGTTTGAGCAGACCCTTCCTAATGCCGCGGCTTCCCCTTATCAGACGGTATTGAGTCTGGCGGTGAGCCCCCAGCGGCAGGGACAGGGGATTGCGAGCCAATTGTTGACGGCTTTAGCCCGAGTGGCACGATCTCAACGACGCCAGGCGATAACACTCACTTGTTTAGAACGCTTGGTGCCGTTTTATGAGCGCAATGGGTATCGTAACGAGGGCGTCTCGGCCTCTCAGCATGCTGGCGAGGTTTGGTTCAACATGGTGCGAGACTTAACTGATTAATTTGAGCCCCATCACGGCCAGCAAAATCGCGCCGACCCATAGGAGCTTACGCCAGTCCTTGGATTCGCCGAAGAAAAGCATGCCGGTGAGGACACCCCCAGCGGCACCGATTCCCGTCCAGACGGCGTAGGCAGTCCCCATGGGAAGCGTGTTTAGCGCCAGATCCAGAAAGCCAAAGCTCAGGCTGTAGCCGATAACCATCGCGCCCCACAGTGGCCAAGTTCGACGGTGAATCGCCCAGTTCATAAAGGTGACGCCGAGCATTTCGCAGAGGCCAGCGATGATGAGATAGATCCAAGCCATTTTAGTGCACCTCCTTGGTCGTAACCGTTTGAAGCCCGCCGATACCAATGAGTAGCAAGCCAATTAAGGCAAGTTTAGTAACGCTGACGGGTTCGCCGAATGCGAGGATGCCCACGACGGTCGTGCCCAACGTTCCCAGACCTACGAAGACGGCGTAGGCGGTTCCGGCCGGCAAGACTTCGCCGGCCTTGATTAGAAAGTAAAAGCTGAGGTAGACGGCGAGGGCCGTTAGCCCCCATTCCCAGAGGGTAGTGGCGTGTTTGAAACCTACCACCCAGCCAACTTCGAAAACAGCACCATAAACGACGCGTAACCAATGCTTTAACATGTGAATTCCTCCTAATAGTGGTAAAAAAGCCTGAGAAATGCTGTCATGACGACAACATCTCCCAGGCTTTTTCCCTTCCGTGGCTGCGGAAATTGTGTTCCACAGGTTTTCTCTCGGACCAGACCTGCACGTGCAGCGGAACCCTAGAAAACAACTTATTCGATTAGTTCAGTGGTCTTAGCCTAGCACGGATGAGTGAAAGTGGCAACTTTTAAGTGTGAAAATCATAGGTAAAAGGTTTCACACAAGGCAATTTTGACCCGATAAGTGACCTTTTTCACTAAAAAGCGGAATCGATTGCATTGCATATATAGCTAGATTTGACGTAATTTTCTGAAAATTTATGGACGAAAAACCCCCTTAAAATCACGAATCGCGATGATATACTGAAACCGATTTAAAAATGATAGTAATAGTCATTGATCACTCAGTAATTGGGTGGTGCGGGTCACGGCCCCGCGCGACCACATGGAGGTAGCTACTATGCAACTCGGAAGTATTGAAGCTGGTGGAACAAAGTTTGTTTGTGCAATCGGTAACGAGGACTATCGGACAGATAATCGCGTGATCATTCCGACGACAACACCAGAGGAAACGTTAAGTCAGTGTATTGATTACTTTAAACAATATCCAGACCTTAAGGCCATTGGTATTTCGTCATTTGGCCCAATTGAACTACGGCGCAATGCCCCTAAATATGGTTATATCACGGATACACCCAAGGCTAATTGGTCGAATACGGATTTCCTGGGTCGGCTGAAACAAGACCTAGATGTTCCAATGGCTTGGACGACGGATGTTAACGGGTCAGCTTACGGTGAATACGTGGTTTCGACGTTATTTAACGAGAAGATCCATTCATTGGTCTACTTCACGATTGGGACTGGCGTGGGTGCCGGTGCAATCGTTGATGGCAAGTTTGTCGGCACCATGGGCCATCCCGAAATGGGCCACGTTCGCTTGAAGCGGCATCCGGATGACTTAGATTTTAAGGGCATCTGTCCGTTTCACGGGGACTGCCTGGAAGGCTTGGTCAGTGGACCAACCTTTGAAGCCCGAATTGGTAAACACGGTCATGAGGTCCCGTTAACCGATCACGTATGGGATATCATGGCGTACTACGTGGCACAAGCAGCCTTGCAAGAAACGTTGATGTTACGGCCAGACAAGATTGTCTTTGGCGGTGGCGTGGTCAGCGAGGGCTTCCTAGTGAAGGTACGCGCAGAATTTACGAAATTACTCAACGGTTACGTTGATGTGGGCAATATTGAAGATTACATCGTGATGCCATCCGTTAAGGAGAATGGCTCAGCGACATTAGGGGATTTCGCCCTAGCATTGAAAGAGTACAACAAATAAGAGAGGAAGAAGTAACTGATGAAAGCTTTAGTTTTAACTGGAACCAAGAAGATGGAGATTCAAGATTTACCAACCCCAGAGGTTAAGCCCAACGAAGTGTTGGTCAACACCGCTTATGCCGGAATTTGTGGAACCGACCGGGCCTTGTACGCTGGGCTACCAGGTTCAGCCGATGCTGTGCCACCAATCGTTTTAGGCCATGAAAACTCAGGGATTGTGGCCGCAATTGGGAGCGACGTTACGAACGTTAAAGTCGGTGATCACGTGACCGTGGACCCTAACATTTACTGTGGCGAATGTGACTACTGCCGGACTGACCGTCCAGAACTCTGTGACAATCTGTCAGCCGTTGGGGTAACGCGTGATGGTGGATTGGAAAAATCCTTCACTGCACCAGCCTCAGTCGTTTACCCACTGCCAGATAACGTTTCATTGAAGGCAGCTGCAACGACAGAACCTATCTCCTGCGCCGTCCACGGGGTGAAATTATTGGACTTGACGCCATATCAAAATGCTTTGGTCATCGGTGATGGTTTCATGGGACAAATCTTTGTTCAATTGTTACAAGCTTACGGGGTTCACCAAGTGGATCTTGCCGGTCTGAACGATAAGAAATTGGCCTTCAACAAGGAAAAATTTGGCGTCACAAATACGTACAATACCAAGCGTGAAAGTATCCCAGCCGATTACGATGTTGTGATCGAAGCCGTTGGGTTACCACAAACGCAAGAACAAGCGGTTGAAGCCACCAAGAAGGGTGCCCAAGTCCTGATGTTCGGTGTGGGTAAGCCAGATCAAACCTTCTCGATGAACACTTATGAAGTTTACCAAAAGCAACTGAAGATTCAGGGTGCCTTCATCAACCCATACGCTTTTGAAGATGCCATCGCTCTGTTGGCTAGTGGTCAGCTGGATGTTGAATCCTTGATCAGTCATGAAGTTAGCCTGGAACAAGTCGAAGATGTCTTGAACGGTAAGGTTGAAGGCGTTAGCAAAGCAGTTGTTAAAGTCAGTGACTAAGTAAAGGTAAGGGATTATTGTGAAAGTTGAAGCAACAGCTATCGACGAAGGGGCTGAATCTATGGAACTTGAAAATGGGCGGACCATCTCAATGTCCAAGTCAATTGCCTACTTCGCGTTATCACTCGTGATTAACTCGGCGGGAAATGTTCTCACGTTGGTTACGAGCGCCAAGATTCACCCGTCCTTCTTAGGGGCGGCCTATTGGTCAGCGGCAGAAGCTAACTTAGGAACGGCCTTTCACTGGAATCTGTTTTGGGCGTTTCTCATCATGGGGTTTCTGACGTCAGTGTTGAATGCCATTTTGATTCATCATTGGGATTGGAAACGGATTGCCGGTAATATGGTCTTCATGGTGCCTTTCTCCGCGTTGATTCAGGTATTCGAAGATTTCTTTGATGGCAAGTATCCGGCGTTATTCGCAGGCCTGCCGGAAGCGCATAGCACGGGGATGGTGATCTTCTACGTGGCGCTGAACTTCTTAGGAGTGGCCTTCATTGCCACAGCGATTTCAATCTATCAGCGGGTTAACTTAGTCTTACACCCTGCCGATGATCTCATGCAGATTCTGCGGTTCCGTTACTTCAAGGGGAACGCAGCCAGAGCGATGTGGGCATCATACATTCCACCAACCATTATGGCGATTGTCGCTATTGTGATGACGCGAACCTTTGTAAACTTTGGTCTAGGGACCGTCTTTGCCTTCCTTGCTCAAGGGGGTATTACCGGGATTGCCGATAAGACGATCTTCCCTAAGCTGAAGCACCAGGCCGTGGATGTCGGTAAGTAACTTGATAGGATAAGGAGAAGATAATGATGGCAGTTCAAGATTTTGTGACGGGAATTCAACATGTCGGGATTCCTTCAAGTGATTTAGACCGGACGATCGCATTCTACAAGTCGATCGGCTTTGAACAAGCAGGATTATTCCCTAATGGCGACAATCGGTGTGCCTTCATGCGGTTAGGTAACTTGACGATTGAAACCTGGGAGGGCGATCCCACCAATCCGACGGCGGGTGCGATCAATCATATTTCCTTAAATACCACGGATATTGACCAAGCGTTTGCAGCCGCAAAGCAACAAGGCTTAGAATTGGTCAATGACGAGATTCAATCCATTCCTACTTTCTGGAGCAAGGGTATTCGGTTCTTTAATATTTTGGGACCAAACCACGAGACGATTGAATTCTGCCAGATCTTAGATTAGCATAATTTGGTTGCACTCCGGCTGCCAGGGATTCCGCCTGCTGTGGGGAAGCCTGCGGCCTGAGAAGCGGTCCTCCGGCTCGGTTGGAAGCCCGGCAAACCACCGGTCTTTCAACACGTCCCACGCTGTAAGCCGATAAACGGCTAACAGCGTCGACACAGCTGGCTCCATATCTGCCGACCGGTAAGGCGAAAACGGATCGCCAGGGTTGCCTGGTTTAGTTTCACTGTGATTGCTAGAATCGGGCGTTAATAAAAAGAGAATTGAAGAGAAGCAGAGAGTCCGTGTCGATGATGGCACGGACTTTTTGTACGCCCTTATTGATAGCGCTTACATCAATAGTGGATTAGTTGCAAGCACTGTGCAAATTTGACCCAGTTGCACGTTGTAAAACAGAATATTGGGGATTTGAAACGAAAAATGCAATCGATTACATTTTGGCTGTCATCGGATTAATTACAGTTTTCTGAAAAGATGACGGCCGATCGGAAACGTTTTTACCGTAAATCCGATGTTATACTGAAAGCGCTTTAAAGGTGAACCGGCTAGTCATTCACGGAGTAATAATAGGTCACGGTTTTTATGACCGCGACGACATTTGGAGGGAGTCAACATGCAACTTGGCAGTATTGAAGCAGGAGGAACAAAATTTGTCTGTGCGATTGGCAACGAGGATTATCGCGTTCAAGACAAAGTTCGCATTCCAACGACCACCCCAGAGGAAACGTTGCAGCGAACCGTCGCTTACTTTAAACAGTTTCCGGATGTCAAAGCCATCGCGATTTCATCATTTGGTCCGATTGAGCTGCGGCACAATTCGCCCAAGTACGGGTACATTACGGATACGCCCAAGCAGGGGTGGGCGAACACCGATTTTGTTGGTCGGTTGAAGCGCGATCTGCCAGTCCCTATGTATTGGACCACGGATGTTAACGGCTCGGCTTACGGCGAATACATCATGTCGACGTTATTCAATGAGCAGATTAAGTCGCTGGTTTACTTCACGATTGGTACGGGAGTCGGTGCCGGTGCGATTGTCGATGGCCATTTCATTGGGAGCCTCGGTCATCCTGAAATGGGCCATGTGCGGTTGAAACGGCATCCAGACGACCTAGACTTCCCGGGAATTTGTCCGTTCCATGGCGATTGCCTGGAAGGTTTAGTGAGTGGGCCCACGTTTGAAGCACGGGTTGGTAAGCCCGGCAAGGATGTTCCTTTGACGGATCACGTCTGGGACATTATGGCCTACTACGTTGCGCAGGCCGCGCTCCAAGAAACGCTGATGTTGCGCCCCGATAAGATCGTTTTCGGTGGTGGTGTCGTCAGTGAAGATTTCCTGGTTAAGGTCCGGGCGGAGTTCGCCAAGTTATTAAATGGTTACGTTAGTGTGGGAAAGTTGACCGATTACATTGTGATGCCAGCGGTTAAGGACAATGGATCGGCAACGATGGGTGATTTTGCCCTCGCACTGAATGAATACAAAAAATAAGAAAGGGAGTTTCAATGATGAAAGCTTTAGTTTTAACTGGAACAAAACAAATGGAAATTCAAGATATTACAAAACCAGAGGTTAAACCTAATGAAGTCTTAGTCAACACAGCCTATGCCGGTATTTGTGGAACCGATCGGGCGCTGTATGCGGGACTCCCAGGTTCTGCTAACGCTGTGCCACCCATTGTATTAGGTCACGAAAACTCGGGGATCGTTGCGGCTATCGGGAGCGAAGTGACCAATGTTAAAGTTGGCGATCGTGTAACCGTTGACCCGAATATCTACTGTGGCCAATGCAAGTACTGCCGGACTGATCGCCCTGAACTCTGTGATCACTTGTCAGCCGTTGGGGTGACGCGGAACGGTGGTTTGGAGGAATCCTTTACCGCACCTTCTAGCGTTGTTTACCCAATTCCTGAAAGCGTCTCCTTGAAGGCGGCGGCTACGACTGAACCCGTTTCTTGTGCGGTTCATGGGATGAGCTTAATCGACGTTAAGCCTTATCAAAAGGCCTTGGTCATTGGTGATGGTTTTATGGGTCAACTGTTCGTGCAATTATTACAAGCTTACGGCGTTCACCAAGTGGACTTTGCGGGGATTATCGACCAGAAGTTAGCCTTTAACAAGGAAAAGTTTGGCGTCACCAACACTTACAATACTAAGCGTGACAGTATTCCTGCCGATTACGACGTCGTCATCGAAGCCGTTGGTCTTCCTGAAACGCAAGAACAAGCCGTTGAAGCAACTAAGAAGGGTGCTCAGGTCTTGATGTTTGGTGTCGGGAAGCCTAACCAGACATTCTCAATGAATACGTATGAAGTTTACCAAAAGCAATTGAAGATCCAAGGCGCCTTCATTAATCCTTATGCCTTTGAAGATGCGATTGCACTGCTCGCTAGTGGCGAATTAGACGTCGAATCCTTGATCAGCCACGAAGTTAGTTTGGAACAAGTTGAAGATGTCCTGAACGGTAAGGTGAAGGGTGTCAGCAAAGCGGTTGTTAAAGTCAGTCAACAGTAAAGGTAAGGGATAGTTATGCGAGCTGAAGCAGTCAGTCAGATGAGTCATCGCGAACGGCACAGCCGTCCAACCAGTGGCCGCACACTGTCAATGTCAACGTCACTTGCTTTCTTCGCTCTGTCGATTGTGATCAATTCGGCAGGGAATGTGCTGACGCTGGTCACTAGTGCTAAGATTCAACCGTCTTTTCTAGGTGCAGCGTATTGGTCGGCTGCCGAGGCTAATTTAGGAACCGCGTTACATTGGAATCTATTCTGGGCGTTTCTGATCCTGGGGTTTCTGACGGCAGCGCTCAACGCCGTCCTCATTCATCACTGGGATTGGAAACGGATTGCTGGGAATATGGCGTTTATGGTCCCATTTTCCGCATTGATTCAGATCTTTGCAGATTTTTTCAATGGTAAATACGCTTTCTTCTCCGGTCTGCCGGTAGCCCATGGCACAGGCATGGTGATCCTCTACGTGCTACTGAATTTTCTGGGGGTTGCGTTGATTGGGACAGCCATTTCCATCTATCAACGGGTCAACTTGGTCTTACATCCCGCGGATGATCTCATGCAAATCTTACGTTTCCGGTATTTCAAAGGCAATGCCGCCAGAGCAATGTGGGCGTCCTACATTCCGCCGACCATCATGGCGATTATTGCCGTGCTGATCACGCATACCTTTGTGAACTTTGGGTTGGGAACCGTCTTTGCCTTCCTCGCTCAGGGTGGGATCACGGGAATTGCCGACCGCGTAGTCTTTCCACATCTCAAGCACCAACAGGTTGATGTGGGTCAGGTGTAAATTAGCTGTGAGAGGAGTTTAAATATGGCGATTAGTCAATATATTACAGGAATCCAGCACGTGGGGATTCCAACAGCAGATTTAGATCGTACTATTTCGTTTTATCAGTCATTAGGATTTGAGCAAGCGGGATTGTTTCCCAATGGGAAGAATCGTTGCGCGTTCATGCGCCTCGGGAATCTAACCATTGAAACCTGGGAGGGCGATCCGACCAATCCAACGGCGGGCGCCATCAACCACCTGTCTTTAAATACCACAAATATTGAGCAGGCGTTTGCGGCAGCTAAACAACAAGGCTTGACGTTGGTCAACTCGGAGATTCAGTCGATACCGACCTTTTGGGAACGAGGAATTCGATTCTTTAATATCTTGGGTCCCAATCATGAAACGATTGAATTCTGTCAGATTCTATAAGTGAAAATGGAAAAAAATCCTCGTCGTGACGGGGATTTTTTTGGTATTGCGACCCAGACTGGATATTACGAGCGGGGGATGATTTCAGCTGGTAGCCGAAATTCTTGGGTGGGTAATTGATCGTTGGCGACCCGGGCGAGGAGGCGTTCGACAGCGACTCGGCCTAGTTCGGCAATGGGTTGTTTGGCGGTCACAATGGGTTGTGGGAGGAAGTTAAACCACTCGTTGTCATCAAAGGCCCCCAATTGAAAATGGGTGAGTTGAAGGTCAGGCAGCTTGGTGAGGACGCCAGTCATAATGGTGTTATCGGCCGCAAAGAGGGCATCGCATTTCTGATTAACGAGAAGCTGACGGGTCATTTGTGGGACGTTACTACCATCGGTTCGGGCCGTTACCTCGATGTCAGGATCTGGTGATATATTGGCCGCGGCCAGCGCCCGATGATAGCCCTGTAGGCGTTCCGTGGCGGTGGCCGAGACGGCGCTGTTAATAATCCCGATGCGTTGGGCGCCACGTTTAATCAAACAATCAATGATATCTTGCGTGCCTTGAATGTTATCAACCAAGACCCGATCATATTGGGAGACGATATTGGCAGGGGGCATGCGATCAACGAAGACGGCAGGGGTGTGCCCCAACATCTTGGGATAATCGGTGAAGGCGCCAGCGCTGGTGATGATTAAACCGTCAACCTGCTTTTCCAGCATAAGGTTGATGCCCTTAGCTTCTTTTTTTAAGTGTTCGTCAGTATTCACGATCAGGACGTCGTAGCCGGCCTGACTGGCGACATCTTCAATGGCCCGGCTAAGTTGGGTGAAGAAGCCGTTGAGGATATCGGGGATAATCATGCCTAGGGTATGGCTGCGTTGCACGCGGATGCTCCGAGCGAGGCCGTTGGGATGGTAGCCCAGCCGGTCGGCAATCGTTTGGATTTTTAAGCGAGTGGCTTGTTTGACTTGGGGGCTATTATTAAGGGCTCGCGAAACGGTGGCTTCTGACACCCCGGCTTGTTGGGCCACATCTTTAATGGTGATATTCGTCGACATAAAGTTCACTTCTTTACTATTAATAATTTAATTATTAATTATTGTGGGAAACGATAGAGAATTGCTTTGGATTAAGCGGACAAGTGGTATTGTCGTTGCGTAATTATTATATTTATCGTAGCGGTTGCAACGGGGTGGCGTCAACTATTTATACGGACCGTGGAAAAATTGTTAAAAAAAGGGTTGCATTCCCTGGGGGAGAAATGATAAAATTATTTTCTGTTGGGGGTTAAACCTTAACCAACTCATTGGGCTATAGCCAAGTGGTAAGGCAACGGGTTTTGATCCCGTGATGCGCTGGTTCGAACCCAGCTAGCCCAATCAGAGGTTTACGAAATCCTGTCGACTTAGTCGGCGGGATTTTTTATATTCTGGGCCAACTGTTGGTAATGTACTACCTAACGCTTGAAATATGGTAGTGGCGATGGCCTTTTCCTACGCTACTTGGCATGCAAAAATATCCGTTGCCTGGCATCAAGTGATTTGATTGCCAACAACGGATATTTTAGACCTCAAAATGCCTCATTCTGGGGCTAGTTCTTTAGCTTTAGGAAGCCATGGTGCTGAGCTGAGATTATCTAATAGGATTTTTTCGTCTTGACGAGCGTAAATTAATTGGAAGCGATAATCATTGGTATAGATCTTGACGTTATCTACTATTCGCGCAATCTCTGGTAGGTGTTTTAGGGATTGATCAAAGCGTTTCAAGATCAGCTCACGAGGGACACCGTGACCGCCTTTCTCGAGTCGCTGCTGTACCCGGTTAATCGCCGTTTGAGGGCTGGCAACCCCAACATATAACAATTCCACCGAGAATTCTTGGTGGTGAGCGTGTTCGATTAACTCCCGTTGAGTTTTCCCGTTACCAGCTAGTGTGGTTTCCATATGGAAAGATTGTGATTGGGCTATGCAAGTTCGAATGTCCTTGAGTTCACGGCGTAGAGCGTCTAAATTATCGGCCGTCTTTTGCCAATGACCATGCTGTTGACGAAGAATTTCATCAGCGTTGAACCGTCTGGTCTTGTCGAAGAGTTCGGGATTATCCAGGTATAACGTTGATTTACCAGCGCCATTGACGCCCGCGACGATAATGAAAATAGGCTTACTCATCAGCGGACGAATCCCTTCTGTGTGATTGTCTTTTTCTGGCGTTCACCTAACACATAGTTGTAGAGTGCTAGAAAGACTGCCTTTTTGGCGGGATCCTTCTCGTATAATGCGCCGTTAAGTAAATCGGTAATGTTACATTTCTCCGCGTCATTTAAAATATCTGAAACGGGATGACTAGCCATGAGATCACCAGACTTTCTGCAAATTTAATCGTGAGACTAGAGAGA
The DNA here is from genome assembly GCF_012641185.1 of Levilactobacillus tujiorum. Lineage (GTDB taxonomy): Bacteria > Bacillota > Bacilli > Lactobacillales > Lactobacillaceae > Levilactobacillus > Levilactobacillus tujiorum. Next base: position 65,683 of record NZ_JAAXLK010000010.1, read on the forward strand.
TTGACACTATAGTATCATCGTTTTTTCGTCCAGGCTAGTAGAGTTGATAGAACAACTTTTGTAGGACCTGCTATTGTAAGCGCAACCATCATCGCATAAAATAGAAAGTATATCAATGAATTAATCGGATAGGAGTTTTCCCATGAAAAAGATAATTATGGATTGTGATCCCGGCCACGATGACGCCTTGGCAATGATGCTGGCTATTGCCAATCCAGAGCTTGATTTATTAGCGGTAACCACTTCTGCCGGCAATCAGACGCCGGAAAAGACGTTAAATAATGCCATGCGATTGCTGACCTTGATGCATCACCAAGAAATTCCAGTCGCAGGGGGTAATCGCACCCCACTAATGAAGCCGCTGGAAACAGCCGGCAACGTGCACGGTAAATCCGGGTTAGATGGTGCTGAATTACCCGATCCCGATTTTAAAGTTCAGGATCTGACGGCCATCGAGTTAATCGCCAAGACTTTAAGGGAGAGCGCCGATCCCGTGACACTGGTGGTCACCGGACCGATGACTAACGTTGCGTTGTTCTTACGAGTTTACCCAGAGCTCAAGTCTAAGATTGAACGGATTGTCTTCATGGGTGGCGCCATGGGATTAGGCAACTGGACGCCATCGGTTGAATTCAACATTTATGTTGATCCCGAAGCAGCGAAGATTGTGTTGAATGCGGGTATTCCACTGACCATGGCACCCTTAAACGTTACGCATAAGGCCCAGATCCTAAAGCCGGAAATCGCAGCGGTAGGTAATATTGATAATCCAGTCGCACACGCGTTCAAAGGCTTACTAGATTTCTTCGAAGTCTATCATGAAAATCCTAAATGGGGCTTCAAGGGTGCGCCATTACACGATCCTTGTACAATCGCTTGGCTAATTCATCCGGAAATGTTTAAGAGCGAGCTCATGAATGTAGATGTTGAGACGCAAGGTGAACTGGTTCGAGGCGAAACAGTCTGCGATTACTATGAACTAACTGGCAAACCGAAGAATACTGAAGTGCTGCTGGATATTGACCGACCAGCCTTTATTCAGCTAATTATGGACTCGTTGCGGACATTTGGATAGCCAAAAAATTAACGTGGGACAGTAGGCGGTTAGCCGGCCCACATAGCCATGTGGCACGCAGAAAAGCCTGGGACCGAAATCCCAGGCTTTTTTCGTTTAGTAATACTTACTTAGTGGCATCAAATGTGTAGGCCGAGCTGTAGAAGGGAACGCGGTAGGCACGGTAAGCATAGGCCTTTGAGGATGCATTCTTCATGGTCGCATTGAAGACTTGCTGACCACTCTTGGTGACCTCAATAATGTTACTTTGTTGGCCGCCATTTTTATAGCCGAAGTCAATGAGAACGTTGCCGTTGCTCTGTTTTTCAGCGTAGCCAATCACACTTGTGAAGTTGGCTTTTCCTAACGATTTACCGTAGGACCAAGTCGAAGTGATCGTCATCTTTTTGGTATCCACGTGATAGGCAACGGCTTGTGAATACTTACCAGACGTCTTCTTATTCCCGTTAGTCACGTCAATGTTGTTGTCGTAGAGCATGAAATTCTCACTATTGGCGGAGCCTTGGCCGTTATTGTTCAATAGATACAGACCGTGCTGGCCGCCGGGGACAATCGTGCCCTTGGTAGGGGTCAAGACGTATTTGCGATAGGCTTTCGGCCAGCTCGACTTCTTTTTGCCGCTGTAGAGCCACTTGATGTGACCGGTCTGATAGTCTAGCTTAAGAATCAGATCTTGATTGCGGCTGGACAGGACGATCGAGTGGTCGGTCTTGTCGTAATCCACGGCATTGTTGTGTAGCCAGTCGATCTTACCGTCAGACCCCTTTTTGAAATTGGCCCACATGGACTTGGGGAGGATCTTCTTGAGATCGATCACTTTGACAATCTTACCGGTCTTATGGGAGACTTCAATTAACGTATCTTCTTTGTATTTAGAGCCGTCAGAAACCGTTGCGAGGAAATTATGATTGGGGAGCTCGACCAAGTCATGGTGGATCACGGTGGTTTCCGTGCCGCCATCGGAGCTACTGGTCTTATTCGCAAAGCCGTATTCCTTGTAGACGCGGCCGAGATAGTCGGTTTCAATCAGATCATTGTAAACGTTGGAGCTTTGATTTTTCTTGGAGAGAATCATGATGTGGCCGTTGGACCATTGTTCAATGGTATGCTGAGAGTAGTTGGTGTCATACCAACGCACGGCGCCATCGGCATCAATTGCGAACGGTTGCTTGGTCGTTCGATTGATGATGGTCAGTTTATTCTTGCCGATGGCCATTTTAGATTTATTCACGTTTTTGGTCGTGATGGTGGCGTTCTTGATATATTTAGGGAGAGCCCCCGTCTTCAACTTCAGGGTCTTAGTACGGGTTGTCCCGTCCTTCGTAGTAGCGGTGATCTTGACGGTGTTGTTGTAGTCAGCGTACAAGCCTACGATAGGAACCTGGTGGATTTTGGTATAGCCACCCTTAACGGTATTGGTAATTGAGGTTTTACTGGTTTTGCCAACGACGGTATAGGTTACCTTTTCGGCAGTGCTAGATTTGAAGGTGACCAGTGCAGAAAGTGGCGATGAACCGTAGGGATTGACCTTCACGTAAGGATTAGCCAGGGTGTACTGGTTACTTTCAGCAGCGGCCTTGTAAGTCGCAGTAGCCGATTTTTGGGCGTCTTGGCGAGTGGTGATGAGCTTGGTGTCAAGATTCTGCTTAATTTGGGTGTCGGACAAGGCCACCCGATTTTCCTTGATCTGATAACGGGCGTTCTGATTAAGCGAATAACCGGTAAGACCGACTGTTAAAAAGGCTAGAAGCACGACCACCAAAAAAGTCAGGCGTGGGTGTTTGAATTTTAGTTTCACAGAGAACAGCTCCTTCATGTAGGTTGTAAAAAGATTTGATATATAATTAAAGTTAACCAACGAAATATGTTTATGTGTTAAATTGATTTGCTAGAAGGGTAACACAATAATTTGGTGGGGAAGTCTAAAAGTGAAGTAAATCTACAGAATAAACGTAAAAATAACCTGGGAAATTACGTGAATCAGTAATTTTAAGTCATATCAGCCCCGCATTTGAAAATATTTCCTAGGAAATAGGAGAAATCATCGATTAATGAGTTTAATCCTTGCTCGTGACGTCGCGTTATCCGGTATACCTAAGGTAGGAGGTGAATTCCATGTCAAAGTTTACAACGGGCGAGTTGGCCAAGCAGGCCCATGTCTCTGTACGAACGCTGCAGTATTATGATAAGCGCGGGCTCTTACAGCCAGCGGAAGTCAGTGAGGGTGGTCGGCGGTTATATACGTCAGCAGATCTGCAACGGCTTAAATTAATCTTGCTGTTAAAAAGTATGGGGCTGAAGTTAGCGGCTATCCAGGAAATCTTGGAAAGTGCGCAGTCGACGCGTGTGCTGGCACTACTGCTTGATCAGCAGACCCAACGCTTACAGGCTGAACAGGCAGCTAACGCGGAGAAGCTAAAGACGATAACGAAGATTCAAGCGAGCCTGGCTGATTCGGCGGTGCTACCCATTAAATCTATTGAAGACATGGAGCGAATTATGACGAATCGACAAGGACTACGCAAGATTCATACGAAGTTGGTGGTTGGTGGGCTCTTAATGGACGCTCTTGAAATTGGTGCCTTGACGTATAGCATTATTGTAGGAAACTGGTGGGTCTTTGGCAGTGCGATGGCGGTTGCCATTGTCTTTGCAATAGGGATGGTTTGGCATTACTTTAACGCGGTGGATTATATTTGTCCGGCCTGTTCGAGTCAGTTTCGTCCGAGTTTTAAGCAAGCATTTTGGGCGGGGCATACCCCCAAAACACGGAAACTCACTTGTCCAGTCTGTGGTCAGACAAACTATTGTGTAGAAGTATTAGGCCAGCAACGGCAGTGATGTAAAATCAGAAACAACCCAGTCAGTAGGGAGCTGACTGGGTTGTTTTGTTAGAGGAGTGGGACTTCAAAAACTTAGAGGGGGATAGTCATTCGAGGTGAATGGCGAATTTGAGGAAGTTGAACGCTCAGTGCTATTCAACAAAGCCTAGTGTACAAGGATTTTTACCGCTGAACTATTGGCTGACGGTAAGGATTGGCTAAGAATTTCTTAGAATTGAATGTTTTTAAAGATTGCGGAGCGAAAAGGTGCGTGATCCCTGGGTGGGTAGTGGAATTACTTCCTATGAATAAGAAAACAGCACGACATGGTTGATCATGTCGTGCTGTTCTGTGTGGTTAATGGGATCTTTTTAATTAATAGATGGTGATAGCCTGCTTACCATATTCCTTCTTGAAATGTGACATGGATTCCCAGCTGATAGCACCATGGTCGTACTTCATGTTCTTACCACCAGTTCCTGCTTTAGCAGTTGAGCTGTAGTAAAGCGGATCGTTGACTTTAAATTTACCATTCTTGTAGCCCACGATAACTTTACAGTGGTTGCGTTTCTTATCGCCGTTCTTTTGGTAGGAAGAGTATCCATAGAATAGAACGGGATAGCCGCCTTGGACGTACATCTTGATCTTGTTGGCACTGGACTTGGAAATATTAGCAGTTCGCTTGGTCCAATGGTGAGAGTATTTAGTTAAGGCAGCAGCGGTAATGACGTGGCCGAAACCGGCACCAGTATACACATTGCCCTTCTGGCCGCCCTTGGTAGGAACCATCGGTAAATGATCTTGTGCATAACGTAGATTTACTTTGACACCGCGATACCGGAGCAACATTGCCATGGAAGCTGAGGCACAGCCCCATGGTGCAAAGACTGGCTTATATTGACTGACGTAAGGGACCTTCATGACTTTGCTAGTTGTACTGGTGGCAACAGCGTGAGCATTAACGTAGCCAAGGTATTTCTTGTGTGAGTTGTATAGACGATAGTAAACCCGACCATTACTCAATTTATACTTACCATTGGCTTTATATGTTTTATGAAATAGCTTGTTTGAGGATGAAACGGCGTGCCAATTGTTTTGATAAACCTTGTAGTTTTTCTTAACAAAATAAACAGAATGTTTGTAGTTCCGCCAAGACTTGCTGTTTTTAGCTGGAACCGTTTTCGTTGCGGCGCTAGCAGAAGTCGTTGTTGGCGTCACTACGGGGATGCTGATGCTACTGCTAAGTGTAACCATTGCAAGTAGGACTGCACCATTACGGAGTAGTCGGTTACTTAGACTGTGTTTAACCATGATTGTTCCTCCTATGTAATATCTGTTTGCCACAAAACTGATTATACGCCAAAACTATTGTTTGTTTCAACATTATATAAGACTGATTTTATAAGGGAGGAGTCATTTAGTTATCTTATAGTCGTTCTGAGCCAATGGCTGGAAAAGTAAAAATGGGTCTGGGATAAAAGCCCCAGACCCATTTCCATATCCGAATTTACATTGTCGAAACGTGCGCCAAAAGGCAGCTAGCTCCGCTTAAGGCTGATAATCGCCTTTTGTCCCACTCTCATTTAGGTTATCTATTGGTTGGTGATTCCTACGGCACAATCGTGGCCCCTAGCGCCGTCTCAAAATGAGTCAACGCCCAGTCGTGGCCGGCTTGGTTAAAGCTTGCCACGGCGTCACGGTGAATGGCGAGTTGATAGCCTAGATTGTAGGCGTCGACGGCGGTGTGCAGGACACAAATGTCGGTACAGACGCCGGCTAAATGGAGGGTGTCCACGTGGCGTTCACGCAGGCGTAGGTCGAGGTCAGTTCCCGCAAAAGAACTGTACCGAGTTTTATCGAAGAGCCAGACGTTATCCGCCGCGGCGTGTTGATCGTACCAACTCTTTACGGGACCAAAGAGTTCTCGGCCCCAAGTGTCACGTACGTTGTGAGGGGGGAAGAGCTTGCTTTCGGGATGGTAGGGATCATGTGGTGTGTGGACGTCGGTAGGAAATAACACCCAATCATTGGCTTGGTGAAAGCTGTCGGCTAAAGCCACAATTGCCGGTGCTAACGCTTGTCCAGGTGTGCCACAGGTTAGGGCGCCTTCGGTAGCTACAAAATCATTAGTATAATCGATGATCAACAGTGCTTGGTGACTTGCCATGTTCATCCACTCCTTTAGGTTGTTGAAGCTAGTATGTCCAGTGCGCCGCGGCTTGTCAACCAACGGGAGATTAGTTTCGTTATATCAAGTGGTGATTTTATTAATAACGTTTTTGCCCGAGGCGCGAGCTTTAAACAATTGTAGCGATCCGACTTTTTATAAAATATTACCGGAAAATGATATTGACAGGGACGAGGCGACATCGTATACTATTGGTGAATTCATATTATATCGCGTATAATATTGGGAGGAGGAAAGCTTATGGCCATTCAGGTACCAACTGAACTCCTTGATGGCAGTGTTTTAGGGCTGTTGACGCAACAGGATCACTACGGCTACACCCTAACTCAGGAAGTTCGCCAACTCTTGCCGATCTCGGAATCGACCCTTTATCCGGTCCTACGGCGGCTGAAGAAAAATGGCTGGCTGGACACCTATGACGAGCCCTTTCAGGGACGCAATCGCCGGTATTACCGCCTAACTGACAGCGGTCGGGAACGACTGCAGGAGATTCAGGGGGACTGGCAGGACTTCAGTCAGGCAATTGCCCAGTTATTGGAGGGAAACACACATGAATGAATACATTAAAGAAGTAGAACGGCTGATTGGGCAACTGACCACTGCCGAACAGCAGGATGTCGTGGAGTATTACCGTGAATACTTAATGGATGCGGGAATCGAGAGCTACCAGCAAGCCGTTGATGAACTGGGGAGCCCCCGGTCTTTAGCCCGCAAAGTGTTAGCGGACTACTCTATCCGGCTCAGCGAACAGAGTCAGCAGGCCTCGCAGGCCCAGCCCTCTTCACGCGCAGCCGCTCAGGCAGCTAAGAGTAATGTTAAAACGGTCTGGCTGATCATTTTAGCGCTGCTATCCACGCCAGTGACCATTCCGATTTTGCTGGTTATTGGGGCATTATTATTTGCTCTGGTTGCTGTGCTGGGGAGTTTATTGGTCGCAGCGGCGGCGATGTACATTACCGTCGTAGCCGTTGGGGTAATGTGCTGTGTCGCAGCACTCTTTGTGATTTGGCAGACGCCGTGGACCGGGCTCTTTTACCTGGGAATCGGGTTGTTTGCACTAGGTGCCAGCATACTAGGTTGGTTAATCGTGAAATGGTTAGGGCGTAAAATCGTCTGGGCTTTGTCTTGGGCGGCCAAGGGAGTCTATCAGCGCTTTATTCCACGGAGTCGGGCAGAACGGGGGCGTAAACTATGAAACGCAGCGCAAAGATTGGGTTAACTCTAATGATTTTAGGAGCCGTCTTGTTTGGGGTTGGCTGGTTGAATCACGGGGACAAAGCAGTGGTATGGAACCGTGATACCAGAGGCTTTAAGACGGTCAAACGGGTGAAGCGTAGTTTTCGTCCGAACGCGTATCGACGCATTGTGATTGATTCTAAAGCACCGGTGACCATCAAAGCCGGGGATACGAATCGGGTGACGGTGAGTTATGTGGACGGCAATCCTAATCTGCCAACTGCACGCGTCACTAAGCAGACGTTGACGATTACGGGTGGTCGTTCGGCGGCACACACGAACTTTACCGTGTTCGGTTTTTCAGATGGTGTGACGACGAATAATGGGGTGCTGATCACCGTGCCGCGAGATCAGCAGCTCGATAGCTTGGTCGTGAAGAAGGGGAGCGGTAGCCTGTCATTACGGACACTACGCGCTAAGCAGGTGAACATTCAAAATAGTGACGACGTCAGTCTAATGGATCTAAAGGTCCAACGGGATGTGACCGTCCAGTCTAGTGACGGTGACATTTGGGCGGACCAGATTAAGGCGGATCGGTTAAGTATCAACACTGATGACGGGGACATTGGTGTATCCAATAGTCGGTTGGCCACGAAACAGAATCAATTGGTAACAAATGACGGGGATATTCGGTTGTCGGAGAGCCATCTTGACGGTGGCCGCCTTCATTCAGGGGATGGCGACATTAATTTGCAGGGGAACCATCTCACTAACCAGTTGACGGCGCATACGGCAGATGGGGATATTCATGCCTATATCGGTAAGTCAGCGGGGGCCAAAGTGTTTGCGCGGGATGCTGATATGAGTGATATCGTCGTCCAAGGAAAGAATCGGAAGAGCGGCTACTGGCTGCGGCAAGATGCCCAGGCGCAATACCGGTTGAGTACGGATGATGGGGATATCCGGGTAGCTAACAGGTCTTAAGTGAAAGAGTTGTGTCTGGTGCGCAACTCTTTTTTACTGGCTTCTGGGATGAAACGTGGTAGAATGTAATGACTGCTTTATACCGGATTAAACATCAAATACAAGTATTAGAGGAGATTTTATCGTGTCTGATTCATCAGCTTATTGGCAAAAAATTGCGGCGCACGCCCAGGCCGAAAACCGGCCGTTCTTTAGTTTAGCGCCCATGGAGGCGGTAACCAACGCTATCTTTCGGCGAGTGGTTGCCCGCGCGGCGGCACCGGATGTCTTCTTTACGGAGTTCACCAACGCCATTAGTGTGACCCATCCTAAGGCTAAATTTACCGTACAAGGTCGGCTCTACGTGGCGCCTGAAGAGGCCCATATGCCAGTTGCCCAGCTATGGGGGAACGATGGCGATGCCTTTGCTCGCGCGGCGGCTAACGTCAAGGAACGCGGCTACGAGGCGATCGACATCAACATGGGCTGTCCAGATTCCACGGTGATCAAGAATCACGGTGGGAGTGATCTGATTCGTAATTTTGAGAGTGCCGCAGCGGTGATTGCGGGTGCGAAGACTGCGGGACTCCCCGTTAGTGTGAAGACACGGTTGGGATACAGTCGGCTCGATGAATGGCGCGACTGGTTGACCTTCTTGTTCCAGCAGGACATTCCTTTACTGACGATCCACCTGCGGACGAAGAAAGAGATGAGTCGGGTACCGGCCCATTATGAATTGATTGATGATATCGTGAAATTACGGGATGAGGTCGCGCCCGATACGTTGCTACAATTGAATGGCGACATCGAGAACTATCAGGAAGGGGTAGCTTTAGCCAAGGCCCACCCTGGAGTCGACGGCATCATGATCGGTCGAGGAATCTTCACCAGTCCCTTTGCGTTTGAACAGACGCCACAGCATCATGACGTCAAGGAACTCCTGGGCTTGTTGAACTATCAATTGGATCTGTATGATGACTTTGAACAGCGGTTTGATACCTCGCGTTTTGCGTCGCTCAAGCGGTTCTTCAAGATCTACGTGCGGAGTGAACCCAATGCGGCCAGCTTGCGGAACGCCATGATGGAGACTCACACGACGGATGAAGTGCGCCAGCTCCTGGCAGAATCTGAATTTACCAAGTAATCCAAAAGCGCCAGCCCACATTTGTGAGCTGGCGTTTTTAGTTTGGTGACGAGACTGCTCAGTGAGCCGATCCGTACAAGTTAAGAATCACGACGCCGGTCACGACCAGTGCTAATCCCAGAACACTGGCTAAGTTGAGCGGCTCGTGCCATAGAAATAGTGATAAGAGCGTCATAATGACAATTCCAATTCCAGCCCAGATGGCATAGACGACATTGAGGTCGACTTGTTTCATAGCCAGCGATAAAAAGAACAGGCAAAGTCCGTACGCCATTACAGCTCCGAACGACGGCCAAAAACGGGTGAAGCCGGCCGCAGCCTTTAGCAAATTTGTACCAACTAGTTCCCCGGTAATTGCGGTACCTAAGTAGAAGTATGCCATCTGATAACCCCCCTAGTCATTCACGACAAACATGTTCCACCTTCTAGCTTAGCAGGAGTGGGCGATGACGTAGTGGGAGAGCTTTTGCTTGGTAATGTGTCCGCCAAAACGGAAAGGCGGTATGAGTTACCGTGAATGGTAAATGCTACTGGTAAAGCCGGTTGTAGCGGCGGCTTCGTCGTTAGCGGCCCGAACGATCTTCTTCTGCGCGTCCGTTAAGCGGCTGTCGTTCCATTGCCGGATGGCCGTGTTTTTGGCAGCTTCGGATGGATAGGTCTTGCCATTAAACGTGTAGTCACTGGATGCTTGAACATCGTGGCCGCTCAGTGTCATTGGAATGGCGATAGCCACGGCGATAACTGCGATAATTGCGATAGCGAATTTAACAAATTTATGATTGAACATGGTGAAACTTCCCCTTTACTTATGCCTAAATTGCGCGAGAACTTCAAGCGCAGCCTAAACAGCATACCGCAAGTTGGTTGGTCGGTGCAACTATTAATTTACGTTGATCTGACGGGGATTGGCGGGGATGCCTGACAGTAAAATAAGGACATCGCTTTCATAAATAACTGAAATTTTCAAGAATGATATTCGTTATAGTAAGGCTAACCAGCTGAAAATGGTCTGACCTGGTCACCTGCGGCTGTCAACGATTCCGGCTGCTATGGCGAACGGTAAGGCGACAGCATGTTCCACGTTGCTTGTCAAAACGCGATATAGTCACTGACTAAAAAATCGCCGGCAAGACCATGATGGCCGCTGGCGATGATTGACTGACTAGTTGTTAAAGTTTTGACTACGCAGACCGGTAGAGGCAGCTGCTTCTTCATTGGCCGCCTTGACCAACTTTTTTTGCGTGTCGGAAAGGCGGTTGTTCTGCCATTGCTTGGCCGCTTGATTCGTGGCTGCTTCGGATTGGTAAGTCTTGCCGTGAAAGGTGTAGTCGCCGGAAGCTTGGGCGTTGTTAGCCCCCAGAACAGTAGGCACAGCGATAGCAACGATCATGACTGCGACCAATGCCAATAAAGTCTTTGCGAGTTTGCTCTTAAACATAGTTAATTTTCTCCTTAATTATACCGAAATGATGCGTTCAACTTGTCCATCATACCTAAGTTAGTTTCGTCACACAACCATTAGTTTAAGCCCGGTAGATCAGCCTTTGATGGGAAACGTTGATGAATAGATAAAGGTATCGCTTCCAAGTAAAAAGTGATAAATTAAAGAAAAAGTGGAAGGCGTGGTGAATCGCATGCAAGTGGCGGAGAAAATAGTAGGAAACGTGTCCCGGTCAGTTAATCCTTTCGGGTTGAAAGCCATGATGGCCCAGCAGATTCAGACGGTACGGGATCGCGGGACCTATGCTGGCGCAAAATGTGCGTTGATTCTGGGAGGCTCGGCCAGCTATGGCCTCGGTAGTCGACTGACAGCGGCGTTTGGTCAGGGGGCCACCACGATTTCGGTTGGTTACGCGCGTCCGCCCCATGATGACTTTCTGGGGGCCGCTGGCTGGTGGAACCAAGTTTACTTTAAGCAAGCAGCGGAACGGGCGGGCCTAATCGCCCAAAATTTCAATGCCAATGCTTTTCTCCCCAGCACGAAACAACTCATCGTCGACTACGTGCGGCAGAAATTAACGACCCCGATTGATCTCGTAGTCTATTCGGTTGCGGCGCCTAAACGCGCTAATCCGGCGAACCCGGACGAGGTCTGGCGTTCCGTGATTAAGCCAATTGGGGCAGCCGTCACCGCCGCGTCACTTGATTTAGCACAAGAACGGCTCATCCAACAGACAATTCAACCTGCGACGCCAGCTGAAATTACAGCGACGACGCACGTTATGGGCGGAGAGGATTGGGAACGGTGGCTCCACGCACTACATACTGCAGGAGTGTTGGCCCCCAACTGTAAGACAATTCTCTTCTCATACGAGGGTCCTCAGCCGACCGCGGCGATTTACCGTGACGGGACGTTAGGACGGGCAAAACGAGCGGCCGAGGCCAGTGCGCAACGACTGCAGCGGTGGATGGCACCGATGGGTGGCGAGGCGTTGATCAGTGTTAACCAGTCAGCGGTAACCAAGGCCTCCGCGGTTATTCCCGGATTTTCGCGCTATATGCTGGCTTTATTGCAAGCGCAACGGGAACGTGGCGGCCATGAGTCAACGGTGGCCCACCAAGATCGGTTATTCCGCGAGATGGTCTACGGGCAACACCGACAAGTGGATGCGCGGGGACGATTGCGGCCGGACGCGTTAGAAATGGCGCCAGCGCTGCAGGCAGCAGTCGCGCAAACCCTGTCGACACTGACACCAGCGACCTTTACGCCGACGCTACCGGGGTATCAACTGTATCGCCAGGCTTTCCGCCAGCTGAGTGGTTTTGCCGTGCCGGGAGTGGCGGCGACGTTTGACCCCATGATATTAAATCACGTGAGTTATTAGAATTGTGAATAATTTATGTGAAGAAGCGGCGGAAATAATTCATTGAAAACGGACGATAAGCCCCATGTAATGCCTTTTCACGACTATCCTTATGTAAGCGAAATCAATTAAAAATCACTGAGATTCGCGTCTTTTTGCTAGGGAATTTTCTAAAAAAGGTCTATAATACTTTGCAGTCTATAACGACCGTCGTTGAAAATAACGGGCGGTGCGGAACAGTTTGGCGAGTGCGTGGAATTTATGCGCGACGTTGAGTGTTGCCAAACGAAGAAGAGGACCACAATTGAACGCTGACAGTTAAGGAGAACCAAAACTTATGACACCAAATATTCAGATTATTTTTGCCAGTATGTCTGGCCGTAACCGGGCGATTGCCGGTCATTTGCAAGCGCAGATGGCGTCGCGTGCCCAAACTTTAGTCACGGAAATCTCGCAGGCGGATGCTTTTGAGTTACCTCAAGCGGACGCCGTGATCGTGGTCAGTTACACGTATCATGATGGCGACTTGCCCGATGAAGCACAGGATTTCTTTGAAGATTTAAAAGACGTTGATCTCGACCGGACCAAGTTTGCGGTACTGGGATCGAGTTCGAAGAAGCACATTCACTTTGGCCGTGCCGTGGATTATTTGACCATGCAGTTGAATTCCAGCAATGGTGAACAAGTTGCGGATTCCGTCAAGATTGATCAAGACCCAGATGACGACGACTGGGCACGCGTTGACCAGCTTGCACAGCGAGTTTTGGAGAGTTTAGACTAACTGGAAATTTTAACGAGGTGAAACGAGGATGTACTTACGTAAAGCGAAACCAGAAGAGATTGATTTAGTGTGCGACATTATTGAAGATGGTAAGCAGCAACTGGCTGATGCCGGGATCGATCAATGGCAGAACAACTATCCCAACCGGGCGGTCATTGAAGGCGACATCGAAGACGGCCGGGCAGTCATCTACAATAGTGACGACCACGAAACGTTAGGTGTGGCCGCAGTCATTGAGTCACCAGACCACGCCTACGACACGATGAAGGGGGACTGGTTACGCGAGACGATCAAGTACGTGACGGTTCACCGGGTAGCGATCTTCTCCCGTCATCAAGGTAACGGGTATGCCTCGCAGCTGTTCCGTGATCTGTTTGACTACATTGATGAGCATCATCCAGAAGCGGAAAGCATTCGGATTGATACGCACCGTGACAATTTGAAGATGCAACACCTGATTGAAAAATTTGGATTCAAGAAGGTTGGCCAAATTGATGGCGTTTATCACCCGACGGACATTTGTTTTGTCTACGAAAAGTTGATCTAAAGCGGTTAGGCCGTGGTTAGCTGATCGCTGAATCGGTGTCTGCAATTAAAATAAATTTATACGGAAGCCGTTACCGGCCCAGCGCTGGTGGCGGCTTCTTTTTTTATGCAGTGAGTTTGAATAAACCCTGGCGTTGCGGCATAATTGTGTATAGAATTTATGGTTTGCTGACTAATGGCAAAAAAGCAGTTGCGTATTAGGCGAGAACCAGGTAGCATATTCTCATATACTTTTAATCTATCAGCTCATTATTGCTGAACGAGTAGGAGGCGCTCAACCTGCCGTTTGCCCAATTGGGGGCTAAAATGTTGCGGTGGGGACGAGTCTCCAAATTAAAGTTGGATAACGAAAAAATCCTTGAAAGGGATAGAAAGAAGGAATTAGATTGCAAAGAAAACTAAGCGCTCGCCAAATGCAGATGATTGCGTTAGGCGGTACGATCGGCGTTGGATTATTTATGGGGTCTGGTTCCACCATTAAGTGGACGGGGCCTTCCGTCCTCATTGCCTACATTATCTCCGGTGTCTTCTTATACTTAATTATGCGTGCCTTGGGGGAAATGTTATACGTCCACCCCACAACCGGCTCATTTTCAACGTTTGCTTCTGAATACATGCACCCGGTCTTCGGTTACTTAACGGCTTGGAGTAATATCTTCCAATTTATTGTCGTGGGGATGAGTGAAATGATCGCGTTGGGCGGTTATTTCCGTTTCTGGTGGCCCAACTTGCCGGATTGGATCCCGGGTTTGGTGGCCATTACCTTCCTCTGTGTGGCTAACTTGATTTCGGTGAAGATGTTTGGTGAACTGGAATTTTGGTTCGCACTGATTAAAGTGGTCACCATTATCTTGATGATTATCGCCGGACTAGGGGTCATCTTGTTTGGCTTTGGTAACCACGGGGTGGCAGTCGGGATCAGCAACCTGTGGACGCACGGTGGTTTCTTCACGGGTGGCGCCAAGGGATTCATCTTCGCATTGGCGATTGTGTTGGCGTCTTATCAGGGGATTGAGCTGATTGGGGTAACTGCTGGTGAAGCAGAAAACCCACAACACACGCTAGTAACGGCGATTCGGTCGACGGTTGCCCGGATTCTGATCTTCTACGTCGGGGCCATCTTCGTTATCGTCAGCATTTATCCGTGGGACCAATTGAATCAGATTGGCTCACCATTCGTTCAAACGTTTGCTAAGATTGGGATTACCGCTGCGGCCTCGATTATTAACTTTGTCGTAATTACGGCTGCACTTTCCGGCTCTAACTCCGGAATCTACAGTGCAAGTCGGATGGCCTTTACCTTGGCCGAAAAGAAGCAGTTACCACGCAAGGTGACGCTACTGAACCGCCACGGAGTCCCCGTTTACGCGGTCGTCGCTATCTCAATCGGTATTGGGATTGGGGTCGTGTTGAACGTGGTCTTACCAATGTTCTTCAAGGATGCCAGTCAAATTTTCGTGATGGTGTACAGTTCCAGTGTCCTGCCTGGGATGGTGCCGTGGTTTGTGATTTTGATCAGTGAAATTGAATTTAGAAAGCAAAATCCGCATGAAATGGCGGATCACCCCTTCAAGATGCCGTTTGCGCCGTGGTCTAACTACGTGACGTTGGTCTTCTTAGTGGTTACCTTGATCTTCATGTTCTTGAATCCAGAAACGCGGGTCTCAATTCTGGTTGGGGTGGTCTTCTTAGCAGTGATGACGATCATCTACTTCAAGAAGTATCAGTCGCGTGAGAACGAGGAAAAGACGTTATAAGTTGTGTTAACTAATAGCCAGTTGATGAGTATCGTTCTTCCAGAGAACGGCTGATCGACTGGCTATTTTAAGGTTGAATTGGTTAGAGATTATGCTAAGAAACGGCTCGAGCCGTAGATCATATTCAAAAGAGAACCAAGTACCACGGTTAAGCTCAAACTTAAACGTAATTTACGGCTGAGATAATGGCTGTCACAGTCGTTATCAATTGAACCACAAACGCTGAGTAGCCAGGACTTTCAGCTATTGTCGCGGTGAAACACCATCAAAGCCGGAGGAGGCCAGGGGTGGAGCCAGCCGCGAAAGTGGTGTTGGCTGGCGATTTTCCAGCTTACAGCACGGGCGACTTTGGAGCCACGGTATTTTCGTGGCTTCAAATCGAGCGAGAAGACTGGTGGTTTTCCAGGCTGAAGCGTCCCCACAGCCGGAGGAATCCCTGGCAGCCGCAGGTGACTGGTTTAGACTATTTTGAGTCAGCAGTCCTTGCTACTCAGGTTCTGACAGTGATTTTCATTCTTTCAACCTTTACTTAGATTGGGTATAATGGTTGAGAAAGTTTGGCGAAATTGACCACCTAGTTGCTCGATTCGCGAATAAACGGATAAGTGACTGGCAGATTTCGATGGATTTTCATTGAGGTCTGCGTGTCTTTTGGTCACTAATGTAGTCAAGCGTTAACTCAAAAAAAGAAGGAAGAGGCGCCAAATATGAGTCGTCCAGGAAATTATGGTAAGTCGAGTCGGCTAAAACAGTTGCGTCAGATTCGGCGGCGTAAACAGCAACAAACCAGCCGGACAATTGAGTGGGATCAGGTTGAAGACTTCCTGCTCGGCCGGTATCACTTGGCTCAAGGAAGTAAGCGCCCACCGTTGGTTGATGCGACGGTGCAACGTTTCTTTAGTGAATGGTTACAATTAGCACTCGCCCAAGGAGAAGACCAGGTACAGTGGGATATTACGGCGTTGACGACAGCCACGCTGCAAAAAGTCGGAAACCAGGTACCTTGGCAGTTCTATGCAGTCTTAGCGGGTCAAGGGATGCAGTGGCAACGACTCCTACGGCGGGAGGTGCCGGTGGTCCCACTGATGGTGCCACGGCAGGTTGTAACGCCCTTCACCGCAGCGGTCTGGCAGCAGCTGTTAGCCACACAATTAGCGGTGAACTTATTAACTGTCAGTGCGGTTCCCATCACCGCAGCACAGCGGGATCAGTTGGTCACGAGCTTCATGGTCGATGGCAGCGTGGAGTGGACCGCCGTTGCCACGCTATTCGCACCGTTGGGTTTCCAAGTGACACCCGGAACGGATCAACAGACTACTCAGTGGCTTAATGATTTAATGGGATTAACGGTGGCGGATTGCCATCAATAAATGTCTAGATACGAAAGGTCAGCGAAAAGCTGGTCTTTTTATTTACCGCCGGGTATCATCTTCAAGTGAATCAAGCATGGGAGATTAAGCAGACACGATTTTGGCTAGATGGCTGGCGGACAAGGTGGCCAGCATGGAATCATTTTGTCTGTAACGTTACGGGTGGCTTAGCCATTACCGGAGCCATCCATGTTTGCTAAAACGGGTAATCAGGAGGTATGGATTTAGCAAATATGAGGAGTTGAGTATCATGACTCGAAAGTTAATGAAGGTTGCCATTGCCGGTGGCGCGGCGGCCTTAGCACTGGGTTTGGGTGTCATTCCAGCCATTGCGGCAACGACTGACGGCACATCCAGTATGAGTTCAGGGAGCTCGGGACCAGTCTCGCAGACAACGACGACTACCGCAGAGTTCGATACGAGTCCGAATGCAGCCATTGCACTGGACTCGGCGCCCAACATTGGTTTTGGTGCTAATATCACCCCAAATGGTAAGACTGACATGGTTTACTCAGCGACAACGGCAGATAATCCAGTTGAAGTGTCTAACCCTGGCCTCGCTAGTGGTTGGAGTGTTCAAGTGAAGAACTCCGCATTTGCGGATGCTGCCGGCGACACCCTGAAAGGGGCTGTTTTGTCGTTGGGTGCACCTAGTGTCGCTGCAGCCAACACCGGGAACCCATCGGCAGCACCTGTCGCAGACGCTCTTAAGCTAGACGGCACTGGGACTAATGCCTTGGCATTCAGTGCCGCTGCGAAGGGTGGCCTAGGGATTTGGGACGCCGAATATGGCCTGGCAAGTATTTCCTTGGCAGTACCAGCAGGACAGTTAAGTGGTACCTACAGTTCAACCATGACTTGGCAACTGAACGATACGACACAGTAGTCAGTGAGCGGCTGAATTCGGATCGTGGGTTGAGGCATTTTGTGGAATGAGGGGGGCGTCAGTGATGCGGCGAGGATGGAAAGTTTTGCTGGCAATAGGTTTTGCATTAGTCACGATGATCGGGTGTTTACCGACAGCCTGGGCTGCAAAGACGGCAACAAATAATGTCGGCTACACCGTGCGACCGGTTCTTCCAAGCAATCAAATGAGCAAGCAGATTTCTTACTTTGATCTTCGGGTAAAGCCGGGGCAAACGCAGAAGCTGCAGATTTTGGTGGCGAACACGAGTAATCAGTCACAGAAGTTTCGCATTAGTGTTAATCAGGCGGTAACTAACGACAATGGCGTTATTGATTACAGCCAGCTGAAGCCTAAGCGTGATTCATCGCTCAAGGTCGGGATTGCAGATGTCTTCAGTCAAGACTCTGCGCAAACCGTGACCGTTCCGGCGAATACGCAAAAGCGGGTAACCGTGAGCTATACGATGCCTTCTAAAAAAGTACGTGGCATTATTTTAGGAGGAGTTTACGTGGCTCAGATCCAGCCAAATAGCGAGCAAGCCAGTGGTCGCATTATGATCAAGAATGCTTTTGCTTATGCCATTGGGGTCTCTCTACAAGAGGGCGCAACGGTTAAGCCAGACCTGAAATTAAATCAGGTGGTCGCTACGCAGATTAACGCACGTAACTTTATCACGGCGAACCTACAAAACTTTCAGCCGGGTCTCTTACAAAAACTAGCCGTGACGGCCCGCGTTACCCAAGCGGGTAGTAATCAAACCTTGCTTTCTCAGCGGCAAAAACAACTAGGGATGGCCCCAAATAGTAACTTTAATTTTGGGATTCCTTGGGGTAATGAGTCGCTAAAGGCGGGGAATTACACGTTATATTTGACGGCTAAATCTGGAGATCAACAGTGGCAGTTTGTCCGTAACTTTACGGTTAACGCGCCAACTGTCAAGCGACTCAACCGGCACGCATTGACGCCAACGCAGCCAAACTACTGGTTGTACTTGTTGTTAATTCTCCTGATTGCCGTGCTCTTAGCCATTATTGGCTACCTCATTTACCGCAACCGACACACACACGACACGAAATGAAACTAAGGAGGAGTTTACGTTGCTCAAACAGTGGTTGAGCGCCGGCTTGATTCTACTAGCAGTGACCCTGAGTAGTGGGATGACAGCCCATGCTGATAGTGATTATACCCATGCCTTGGCAACAGCACCGCAGGGAATCCTATTAGATAAGACCGATTCTGTGATGGCCTTAGGGACAGCTAGCACGAGCTCTGCTGCTGTAGTTGACACAACTAATCCAACTACTCTAGGAACGCAGGCTGTATCACTTACGAATGGCGCAGGAAAATTTGGGTCGATTTGGTCGACGAATGATGATTACTTTGATTTAAACAAGGACGAAACAGTCTCATTGTGGATGTACTTTGGGAACAAGGGAATTGAGGGGGGCGATGGCTTGGCCTTTGTCCTCCAAAATGACCCAGCTGGCCTGGCAGCCAGTCCCACCTTTGGCCGCTTCGGTGTCCAAGGAGAGACGCTAGGTGTCTGGGGCGTGGATAAGAATCCCCTGCAGAAAACGCGAGAGGGAATCGCGAAGACGGCGATTCAAAATAGTTGGGCCTTGGCGTTCGACACGCATGCCAATATGCAGGCTGACGGTCAAGCCGCTGGTCAGGCGAATTCATTTGATATTGGATCGCCGAATAATCATGCGGGCTCGAACTATCCCGGCAACGAGACGGCGTATCACCAATACGTTGACAGTGGGTTGTTTGGGATGGCAAGACTGAATTATTATTACTCGCTACGCTACAATGGGCTGATCATGAACTCTAAGAATCCGGGATTTCTCGGTGATGGGCAGTGGCATCACGTTACGGTGCGTTGGAATGTGGCAGATGGCCTGTTAAACTACACGTTCAACGATAAGAACCCCGAAACGGGAGAGCGCCAAAACGGGATCAAACGATCAATTCGCTTGAACCGTCAGCTCATTGATCCTAACAATACGGGACGAATTCGCTGGGGAGTTACCGGCGCGTCTGGCTCTCAGTGGAGTAATAACCTGGTTATCTTTGAGAACACGCCAGGATTGGTCGATGGCACGGCAGATGCTACGTTAACCAATCTTACGCGTGGTCGTGAGATTCAGACGCAAGGTGGCGCGGTAGCCAATGATCAGGTTCGTTTAGACTACCACTTGAATTATTTGGGTGGTCGGAAATCATGGTCGGATGTTCTCGCCCACCTCCGTCTGCCTAAGTTGATTGAATTCGATACCGCTCAGATCTCTTATGGTGATGGGCGAGCACCGGAAACACTTGACGTAGGCGCGATCAAGGATCGGGAGCTACTCACCAAGTTGAGCTACGCGATGGACAACGCATACCCCTCCGCAACCATCAGTCTCACCGGGCGAATAGCGCCTGTATCAACGACCACCAAGGTGGCCCGGACCTCGAGTGTCTTCACCTCTAACGCGATGATAAAGACGGCGGAAACACCGGCATTTACGGTGAACCCCAGTGTTGATTTAGACCTGGACGTCACCAGTGGGCAGGCGTTAACTGTGAAACCTGGTCGCGGAACGACCGTGACGGGGAAGGTCACCATGATGACGAGTGCGGCGACGAAACCGGCTGTACGGATTGAGCCAATCTTAAACAAGCAGGCGTTACCAACGATGGCACTAAACGCCGATGGGCAGTTTAGCCTGCCGGTGACGCCAGACATGTTGCGACCAGGACTCAATACGTTGACCTTGCAAGCCGTGACAGCGGATGGTGATAAGTCCAACCGAGTAACCGTAACCATTACGGTGAAAGGGGAATTGAAGTTTGATTATATTTCGCCAGATGAAAGTTTTCAGACGAGTGAATTAACGGGGAAAGACCAGTTGGTTCACCGGGAAGGTAGTTGGCAAATTCGAATTCAGGATACGCGGGGGACAGGATCACAGTGGACGCTACTCGCGCAAACCACGCCATTTATGGATAGTAACGGTGTTCGTCTAGGTGGGGGTCCCGTCTACGTTAATGGACGGGGGATCACCCCAATTGGCGCAACCCCAACGCCAGTGTTAACGCATAGAACGAATGACGCGAACTTGGATGGTAAATTCAACGTGGCTGATAACTGGACGCGCCAGACGGGTGTCCTGCTTGCCGTTGACAATGGTACGGCTCCGGGAAACTATACGGGCAGTATCACGTGGACGCTGGAAGATGCGCCTCGGTAAAACGGTCATGCGTCGTGCGCGTGATTAGTGGCAGTCAGGCTGGTGTTAACCGATCTTGCTGACAATTTGGATAAGTTAAATTCGAATCATCCTACCACGAAGGCGAGTAATCGCCGGCTGATTAACCAAGTTTCATCAAAGCCACGAAACGACGTCCGGGTCCAGCGACCCAGGCGCCGTTTTGTTTTGGCTTGCTTAATGTCGATGACGATCTTCCGCAAAATTTCTGGGTACCTGCCGCCTTGCCGTTCGCGAAATTTGGGCTGGAACGCTGTGGGGAGGGCCGGGCTAAGCCACAGACCGGTCTTAGGCCTCGCTTTGAGCCGAAGGACACGTCTCAAAGGCGCCATTTACCAAGTGGTTCTCTTGGTAAATCCCACGGCTGAGCCCAAATTTCGCTCACTCACGGCTACGTTGGTGCCGTCAGTTATTGTGGACTGGACGTTATTTTGTTTAGATGTTTAAGCTAGTCTTTGAGTTAAGAACTAGCTGAACCGGAGGAGGGCAGAGGTGGAGCCAGCTGTGTCGACGGTGTTAGCCGATTCTTGGCTTACAGCGTGGGACGCGTTTGGAAACTGACGGTTTTGGTCAGGTTTCAAACCGAGCCGGAGGACCGCTTCTCAGGCCGCAGGCGTTCCCCACAGCAGGCGGAATCTCTGCCAGCCGGAGGTGACGGGCTTCAGCCACCTTAGAGAATATGCTGATTGAAAAAGTGTGCAACAAATTTGGGTGAAAAAACATTAGTAGTTAGTGAGGGGGTAAAAAAGCTGTCCGCCCGAAACAAACCGGACGAACAGCTATTGTGTAATGAGTTTTAGAGTTATTTTCGAATGTTCCCCTGAGAAAGACTACTTCAAGAGGGTGGTGACCATTTGCTCGTAAATCGTAATGAACCGGTGATACATGTCGAGATCGACGTATTCGTTTACTTGGTGGGCCGTAATGTTACCGGGCCCAAAGATGACGACATCAATATCCGGATTGGCGGCGAGGAACGAGGAAGCATCCGTTCCCCCAGGCACCCCAATTAACGGTAAGTGTTGGTCGAGGTTTGCTTCCCCCACCGACTTGGCGACCTTCACGAGTGGCGCGTCTTCCATGGTGTGCATTGGACGCAGGTCACTCAGCACGTCTAACGTCAGGTCAGCCCCCGCGGCGTTCAGATCGGCAATGATTTCCTTAATGGCGACTAACATGTCGGCATTGGGAAGTTCAGGAATTGTCCGAATCTTGACGGATAGGTCGGCGCTAGCAGGAACGGTGTTGATTTGTTCACCACCGCGCACCATCGTGACGACTGGCGTTACGGCACCGAGAACCGGGTTGCGGTAGTTCTTGACGGATTCGAAGTAGGCTTCTTCTTTTTGATAGAAGGCCATGAGCGGTGTGATGGCGTTCTTACCAATCTCTGGCATGGAGCTGTGCGCAGCCGTTCCGTTAGAGTGAACCGTGTAGGTCAAGGATCCTTTGTGAGCCAATTCGATGAAATGTTGTTCGTTGGTGTGGTTGGCATCGGCTAATTTTTGCGCGCCAGCTTGGTCAATTTGCAACATGTACTGAATTTGTTTTTGCATCAGTAATTGTTTAGCGGCACCACTGGGTTCACCAACGATTAAGGTGTCGAGGTCCTTGGCATAGCCCGCTTCGGCGAGTTGCTTGGCACCGTACTGCCCATATTCTTCCCCGACCGTCGCCATGAAACGCAGGGTACCATGTAGCGGCACCTGTTGGTCGTGTAAATTGATCAGTGCCCAGGCGCCGGCCATGAGTCCTGACTTCATATCGGACGTTCCCCGGCCGATCATCAGGTTATCTTTGATGGTGGCGGACAGGGCGTCGACTTTCCATTTAGCGGCGTCACCGAGAGCCACGATATCAGCGTGACCGTCAAACCCAACGACCGGCCCTTTGCCGTCGCCGATTTCGGCAACTAAACTGGCCCGATCGGGAGCATATTCGACGAGCTTACTTTCAATATTGTGCTTAGCAAATAAGGCAGCAATGTAGTCAATGACTTGTTTCTCGCTACCGTTAACGGTGTTCATTTTAACGATGTCGCTCAGAGTTTGAACAACTTCATCCATGTTCCTTCACCTCATTTTAAAATTCTCGTGTATATGTAAACAATTAGGTTAATGACTAACTTGATTACAGCACTTTTTGCGAGGGGGGTCAAGAAACTGGTGGCGCAATGGGGCAAAACTAATGGCCAAGTGGGCTGGGATTCAGTAGCCTCAGCCAGCATGAGTTATTTGATGAGCTTTAAAGTTGACGGGGACCTAGCATGACGTTCACACTGAACGCATAGTAAAAAGAAATGGAGTGATTGATTGTGCGTGCAATTGTGATTGACCAACCAGGGGATGCTGATGTGATGAAGATGGTGTCGCGGCCGATACCAACGCCTACGAAGGATCAGACAGTCATTCGGATTCATGCGTTTGGGGTGCATCGCTACGAAGTCTTAACGCGGGCTGGCGGATCGCCGTCCGTGAAATTTCCACGGGTGATTGGGGTAGAAGCTGTAGGTGAGGTTTACGCACCAGCGGCGGATAGCCAGTTACAAGTTGGTCAGAAGGTCATCACGATGATGGGTGGCTTGGGCCGTGAGGTGGATGGGAGTTATCAGGATTACGCCCTCGTCGCCGACAATCATTTATACCCAGTCGATTACGCTGGTGACTGGGTAACCTTGGCTCAATATCCGGAAAATTTCTACACGGCATTAGGCGCGATCAAGTCCTTGGGGTTACAGGCGGGACAGTCACTACTAGTTCGCGGTGGCACCAGTGTGGTCGGGATCGCCGCCACTAAACTAGCGAAGGCGTTGGGCCTAACCGTAACGGCGACGACTCGGCGGCCGGAGATGTTAGCGGAATTAAAGCAGCAGGGCGCAGATGTAGCCGTCTTGGATACCGACAATCAGCTCCAGACATCTAAGCAATTTGATGGGATCATTGATATGGTCGGGACGGTTACAATGGCCGATTCGATTGCCCATCTCCGGCAAGGCGGCGTCGTATGCGTGATCGGTTTGTTAGCCGGTGAATGGGTGGTGAAGAACTTTGACCCGTTTAGTCTGGCTGGTAAATTCCTAACCGTGTTCGATTCTACCGAAGTACAACAGCCATTGGTGGATGAGATGTTTGAGCTGATTAAGCGCTATGATTTGACGGTGCCCATCGCCAAAGTCTTTAAGCTCGATGAGATCAGAGCAGCCCACGACTATGTCATGCAGAGCCGGGCACTGGGACAAGTGATTATTGATAATGACTAGGATGACGACTGTCCATTTGGTACGCGGAAAGGGTCTGAGGCTGCTACCCCAGGCCCTTTTGTCATGACGGTTAGATGAGTTCATCGATGACGTCGATCACCTTGTAAGTGGCGACGTTGCCTAGTGCGAGTAAAAAGTCGTTTAGTTCGGCGCGCGAACGAAAGGCACCTTCAATCAGGTACGGCATATCGCCAGAGACACGATAATGATGGCGGATGGCATTCCTATAACGGTGGATGAGTGCGCGATAGCCGGCGCGTTGGGCGGCGTCCTTCATAGCGGTTCGAATGAAAATTTGGCGATCGTAGCCTAGCTTTTCGGTATCGACTTCAATGGTGTAACGCTTGATGACGCCGGCGTCTTCTAAGCGATTAATGCGGGCAGTCACGGCCGGCGCGGTGAGATGGACCCGTGCGGCCAAATGATTGACCTTGATACGGCAGTTGTGCGTCAGTTCTTTGAGGATTAGGATGTCTGTTTGATCGAGCAAGTGGCAAGACCTTCTTTTATAAGGATTTTAAGACGAAACGCTTTAGTTTTAATATTAACAGTCTCGTCAAAAAACTGTAAAGTAGACGCTGTTGTCATCGAGTGGCGAGCAAGGCGTTTCCCTAGGTAACTGGCAGAAGACTAGTATAATGGGACACTATAAGGAAAGCGAGACGGGAGACGTTACCCGAATGTCCAAGCGGATCATTCGAGTGTCCAGCCTGTGACAAGTGTATGGAGGTCAGCATGATAGAATTTAAAAATGTTAGTAAGCAATATGAAGGCAAGTTGGCCCTGGATCGGCTGAACCTGACTATTCCGAGTCGGGACTTTTTCGTGCTAGTCGGTCCCAGTGGTAGTGGTAAGACCACGACCCTCAAGATGCTCAATCGGCTGATTGAACCGACTGATGGGAACATTTACTTTGATGATCAACGCATTATTGATTACGATCTAAAACAGTTACGGCAGCGCATGGGCTACGTATTGCAAAATATCGCGCTTTTTCCGAACTTAAACATTCAAGAAAACATCGCCATTCAGGCGGAATCGTTGGGATGGCCACGTAAGGATCGGGTCGCTCGTGCGCGGCATTTATTGGCACAGGTGGACTTGGATCCCGATCAGTATGCGACGCGGATGCCCAATGAGCTATCCGGTGGGGAACAGCAACGGGTTGGCATCATCCGGGCCTTAGCCATCAAACCGCAAGTGGTCTTGATGGATGAGCCGTTTAGTGCGTTGGACCCGATTTCACGAAAACAGTTGCAGGACTTGGTCTTACGGTTACATAAGAAGCTGAAGATGACCTTTATTTTCGTGACGCATGATATGCACGAGGCGCTGCGGTTGGGCCAACACATTGCGATCATGCGCCAGGGCCACATTCAGCAGGTCGGGACGAGTGCGGAGATTATGGAGCACCCGGCCAACGACTTCGTCCGGGGCTTCTTTCAAAATGAACATGCGGTGCGCCCGGAAACGGTGCAGAGTCTATTGGACGACGGCTATGGCCAACCCACAACGGCGTTACCGACACTGCCAGCAGATGCTCCGGTTAGTGAATTGGCCGCAATGCTGCGGCAAAATCAAGCGGTGGTGGTTGCCACTGCGCAGTCCCAGCGCGCGTTGTCCACGCCAGATTTACTCGACTATTTAGCCACTAAGGAGGCAGATTAGTTTGCAAGCCATTTTGCACATCTTAAAAACGCAAGGGAGCGATATTGTTCGCGCCATTGGCCAACATATTGGCTTGTCTTTAGTTTCATTATTAATCGCCGCAGTGATTGCCATTCCGTTGGCGATTGTCTTGATGAATCACAAACGTGCGGCGAATGTCATGCTGCAGATTACCAGCATTTTGCAGACGATTCCTAGTCTGGCGCTGTTAGGAATCCTGATTCCCATCGTTGGGATTGGGACGATCCCTTCGATCATTGCGTTGGTAATTTACGCGGTCATGCCAATCTTTCAGAACACATACTCCGGACTGACGACGATTGACCCTAACCTGGAAGAAGCCGCCACGGCATTTGGACTGTCGCGCCAAATGAAGCTATTTCGCGTCGAGCTGCCGTTAGCCTTGCCCATGATTATTTCGGGTATCCGGATCGCCACGGTCATGATCATTGGGACGGCAACCTTGGCCGCCTTGATTGGCGCAGGTGGCTTAGGGACGTATATTCTCTTGGGGATTGAAACCAATAACAATGCGTTGTTGATTATTGGTGCCGTATTGTCGGCCGTGTTGGCGCTGGTCTTTGGTGCGGCCATCGACTGGCTGGGCAAGCTGTCGTTTAAGAAAGCGGGGATCGTGTTACTCACGCTGGTCGTCTTGATTGGGGGCTTCGCGGGCTATCGCAAGCTGGCGCACCCACAGACGACGATTACCGTCGCTGGTAAATTAGGTAGTGAACCGGAAATCCTGATCCTGAATTATTCACCAGAAACTCCAAAATCCCCATCAAACACATGATTCAAGTGCTTGATGGGAATTTTACGTTTTCACCTTTTAAGTGCAGAAAAAGAGCCTCAGCTCTG
>NZ_JAAXLK010000011.1 GCF_012641185.1 Levilactobacillus tujiorum
ATCACCATCAGTTGAAACAGACTGGACATGGTCCCCCGCTTGTCAGCAGGTGATAATTCCGCCAAATACGTCGGAATCAGCGCTGACGCTGCCCCCACGGCCATCCCTAAGATGACCCGCGAGATAATCAACGTCCAGAATTCAGGGGATAACCCGGAACCCAACGCCCCAACAAAGAAAATAATTGCTGATAATAGCAATAACTTCCGCCGACCATAACGGTCAGAGGATGGTCCAATGATGGCTGCCCCGAGAATCGCTCCCAGCAGAACAGCACTCACAACCCAACCTTGTTGCCAAGATCCTAAATGCATTTGTTTTTGGATAAACAGAATGGCTCCGGAGATAACCCCGGTATCGTAGCCAAACAGCAGTCCACCTAATGCACCGAAGAAGTAAACAAATCCGGTCGAAACTTTTCGCATAAGTATCGCTCCTTAGTGCGGCATAAGCCGTCATGTCAGTAGTGGCAATGTATGTAGAGAAGTTGGAACTGAAACTGTAAGTTGGTTGAAATCGAGTTGGTTGAGGTTGCCAACCAACCATGTATCTAGGATAGCACGTCTGTCATGTAAAAGAAAGCGCTTTCTTTAAAAACAATTAAATTATTTAAGCTTTCTGAATGTCTGGCCTGACTAGCGCCTGATCACATTACAGCTAACCTTTTCGTGGTAGCTACAATTAATTTGCCAAATCATGCAACAAACCGTGGAATTTTAACATTAGTATTAGTAGACAGCAAAAAAGCCTGGGCTCTACCACCCAAGCTTTCTCGTCGTCATTTAAAGTTCCTCGCGCCGGTAGTCCAACAACTGCTTACTGATACTCTTAGTTTGTTGGTAAACCTGCTTGTAAATTTTGTGCATCTTGGCATACTTCGCTGCGTTCTCTGGAATTGGTTCGTAGGCCTTGCCAAAGTGAACGAACGTTTCGGCACAATCCTGTAAGGAATCGAACCAGCCCAAGCCGGTGGCCGCGATCATCGCTGCCCCCATACCAGGCCCCTGTTCGTTCTTTAAGCTGACAACTTTACGGTTAAAGATATCGGCTTGAATTTGTAGCCAAAGGGGACTCTTGGCCCCACCACCGATAGAAACGACCGTATCAAAGTCGCCACCATTCTCTTCATAAATGTCGAATAGGTCTCTGAAGGAGAAGACGATCCCTTCCAGCACGGCCCGGACGAAGTCATAGCGTTGGTGAGTCCCATCAACACCGGTAAAGCTCCCCCGGATATCCGCATCAGCGTAAGGCGCCCGTTCACCCACAATGTAAGGCGTGTAGAGCAGACCATTGGCCCCAACGGTTGATTTAGCGGCACTAGCCACGAAGTCCGTGAAGTCTTCGGCAGGCGCAAACGTCTTCTTGAACCAGCTCAGTGAGTAGCCGGCAGCCAGCGTCACACCCATGGAGTAGTACTTGTCGGGAATGGCGTGATCTTCAAATTGAACGACACCATGGTAGTTAACGTCCGGCGTGTCTTCATACTTCAGTACAACCCCAGAAGTCCCGATACTCGACAAGACCATGTTCGGGTGTAGGATCCCGGCACCCACGGCACCAGCAGCGTTGTCCGCTGCACCACCAAAGACTTTGGTAGCCGTCGTTAAGCCAGAGAATTCGGCGTAGGCCGGCGTTACGGTCCCCGCAAAATCAACGGACTTGATCAGTGGTGGGCACATGCTCAACGGAATATCGAAGGTATCACAAATCTTCTTACTCCATTCACCCTTCGCAACATCGAGCAAGACGGTCCCGGTGGCATCGGAGTAATCCATTGCCAGGTTGCCCGTCATGCGGTAACGGACGTAATCCTTGGGCAGAACGAAATACTTGGCCTGAGCCCAAATATCCGGTTCGTTTTCCTTTACCCAGAGTAACTTGGTCAAGGTGAAGCCTTCCAGCGGTTGATTCCGGGTGATATCAACGAATTCATCGCCCATCTTGGCTTCAATCTCTTCACGCTGAGGCGTACTCCGCGTATCATTCCACAGAATTGATGGCCGCAGTACCTTCTTGTCCTTGTCCAAGAGCACTAGTCCGTGCATTTGCCCGGAGAAGCTCAGCCCTTCAATGTCGCTAGCGCTCAAGTGATCGTTTAAGATCAAGCGCACGATCGCAACCGTGGTGCCGGAAACCCAGTCTTCTGGATTTTGTTCGTTATATCCTGGCTTCTTTTGAATTAAATCGTAATCGAAACTTTCTTGGGCGACAATTTGCCCACTGTGATCTAGTGCGGAGACCTTAACGGCACTGGTCCCTAGGTCAACACCGAGTACATACTTTCCCATCGGTCATTCCTCCTAATTTTCAGTTCATCTGTTCATTAATCACTTAATGTTGTTTACCTGTCGCCTTACCGTTCGCCAAATTTGGACTGGAACGCTGTGGGGAGGACGGGGCAAGCCAAAGAACGGTCTTGCCCCTCGCTTGAAGCCGAAGAACCCGTCTTCAAGTCGCCATTTACCAAGAAACTCACTTGGTAAATCCCACGGCTGAGTCCAAATTTGGCTCACTCACGGCTAGCTAGATGTTGTCAATTATCACTGATTAGATACTGATGTCTCAGCTATTTAAACAAGTTTACCATTCAAAAACTATCTAAACCGGAGGAGGGCAGAGATGGAGCCAGCTGTGTCGACGGTGTTAGCCGATTCTCGGCTTACAGCGTGGGACGTGTTGGAAGACCGGTGAACTGCCGGGCTTCCAACCGAGCCGGAGGACCGCTTCCCAGGCCGCAGGCGTTCCCCACAGCAGGCGGAATCTCTGACAGCCGCAGGTGCTTGGTTTAGACCGCTTTGAGCCTACCATCCCCACCACTTAAACTCTGGTAATAGCTTTAGTTCTTTTGATCTTTAGTTGATAGATAAAAATGGCGGACGAACACACCGTCCGTCCGCCATTCTATTGATCTTTATTTTCGCAAGGAGCGAGATTACTTGCTCAGAGTGTCAATGATGTAGTGGTTGATCGTATCCTTGACTTCTTCCAAGTGATCAGAGTGCGTAGCAGCAATCAATTCTGATTGTGGCTTGTCGATAGCGTACTTTTCAAGGGACTTGAAGTCGGCCTTGCCGCTTTCGATGTCAGCACCGATACCTGATTCGTATGAACTGTAACGGTCCTTCTTCAACTTGTCTAAGAAGCCGTCTTCCTTCATAGCAACGGCAACCCGTAAGCCGGCAGCAAAGCTGTCCATACCTACAATGTGACCGTAGAAGAGGTCTTCTGGGGCAAATGATGAACGACGAGGCTTAGCATCGAAGTTCAAACCACCGCGAGGGCCGATGCTCCCGTTTTCAACAACTTCGTACATAGCAGCAGTCGTTTCGTACAAGTTAGATGGGTATTCATCAATATCCCAGCCGATTAACTTGTCACCTTGGTTGGCATCCAATGAACCTAACAGACCTGCTTCACGGGCAGTCCGGATTTCGTGTTGGTAAGTGTGACCAGCCAAGTTGGCGTGGTTACCTTCCAAGTTCAACTTGAAGTCTTTGTCCAAACCGTATTCCTTCATGAAGGCAATCGTGGTTGCGGCATCGAAGTCGTATTGGTGAGTCGTTGGTTCCTTTGGCTTTGGTTCGAGCAACATTTGTGCGTCGAAGCCAATTTCGTTAGCGTAATCCTTAGCCATGTGGAAGAACTTAGCAGCGTGTTCTTGTTCTTCCTTCATGTTGGTGTTCCAGAGTGATTCGTAACCTTCACGGCCACCCCAGAAGACATAGTTTTCAGAACCAACGCGCTTACCAATTTCCAAACTGTGCTTCAATTGAGCGGCACAGTATGCAAAGATGTCAGCGTATGGAGAAGTTGCGGCACCTTCAACGAAGCGAGGGTTCGTGAACATGTTTGACGTGTTCCAGAGAACCTTCATGCCAGAAGTCTTTTGGTATTCAACGATCTTGTCAACGACTTTGTCCAGGTTCTTGTTGGTTTCACGTAAAGTGTCGCCTTCTGGAGCTAAGTCACGATCGTGGAAGCAAAGGTAATCTACACCCAATTTGTCGTAAAATTCGAATGCAGCATCAACCTTGGCTAAAGCCAAGTCCATAGGATCAGTGTACTTGTCGTATGGACGTTGAGCGGTACCATCACCGAATGGGTCAACTAAACGTTGATCAAAGGTGTGCCAGTAAGCCACGGCGAACCGTAACCAATCTTTCATTTTCTTTCCGCCAATAACTTCTTCTGGGTTGTAGTATTGGAACCCTAAACCTGACTTCTTATCTTGATGGCCGACGTATTGAATCTTGTCGATGCCTTTCCAGTAACTTGTTTTAGTATCCATAATTTATAAAAAACCTCCTAGTTAGTTCGTTGCGACAACCAACTTACAAATTCAATTATACAAGGTTTTATCTCTAATGCAAGCGTTTTCGGGAAAAAGATTCAAAAAATTGTTAGCGCTTGCGGAATAACGGTAGATCTGTGGCTTAGCCATCCCCGTGAGTGGTGGGTTGAAACTTTTTCTTCTATAGATATGCGTCGTCTAATTTAACCTAAACGTATTAGTCAATCTTGACGACTATGTCACCTCAGTTATCGTCATTTCATTTGCACAATCGTGGTAAGTTGTCCACCCGT
Organism: Levilactobacillus tujiorum; assembly: GCF_012641185.1. Classification (GTDB taxonomy): domain Bacteria; phylum Bacillota; class Bacilli; order Lactobacillales; family Lactobacillaceae; genus Levilactobacillus; species Levilactobacillus tujiorum. The sequence goes on from NZ_JAAXLK010000011.1 coordinate 4,588, forward strand.
CGGTCGTGCTATTTTAAGTGAAAATACGGCAGATTTGAAATGAATCAGCCAGTTCGTTCATAAGCTCAGCAATCAAATTAACCACAATTAAAATTATGGGAAAAATATTTTTAGCTGCTAATTACTCTGGGTTGCATTTTATGAAATCACAGTTTTCGTTGATATGACAACACTATCAGGTTTGATAGTCGCTATCGCATACATAGTTTTCCCTATAAACCTTAGCTACCGCTATATAGATTATTTTATCGAAACCTCCTATACTAGGGGTAGTTAATAACCCCGCTGTGAATTGCAACGAATAGGAGGATCATCATGTCAAAATCGGGAAACAATAAATTACACTATAAAATGTACAAGAGCGGCAAATCTTGGGTATTTGCCGGCATCCTGTCAGCTGGCCTGCTCTTGGCTGGCGGTGGTACCGTGGCCAGTGCGGATACAACACCCACGCCCACACCAACAACAGAAAACGTGGCTTCCGAAGCAGAGAATGTTCAGAACGACACCCCCAGCGAAACTCCTACGTCCGATGAGAAGACGCAAGACGCTGATTCAACAGCAACTGAACCAAAAGTTGAAACTCCTACGACACCCGAGAAGCCGAAAACGCCCGCTCCAAGTGAGATGCCTACTCCAGATCCACAGACTCCACCCGTACATACACCGGAAGTACAAGGCCCAACTACACCAAAGCAGCCAACAGCACCAGTAACCACACCGGAAACTCCTGAAGAACCCGCTACTAATCCAGCTCCAAAACAGGCTGCTGCACCCATGATGGCTAGCCTGAGCGTTCCGGCGGATACTTCTATCGACACTTGGATGCCTAACAAGACGCTGCAAAACATGGTCGCCAAAGCTTTAGGCAAAGATGTCTCACAAATCACGCAGGATGAAATGACTGGTTTAACGAGTCTGGCTTCGGGCCACACGCTGGGTGACACGGTATACGTTGACGGCAAGACTCCCTTCTCATTGGAGGGCCTCCAATATGCCACCAATTTAACTTCATTAGACCTCTCTTACGATCCCAGTTTTGAATATATTAAATTACAAATGTCGCCCAACGGCTCGGGTGATCTGGGTGATATCACTGACTTAACCCCGTTAAGCGCGCTCAGCAAGTTAACGACCTTAAACGTCGCTAACAATAAAATTGTCAGTCTCGCACCACTCGCTGGTCTTAAGAATCTCACCAGCTTAGACGTTACCTACAATCGAATCGGCGACTTCTCCATGCTTGACGCTAACCAATTCACTTCATTGAAGATCGGCCACCAAGTTTTTGTAGTCGACTACGCCCAACAAAAATACGTTGATCCAACAACGCATGCCATCACGATTGCCCAACCGCTGCGGCTGCCACAAAATTACAGTGGCACATTACAACTGCCATTCATGGGCTTTAACGGGATCAATGGTTTTGACATGAAAGAAATTAAACTTCAACAAGTCCATTTGCCAAGTGGCGACGGACACATCGTCTTTCTTCTGTATGCATCAGGTAATGACTCACTACACTATGCGTTAAATGCAGACGATAGCCTGTCCTTTACAAATATTGCGCCACAATCGACTTACTACTACGGTAATTCTTACAATCTCTATCCTAACTCTGTCGGTACCCCTACACCGGGTAACCACAAATATTATCTGCGAGCCGACTTGCAGGGTAAATTCGGCGACTCATTCACCGTCCTCATTCCTTATGCCAACGCTACCGCTGCCGCACCCGTCACTATTCAATACCGTGACGAAGCTGACGAGACCACGGCGATCAAAGACGACCTGGTCCTAGGTGCTGACCAGATGGCCGGTGACACTTACACCCTGACACCAGATCAACTGGCGGTCGACGGTTACACCTATGATGATGACCGGAATCAAGGCGCTGCGCTCACCGGAACCTTGTCTGATCAAGCACAGACGATCACCCTCTATTACAAGAAAGATGCCACTAAGCCTGTGACCCCGGTCACACCACCAGTTACCCCAGCGGCTACCGTGACGGTTACAGTTCACTATCAAGATGAACAGGGGAACACCGTTTTGCAAGACGCCTACTTGACCGGTTCAGCTGGTGACACCTACCAAGTTGATACGCCATCAATGGATAACTATCAACTCGTTTCAGCGGCTTACCCAACCGGAACGTTTGGTACTAGTGACCAGGACATCACCGTTACCTACCACAAACTCACCACTGGCGGCGATGGGGCGACTATTTCTAAAGAAAAGCCAACCATCAAAGGCCAGCCGGATACGGTAACCTCCAAGCAGAACACGACCACCAAGACCCGTCCCGCAACTAACCGGGCTAGTGGTCAAGCCACAACGGTCAAGCTCGCGACCCATTCTACTGGTGCCGCAGCCAAAGTGGCCGCCAATCGGTCAGCGGTCAATGGTCGTCAGTCAGCGGTCAAATCTAGTGAGACGCTACCACAAACTAACGAACACCGGACAGCGCCAATCATTGGCCTCGCACTACTCCTGAGCACCTTAGTTGGTTTCGGTTTATACCGGAAGCGTAACTAAATTAACGGCATACCAAAAGAACCATGACCACCGCAAGGATTGCGACGATCATGGTTCTTTTAGTGTATTATTCAGTTGCGGTCGTTTCAGCGCTAGGCCGATCGAAGTTCAATTCGTAGCCGTTCAGATTCAACACGCGGTGCGTGATCAACGAACAGCCACCCAATACTGTGGCTAGACGCGCGTTGTTCGTCAGCTCAATCGCCCGGTCATCATCTTCCGACAATTTCCGATAGGCGGACCGAATATCCGTTAATAATTTTGGCAACTCCTCGACTAGCGGTGAATTGATGAAGAAGGCATCCGGATCGAGCGTCCGCATGGTGTTGTAGATCAACCCCGCAATCCCGGTGACAAACGTCTTCAAAATCTTGGTAGTCTCCGCATCACCCTTTTGATATAAGCGAACGATGTCATCTCGATCAAGGTTGCTCAGGCCCTTCTGTTGCTCAACCTGTTGAATGATGGCGTCTTCAGAACAAATATCTTCGGCATGGATTGGCCGTGCATTCCCAGCATCATCAAACTGAAGGCTGGCTACCGTCCGACCAATTTCACCCGCATCGCCGTGTTCCCCGCGGAAAAGATCACGGTGGAGGATTACCCCAGCCCCGATCCCACGGTGAATACTGATGGTGACCGCACTATTCAGATTGCGAGCGCCATTGAAATCACGTTCATAAACGGCGGATAGGTTGGCTTCGTTTTCCAATACGACGGGGACGTGGTAGGCCTCGGTGAAGACTTGTTCCAAGTCAACATCGCCCATCTTGATAAATGGCGACGTCACCACTTTATTTCCCATCACGATACCATGAATAGAGAAGCAGATTCCCAATAACCCGTTACTGCTGGTATCAGCAGCCTGCGTTTCCTTGATGTACTGGTGGATGTGATCCACCATTTCGTGAATCGACTGATCCTTGGTTTGAATCCGGTCATACTTCCAGACGTGGCCGTCCAATCGGGTTGCCAGCGCATGTAAGTGTCGGTATCCCAAATCAAACGTCAATGTGTATCCATAATTTTGATTAATCTCAACTAACGTCGGCTTGCGCCCACCCGCAGTGGAAGCTTCCCCCAAGCCTAACTCCGTCAAATATCCATCGGCCATCAGGGTGTTGTATAACGATGAGACCGTTGACTTATTTAGGTGAAGCTGGTGAGAAATCTCGATCCGCGAGGTGGGATGATTATTAAAAATCTGTTGCAGGACAAACTTCAAGTTCTGATCATGCAACTGATTACGATTCATACTACGACGAACCATCCAATCCCTCCTTATCGCTCGGTCGTTCTTGCACCACTTCTCAAGTCATTACTGTTAGTGCGACAGACCGCCCAACTAACTGGGGTAGCCTTCGCCTTGAATATAACTCGATTGGAAGCGATAACAGAAACTAACATCATGGTTCAGTGAACCAACTAACCTCAGTATCGCCCACCCCTTGTGAAATTTCAACTGTTTGTACCAAATTTGTGTTATTTTTTTATGGAATTGTGCCAACTTGTCCTCAATTCGATCTTTCAGACTAAAAAAGTGGCCGGTTTTTCTACCGCACCACTTACCTACTGTTTCTAATTCAACGTCGCAATCAACCGCTTCACCCGGTCCTCAATCTCATCGCGTACTTGGCGAAAGACGGCCAACACATCTTCCTCGCTCCCCGTTGCTTGGGCTGGATCACGCAATGGCCAATGCTGCTTGGCAACAGTGGGCGGTGTCATGGGGCATTTATCCCGTGCATCCCCGCATAAAGTGACGACGAGATCACTGTGTTGCAAATAATCTTGATCAATCAGCTTAGACCGTTGCTGACTGATATCAACGCCTTGTTCAGCCATCACTTTGACGGCTAAGGGATTCAGGCCGTGCTGTTCAATACCCGCGCTGGCAATCTGCCAATCTTGCGGGGCTAGCTGACGGGCAAACCCCTCTGCCATCTGACTACGACATGAATTACCGGTACAGAGAAAATAAAGTTGGGGCATGGGTGAAACCTCCGTTTCATTATTGTCTAGCTAGAATCAGTCTTGCTTTGCTGCCATTAATGCTGACCTTAATTCATCATCCACCGCATAAATATAGAGCCCATTGACACCACGGGTTAACAACACGTTCAGCTCATTAGGTAACAGATCCTCGTAGACATACTGCTTCTTACCATTGGCTAAAGTCCGCCGCTCCGTCGCCCGCTTATTCGAGCTGAGTTCAGGATCATAGACAATTTTCCCATCACGATATTTTACAGATGGCCCAATAATAACGCCGCTGTAATTTAAATCAAATCCTTGAATGGTGTAAGTTGACCCAATTTCATTAATCGTTTGATGTTGTTCGGCCCACGCCAACTTTCTCCCTTGACCTCGTTGATCTGCAGCCGATGGTAGTTGCAGGTTCCATGGCATTGAAAATTCACCGATTGTGACATAATCAATTTGCTTATTACCACTCTTAAATGGCCAATCAAAGGTTGCTAACATCCGTGACAAGCCTGCTTGTTCATCACTTGCCTTATCTTTAATCGCATCGTACATCTTTTGGGGATCATCAAATATCCGTAAATCATAATTCTTATCAGCCGGAATCTTAGTGACGATGCGTCGATCAATTAACTCTTTTAGCCACATCGTCGTCGCTTCGCTGGCCTTCATCCGCATCTGTTTTTTAAACTTGATTAAATTCCCCTGCTGACTGGCTTTTACCTCTAAAGATTTAATTTCATTATCTGTCAGGTACTCTTCGGTCTTCAATATTTGCTTAGGATCAAAAACCGCAATCGTCAATTTAGATCTATCCATAATGTCCTTAAGTTGGTTTTGCCCACGATAGGACTGCTTCCCTTGCGTCCACAAAAGATGCGCCTCATCAATCAATACAATATCAACCGGCGATTCAACTTGGTGGTTATTAATAAAGCGCGTCGGCTTACTGACATGGGTGATATCCATGCCCAGCTTCCGCGAAATATCCTCATACACTTTGACCTGCTCATCATGGTTAACGAGCAAATAATTCTGACTGGCACTAAAGTCCGTATAATTTTTATCTTGCCCTAACTGCCACAACTGATAAAAAAGGGTACTCAGTAACACAGTCTTTCCGGACCCCGCTTCCCCCTCAACCAGAATCAATTGATGCCCTTGCTTTGCGTGCAAAACCGTCTCAATCCGACGTAGAATTAAATCACGCGCGTGTTTTTGCTCCGACGTCAGTGTGTGGAAAGGTGACGCTTTAAAAAGAGCTGAATCACGAATAATAGATTCTACCGGGAAGAGATCCTGATTAAATTGGTTGAGTTTCCGCCAAATCTTAGAGAAAATAGCATCCTTTTCATTGGCCGTATAGTATTTACTTTGTTGATTTTCACGTCGATTGTTCAATCTTTTAACACTCGAGACGCCTGACATATACAACATCATCGTATTTTCTATATCCAATGTCAGCGACTTATTGAAGTGTTCATGACCAATTACCAACAACTTTGAACTTCGACTATCAGCTAAATACTTCCAATCCTCGCGTCGATGAACGTCATCAAGTAGATGCTGTTGCGTTCTTTGTTCAATGTTATTCGTTTCGCCAACGTAAACATCATACGCGTCCCGCTTAAGCCTATCGTAGACAACATAGACAGTGGGAAACTCAAGTAGTAATTCTGCTTGAACACCCTGCGTTTTCTGTTTTATCGTCACTAACCCATCTTTACTAAAATCAACTTCTTGAATTACGGGTTTAGGAAGCTTTGCCATCGTTATTGCCCACCTTGTTGTTTGTCAAACGTCCAATGTCTCTTTTGATTAATTTTCAGTTTCTCATGCACAATCTCATTGGGATCAACATGTAATCGGTCACACATATAGTATAGATACGTCAGTGTATCCGCCAATTCCATCTTCAGTTCAGCGGTCTTTTCTGCAGTTAACTCAGAGTGATCACCCTGCCACAAAAAGATCTCATTAACCTCCGCTGCTTCAACTGTCAAAGCCCGAGCCAAAGCTGGTAACGTATGGTACTTACGCCACCCACGTTGATCACGAAAGTCACGTAGCTCTTTCATAACAGCGGTATAGTCCATACTCATATCCGCATCATTCATGCCTTCACCCCTAAACTCATTCTGCTAAAAGTATACCATGACTACCCTTTCAGCAATCGCCAAAATAACTTCAGAATTTCCTTCACGCTATTATCACCGAACACTTCGCCAATTTCATTGAAATTCATAAAATTCTTATCGAAACTTATTATGTCACCTACACTACCTTAGCGATTATTCTCAACCACGGACTCTTGCTCACCGGCCCACCGCAGATGACCCCAGACAATACCGAGGACGAAACCAACAAAGGTCGGAACCAACCATCCCAGTCCCAGTCCAGCGAACGGGATAACCTGATGATAAATCCGTAACATACTAGCGACTGGCCCCAAACTCGTGACTACTTTAGGCGAATTAGCCAACATATCTAAGACGGCCGGCACTGCAGTAAACGCAATCGTCATTTTATAAACAATTCCCGCGTAAGGACGCTTGGCAACCGTGAGCGAAGCCAAGATCAAGGCCAATGACAACGGGTATAGTAACATTAAAACAGGCAACGACCAGGCGATGATCGTGTCTAGGCCAGCGTTTGCCACTAAAAAGGATACAAACGTCGTGACGCGTAGCCAGTTGAGGTAGCTCACCTTAGGAAATAACTTGTGAAAGTCTTGCGCAAACGAGGTTACCAGTCCTAACGCCGTCGTAAAGACGCCTAATGTGACCAGAACTCCCAAGAACGCTGTACCAAACCGCGTGAAATATCGGCCAACAATTTGTGACAACGCCACGGCACCGTTGGCCGACAACGTCAATTGACTCAGACTAAAGGCTCCTAGTAACACCAATCCAAAATAAATCAAGATTTCCAACGCAATGCTCAGCGTGCCCGCCTTCGCCGTCAACCGGGTCAACTCACGATCGTGGTAACCCAGTCCCCGAACGGCATGGACAAAGGTCACGCTCAACGCCAATAGCGCCACCGCATCTACGGTATTATACCCTTCCAAAAAGCCACTGATAGTAGCGTTGGTTTGGTAGGCTGCTGTCGCTCCGTGATTCAAGCCGCCCATCGGATTGACGAACGCGACCACGAAGATAACGGCCAACATCGTCAAGAACCCGGCATTTAGATACTTTCCCACTACCTTAACTAAATTATTCTGATGTGTCGCCAGCAGATAAGCTGCACCAAAGAATACGCCCGTGAAAAGTAGCATACCGACTGTGTCAAACTGCTTAGGTAGAAACGGTTGTAACGCCATTTCATAGGCCGTCGCAGCCGTTCTGGGAGTTCCGAAGAACGGTCCGATTGTCAGGTGAACCAGAATTAAGAAAAGGGCCGCATAGTGGCGACCTACTGGCTTGGCCAAATCGTAAAGCCCGTCACTCTTAGTGACGACCACCGCCAAAATGGCCAATAGAGGAAACAGTGACCCAGAAATAGCAAAGCCGAGTGCCGCCGTAAACCAATGCTCACCTGCCATCTGCCCCAAATGTACGGGGAAGATCAAGTTGCCAGAACCGAAAAACATTCCGAAAATCAGTGAGCTAACCACTAACAACTGACCAAGATTTTTACGCTTTTTACCCGTTACTGTTTGCTTCATACCTTTTCCTCCACAACTATTTTTGATTTTAAACGTCAAAAGAGCCCTTCTCCCACTACGGGAAAAGGGCTCTACAAGTAGAACGGTACCACCTTTTTGAGGCAGTTACCCACCTCACTCGTCACGGACCAACATCCGCTAGCCAAATAATGGTGGCCACCACGATTGCCTACATATCAGCATCGAACTCGGAAATGATTTTCACTCTAACTTGACGGTCACTTTTCACTTCACGTGACTCACTGGGCATCGCTGCGAGAGCTACTTTTTTCCTCAACGTTTTGAAATATTGATTGTATTATAGGCGATGGTAAATGAAATTTCAATGGTGTTTTTAATTATTTTCTAATTTATTTTCTCAAATCGCTCATTGTGAGAATTGGTGATTATCCTGTTTATTTAAGAACTCAATTAGTTCAGTAACCAGCCTTAAAAAAGTAAAATTTCGATTTATAAATTAAAAAAACGGCGATATTTGAATAAACAGCCGAAATCTAACTGCTGTTCGAGTCTTTACCGTCCTTATTTCAATAATCTACAGTTAACGACCGACTTAATGTTGATCGTCACCCGCATGTTCCTGACGCCAACGCTTCACGTAATCCAAGCGTTTCTTAAATAAATCCTCACGCCCCTGGTCCGTGGGGTGGTAGTACTCATGGCCGACCAGCGAATCCGGTAGCGTCTGCATCGTAGTAAGTTTGTCCTTGGTATCATGCGCATACTGATAGTCCTTGCCATAATCCAGGTCCTTCATCAACTTAGTCGGCGCGTTCCGAATTTGGAGAGGCACCGGCTCGTCACGGGTCTCTTTGACATCCCGTTTAGCTGCCAGACGAGCCTTATAAATGGCATTAGACTTTGGGGCCAGCGCCAGGTAGGTCACCGCCTCCGTCAGGTGGACGTCGCACTCCGGCATACCCAAAAATTGGCAAGCTTGAAACACGTTAACCGCCACGTTCAAGGCATTTGTATCAGCTAATCCGATATCCTCGCTGGCAAAACGAACCAACCGTCGGGCGATGTACAACGGATCTTCACCGCCCTCTAGCATTCGCGACAACCAGTAAATCGCGGCGTCAGGATCGCTATTACGCATGGACTTATGCAGCGCAGAAATAATATTATAGTGTTCCTCACCAGTCTTGTCATAAAGCACAAACTTCTGTGAAATCAACTGCTTCAGATCGTCAATGTTGACGGTCACCCGATCGCCCTGTTTATTACCATTGAGCACCGCCATTTCTAGCGTATTCAGGGCACTGCGCGCATCACCATTAGCAAATTCGGCAATGGCACGCAACTCATCAGTTCCAATCGTCACGCGGCCTTTAAACCCATCGGGACTGGCCAAGGCATTCTTCAATAACTGCTCAATGTCTTCCGTTGCCAAAGCCTTCAGCACAAACACTTTGCATCGCGACAGCAACGCGGAATTAATTTCAAACGAGGGATTTTCGGTGGTCGCACCAATCAAAACGATACTTCCCCGCTCCACGTATGGGAGGAAGGCATCTTGCTGAGCCTTGTTAAAACGATGAATTTCATCAACGAACACGATCGTCTTCTCACCCACGGACAGGTCATCGGCTGCCTGTTTCATAATCTTCTTAATCTGGCTGATACTGCTGTCAACCGCGCTGAACCGCAAAAACTTCGCCTGTGTCTGCCGCGCGATGATCTCCGCCAGTGTGGTCTTGCCGACACCCGGTGGTCCCCAAAAAATCATTGATGAAACCTCATCGTTTTCGATCAGTTCGCGCAGAATCTTCCCCGGGCCCAACAGGTGGGACTGCCCTACAAAATCGGCCAGGGATCGCGGCCGCACCCGGCTGGCCAACGGCGTGTTCTGTTGATTAGCAAATAACGACTCCTGTTCCACGGGAAACACCACCTTTTAGGACAATGATAACCCGTTTAGCCAATTAACAAAAGTCATTAAAACTAATGATTTCGCTCATCAATCCTCACAGTTCACTAGGCTCGTATTCCACTTACCCGCCACCATCAGGTTCAAAACTGATCTCTTCACTCATCATCTAATTGGGTAACCATATTATCCAATTGACCTAGTCAAAAACTACTAGTATTTCTAGAAAAATTCCCGTATTATGAAAGAAACACGCGCACCTAACCTGCTAATAGTTGGTTGTGCTGAAATTTCAACTACAAAAGGAGCCTCACACATCCATGGAAGATTACGTTGCCCTCGACGTCAAAACTGCCAATTCTTCACGCGCTTCAATTTGCGCAATTGGCATGGCCCAATTCAAGAATGGCCAATTGACCAATAGTCTCTACAGCCTCGTCAATCCGCACGAGCCCTTCGCCCAACGCAACGTAACCGTTCACGGCATCGACGCATCAGCCGTCGCCAACGCGCCAACATTCACCGAGCTACTCCCTTTACTCCGGCGCTGGCTTGACCACCAGTTGATCGTCTCCCACACCAATTTTGATATTTCAGCGCTGCGCCAAACCTTGGAGAAACACAGCCAGCCACAGCTGACCTTTAAGTATCTCGACAGCTACGTCATCTGCCAACAGCTCGTGACCCATTCTGTCCACCGACTGGCCGACATGGCGGCCCACTTCAGCATTCCCTATCCACGGCAACATCACGCACTGACCGACGCACAGACTTGCGGTCAACTCATTGCTAAATTGGTCGCTCACCACGAAGTTCCTACCCTCAACGGCCTCATCAACATTGCTGGCTTTCATCAACTGGGCGTCTCTTCCCACCTCGAGCAGAAGAAGTTCGAACAGACCAGCGTGCTTGACCTAGTCGATATTTCCACCGAGGTTAAGACCGCCGACTTCAAACGCTTCATCCCCACGGCGTTATTCTACCAGCAAAATATCGTCCTGACTGGCCACCTAAAGCTCATGACGCGCGCAACCGCCTTTCAAAAGATTAGAGCGGTTGGCGGCGTTCCACAAAATCAACTCACGGCGACAACTAACTTCTTAGTCGTCGGCCATACGAATCCCTTATTGGTGGGCCAAGATGGCAAAACCGACAAGATTCGCCAAGCCGAAGAGATCAACCGGATCTTTCCCGTGATCACTATCATTGATGAGGCCGATTTTCTTAAAGCCATTGCACAATAAAAAGCCAGCCGTCGCTGGCTTTTTATATTTGAAGGACTGAATAAGCACCTTTCTAATGACTTTTAGCTTACAGATATATTTTCAAATCGATTCAAACGATACCGCAATACTTGTTTTTGCCCAACTGATTGCACTAGTACATAAAAATCAGTATCCTCAAAGGTCAGATTCATTGGCACGCCAGTCACCATGACAGGATCATCAACGCTATCCCCTTGATAAGCAAAGTTAATCGTCGTCTGGTTCTGAATGTAGTCAGTAAGTAATCTAATCTTAGACAGTAATGGTTCCTTCGTCGTCGCTGGCAAATAGCCATTTACACCTGCCAGAATCAGATTGTTCATACGTTGCTGATCTGCCACTGACAGCATTGTTAACAAGTGTTGTTTAATTTGATTCATCTCAACCCTGTTCAACGCCCGAGTCCCCATCATTAGTTTTAATAACGCTAAAATTTCTTCAAACGGTAGGCTTTGAGTGGTCACCCAGTAGCTTTTCTCTTCAAGTCCAATAATCTTACTGTGAAACGTATACTGCGCCTCATCTTTCAGCAAGACCTTAACCGCAGCAGTATCCCGTTCACCGGTCTTCTTGCTCTGATAACCATACTGAGCCATCATTCCTGATGTCGTCAGTCGTTCACCATGAAGCAGCCGCATCAACACGTTTAGCACCCGTTCTCCTGATGTCACGCCCGTCACCCTCTTCTAAATCTCAATTTCAAAAAGAGTATAGCATTCGAGCATGACACATTATGTCGTCCTAACGGCTTAAACTGGTTTCTTCTAAAAATCAATTATCCGTAAAACCACTCCTAGAAGCTACAAAAAAGCCAACGTATTAGCAATACTCCTCCAATACATTAGCTCACCTAGGATATTCAATTGCGTCCCCGGGGAATCGAACCCCGATCGAAAGGACCGAAATCTCTCGTGCTATCCGTTACACTAAGGACGCTTAACATCCTTATTTTAGCCCCAAACTTATTCTGACATCAAATAATTTATCGTGCACCCGCAGCTCGAGCCGCTTCCTGTTCCAAGTACAGTTCGAGTTTTTCTGCACTCTCGCGGAAATCCGCGTTGAACGTGGCCCCTTGAGGCGTCACCGTTGCCGTTTGCTGGCCGCCAATGTCCGTCACAATCAGCGTTTCAGCTTGCCAACTCGCCGTGTCATAGTGACCATCCTCAATCTGATCTAAGAAGCCCTGAAAAATATCCAAAACGGCTTGATTAATAATTTCATCCTCCGTTTGGTCCTCTCCGTGTTGTTTCAATTGAAGCTGGCGTAGCTGCACCTCGTCCATATCGGTTGGTATCTGAATAAACACTGCAATGCCTCCCATAATTAGTTTTACTGCTATTCTAGCACTTCTTACCTAAGAAACGAGTGCTAATGTTATCCTTGAATCAAATCTGGTGTAAACTAGACATAAGTAACCAGATTGAACACTGACGACTACCTAGGAGGTGGCTCATGGAAGACTCGATACTAGACTTTACTACGAACCTGGCCATTCTCCATCGGCAATTTCAACGGGCAATGAATCAGATTCTAGAAGCCGACGAAATGCCAGTCAACATTACTGAATTCTATTTATTAGTGTTGGTCTCGGAGACTAGTCATTTGAATCAACGTAAAGCGGCGTGGACGATGGCTGTAGATGAAGGCTTAATGGCCAGAATGGTCCACCATCTGGTAAAGCTCGCCCTACTGCAGAAAGAAACCGACCCTCATGATCGGCGCAACCGCCGCCTAAAGCTCACGACCGATGGGAAACACCTCGTTAGCCAAGCTATTGAGGTCCTCCATGATTGGTGGGAACAGGTGACGCCAACCGATACTGAGTTTGACTACGCTGGTATCACCGCTCAGCTGCAACGACTGTCTAGCCAGGTGCTGACAGACCAACAAACGGAACATTCACATTCATAATCTTTAGTTTTTCCTATCCTAAGGAGGGATTCATGATGAGTAAAGCTATCACTATTGCTGAAGCACAACGTTACGACGCGCATACGATCAATGAGATCGGTATTCCCGCATTAGTTCTCATGGAGCGCGCCGCCTTGGCAACGTTTAACAATTTACTAAATGATGATTTCGATCTTAGCCGCGTCATTATTGTGGCGGCGACCGGCAACAACGGGGGCGATGGCATCGCGGTTGCCCGGCTACTGCACATCCGGGGAATCGACGTTGAGATTTACCTACTAGGCGACCCGGCTAAAGCTACCCCGCAGACCGCTCAACAACTCAAAATCGCTAACTACTACCACATTCCCTTCACCACCGACCTTAACCACGTGGTCAACGCCACGCTAATCGTCGATGCCATCTTCGGCGTGGGCTTGTCCCGTAACATCTCGGGCAAATTTGCCGATGCGATTAACGCCATCAACGCGGCGGACGCCAAGACGGTTTCCATTGACGTCCCATCTGGGATTAACGCCGATACTGGTGAAGTCATGGGCGTCGCGGTTGTCGCCGACAGTACCACGACCATGGCCTACAACAAGATTGGCCTGCTCACCATCACAGGCAAGCAGCACAGCGGGACCGTTCATATCGCTGACATCGGGATTTACGCGCAAGATCATCTTGAGCATGCCCGCTAAGTCCGGTGACCATACCAACCATCACGCTTCACTGCGGCTTAGGCCTAATCACGTGTAAACTAAAAAGCGCGAAAGTTAGAGTGACTTTCGTGTTTCCTGACGACGTCCAGTACCCCCTCCTGAGGTGCTGGACGTTTTTTTAAAAAAAGGGTGTAACCCCTGGCACACGTTTCAGCTAGAGAGACTAACAGACTCGACCTTCATTTGTACACTAGCCCATTGGCATCTAGTCATGATTCTCTTAAAAGCACCGCAACCAAACCACTTCACAAGCTTTTCTGGTGCAGACCCGGTATACTAGAGGCAACACTATATGGGAGGTGCCCCACATGTCACAACTAGAAACTGGTTTCACCAACGTCCAAGCGCTGGACCCCAGCATCATTGTCGACCTGCGCTACGCCACCACGGATAATTTCACCCATCAAGTCATTTATAATTTCACTACCGCCATCGCCCGCACGGGTACGGCGAAGAAGCTGGCCAAAGCCAACAGTCTGCTCCGGACCCAAGGCTATCGCTTAAAAATTTGGGACGCGTACCGGCCAGTTGCCGCTCAGGCACGTCTTTACGATGTCTATCCCGACCCCTCGTTTGTCGCCAAGCCCAATCCGAACTTCTCACATCAAAAGGGCGTAACTGTCGATGTCACGCTCTGTGATGCCGCAGGTAAGGAAGTCGACATGCAGACAGAATTTGATGACTTCACGGTAGCCGCTCACCGGGACTTCGACCGGACGCCGTTACAGGAGAAAAACTACCAAATTCTCAATCAGGCCATGCAAGCCGCGGGATTCTTCGGTTACGAAAACGAATGGTGGGATTACCGCGATGCCCAGATGGATGATTATCCACCGGCTACGGCTGATCCGAATGATTATCAAATCACCGAACATGCCTAACCAAAAATAATCGGCGTCCACTCTTAACGAGGGACACCGATTTTTTAATTCATAGAATTCTATGCAACTGCGTTTACTTCTGGTAACCCGTATCCTTCAACATAAAGGAATGATCCGGAATCCGAATCAACGTGAAGCGATCTGCTAACCGACCGGCATGCAGCCCGATGCCGTTGACAAATGACTTCTTATAGGTCGTCTCAATCACGCCGACCCATGCGCGCTGATGCCGCTGATCGTACTTGGCAACCTTCTTTTCATCCCATTTGTAGGCAGAAGCTGGTAAATTAATCGGCTTCTTCCCATCGGACACGGTCGCATTGGTACTGCTGACCTGGTACTTCTCACCCTCGGTCAAATACGTATACCGCTGCACTGGTTTTTTACCGTCACTGTTGTCCACCTCAACATAATAGGCTGAACCAGACGTTGTCCCTGTATTAATCACTAACGGCTCGTACCGCGTAGTCTGATTGACGCGCGTGCCTAACTGATTCACATTTTGAAAGAAGGTGGTATAACTCATGCCACCGAAGAATAGCAACCACACGACCAACTCAATCGTTGAAATCGTGAGGTTCTGCCAGGAAAAACTACGGTGTTCTTTCACAATTAATCGAATACGCCGGACACGCATGTCGTGAACCATCCAGACCAAGGTGATCAACACAATCACCCATAGGCCCATTCCCACTAAATTCCATGCTGATTTCATAGTTTCCAATTCCCTTCCAAGAAACAAACCTCTTATAGGTAATTTCTGTTCTCTATTAGCTTACGAGATTCACGCTTTGAATACAAGCGCTAGTTGCTTAATTCGCTCACTCGCTTGGAGATCATTAGCCCGCCACATCACGAACGTCCTTTAACTCTACCACAGCGTAAGCTATACTTAAATCAATTGCACCACTCTGAGGAGGAATGTCACGTGTGTACCAGTTTAACCTATACTTCTGCCGCCGAGCATCATTTTTTTGCCCGGACGATGGATTTTCCCACCACCACTCCCTGGCGGCCGGTCTTCTTACCCCGCCATTACCAGTGGCACACCGCGTTACACGCTACCCGCACCACTCAATACGCCTTCCTGGGTGGCGGGCGGACAGCTGCTGACTTTTCAACCTATCTCATGGCCGACGGTATAAATGAAAACGGTATCACCTGTGCTGAGCTCTATTTGCCCGGCGTCGCGCAGTACGCGGCAAACCCCGAACCCCGGCAGATCAACCTATCGCCGCAAGACTTCATCAATTGGGCGCTAGGCGAACACGCCTCCCTGGCAGAAATTGTGGCCGACCTACCGCACGTCACCTTAGTCGCTCGGCGGTGGGGAACGGCCGCGTTCGTCTACCCCTTCCACTGGATTCTCAGTGATCGCAGCGGTCAAACGCTGGTCATCGAACCCACTGGCGGGCCCCTAAAAGCTCAGCTCAATCCAGTCGGCGTCCTCACTAACACGCCCATCCTAGCCACCCACTTGCAAAACCTCAATCATTTTCTGCAAGTTCCCGGTAATGACTTTACTGGACAAACCGTGACCGCTGCAAGACAGTATCTCGCCAGTGGCAAACCTCTGCCGACCGGTACGGTTCCCACGCAACGCTTTATTCACATGGCTTTACGGCGCTGGGGAACGCTTCCCATGACGACCACCGCAGCCAGTTTACATCAAATTTTCCACTGGTTAGCCGAGGTTAGCCTACCCTATGACCCGACTCGCCGCGACCAACCTAACCATAATTACACCCACTACCGGGCAATTATCGATATTTCCACCGCTACTTACAACTTTATTTCACGAAAATCTGGCCGTCTGCAACAAATGACATTAACGCCGGAAATGGCGGCTCATCGGCATTTTCCGCACGCCTTTCCTGCAGAATAACTGCGAATGTTGCAAACATCCAATTTCGCTTTAATCCGATTGATAATCGTTTGAGACATTTCTGTAACAACTCCCTGATAGTATTAATCATGTTGAATCGAACGAAGAAACATTTAATACTAAAAAATAACTAAAACGAAGGAGTTTGTTACATTTATGAAGAAGACGTTGACTAAAATTGTTTTATCCTTAATCGCTATGGTGGCCTTTACGGTTGCTGGTGTCAGCATGAGCCAACCTACCGAGGCTTCCGCAGCTACCGTTTCTTACGCTAAGTTACATAAAGTTGCTAAGGCACAATTAGGCAAACCTTACGGCTGGGGTTCTACTGGTCCTTCCCGTTTTGACTGCTCCGGTTTCACCGGCTACGTTTACAAGAAGGGTGCTTCCAAGAAGATCCCTCGTACCGCCCAAGCCCAATACAACAAGTACAAGCATGTGAGCTACAAGAACATCAAGAAGGGTGATTTGGTCTTCTTCGGTGGTTCCAAGCATTCCATCTATCACGTGGGGATGTACGTTGGTCATGGGAAGATGATCGACTCGCAAAACCGTGGTGTTGTGACTGAAGCCGTTCACGCCCCTTGGTGGCATGCTGTGGGTTACGCTCGCGTTGCCAACGTTAAGTAACATCTAGCTAACCTTCATAAATGAAATAAACTGTTATCCCTCACTGTACGTCGCGGTGAGGGATTTTTTGTGAGCAATTGCTGCAAGCCGGCCAAAAAACGCCAGCCCATTCAAGTGAGCCAGCGTTTGCGGCATTGCCCTTTCTAATGAAACATCGCTACTACCCATCCCAGTGCAGCCAGAAAAGGAAAGATCATCCACCAATTCTTATCTAAAAATTCCCAGCTGTTCATTGGGCGCTGCCCCTCTGGCAACGTCGTTCGTGGCTCAGCTTTCTGCTCACTGGCTGTCGGGCGTTGTCCCGCAATCAACTCATTGAGATCAACTTGTAAAAGATTCGCCAATTTAACCACCGTATCCAAATCTGGCGTGGTCTCCCCCTGTTCCCACTTAGAAATCGACTGCCGGGTCACAAACAACTCGTGTGCCAATTGTTCTTGCGACAGATTCTGCTGACGCCGCAATTTCACTAACTGTTGACTGAATACATTTTCCATCTCACTCATCTCCCTTACCTTGCTCTTATCATACGCAAAACCCACCGGGCTTCCTAGCGAACAAACCAGAACATCCAGCACTTTGCCCGGGCTAGTTGCGCCCGTCACGGTTGCGAGATAGGTTGCCATCCCCGCTACAACGGCTTTTCTCCATCTTACTAACTCAACTCAAAAAAGCCCAAGCATCTGCTCAGACTTTCTAACTTAACGTCGGATCTCTAGCTTTAGTGGTCGTTTGAAAACTAACTCGGCCACGCCTAAGCGATTAGCCAACCAGACATAGAGGCCGACCATGACCAATCCAAGGACACCAACGTAGCCCATGGTTAAAAGCTTGCCGGTAAAGAAATGACTCCCAACCAGCCACTGACAACCATCGACAAGTACCGTTGCCCCGATCGCAAAGACCACATTTAACTTAACAATCGGCCCAATGGCCCCTAATTCAACCGCATAGCTGCGCCGAACCAGTCGCCAGCTCACGACCATAATCCAGCCGAACGCGATCCCCGTAGTCAGTAAGGCACCGTAGCCTTGGAATAGATAAACGAGTGGTAACTGTAAGACAATCTTGATACCCAAGCCACACAACAAGTAAGTCGTCGCCTTCTTACTCATCCGTAAGGCCTGTAACACGGTTAGCAAGTCTAGCGCCAGCCCCAGGATCAGGCTTTGCCACACGTTGGCAATCAGGTAAGTTGCCCCTTCACCGTCAAAGTTAAAGAAGATCCCATACGTTGGAAAAGCAAACACACTCACCAAGATGACCAGCGGCAGTAGGACAAACGTCAACAGTTGAAAGTTATTGGTTAGCAATGCCCCAATCTCCTGACGATTTTTCTTAATATCCGCCAACTTGCCAGCCAGTAATGGCAATGAGGTCTCCGCCACAGCCATCGCTAAAGAAACGATGACGGTGGTAATCTTATTGGGATTAGCGGAGAAGATCGTGAAGACGTACTGCGTCATCGCCGCCGATTGATGTAACATCCCCTGCATAATTTGCTTAAAGAACAGCTGATCCACTAATTGGCTAAGCGTAATCCCTGAACCCACAATCACAAACGGGATCGATTCGTACCCAATCATCTTGAGGAGTTGACCCGCCGCATGCTGCTTGCCCGTCTGACTCTTGGCCGTCATCCGGCGATATTCTCCCCGTTGACGCCACAGATGACCTAACAAATAAAGGTAACTTGCCACGGCCCCCACAAAAGCTGCTGCCACACTGACAAAGACCGCCTGTACGTATCCTTGATGGGCCACTTCAATCAGCCAGTAGGTCCCGATTAGAATCACGATGATCCGAATAAACTGTTCCCATAATTGCGAAATCCCAAATGGTTTCAAATCACCATTTCCCTGGAACCACCCGCGCAGAATACTCATCGACGGGAGAATCACGATGGCGGGAACCAGACAACGAATGGCAATGGTCGCATTGCGCACCGAACTCACGGGACTATTGGCCGCCAATACTGGCGCTAAACCATATAGCAGGCCACCGCAAATCAGGCCAGAAACCACCATGAAGCCAAAGCCCGCGAAGGCAATGTGCTTCGAATTAATAAAACTATCTTCACCGTTAAAGAAGGCCACCCGCCGAGCAATCGCCGACGGAAAACCCGCAGTTCCCAGCGCAATGAACAACGCATAGGGCGTGTAAGCCGTATTAAACAACGCCTGCGCCACCGTCTGATGTTGCGGTGACCCAATCATCGCCAACCAAGGAATCAGGTAAACAACCCCTAAAATCCGCGAAAAAATACTCCCAAACGAGAGCCAAAATGAACCTGAAACAATTTTTTTATCCATTAAATTTGCACACACCAATCAGTCTAGTGTCAAAGCACCACTCGCTAGGATACTCCTCTCAATCGCAACTGTACATAACCAATGCAGCTACACCGGCGAACTTAGCGTTAACTTAATTAGCCAGGACCTAAAAAAGTATCGAGAAATCGACTGATCTCTCGATACTTTATGCTGACTAATTACTAACTGGAGGTTGAAAGATAAAATACCTGCCCTATCCCAGTAATGGAAAACGTTTACGTTATTAAATTTGACTAAATTGGTCGCACTCCGGCTGCCAGGGATTCCGCCTGCTGTGGGGACGCTTCAGCCTGGAAGCCCACCAGTCTTCTCGCTCGATTTGGAGCCACGAAAAATCCGTGTCTCCAAAGTCGCCCGTGCTGTAAGCTGGCAAAAGAACAATCGCCAGCTAACACCACTTTCACGGCTGGCTCCATCCCTGTCCTCCTCCGGCTTTGATGGCGTTTTACCACGACAACAGTTGAGAAAAAGTGGCTACTTAGTATTTTCAATTCTATTGATAACGACCGCAGCAGTCATTATCCTAGTTGCCTAAGAGAACTGTGTAAGCCGAGAGGTCGGCAGATATGGGCTCAGGCGCGTCGTTCTACTTAGCTAGTAAGCGACCTGCTTACTGGCTTAGTAGAAAACCAAGCTTGGAGACTCGGTACTTTCGAGGCTTCAAGTTGTGTTCGCACCGATCCAGCCCATATCTGCCGACCGGTAAGGCGCAGGGACCACCGATCTACCTAGTTTTAATCCTATGATTATTGCTAGGACAGGTATAACCGGTAATTTGAAACTTTCATCTTCAAAAATGTAAGCCACAGCCTGAGACAACCCGCCGTCCCTACTGCTCGCGGTTAACCGCAGGATGGGCCGTGAACCATTCTGTCATGTCGTCAATGCGCTTGACCCGCAGACTAGGCAATCCGTTGCGGGAAACCCCGTGGAAACTCTGCGGATAGCGAATGAAATCAGCGTCGACACCATTGCGTTTGACCGCGGTAAAGAATTCTTCCGACTGACTGATCGGACAACGCATATCCCATTCGCCATGAAGCAGCCGAATGGGTGTTTTGACATACTGCGCATAAGCCAGTGGTGAGCGGTGCCAGTATTCCGCGACGCCCCCATCCGCGAACAAGTCGATTCCCAACTCCTCAGGGTTAAAGTAGAAGCCGATATCACTGGTCCCGAACAAGCTGATCCAATTGGTTACCGAGCGCTGGGACACTGCCGCAGCGAAGCGGTTCGTGTGACCAACTGCCCAGGTCGTCATGAAGCCGCCATAGGAACCACCCGCAATATACTGTCGCGTCGCATCTAGCTCTGTAAAGTTTTGTAATGCCACATCTAATCCAGTCAAGACATCGGTAAAATCATCCTCACCATAATGGCCGTTAACGTGACTCTCAAAGGCCTGACCGTAACTGGTAGATCCTCGTGGATTGAAGAAGACGACGCCGTATCCTCGACTAGCATGAACTTGAAATTCATAGAAGAACGTTTCGCCATAATTTGCATGAGGACCGCCGTGAACATACAGGAGCACTGGTGTCTTAGCCGCTTGCGTTTGCGCCGGTAAATACCAGCCCTCTAGCGCCTGACCATCCGTTGCTTGATAATCGAATCGTTGGGGATGCGCAAAGCTATGGGTGGCTTCATACGCCGCATTGGGATCATACTGAACCGTCTCGTCACCAGCCAGCGGGAAGGTAACTAATTGACTAGGAATATCCTGATAGGACACACTCAACGCCAACGTTTCCGCATCAATCACGTCAAAGTCAACGATCTGGCGGGCCGTATCATCTACCAATTGACTACCGGCACGACTCCCGACGTAAAGCTGACTGTGCCCGTGAAAGGCCGGCGCAAAGACTACCCGTTGATCATCCAACCAGCGGACCAATTTACTGCCCGGATGCTGAACAAAGTCACCCGCAAATTCGGGCGCTGGGTCAGCATCCAGATCATCCGTCAGACTAATCGGATCGCCGCCAGTCGCCGGCACCAGATAAACGTTAGCTACCGTATGCCGCCCCGCCGCACCGTTATCTCCAACCAAGGCAACCTGCTGACCGTCGGGAGATATCGTCGCATCTTCGAAATGCCCGTGGGTAAACTGCGCCGTTAGATCTACCGTTTGCCCCGTCTGCGTATCTAACCGATAGGCACCGTGGGCAAAATTCCGGTCATCTTCCGGGTGATCATCGCGTAATACCGTGACGTAGCGACCATCGGCACTCACCGAAGTCAGGCTGAAGTCGTCACCCTGTTGGCTAATCTCTTCCACCGCCCCCGTGCTAGGCAGGTAACGCCGCAACCGGTACACCCCGTCCTGCGGTAACCAGCCATAACCATCAGCCTTGTTGATCAAGCGCGTCACGTGCCGGGTCTGTGGGAAAGTTTCTTGATTTGGTAGCTTAGGTTTTTCCGCCGTTTCCGTCGTCTTAAAATAGATACTCTGCCCATCAGCCGCCGCAATCACCGTCGCTACCGCCTCATTCGGAGTCTCCATCGTCAATTGGACGGGTTCACCACCGGTCGTTGCTACCGTAAATAGCTGCGGCTGATCAGTCCTCACCTGCGCAGCGTAGTATAACTGACCATCGGCCACTGCTGGTTGCAGATTGAGCTGGCCGTTCGCCGCAATCGTTTGAACATGTCCAGCCGCGTCCGCTCGCTTCAGGCGTGAGCAATAACGGTTATTCGTTGCATCAATCCCATTTTCCACGAAAAAGACTTGATCCCCCGTCGCTAACACTTGGGAAACCGACTTCAATTGAAATAAATCTTGTGCACGCACACCGCGAGCCATACGCATCGCTCCTCGTTTATAATTTTTCTCATTATTTTCTCATTTAGCAGTTGTGTTTCATACTAATCCAGCGGCTACAGGATGTCAATTCTCAATTCCGTTGCGGCCGATCAAGCGAAAGCTGATACACTGGAAGTAACTAAAATTGAAGGAGTGAGCTTGAAATGAAAATTGCAATTGCTGGCGCGGGTGCGATGGGCAGCCGCTTTGGCGTCAAACTTCAATCAGCTGGTAATCAGGTCACGCTGATCGACAACTGGGCCGACCACGTCACCACCATTCAGCAACAAGGTCTGACCGTGACAACCGATGATGGCACCGATCACGTCTATCAGATGACCACAAAACGGCCACAAGAGGTCACCACGACCTTTGATCTCGTCATCCTCTTTACGAAAGCCATGCAGATGGACCAGATGCTGCAACAACTTAACGGTGTCTTAGGGAATCAGCCGGCGGTCTTGACGCTAGCCAATGGTATCGGCAATATCGAAACGATTGAACGTCACGTGCCTAAGGACCACGTCGTCGCCGGGACAACCGTGTGGTCTTCCAGCCTCACCGGTCCGGGCCACATCACGGTCACCGGCACTGGCAGCATTTCCCTACAGGCGATGGTTCCCGACAAGTTTCCTGACTTGCCCGGCCTGATCGCCACGCTAAACGCTGCCGGTCTGAATGCCAGTCCTGCGCAGAACGTTCTGGCAGCTATTTGGAAAAAAGCTGGCCTCAACAGTGTGCTCAACACCTACTGCACGTTATTTGACTGCAATATCGCTGAATTTGGTGGCCTCCCTAACTGGCGGAAACTTAACGACGC
Source organism: Levilactobacillus tujiorum (assembly GCF_012641185.1). GTDB lineage: Bacteria > Bacillota > Bacilli > Lactobacillales > Lactobacillaceae > Levilactobacillus > Levilactobacillus tujiorum. The sequence goes on from NZ_JAAXLK010000011.1 coordinate 27,884, forward strand.
CGTTCTAAGCGAGTTTGAAGCCGTGGCTACCGCTGCTAAGATTCAATTCAGTGCCACCGATGTGACGGCGCTCATCGCCGCTCAATTCGATCCCACCAAAAACGGTGGTCACTATCCTTCCATGCACCAAGATATGGCGAAGAAGCGGCCAACGGAAATCGATTTCCTTAACGGCTACGTTGCCCGCTTGGGTGAAAAATTAGGCGTGCCGGCCCCGACCAACGCGCTTCTAGCGCAGCTGATCCATAGCCAAGAGAGTCTCAAAGACATTAAGTAACACAAAAATCATTGCACCACGCTCTGTGGTTTTGACACTATATGTAGAAAATGACCATATTTTCGTACTATATCTAGTTGTTTTTTTCGGAAATTCATCGTAACATAGACCTATACTCATTTTAACCGTACGTTAGATCAGCAACTTTAACGGTGGCGGAAAACTCAGGAGGGCTAAAGACGATGGACGTTTTAAGAAGATCACAGACTACTATGCATCCTGGTGGCCTAACCGTGGAAAATCTAGCTGGGGAACACGTTCCGTTTAACCCCCGCCAAATCCACGCTGCACTCAGTGCACTCACCAATGATCCGACGGTTGTTCACCGCGTAGAAAGCTTAATCGTTGCCCAATTGGCCGGCTTTGACGTCGTTGCCACCGGAACCATCGAAGCAACCGTGGTGGACACCTTGGAACAGCTAGGCTATGCCAATATGGCACGGAGCTACCGTAAGCAACAACACGTTTAGTGGTGTCCTTTAAAAATACTTAGCAGACCGGATCATCCTATCCGGTCTGTTTTTGTCAGCTCGTTTTCAATAACACGAAAAAAGCGATGATCCGCGCCCCCTTGTTTAGGGGCTGTGATCATCGCTTTACTAATTTTATTATATTGGGTGTTTTCCACAAAAAACCGATCAGCACTCCCCCGAGAACTGATCGATCCAGTCTATGAGCTCAGTTGTGATTCCAAATGGTGTAATTCAGCCGTCCGCACTTCACGTGGTAAGAAACGACGAATTTCTTCTTCGTTGTAGCCGACTTCCAAGCGCTTATCATCAAAGATAATTGGCCGCTTGATCAAGTCTGGGTACTTAACAACTAAGTCAACAAGTTGGCTAACTGAAAGGCTATCTAAGTCAATGTGTAATTCTTTGAATACATTTGACCGGGTAGAAATGATATCCTCACTACCATTTTCCGTTAAGCGTAAGATCTGCTTAACTTCAGCGGCATTCAGTGGCTTGGACTTGATGTTCCGTTCATTAAACGCAATATCATGATCCTTGAGCCATGCCCGTGCCTTCCGACTAGATGCGCTACTTGGCGCAATATACAAATTGATCATATCTAAGCACTTCCTTATCGTTGGATTGAGTAACGATAGAAAAAAACAACTGACTTGTTCTGGTTCCCCCCGAATATTTCACTGAACTATCTAGTAGAACCAACTTATATGTTACCACAATTGAATGAATAATCAACCCTTTTTGGAAACTTTCTAAATAACACCCCACATTTTTTAGTGAGTTGGTTGGGACTCCCAACTATTTTCGCAGGTCGTCACCCCCTTGTGATAAATCCTAAAATCGCCCGTAACCATTGCGACTTCGGCATCCACAAAGTTATGGTAATCGTCCAACCAACCGCGGTTATCAGTCAATCAGCGAGAAATTATCATTCCAGGCGTCTCTTTTTTAGTCGAATGTATTAATATCCATTTATTTTGTTTTATTATTCAATCGCACCGTTTGATTGTTGATAAAAGCGCTTACACAAACTAACCTAAATGGCTAAATCCCTACTCGCTTTAATCATTTAGCCCCCACATCGGCACCGAGGTGGGGTAAAATAGGGGCTACTGATTAATTCTATCTGCTGGGAGGAGTTCATTGTGGTCGCTTTTTACGCCATCATTTTGCTGATCTTAGCGACGATTGTCGCCAATACCATCTACCCTTACTTTCCAATCATTCCTAAGGCTTTTTATCAAATCTTCATGGGGGCATTGCTCTCACTAGTCCCTTTGTATCACCACTTTGTGCTAGAACCTGAGATGTTTATGCTCATCATCATCGCCCCATTGATGTTTTATGACGGGCAAAACGCTAACGCCCATGAACTCCGCAAAAATGTGGGCTCAATCGTCTCAATGGCCATCGTACTCGCCGTGTTAACAGTCATTGGTATGGGCTACCTCAGTCACGCTATTCTGGCCGGAATCCCATTAGCTTTGGCGTTCGCCTTAGCAGCCATCGTGACCCCCACTGACGCGGTTGCCGTCTCATCTATTACGAGCAACATGGCCGTCCCCGAACGCGTCATGGGCATGTTAGAGCGCGAATCACTCTTTAACGATGCATCCGGCTTAGTCGCTTTTAACCTAGCGCTAGCCGCCTTTACCACTGGACAATTCTCCGTGGGCGCGGGTATCAAACACTTTTTCGTCGTCTTCCTTGGTGGGCTCTTGATTGGTCTAATCCTAGGGATCGGTGCCGTCATCATTCGGGTCTACCTGGTTCAAAGTGGTAAGGACTCCTCCAGCGTGATCGTCCCTTACGATATCATGGTGCCCTTTCTCATTTACTTAGCAGCAGAACACCTTGAGCTATCTGGGATTCTGGCCGTAGTCGCCGCTGGCTTGATTTACAGTGCCTCAACGAATCAGCTACGGCTATCCAGCACCCAGCTACAGCTCGTTTCCCGTTCCACCTGGAGCATCTTCACTAACATTTTGAACGGCTTCGTCTTTGTTTTGCTAGGGGTTTCGCTGCCAACTGTATGGGTAAATATTCAACAAGATCATAATAAATCATTGTCCCATTTTCTCTTACTCGCCGTCGTGCTATATCTAGTCATGCTAGCACTACGCTACCTCTGGATTCGCCTCGACTGGGCCCTGATTCATTCGAAACCCGCTGATCGCTCCCACCACGCCTTGATTGGCGCGCTCTCAGGCGTCCACGGGACCATCACCTTAGCCATGGCTTTCTCCTTACCCCTCACTGTAAACGGTGCCGCCTTTCCTTTCCGGAACACTATGATTTTCGTGGCGGCGGTCGTCATCATTCTGAGCTTACTGGTCCCCACGCTGGTGCTCCCGTTCATCTTGCCTAAGAAGGCCGCTGTGGTGGATCCTGCCGCCGTTGCTCACGAGCGTAAATCATTGGTCGCCTACGCTACGAAGCGCCTGGCCCAAGAGAATCCAGACAATCCCGCTGCTACTCAGTCGGTGATTGAAATTCTGAATAGTCAGGCCACCGGCGAACGCCCAGATAAGAAAAAGGTGCGCGACCTCATCAATCAAGCCACCCAAGTCGAAGTCCAAACCGTCCAAAAACTCGCCGATGACGGCATAATCCCCAGTGGCTATGCCAGCCGTTACGTTCGCATGCTCATTCTCAAATCACAGATGAGCAGTCACAATCCTTTCGTTAATTTAACCGTATGGGCCCGCTTCGTTTGGCATCGGCTCAGCTTCATGCTCAGTCGCAAATGGCGGCGTAAGAAGCGGATTGCGGAACAACAACGGCGCTTACAAGCAACACCCCATTCCGATCGGCAAGAGCAGCTTCAACAACAACGTATTCAGCAAGAAACTGGCAAACTCAAACGACGACCTCGACGAGATCCCCGTCGTAATCAGCAAAAGCGCGAAGTCTTTTTAAAGATTGAAGATGATATTTACACCAATATCGTCAACTTTCTAACTAAAATTTCTACGATCGACAATCAAGCTGAGGTCAATTCGGTACGAAATTATTACAATGCCCGCCACCGCCGCTTCAAAACCAACACGGCCACCAATCAAAATGAATTATTTATTCAGGCGTTCCAGTACGAATATACCTACATTCGCCAACAACGAACAGCCGGCGCAATCCCCAAGGAACTGGCGGATGAGCTCTATCAGCAGGTCTCAACGGATCAGATGCTGTACACCCAAGAAATTGCGGGTGCTGATTAATTTCTTTGACCACCGTCATATTTTCTTCACAATTAACTGCTATAGTGGGTCACATAACTTACGAATTTACGAACGAATAAGTTGATAATTTTACTCCTCCAAAGTAAAAATTACGGTCGACCCGCTATGGGATCGACCGACTCCAAACGTAATAAACGTTTTCAAGCAGCAACGCGGACTTTTAGGTTCGGTTGCTGTTTTTTTGTATAAGAGTGTGAGGCAAGGCGCTTAGCTTCCGAGCATTAGGGAAATAAGCAGCTTCTGTTCGGCTATGCCGGACAGGAGTTGTTTATTTTTCTAAGCGGAAGAAGCTGCCTTACCGAACACGTTTCGGAAGCTGCCAGATACACAATATCTTGGCGAGAAACCACCTATGAACTGAGATAAATCAACCACCAACGACCAGTTGGTTAGCTTGCTAAGCGCAGAAATCTGCCTGGCCGAACACGTTTCAGAGGCTGCCAGACACACAACATCTTGGCGAGAGACCACCTACGAACTGAGACAAGCCAACCACCAACAACTCACCACTCCAACATTTCCCCATCACAAAATTTCCCTAATTCCCTTTATCCCCCACCTGAAGAAAACGATTACACCCAACATTTCCACCCCGAATTGTGAGAAAACTCCTCATAATTACAGAGAAATTGCCATCGTAAATTTACACTCGGTACAAACTAGCTTATAATTTCTTTAACACGTTATAGATTTGGCGGCTGCGCGCTAATAATCTGTTAGACGTTATTGGAGGGTGAGATCTAATGAAGCTGACAATTTTATCGACAAGCGATACCCACGGGTACGTCTTTCCCACGAACTACGTGAAGAAGGGCAGTCATCTGGGGTTCGGACTTGCACGGGCCGCCACGGTCATCGCGCAAGAACAAGCCGCTGCTAAAGCACAAGGTCCAGTCGTGACCATTGAAAACGGAGACTTTCTGGAAGGATCACCGCTCGCATACTACGTGGCGCGAGTAAAACCCGATCGTGATCCCCAGCCGTTAATGTCCATTTATAATCAAATCGACTACGACTGCGGCATATTAGGCAATCACGAATTCAACTATGGCCAGGATTACTTACAGGCCGCCATTCGTGACGCCAAACGAACCATCCTGTGTGCGAACATTTTAGATGAGAATGGGGAACCGGAATACGGCCAACCTTACCGGATTCTCGAAAAGAATGGCATCAAAATTGGCGTGCTGGGCCTCACCACCCAAGCCGTTTATAAATGGGAAAAAGCCACCAACATCAGTGGCCTCCAATTCGAATCAGCCTACATAGCCGCAAAGAAATACGTGCCCATCATCCGTGAGCAAGCTGACATTGTCGTTGTCTGCTATCACGGGGGCTTTGAGCGCGATCTAACGACGGGAAAGCCTAACGACATCCACGTCGGTGAAAACGAAGCCTACCACATTTTAGAGGCCATTCCCGGCATCGACGCGTTAGTCACCGGTCATCAACACCGCCAGCTCGCGACCGATGTCTTTGATATTCCGACCACGCAACCCGGATTTCGGGGGCAAGCCATCGGTAAGATCACGCTTGACCTGGACCGTGACGCTAACGGCAAAGTTATCGTCGTCAATCACGATTCCGAACTCGTCTCCGCAGCCGAAGCACCTTTGGATAAAGCCGTGCTGGCCGCTGCTCACGACTTAAACAATGAAGTGGGCCACTGGTTAGATCAACCATTGGGTCATATCAAGGGTGATATGACATTCACCGATCCCTTTGCCGCGCGGATCGACGAGACCCCGTACATCGAATTCATTCAAAAGGTTCAGATGGCGACCATGGGGGCCGATATTTCTGCGACGGCCCTCTTTAACGATGAGGCGCGCGGCTTTGAAAATCCGATAACCATGCGGAACATCATGACCAACTACGTCTATCCCAACGGTCTGTCACTTTTAAATATTACCGGAGCTGACCTGAAGGGCGCCCTCGAAGTGACTGCCCGTTACTTCAGCTCGCAAGATGGCAAAATCATCGTGAATCCGGCCTTTATTCATCCTAAACGGCGCCAGTACAACTATGACATGTATGAGGGCGTTAACTACCGGATCAACGTTGCTAAGCCCATGGGTCATCGGATCGAGAATCTGACGTACCACGGCCACCCCATTGCGGATGACCAACACCTGCGGATTGCCCTGAATCAGTACCGGGCAGTTGGTGGCGGTCACTATCCGATGTACAGCGCTGATAAGATCCGCGCCGAAAGCCAAGGGGCGATGAGTGAAATCATTGCCGACTACCTCCAAGAACACCCTACGATCGATGCCACTGCGAATAAAAACTTTACCGTGGTTTACGATCCCGAATAATTTTTTGCGTTCAACGACCGACAGCTTTAGTACCTCTCCTTCATGAGAGATATGAGCTGGCGGTCGTTTTTTCGCCCTTCCAATTAATTTTAAACACAAAAAACGGTTGACTGTGTACCTCCCATGAGGACCCAATCAACCGTTTGCGCCGAGTGACTAAGCATTCGCCGCCTTTTTCTTCTTGTGTTTCTTCTTTTTCTTTTCATCGCCAACATATTCCACGGCCGTTGACTTACGAATCGTGGTGACCTTGATCTTACCAGGATAAGTTAACTTGGCTTCAATCTGTTTAGCCACCTCTTGCGTTAAGTCAGCTGCGGCATGATCATCCAGCTCTTGTGGCTTGACAATAATCCGCAGCTCGCGACCAGCTTGGATGGCATAGCTCTCCGCCACCCCACTCTGATCGTTGGCAATCTGTTCCAGCGCCCGTAATCGGTTAATGTAATCTTCAACCGATTCACTCCGGGCACCCGGCCGCGCACCGGAGATTGCATCGGCTGCCGCCACTAAGTCTGATAATGGCGACGTCTTCTCGACATCCCCATGGTGCGCCGCGATCGCGTTAATCACGACGTCGTCCTCGCCATATTTCTGGGCAAATTCCGTCCCAATCTCCACGTGGGTGCCTTCAACTTCATGGTCAATAGCTTTCCCTAAATCATGGAGGAGCCCTGCGCGCCGGGCTAAGCGGGTATTGTACCCTAACCGTGCCGCCATGGCGCCGGTCAATTGGGCCACTTCAATTGAGTGGAGCAAGACGTTTTGACCATAACTGGTCCGGAATTTAAGCCGGCCAATCAATTTCATCAAATCGGGATGCATCCAGCCCACGTGGAGCAGGCTTACCGTCTGTTCCCCCGTCTCCCACAGACTATGGTTGACGTCACGCTGGGCATTCTCTACCTGCGTTTCAATCTGCGTCGCCGAGATTCGTCGACTCGCGACGAGGTTAGTCAACGCTACGCGCGCGACTTCCCGGCGAATAGGATCATGCGTACTAATAAATAACGTGGTGTTATCGTCAGGAACAAACAATAAATCCGTCCCGGTCAATGTCTCCAGCAAACGAATGTGTTGACCATCACGGCCAATAATCTTGCTACGGATCTCGCCATTAGGCACCGTCACCGTGTGTTCCAAGTGTTCCTTAGGCAAATCTTGTGGACCACTCTCGGTTGCGGAAAGCACCACATCCCTGGCCCAACGTTCGGCGCTAGCTTCCGCATTGTCATTCAATGACTTCACTTCTACATCGCGATCACGCTTCAATGCCAGCTCGGTGTCTTGAACCACGGTGTCCTGGGCAGCCTTGGCGTCCATCCCTGCCTGTTCGGCCAGCGTCTGTTCACGCACGTCGCGTAAGTCGCCCGCCTGATCATGCAAGAGGTGGATAGCTTGCCGTTGATCCCGATTGGCTTGCGTGCGTTCATCCAACATCGCCGTTTGATCATCTAAACGGACCGCCATTTGACCCAACAATTTTTCTCGCTGCTGTCGGCGCTGTTCTCTTACTTGAATATCATTCTGTTGTTCGGTCAGTTCGTCTTTGACGGACTGTTGATAAGCTAAAGTCGCTTGTCGACTCTTTTCGCGAAGCCGGTTCACCTTAGCTTTCGTCTGCTCGGTCGCCTGGGCAATAATTTCTCTAGCTTCGGCCTGCACCGCCAGTAACTCTGTCCGGTGTTGCCGCCGCCTGATGAGGTAGCCGAGCACCAGCCCGATCAACAACAGACCGATGATTAGTCCTGTTATTAACAATATGCTGTGCTCCTTAGTTTTCAGTCCCCCAATCGCTCAGGGGTGGGTTGGTCAGTTATCGTGTTAATTATACGCTATTTAGGCCCACAACCCAACCATTCACTTGCGGGGTTTTTCTACCGCAGCCGGCACAAACAACCAACCCAGCAACAGGAGCTTGAACCCGCTGGCCACCCACAGCACATCGACGGCCGCTAGTCTAGCTAGGCCGACCCCGATCGCACAGCCGGTCAGGAAGACCACCAGCACGCTCACCAAGCGGAGTACCCGTTGCGTGGCCTGCCGATCGTGATTGATCAACGCCTGATAACAGCTCGTCGCCAGCGTCTTGGTATTGCCCGTCATGATGCCATTGTTGATCGCCACACCCCCGACTTGCCGAAAAATTGTCAGCTCATAGCCCGCAACAATCCCCAGAAAGAAGATTAACCACGGATCCAACAATTTCCCCTGAACACTGGCCAGAATAGTGTAAGCCAAGACATCAAATAACATCAGCCACCGCATTTGTCGCTGGCGGTTTCCCCGGCCGATCCGTTCACTAAGACCTTGGGCCACAAAGCACCCTAAGAAATAACCGCCCCAAACAAACCCATTTGTCCAGGCAGATTGCCAGCCGGCCGTTACCAACTTGACCACCCCGACCACTAGATTACCAGTCTGGGCGCTCACGAAGACTTCCCCGTGCTCCAGAAAAGTATCGGCATCAATCGCCCCCATCAGTAGCGTTGCCCCCAGCGTAAGAATGGTATCCGTTAGGGGGCGAAATTGCCCTGTCGTCGCGGAAGTCACGCGCTGTCATCTCCTTCTAGTATGACTAATGAATATACTTTGCCAAGAACGCCTTGACCTTTTGCTCGTACAACGTTGGATTGTGGGATAACGCGGCGGCATGCTTGGCCCCCGGCACCACGACTAACTGCTTAGGGCCGTTGTCGGCGCGATAGACCTGATAGACCATCCGTGTGGGCACAAAGGTATCGGCGCCACCGTGAATGAACAGCATCGGTTTGTGATTTTTCTTCACGGCAGCCAACGCGTTAGCATCCTTGAAATAAAAACCAGCCTTAACTTTAGCGACTGCACTGGTCAGTGGGACCAATGGCCAGTATGGCAAATTGTACATCTGCTTAGCTTGATACGTGATTTCTGATTCAGCGTCGGTATAGCCACAATCTTCAATGTAGGCCTTTAGCTGACTCGGCGTCTTCAAGCCGCTGGTCATCATCGTCGTGGCACCCCCCATGGAGACCCCGAATAAGACCACCTGGGACTGCTTTCCTTGCTTGGCGATGACCTGATCGACCCATTTCAAATAGTCCTTACTCTCATAATGACCGTAGCTAATCACTTTCCCTTGGCTCTGGCCCTGACCACGCGTATCGGGAATCAGCGTGTTATAACCCAATTGGTGAAAAAGCGCCGCATATCCCCCCATGGCTTCCTTGTTGGAGCCAAAGCCATGGACTAAGACGACTGTTTTCGTCGTCTTTTTCGCTGCCGGAATGTAGTCGGCTACCAGCTTCAAGTTGGCCCCGGCCGCTTGTTCCGTCCACCGTTGCTTGGACACGTCACGATACCACTTCTTCTGAGCATAGAGTGGATCACTCTTTTTCAGCGTTGTGTCTACCGCGACAAATTCTTTCTTGCCACTCGCCACCGTCATATTGTAGAAGTACAGACTTGCCCCCAATAATCCGACCACAATGACTACAACCAGCACACCGAGGCTGATTAACCCCCATTTTTTACCTTTACTCACAATTGTTGCCTCCCAATTCTCATTACCGGCCACCTAACTGGCGCCGCAATTCTCTCTTTCGTTAGTATACGGAGTTCTTTTCGCCAGCGCAATCAATACGAAATTTGCTATAATGAGCACAAACTTGACTGAAACGCTCGTGCTCTATTTCTAAGGGACCCAGCGCTCATTCAGTCATCACCGATACTTTGCCTAGGAGGGCCTGCTTATGAAATATTCTTTAAATTGGGATCTCGACTCACTTTTTAGCGGTGGTATTCACTCCGAGCAGCTAAAAACGAAATTGGCGACGACTAAAACGGCCATTGCCGCGCTCGATGATCTGCTTGATCGTTGGGATGCCGCCAGTGATGCGCCACATTATCAGCAATTCATTAAGCTCATCAATCAACTGCAAGCCATTGAAGCCGGTATCGGTCAAGCGGGTCTGTTCATCTCGGCGGTCGGTTCCGCTGATTTTAACAATCCCGACGTTGCCCCGATGGAAGCTCAGCTCCGCGACTTAGCGACCCAATCGGACAATGTGAGCGGTAAGTTAAAAAAAGTCTTAGTGCAAGTCCCTGACGCCAACTTCACCGCCATGCTGGAACAGCCGGCACTCAAGCCATTAGCCTTCAACCTGCAGGAAATGCGCGATGAGGGTAAGTCACTGTTGGATGACAAGACGGAAGCGCTAATCAGCCGTCTCAATCTTGATGGCAAGGCCGCCTGGAGCTCCCACTATGATTCGCTGGTGGCCACCGTGACCGTGCCCTTTCACGACGCAGACGGCAACCCCATCACCCTATCCGCTGGGCAAGCTGACAATAACCTTTTGGGAAATGCCGATCCCCAGTATCGGGCCGAGCTGTTGCCCGCTTGGGAGCAGGCTTGGGCGGATAAGGAACAGCTCTTTGCGGACACCCTCAACCACTTAGCGGGCTTTCGGCTGACCGAGTACGCCGCTCATGGAACGACGGATTTCTTGCGGCAACCCCTCAAGGATAACCGGCTGAGTGCCGCCACGTTGGCGACCATCTGGCAAGTTGTGGACGACAATAAACAATTTTTACTCGACTATCTCGATCGTAAAGCAGCCCTGTTAGGCAAAAAGCACGCCGGTTGGCAAGACGTCGAAGCACCTCTGAACTTACCGGGGAGTCAACTCCACCATTTCACCTACGATGAGGCGGCGGCCTTCATCATCAAACATTACGGTGAGTTCTCACCCAAGATGGCTGCACTCGCTCAACACGCCTTCGACCATCACTGGATTGAAGCCGAGGATCGGGCAGGCAAGGCGCCCGGTGGCTGGATGGAAAATGCGCCGGAGACCCACGAGTCTCGAATCTTCATGACGTTTACCGGATCACCTAACGACGTTTCCACCTTGGCTCATGAACTGGGTCACGCCTTCCACTCCAGTGTGATGGCCGATCTCCCCTATTTACGGCAAGACTACGCCATGAATGTGGCCGAGACCGCCTCGACATTGGGTGAGCTCATCGTTGCCGACGCTAACGTCCGCGCGGCTAAGACCGATGCTGAAAAGATCACCTTACTCAACGCGAAGATGGATAACCCACTCGCCATGTTCCTCAATATCCGCGCCCGTTATCTCTTTGAAAGCCGCTTCTACCAATTACGGCAGAAGAAGTTAGTGACCCCAGCGGAGCTCAACGAACTCATGCTTAACGCGCAAAAGGAAGCCTTTGGCCACGACCTCTCGACTTACTCTCCCCACTTCTGGGCCAGCAAGCTTCACTTCTACATCGACGACCTGTCCTTCTACAACTTCCCTTACGTGTTCGGCTATCTCTTTAGTCTGGGAATCTACGCCAAAGCCCAACAGACGGGGAACTTTGAAGACCAATACATCGCCCTCTTACGGGACACGGCCAACATGTCCACGGAAGACCTGGCCCGCAAGCACCTGGGCGTTGACCTGACTAAACCCGACTTCTGGTTAGCTGGCGTTAAATTAATCAAACGCGATGTCGCTGAATTCATGCGGCTAACCGATTCACTGGTGAAATAGTCAACTTTCGGTTAAAAGCAACGCTAAGTGGTATACTAAGGGTAAAGACTATCGAAAGAAACGGGTGAGCTGCATGTTTTCTGAACGACTTCGGGCTTTACGGCGCGGTCAACATATCACATTGGAACAATTGGCAACGGCTTTGAATAAGCAACAGTCCGTGGGGCCAGACGATCATCCTAACACCGCCTCACAGATTGGCAATTGGGAACGGGGCATCCGGACCCCTTCATTTATTGAAGTACGCAAGCTAGCAGAATATTTCGACGTCACCATGGATTACCTGACGGGTAAGGCGGAACGCGATGAATATGATCTTGGTCGCCTGTTCCTATCTGGCAAGCAGCTAAGCTTTAACCGCGAACTATTGAGTGGTCAGGATCGCTACGAAATTTACCAATTGATTGACGGCTACCTCCACGGTCGTGAAAACCGGGCTACCCCGCAGAACACCAATCAACAGGAAGAATTGGATCTTCACTTAGACGATCACTAGTAACTTGAAGTCGGCCGGCTGTTGTCGGTCGACTTTTTACGCCCCACACATTTCAATCCAGAAAGGACCTTTCTCGTGAACCCTAAAAAACTTCGCAAACTTAAGAAAAAGATTCGCCATCAACCCCTGACACAGCGCAAGACTGCCTACATCGCACGCATGACGGACTACTACCATCAGTTTACCAACATCCCCGCTGCCAAGATTCTGATTAGCAACGTCCTCTTGGCCGATCGGATGCTGGCGGCCGGGGATCTTCCCCAACAGGTGCCCTTGCTCCAACTTCCCGATGATATTCAGGATCAGATCTTTAAGAAGATTGGCGAGCAGCATCCCGCGGGCGACGCCACTGGCGATAAGCTCTGGAATGAATTAACCGCCGCGCTGCCGGATTTGGACCACGATTTACGGTCATTCCGGGACTATCTTGAAACCCACTACGGCATGTGGGCCTACACCTCGGCGCCATTCGTTGCGGACCTCGCCAAGTTCGTGGGCGACCGGGCCGTTCTAGAAGTGATGGCTGGCAACGGCTACATTTCTAAGGGGTTACGGGACGCTCACAAGACGGTCTACACCACGGATAATCAGGCATGGACCAGTGAGAACGAAACTGGCCGTCATCCGCTCATGACGATTGAACCGCTATCGGCGGTCGCGGCCTGGCAGAAATATCAAGACGAGGTGGGCGTGGTCGTCATGTCCTGGTCGCCGGATGGCCTACCGCTAGACTGGGAGTTGCTCCAAGCCATTCGCGCCTCTCAGCGTGAGGTCGACTTCGTGGTGATTGGCGAACCCCATGGCGCTACCGGTTCAGCGGACTTCTGGGACCATGCCGAGTTGTTGGAGAATAAGGCCACCCGTGAGTTGAACCGTCACTTCACCCAAATCGACTTGGTTCAAGACCACGTCTACCTCGTGAAATAACTAGCTGAAAAGTTCTCTAAACCAGTCACCTGCGGCTGCCAGGGATTCCGCCTTTGATTACAAATTAACAAACTGGCCATTTGCGGTTTACCCATTATTAACTATTTGATATTATGTTTATGGTTAATCGGCCGAGGGAGGAACCGTTCATGGTTGCATTAGGGAATATTTTGTTTTATGGCTTGGGAACTTTGCTGATCATTGCCGTGGGTTACGCCGCGTTTGCAAGTTACCAAGCACATCGAGATGAATAACAAAAACAGGAATTTCAGGACCTTCTCGGGAAGAAGATCTTGAGATTCCTGTCTTTTTTATTGATACTCCGCCCAGACTAAGACCAGGCTCAAAATAAACATCAACCCAATGGCAATGGCGTGCCAGCGCTTATTCCCCACGAAAATGGCGATGTACTCCCGGATAATCGCGTTAGGTAGGAAGAATTTAGCCGTATGGGCGCCAATTCCGTTGGCTTTAACTCCGGCTTTTCTGGCAATCATCCCAGCGCGAAAAGTATGGTAGCCGTTGGTCACAAAGGTGATCTTGGGCTTCACGGTGCCTCGTGCGTCGATAATCTTTTGCGAGAAAACCATGTTCTCGTACGTCGTCGTTGACTGGTCTTCAGCGATCGCTTGCTCCGGTGGCAGGCCGTGATCCAGCGCGTATTGGCGCATGGCGACCCCCTCTGCCACCGTCTCATCACCACCCTGACCACCAGAAAAGATGATCACGGGGCCTTGGCCAATCTTACGCAGCTGCTTGCGATAAAATTTCAGCGCCCGATCAATCCGTCGCGCCAACAGCGGTGAGACTTCATCGCCATTTAACAGCCCCGCCCCCAACACAATCAGGTAGTCCTGCCGGTAACGCGGGTGGTTGAACTGATAAATCACCAGCATGGTTAGGTAGTTGTAGAACCAAAAAAGCACGTAGAAAACGACCATGCCGGGAAAAATATTTACAAACGTCGCCACCGGTAGCGGCAAATACAGTGAGGTCAACCGCATGATGAACGGCGCCAATAAAATGGCAATCCCCAGAAACAAGGTCAACATGTTGGCGATCGTATGACTCTCACGCCGCCACACAATCCAGGCATTCCACAACAGGAGAAAGGCTTGGAGCATGAACGCGAGCCCGATCAGTAAGATAATGCCAATAAAGATAATCAGGCTAAATCCAAAGAGCAACTCGTTGCCAAAACCAATAATTGAGATGGCCAGCATCACCATGGTGGAATAGAAAAATAGCGAAAACCAAATCCCATTGCTCAGCCGTCGTTTCTCAATGGCATAACTGGTAAAGAAGATTGCACCAAATAAGAGCGGTACCAGCCAGCCCCAATAAACGACTAGCGGGATATTAAATAATTCATCTTGCATGAAACTCCTCCAAAAACGTCATAATCTTAGGATAACACGACTTAGGCAAACAACCGATCACTATCTGCTGGCGTCAGGATCGCCATCACAACGAGCTCAATCAAAGTGAAGGCCAGGGATACTGGCGGCCAGTAAAAGATCAGCGCCACCACTACGGCCCAGATCAGCCAAAACCAGATGCTCGCGTGCATGCGATAGACTGACATCTTCCGAATTTTCTGCGCAATTTCGGGATGGTCTTCCCGGTTAGCCCGCATGATGGTATATGACAACGCCGCGTAAGCCAAGGCCCATAACGTAAAGATAATGAAGTAAAAGAGCTCTGGCTGCACGTCATTGATGAAACGCCCCGCCCAAGCCGTCGAGACCGGTAGCATGCTCATGGTCAGAATCCAGAAATTATTGACCCAGTAAATTCGCTTAGTCACCCGTTTAGTCAGACTAAACATGTAATGGTGATTGTACCAGGCCACCCCGATAAAGAGAAAACTAATCAGGTAAGCCACTAGATAGCTCCAATTCGCCATCAATGCGGTAAACGTCGGCTCTTCAGGCGTTTTAAACTCAAGAACCATGATCGTTAAGGCAATCGCAATCACGGCATCCGTGAAGGCTTCCACTCGTCCTTTGTTCATCGAAAATCCCCCTCAAAAACTTATCATGATCTTAGAATATCACAACTGTTCACAGGCGGTGTGAATAAGGACCTGCAGTATGTTTAGGAGATGATGGTTGGGCGCGATCATTTGAGCTAGTCTAAAAAATCAAAGATGAATTCAGTCAAGTGAAATTCTTGCAAAGTCATTTTCAATGGACATACTGGTATACATAAGAGGAGGGATCCCTATGACCATTAAAGCACGTAAAGTCGGTAATTCTACGGTATTGCCGGTTCCTAGTAGCATTAAAGTTTCTGCCGAATATGACGTTTATCAAGGCCGAGACGGCCAAATTATCTATACCCCTACGGCACCCAATCCATTTCTAGACGATAAGTTTGTGAAAACTCATGACTTCTCACAAACAGAAGCGCTTAATGACCGCCCCTTAGGCACAGAGGTCGCCGATGATGACTAATTATATCCCTGATACACAGGATATCGTCTGGCCTAATTTTAACCCTGCACGCGGACACAAAATTAAGTAGCGACGCCCCGCATTAGTATTAAGTCACCAAGGATATAGCCGTTTGACCAATTTAGTTGTCGTCTGTCCTATCACACACGCTATCAAAAGCTCGCTTCAATCAGTCTTATCCCATCGCCCTAGCCCTAGGCGTCGTGCCCTTCTGATAAGTCGTCACGACCTTCGTTAAATTCACATCTTCATACCGACGAACCGTGGTCTTCGAACGTACCGGTTTAACCGCCTGCGATTTAACGGGAGAAACATACTGCTTGTTGCCCGTGATATACTGGCCATCCGCCAAGCGGTAGCGGGTTGTGGCGCCATGCTTAACGACTTGTGTGACCGCCACCGCAGTCCCCTGCTTCACGTGCCGCACTTTTCCAGTCAACAAATCCGTCTCATAGACGTTAATTCCCTTAGGTGCGGTGACATACAGGCGGCGGTAATGATTATGCCAATAGAGCTGAACCGCGTAGTCATCATTAGCCGTGACGTATGTGCTGCTAAACTTGTACTGAGCTGCCTCACGACCAGAGAGCGTCTTGCCCACCGTGGTGAAAAGTGGATCACTAGGACGTGCTCGTTCAAATTGCGCCGTAACCGTGGCACTGGCGTCCAGCGAATAATCGTTAAGCCGATTCTTTGACCACAAAAAGTTCCACGCTACGCCGATGCCTAGCGTCACACCCAATATCAATAATCCCTTGTACAAGCTTATCATAATAGTTTTCTCCTTAATCTATCGCCCTTATTCATTAGTTTTTAGTGTGTAAAAACTATAACATTTATTTTATGTAAAAAGATACCACACTTTTATGAATGTGGTTAACTTATGTATTGAATAATGGTTTATATCAAGGAGTACGTCGGTTAAATAAATCGTTTTACTATTTGAATCAACTCAACTAACTGTCAGTTGATCGCTTACTACCATTCACTTTCTTAGACTCGCCATTTCGAAAGCACCGTAAGCTGACACAAAACGCAAAAAAAACGTCTGACTGACCCAAAGGCCAATCAGACGTTTTTACCACAGCATTCGCCGAAACGAATGGATTTATCTCGGAATCCACATTCCCTCAAAATCAGACACGTCACAATACGGTGACATATGTGCCCTGCTGACAAATTCACCTAGCCGCTTGCGCGGACGCTCCTTGCAAGCAAGGAACGCGTGATTTCTCGACTCATCGCATAGGAACAATACTACCACAGCCATTGCCCTAGCGCAAGGCTATTTTTTCTTAGTGTCAGCGGCTGGTTTCTTAACATCGGTTGCTTCCTTGTTGGTCTCAGCGGCTTGAAGCTTCTCAATCTGCAAGCCTAACCAATCATGCAAGCTCTGGTCAGCCGTGGCTGCCTGTTCCACGTAAGTCGTGGCCGGTGCCAACGCATCAATCCGCAGACCAGACACGTTGATATCTGGCGTCTCAATCACCGCGTAAACGTTCAGTTCACGTTCCTCATCGGTTTCCATGATCTTGCCAACCGTCTTCGTGTCCTGCAACGGCAGGTTGATGACACTTAACTCCAACCGCACGGAGGCTTCCGTGTCAGTGAGTTTCAATGAGGCTTGGGCCAAGTTATCTTCACCAATCTGATCACGCATGAAGGCCGCCAAGGGTGCCATGGTGCCATCTGGATCAGCAAAGAACTTGGCCTGCGTGGTTTCCGCCGTAAAATGTTCTATTTTATCATCCGCTACTGCATCAATAAGTGCCTGTACTTCTCGCTTCATTTACCCACCTCGTTTTAATGCCCGAATCTTTCCCGATCGCGCTTATCACGTTCATATTTGCGGAGCCGCAACGCGAGGACGAGCCAGTATGCATTGGCCACCATGACGCCAATACTGCCGACAGACATCAACAGCCGAACGACCAGCGCGGCCCGGTCATAGCTCCACATCGTGATCAGCACACTGATCAGCGACAGCGTGTACATCCCGATTACCAGTCCCATCAGATAAAATGACGGCCGCCAATCCAACGCAGCGAGCACAATGGTAATGGCATACAAGCCAACGGCTAAAGCCGAGGACCGCCAAAATTCACTCATGGACGTAGTCAAACCAACAAACGAGCGCGACATCAGAAAATTAATGACCAGGAAACCAAATAGCGAAATAATGGCCCAGGCAATCACGTTACGATCTTTCATTTAAAATTAAACTCCTCAATTTTTCCTAAGTAATTAAAAACGCGGTCTCAAATCGACCACGCTTTCGTCAATTTCATTTTCTATTCTAACGTATCTAGTCTATAAAATCAGCAAATCCCAGAATTCTTAGCCGAGATTTAATCGACTAGCAGGTTTAAAACATCCTGCGTATCAATCCCGTTGAAGTATAGCTGGGTGTTGACGCTATTCAATACAGCTCCGACGTGCTCCCGGTCATAACGCACGCCCTTCAACTTTTCTGCCAATTCGGTTGCGTCGCTAGGACCGAAGAAATCTCCATAGAATTTGATATTTTCGATCTTCCCGCCGTCAACCAACAAACGCGCATCAATGGTCCCCGCGGTAAAGTGTTGCCGCTTCTTGACCGTGAATTCAGGAGAGTTTCCGTAAACCCAGTCCCAGTTGGCGTAGTACTCATTGAAGATCTGGTCGATAGCCGCCTTTTCATCATCGGCAATCTTAACTTCCTTGTCCGCAATCGCATCCAAACTGTCCACGTGGAACAATTCCTTCAACAAGGTGTCTCTAAATTCCGGCACCGTTAAGTTTTGATATTCCGGTGCTAAGTAAGGTTTCAGGTTCGTGACCCGTGAACGAACGGACTTAATGCCCTTAGACTTCATCTTGTCTTCTGGAACGTTCAAGGCATGGGCAATCACGTCTTGATCCACGTCAAGCATCAACGTCCCGTGTGAGAACGTCTTGCCACTGTGAGAATACATCGCGTTACCGGAGAACTTCTTGCCGTCGACTAAGATGTCATTTCGGCCAGAAACTTCGACGGTTTTTGCCCCCATCGCGTGCAAAGCATCCACCACGGGCTGAACGAATGATTTGAAATCGCCAAACTCTTCGCTGTCGCTATCAACCACGAAGCTAAAGCAAAGGTTGCCGAGATCTTGATAGACCGCACCGCCACCCGATAACCGGCGGGTGACCGTAATGTCATTTTCTTCCACATATTTCTGGTCGATTTCTTCCAACGTATTCTGGTTACGACCAACGATAATGCAAGGTCCTTCATAGTAGAACAGAACCAATGGCTCATCGAATTGCTTGTTGTTCATTAAGTACTGTTCGGTTGCTAAGTTGTGACGAATATCATGTGACTTCATGGCATACCAATACATAGCTCAAAAACCCCTTTCGAATTAACCAATCGCCGGTTAACGACTCCGGCTAAGATAAATCATAGCACGCATTGGAACCGATTACAATTTAGCGTCCATATAATGGAAAAGTCCGTGTAAATTTCCCGTTTTTTCGCCCAAAATAAAAATTTAACAATAAAAAAGGTCCCCGCACTCGGCGAGAACCCAGCCCCCGTCAAAGTTCACCTCTGGCGGTCACGACTGTTATTAATGGTGGCCTTAGTCACCATTCGATTTTATACCCTTATTATAACGCCGCTAACTAAAGTTTAGTAGCATTTTGCTCACTAAGTTAATCATTAAGTAGCCGACGGAAATAACCGTGCGCATGCAGGTCCTGCTTCAAGTCCGTCATCGTAAATTGATGATAGAACTTCCGGTAGTCTTCATCCGCTAACGTAAATAAATCCGTCAAGGTTTGTGAAATGTTAGCGGAGATATCCGTCGCATCCGTATTCTTCGTTCCCTTAGAGTCACCGGTGATGAAGCGCGCATAGCTAATGGTCGGCGGAATCGTCAGGTCATAAAGTTCGCCCACGTTGATTTCGTCCAGGCTCCGAATCAACTGATACCCCCCATTTTTCCCAACGGATCCCTCAATATAACCTTGTTTGTGCAACACTGAGAGAATGTTGCGGATCATCACCGCATTCAATTGTAGTGACGTCGCCAATTCGCGACTTGCAATCTTCCGGGGACGATTCTCGTCCAGGTACAGCAAGCTGTGAACAGCAACGGAAAAGTCTAATCTCATCGTCTAGCCATCGCTTTCAAAAAGTCTGTAATCAATACTGGTATCATACCACAAATTCGCACAAAACAGGCGATTCTAATGGAATACCTTAGATTCTTCTCATTCAGAATATACATGCATAACTTTCCAGATTTTCGTATACATTAGCACCATTAACTATTGGTTTAGCAAGCAAATTGACCAACTTAATGCTTTCAAGTTAAAAATTTTATCATTTTATTCAATTTCTGCGAAGATTGATGTATCAAAGTTTATGAGGATTTTATGAAGAACTTATGACTAATTTTGAGAAATCAGGGGTTGTAAATGAGAATTTGATTAACTATAATCAAAAACAATTATTATCCGCAAGCAAATTGAATACGTACATACGTTTATTCATCAGCTTTAGCGCCAAATGAGAAGTAGATTAGAACATTGGGAGGGATTTCCGTGGAAACCGCATCAAACTTTCTAAATATCAAGGACGTCAGCACGGCTTTTAAGATTGACGGCCAGTATTATGACGCCATCTCCCACATTAACCTCCAGGTCCAACACGACGAAATTCTCGCCATCGTTGGTGAATCAGGTTGTGGTAAAAGTACGCTGGCCACTACCATTATGGGTTTACATGATCCGGCAGAGACCAAGATTTCTGGCGAAGTTGATTTTGAAGGGACCGACCTTCTGAAGTTAGACGAATCGGGATACAATCAATTCCGCGGCGCCAAGATCGGCATGATCTTCCAAGATCCGCTGTCGGCGCTCAACCCCTTGAAACGCATCGAGGATCAGATCAGCGAAGTGATGGATTATCACACTGATTTGTCCGCGGAAGATAAACATAAACGCGTCATCGAATTACTTAATCAGGTAGGGATCGTTAATCCCCAACGGACCGCCAAGCAATTTCCACATGAATTATCCGGTGGGATGCGTCAACGGGTCATTATCGCGATTGCCATTGCCTGCAAGCCAGACCTTATCATTGCGGATGAACCGACCACGGCCCTTGATGTGACCATTCAAGCACAGATCCTAGATGTGCTGCGCGACATCCAAAAAGAAAACCACGCCGGTATCATTCTGATCACGCATGACCTGGGCGTCGTTGCTGAGACTGCCGATGAGGTCGCCGTCATGTACGCCGGGCAAATCGTAGAACAGGGTTCCGTCGAACAGGTCTTCAACACGCCTGAACATCCCTACACCCGGTCGCTACTGCGTTCCATGCCCCAGCGGGATAACGAAAATGATGATCTTTACGTCATTCAAGGTAACGTGCCTTCCTTACAAAAGATGCCCGCTACCGGCGATCGTTTTGCACCTAGAATCCCCTGGGTGCCCGCCGAAGAACACGAGGAACACCCCACGATGCATGAAGTGGCACCGGGACACGAGGTCCGCTGCACTTGTTACAAACATTTCCAATTTCCAGATGAACAAGGGAGCGTGACGGCATGAGCTTAATTGAAATCAAGGATCTAAAGGTCCACTATCCCATCCGCTCCGGCTTCTGGAATCGGGTAACTGACTCCGTTCGGGCCGTGGATGGTGTGAGCTTCAACATTGAAGCCGGCGAAACTTATGGCCTAGTCGGTGAATCCGGTTCTGGCAAATCCACGACCGGTAAATCCGTAGTTGGCTTGGAAAAGGTCACCAGTGGTTCCATTATGTACAAAGGTCTCGACATTACCAAAGCGGAGAATCGTCGCAAGTTGGACTACAACCACGACGTTCAGATGATCTTTCAGGATTCCTTGTCCAGCCTGAATCCTCGGAAACGGATTGAAGACATCATCGCTGAACCACTACGCAACTTCGAGCATCTAAACAAAGACGATGAAAAGCTCCGTGTGCTGCAGCTATTAAACATTGTGGGGTTAGATGCCGATGCCCTATACAAATACCCACACCAATTCTCCGGTGGTCAACGGCAACGAATCGGCGTTGCCCGGGCCGTTGCCACTAATCCCAAGCTGATCATCGCCGACGAACCGGTCTCTGCGTTGGACCTTTCCGTTCAAGCGCAGGTGTTGAACTTCATGAAGAAAATTCAGCGTGAATTCGGGATTTCTTACTTATTCATCTCCCACGACTTGGGGGTTGTTCGGCACATGTGCAATAACATTGCCATTATGAACCGCGGTCGGTTGGTCGAGATTGGGACGCGCGATGACATTTACAATCATCCCCTGCACATCTACACCAAACGATTATTAGCTGCCATTCCCGAGACGGACGTCAACGCGCGTGAAGCTCATCGGGCCTCACGTCTGGCCGTTGAAGCCGTTTATCGTGAGCAACAAAGTAAGTACTACGACGAGCACGGCGAGGCCTATCCTCTGGTTCAGGTCACCCCTACTCACGCGGTTGCCTTACCACAAAATGTTGCGCAACAACTCGCTCGTCAGGAAGGAGAGGTGCAGGCCTAATGTGGAAAACGATTTTACGCCGTTTCTTAATCATGATTCCCGAGGTTATTATTCTTAGTATCCTGGTCTTCCTCCTGGCAAAAGCGATGCCTGGTGATCCCTTTACCGGCTCCATCAACCCTAAGGCGGACCCCGCTCAAATCCATCATTTAATGAAGATCAACGGTCTGTACGACCCCTGGTACCAACAGTACTGGAACTGGGTCGTTCACCTGTTCCACGGCAATCTGGGGAACAGTTATCAATACCAAGAACCCGTCACCCGCTTAATCGGTAGCCGGGCAGCCAACACGTTATGGTTAGCACTATTCACCATGATCTTGACCTACGTCTTCGCCTTACCAATGGGCGTTTACGCTGGCCGCCATGAAGGCAAGCTCCCCGATACGGTCATCCGGGTCTACACCTACGTGACCTACTGCATCCCCTTCTTCGTGATCTTAGTCATCGGGATCTGGATCTTCGGTTATGTTCTGGGGTGGTTCCCAACTACCGGATCAATTTCGTCGGATGCCACCGGCTGGCTACACACCCTCGGGTCGCGATTCTACCATATCCTATTGCCGGGCCTGCTCGGGGCGTTATTCGGTACCGTCAACATCGTTCAATACTTGCGGTCCGAAGTGATCGACTCCAAGCATTCCGATTACGTCAGAACTGCGCGGTCTAAAGGGGTGCCTAGTAAGGACATCTACCGGC
The DNA here is from genome assembly GCF_012641185.1 of Levilactobacillus tujiorum. Taxonomy (GTDB): domain Bacteria; phylum Bacillota; class Bacilli; order Lactobacillales; family Lactobacillaceae; genus Levilactobacillus; species Levilactobacillus tujiorum. The sequence goes on from NZ_JAAXLK010000011.1 coordinate 50,860, forward strand.
ATCACATCTTCCGGAACTCCTTACTCCCCATCGCTGCTTTCGCCGGTTATTCCATCACGGGCCTGTTGAACGGGTCAATCTTTACTGAAACGGTCTTCTCTTATCCCGGGATGGGTTTACTCTTCGTGAACTCCATCAGTTATCGAGACTACACCGTCATCACCGCTTTAGTCTTGATTTATGGGATCTTAAACTTAATCGGAACATTATTATCAGATATTATTCTCAGCATTGTCGATCCCCGTATTCGGATCCAGTAAAGGAGGCTAAACAGAAATGGCAGAAAACTTCGAGCGACATTCCGATATTTCCGCGGCTGATTTAGCCCGGCTGACCCAGGAAGCACAGGCAGAAGCCACGCCTTCCACGGCTAAGATTATCTGGAGTGAATTTAAGGCGGACAAACCCGCCATGGCAGCACTCATTATCATTGTGGGCTTCATTCTCTTCGTCATGATCGGTGCCCTATTCATTAACACGCCTAAGATGATGGAAACTAACATCATGGGGTACTTCAATCAACCGTTTACCGCAGATTACTGGCTGGGTGCTGACTCTGCCGGCCGTTCCGTGGCTAAACAGCTGATTGTCGGTTCACGGAACTCCATTGGTATTGCCATTGGGTTGACGGTCATTTCATCAACTTTCGGGATTTGTTGGGGGTTGATTTCTGGCTACTTCAACGGTTACATCGACTGGGGCATGCAACGGATCTACGACTTCATGATGATGTTACCCATGACCATGATGATCATTGTGCTGGTCACCATCATCCCGCATTACAACTCCGTCACCTTGACGTTCATCTTCTCCATCTTTTACTGGGAAGGAACGTCGCGGTTAATCCGGTCACGAACACTCGCCGAATCGGAGAAGGATTACGTTGCGGCTTCTAAAGCCTCTGGCACTAGCCATTGGAAGATTATCTTTAGAGAAATCATGCCCAACATTTCATCGTTAATCATTGTCGACTGTACCCTGTCCTTCGCCGAAAACATTGGGGTTGAAACGGGGCTATCCTACCTGGGGTTCGGCTTACCCAGCCAGACGCCCTCTCTAGGGACCATGATCGCCAACGCCAATGATCCTAACAACATCACCCAGTATTGGTGGACGTGGTTACCAGCCGCATTAGAAATCATTATTCTTTGTCTCTCAATCAGCTACGTCGGACAAGTCCTTCGTCGCGCTGCGGATGCGTCGCAACGACAAGGCGCCCTCGATTAGCGTTTACCATTCATTTAAGGAGATGGTGGCCACTCAAAGTCGTACCCATTTAGTCTCGTTCAACCCAGCGTCATGACGAGTAATCCTGAGGAGAATTACCCGCCCGTCTTATAGAGGATTTTAAAATCAAGGGGGAAACATAGTATGGATAAGAAAAAGCTCGCCTTGTCCGCCATGGCGGTTCTCGCAACCGTCAGTCTCGCGGCTTGTTCCAGCAAAAGTTCATCCAGCTCCAAGAGCGGAACCAGTGGTGCTTCCGTTCAATTAAAAGCGGCTTATCACAACACGAAGTCTACCGATAAGACCGCAACGAAGAACAGTACATTAAAGCTTGCTGAACCAAACGACTCGCCGTTCCAAGGGATTGCTGATCCAGTTCTCTCAACAAACGCTGAAGATACTGATGTCTTCTCACCAGGCGCTGACCAACCGGGTAACACTAACGGTTTGTTCCACACCGACAAGAACTTCAAGATCATCAAGGGTGGTTTAGCTAACCAAACGATCAACCGGAAGGCTAAGACCGTGACGATCACCTTACGGAAGAATGCCAAGTGGTCCAACGGTGATCCCGTTACCGCTAAGGATATCGAATACCCTTACGAAGTAATTGCCAACAAGAAGACGACTTCGCAACAATACTCCGCTGACTTTAATAATATCAAAGGGATGGCTGCCTACCACACAGGAAGCGCTAAGACAATCTCCGGAATCACCTTCCCCGACGGACAAAAGGGCCGGACTGCCGTGATTCACTTGAGCAAGGCCACCCCCGCCATGCAGTACCTGGGGAACTCCTTCATCTGGGGATCCGTTGAACCTTACGAGTACATCAAGAACGTGCCTATCGCTAAGTTGGCTTCATCCAAGCAAGTACGGAAGAATCCGCTCTTCACCGGTCCTTACAAGCTGGATAAGATTGTCGAAGGTGAGTCCACAACTTGGTCTCCTAATAAGTACTACTATGGCAAGACACCTCAGATCAAGCACATCACGATCAACGTGGTTTCCTCCAACAACATCGACAAGGCTATCCAGTCTAACAAGTACGACTTCACTATTCCAAACAGTGTGCTGCACGGGACTGATTACAAACAGTTGAAGAACGTTAAGAACTATCAGATCGTCGGTCAACCCGCTCTGGCTTATGACTACTTTGGCTTTAATGTTGGGCACTACGACACCAAGACACAAAAGAACGTCATGGATAAGAACAGTAAGATGGCCAACAAGAGCTTACGTCAAGCTATGATGTATGCTTTGAACTTGGATGCTGTCAGCAAGAAGTTCGGTAATGGTGTCACTTGGCGAGCCAACACTTTGATTCCACCAATCTTTAGCAAGTACTGGGATTCATCCGCCAAGGGCTACCCACTGAACATCAAGAAGGCCAACAAGTTACTGACTGACGCTGGCTACAAGAAGCGTGACGGTAGTAAGTGGCGTTCTGATCCTAATGGCAAGAAGTTAACCATCTACTTCGGTGCCATGACTGGGACTTCCGCACAAGCTGCCGAATACCAAGACTACCTGCAACAATGGCACAAGGTTGGCTTGAACGTGAAGTTGGCTACGGGGAAGACCATGGAAATGAACAGTTTCTACTCCACCCTGCAAGCGCCTAAGCAAAGCAAGATCGATGTTTATGCCGCTGCCTGGGGGCTGTCATCAGAACCTACGCCTACACAAATCTATGGTGAAGATGCTACCTACAACATGGGTCACTTCGTCTCCAAGAAGAATACCGAATTGATGAACAACATGAACAACAACAAGGCCTGGAACGAAAAGTACCGGATCAAGGCCTTCAAGGAATGGCAAGATTACATGAACGACCAAGCGGCCGTTGCTCCAGATACATTCAGCTACAACTGGGGTCCCGTTAACAAGCGGGTTAAGGGCTTCGATATGAGCTCTGCCAACTGGGACTTCTGGACGAACCTGACGTTAACTTCTTCTAGTATGAAGTAAGCTTTACCACAGCTCGTCACACATGAACCGTCACATCACTACGATGCGGCGGTTTTTTGTTGCACATTTTTTCGGTGGCTCATCCGATCTACGTAGCTGACAATTACTCCAAAGGCGCCGCCTACGATCAGTGGAATCAGCAGCGGCGCTACCGCAGTGACGACGGCAGCCACCCTCGTCAGTTGGGTTGGAAATACGACGGACAGGCCGACAATCCCCGGCAGTAACGGTACGAGGCTCAGGGGACACCACTGCGCCCAACGCGGATGACTTTCTCCCAAGCCCAATTGCACGAGCCCGATCGTTACCAGCCAGAAAATCAAGCCCCCGCCAGCGCCAAGAAAGTCGCCCGTTAATGACGCGTCTAAGTTCGTATAGACGGTCTTCGCGGTGGGCATGGGCAGTGGGGCAATTAACTTGAGTCCTTGCAGAATGACCATACTGTACAAAATATGCCAGCCACTAACCACCAATACATTTTGCCAAGCGCGCACCGCACCCGTACCCCGCGCGGCTAACGCTTTAATCAGGGGCCACAACACGACACCCGGCAGTAAAATTAACAGAACGCCGACCAGCGACAAGTTACTAAGCTGAAAATCACCTAACAGATACTGGTGGAAAGCCACCGCCTTCTTCAGTCCCTGCATCCGCAAGATGCCCAACCCAGTCATCGCGGCCAACAGCAAGCCGACCAACCAGCCGTACCGCCATTTCGATACCATCGTCTTCAAATCACTCAAAGTAGCGACTCCTCCCATGCTCCGTTTACTCATTTACTCGTCACTATACGCTGATCCGTCAAAGCTGCCAACCAAATGAAGCCCGTCAAATCAGCGTTTATAAGCATTTTAATAGTGACGCTGGCCCCGGCGAGCTTGAGGAAAACCGCTAAACCCAGTCGTCAATTTTGCGACCGAAAATTTATTTTATTATGTGGACAGCGTAACTAAGTATTTCCAGTAACCCTTTTTCCTACTCATGACCGATACTGAGGCCAACTTAATCGTGACTTACGGAGATGATCAGTTATGCCCACCACAACCCATGCCACCTGGGACCAAATCCAGCGCCAAACTGTCGTTAACTTACGGCGCGCGCACCACCATCTATGGGAAAATATTATCGTCTACCTGTCCCTCTTTATCGTCGAATTCATCTGTGCTCAACTCGGGCATTCTCAACTGCTGAGGGCGGATGCATTCAACAACTTCTCTGGGGTCTTTTCGACCGGCTTACTGATGACTGGTCTGTATATCGCCGCTAAGACTAAGGACGATGATCTCTGGGGTGCGCCCATTTCTGAGGAAGATCAGATCCATCTCGGACCACGGATACAGCAATCGCGGTTTCGCTTCGAGACCATCTACACGTTAATTGCAGGCTTGGTGATGGCCGTCATTGCGGCTGACATCATTTACAAGGCGATCCTGGTCTTGATCCAGCAGCCCACCTATCACCTTCAGCAAGGGGTTGCCACGCTGGGGGCATTGATTTCCAGCCTACTACTAACGTGGTTATGGCTCGCCAATCGTCACTGGGCAAAGGTCCTGGCGAATACGTCTTTAGCAGCGGCCGCCCGCGACTCCCTGACCGACGCCCTAACCAGTGCCGTCACCGTCCTGACTATTCTGAGCATTGCCTGGTGGCGGGCGACGTGGCTCGATGGCCTCGCCAGCTTGATTCTTGGGACCTACATTCTCTACACGGGGATAAAAATTTTCCGTACCAGCAGTCTCAACCTTGTCGACTACTTTGATCCCCGATTGGAGGACCAGTATCGCCAACAAGTCGCGGCTTTTCCCGGTATCCGCGCCGTCGTCTTTCTCAAAGCGTATTACGATGGCAATCTCATTATGGTGAGTGTCACCGTGGCCGTTGATCCGCAGATGACCGCCACGACGATCTACAATTTAACGCGCCGAATCGACATACTCATGAAACGGCGCTTTAACGTCACGGCCACAGCACTGATGGTGATTCCCAGCAATCAAATCCACCCCGACTAATCAGCCGCTACCGCCAGCCTGGTCACAACTCAGCACGACCACGGATTTTCGATTGTGAGCGGCAGATTTTTTTGCTATCCAGCAACCCCCTTAATTACGGCATTTTCACGGTCTTTCACCGCCAGATAGATAATTAAGTGCTTACACCGTCGCCAATAAATGATATAGTATAGGTAAAGTATCAACATGTCTCGTGAAGGGGTGGCATTCTATATGTTACAACAATACAAGAACATTCTGGTTCCCGTTGACGGTTCCAAGGCAACCCAACCAGTTTTAGAAAAAGCAATTGAAGTCGCTAAACGTAACCAAACACATCTTGATATCTTAAACGTCCTCGAAGTCAACCAATTCAGCGATACTTACGGTGGCGCTGTGAGTGGCGATGTCATCTACAAGCTCTCCCAAGATGTTCAAGATCGGTTGGAAAGCTTGAAGCAACAAGCAATCAACGCTGGTGTTCCCGATGTCAGCATTCACGTGCGTTTCGGGAATCCTAAGCCAGTTATCGCTCGCGAATTTCCAGCGGATCACGGTTCTGAATTGATCGTGATTGGATCAACTGGATTGACCGCCGTTGAACGGTTGATGGTTGGCTCCGTAACCAATTATGTTAGTCGTTCTGCAATCTGCGACGTGTTGATCGTTAAGCCAGAACTTACAAAATAAGCAAATTTTGAAATGACCTGCCGCATTTGCGGTGGGTCATTTTGTCTGATTAATCACCCCAACGCAGTGACTAAGGAGGTTGCCGTATGCATTGGACCTACACCATCACCATTCCCAGTGGGCAACCCGCCCAGCCTTTACGCCAACTTTTAACGGCCTGGCTAATCCCGAAACATCTCATTCACGATCTGCGCATCAGCCAGCGCGTCACCGTCAATGGTCAGTACCGCTCGATGAACCAACCGGTCAGCGGGGGCGAAACGGTTCAGCTGACCTTCCTGCCGCAAGACTTTGCGGAACCCTTTCCCAACGTCGCGCCAGACAGCGCCGCAACCGTAGCGGTCCTCTATGAAACGGCCGACCTATTGATCATTAACAAGACCCGCGGGAGTAAAACCCACCCCAATCAACCCGGCGAACGGGGAACCACGCTCAATCACGTGGCGGCCTACCTCGGCGAGAAACAGCCTGGACCGTACATCCTGAGCCGCCTAGATCAGGAGACGACGGGCGCCCTGATGATGACCAAGACCCCTGCCGTCGTGCCTATTATGGTGCGTAACATCGCGGACAAACGCGTTCGCCGCACCTATCTAGCTTGGGTTCACGGGCACCTATCTGGCCGTGGCACCTTCACCGATCCCATTGGTCGTGACCCGGATGATCGCCGAAAACGACGGGTCAACGGTGAACACGCCCAAGCTGCCATCACGCACTACGCCGTCATGGATCACCAAGCCGAGGCTACACTCGTCAAGCTGTGGCTAGATACCGGTCGCACCCATCAATTGCGCGTTCACCTTGCCGCGGCGGGACATCCATTAATCGGCGATCCTCTGTATGGACCCCCTACTCATAACCGTCTTCGGCTCCACTGTTGGCGTTTAGCCTTCTCACAGCCATTTACCCTCGATCAATCGCTCACGACCGTGACAGCGCCTGTACCGGCTGATTTCGACCACTTTACTCAAAAGTAGCTCTTACACAACCTTTAAACGCGTAATCGTCACTTTTCGTACGATGAAGACGATTGTGGTTGTTAATCATCAAATCCGGTTATACTGTGTTTAGTTGATGTGACTAGGGGGGATTTGATGCGCTGGCAACAAAAATTAGCCCTAATCATTCTCATAGGACTGTTGGCCATCTTATTGGTTTGGGGAGTACTCAACTTAAATTAGTTTGATAAAGTGAAACCATCGTGTAGTCTCGGATGCGGCTGAGCTACACGATGGTTTTTCTTGTAATAAAATATAATAAATTCAAACCAGTCGCCTGCGGCTGTCAGGGATTCCGCCTGCTGTGGGGACGCTTCAGACTGGAAGAGCACCAGTCTTCTCGTTCACAGCTGGCTCCATCCCTGACCTCCTCTGGCTTTGATTGTGTTCTACCACAACACTGGTTTGGAGGCGTGGCTATTCAGCGCTTCGGAGTCAATTGATGACAATCTTATCTGTCATTGCCTCAGTCATCTAAGAATACTGTGTCTGTTGACCGGTAAAGACGAAAGACTTGCCGATACCCATGTAGCCGTGAGTGAGTCAAATTTGAGCTCAGCCGTGGGATTTTCCGAGTGGTTCTCTTGGAAAATGGCGTCTTTGAGACGCGATTTTTCGGCTCAAAGCGAGGTTCGAGACCGCTCCATGGCTCGAACCGTCCTCCCCACAGCGCTCCAGCTCAAATTTGGCGAACGGTAAGGCGGCCTGCATACAAAAAACCGGAGCAACCAACTCCGGTCCACTAGCATCATTGAGCGACAACATCCTCAAGTTTGTAGTCAGGAAAACGCTGTTTACTCAGCTTAGCCATAATCTCAATATGTAGTATTGAGTCTCTCCACCGAACGAACCTCAACGGCTAATCCGGCCTTATAAAGGTAACTCTAATATTTACTATAAGAGCAACTTTCACAAAGTTAAGAACTCGTCAAACTGCCGAATTATTCGAGTTCCTGCAAGAGATTGATTGGTATTACAAGTCCCAGTATACCAGATGGCTGTAGAAATGCAAGCGTTTTCAGAGCTACGCTTATCCACTAGATTATTTTTCAGTTAATTGTCTCAGCAAACCAACTTTGTGAAATTTCCAATGGTTGAACTATCCCTTCGGTAAGGCAACGACCAATTGGCCCCAGTGAAATTTAACCGTCAACTTGCTGGTGGCCGCCTGCGGCAAGGAACGCTGTAATTTAGAAAAATCCAGCATCCCCTGCTTAGCCACGACGCGGTGCTTGCCATCCACCTGCGCATCCGCAGGCACCGGAAATGTTAGCGACAAACGCAACATTTGCGGGGTCTCGGTCAGCTCCAGCGTAATGATGGCTGGCTGCACGCGACTGATCTCCGGCAAGATTGGAACTAGCGTCTTATCCACGAGTTTAACCATTTCCTTCAGCGTTGCCACCGTTGCCGTTAGGGGTTCCGGCACCTTCACGAAGAGCTGAACCCCCTGTTCGCGCGCCAATAAATAATTATGGTATAACCCGTAACGCAAGCCGGCGTTGGGAATATTCGTCAAATCATCAACGGTCAGCTCAGCAGCGTTGCTGGTCTGCCAGCCCGACCGAATATCAATATATAATTGGCGAAATCCCTCGTAATCTTCATCTTCCAAATAGCCGCCTAAACCCAACAACATATTCTGATAATCATGACTGAACTTACGCACGGCCCCCAACTGGCGGTTGAGCTCCGTCGTGTATTGCTCACGAAATGCCTGCTGCTGGGTCTGTAATTGCGTGTGCTCTTCTTGCAAATGCGTCTGCATGAGCATATACGTACTCAGCGTCAGGCCAATCACCAAGGTGCCCGATATCCCGGCTAAGAAGATCAGGTATTGGTCGGAGTCGGCCAAACTTTGCAGTGAATACTCAAATAGAATGTAGACGAGCCCGATCACCGTCATGAAGATCAAGAATAAATATTCCGATGATCGGCCTAACATTGCGTGAATCAAATTTTCCATCGGTGCCCGGGTCAACAGGATACCCATGGCAATCATGGTAAAGATGACCGTATCAATCGTCAGCTCCGTGAGGGTCCCCCAGACGCTGGCCGCAAATCGGACACTCGTCAACCGAATCGTCCCCGCAATCACCGACATATCCACGAATTCCGTCAAGAGATACGCCAGAATTGAAACATCGATAAATGCCGGCAATAACTGCCAGTTGTTCTGGGCCGCGAGCATCCCCACTTCAATAACGAGCAGGACAATAATCGGCAACATGCCCAGCAGCGAACTGGACGCCGTGAACGGGTTCAGCAAGTCAACGACCATAAACCCCAACCCCATCAGCGCGCAAAACAGCAAGAAATTCTTCTTCACGCGCAGGCGTGGAAACCAATAATACTGAAAGTAGACGAACCAAAAAACCAGCGAGAAGTCCGCGAGTCCAAAGCTCACCACATCAACCGTAATCATCTGCTCACCTCCCTGGCTTCGTTAGAATCACCGTGAAATACAACCGCCCCCGTTTAATCGCGATCTGCAAGGCCGCGTTATCCGTGTGGTCAATAATATCGTGCACCGTGCTCAAGCCCAGGCCATGATCCTTGCCCTTGGTTGAATAGCCCGCCTGCATAAATTGATTGATTTTCGGCGGATTATCGGGGGAGACGGGATTAGCTACCGCCAGTTCCACCGAGGTTGGATAATCCAAAATGGCGCAGTAGATCGTGGTATTTTCACCGACTGCCGGCGCCTCAATCGCATTGTCCAGGAGGATCCCCATCACCCGCAACAACTGCATACTATCCATGGGAATCGTCTTGACCGGATCGGGAATCTCTAGCCGAATCTCCCGCCCTTGGTTCTGGGCCGCCAACAATTTCTGAAATAGCAAACTTTTCAACGGCGGATCAGTCAATTGACTGAGGCCATCCGCTTCAATTCCCACCAGATGATGCGTCGTTGACCAGCGCGAGTTGAGCGTTTGAAAGTACGCGGCTAAGCCATCATAGTCCTCAGCATCGAGGTAATCTCCCAACCGTAGCATCTGTTGCTGGTAGTTATGCGTAAACTGCCGAATCGCCTGTAGCTGATCCGACATCCGCTGATCGTACCGGTGTTTCAGACGACTTTCCTGGGCATTCGCACGCACGCGCTGCCGGTGAAAAAAGCTTTGTAGAAACGCAAACAGACTGACCGTAATCAGCAGAATCATCACCAGTTCAATGCTCAGTGCGAACGTCAGCATGGCATGCGTAATTTTCAATTGGTGAATAATCAGCGAGGACATCTCCGCCAATAACGCTAGACTCCCCAGTAAAGCGACGACGGTCCATTGCTCCTTGCGGCTGAACTCCAACGCATCCAGATTCCCCGGCTGTAATCGCATCCCGGACACACCTACCGAGAATAATATGTAGATGAAAAATTGAAAAATCAAGCGAGCAGCTAGTCCCGACACACTATTGGTAAACGCGACGCCCCACAATTCGATGAAGACTTGACGACAGACATCATTCACCAGCACCACGACCAAATAGGTGACAATCGTGGCATTAACGAAGATCAGCGTTGATTTACGCCGGTGATGAATCAAGTAGGTCAAGGCACTAATCGGGGGAATCAGCAGACTCCAAGAGTGCCCGATAAAGGCGGGAATGAGACCCCAGCCGATCCACTTTAAGGGTAATTTCCAGTTTTGGGGCCGAATTACCCCCACCCATAAGGTAATGAACCACTGCATCGTGACCGCCAGCACCAAGTTCACCCAGAACTGTCGACCGAAGATTTGAAACCAGTCCACCATGTTTGCACCCTCTTAGGACTTCAAATGTTTTTGTACCAACGTCTTCACCTCATGAAACCGCCGCGTTGCCACGTCAGTCTGATCCCCATTAGGAAAAATCAAGCGGCGGGTATCCTGGTCAATCCCGCTCACGTTATCCAAATTAACCAGGAAGCTCTTATCCGTCCGATAAAGTTCAGGATACTGATCCGCAATATCCTTAAGAAAACCGGGAAACTCCACCAGCTGATTAGCGGCGTGCACCGTGACCTTATGGGGCGTTGGCGCCGTCGCCACGAAGTAGACATCCCCCATCGGCAGGCTAAACGTTCGGCCGCCGATGTTATAGCTAAAGAGATTTTCCGTGTTGCCCAAATAGTTGGTGTAGCGTTGATAACCGTAATCCACATTTTCACGTAACTTTTGATCAATCTGTGCCCGACCTAAATCCTTCACCACAAAGTCCATCGGCTCCACCTTACGTTCGAAGGTCAGTAAGGCCATTTCCGAATGTGTCGTCACGAACACAATCTCAGCGAAGCCCAGCAATTTACGAATGGCAATCGCCGTTTCCAGTCCCGTCGTGTCTTCCGCAGGAAATTCAATATCCAAAAAGAACAACGCGTACTCGGGGGGATTGTCCGCCAGCTCCTTCAACAGGGCCTGGGGACTAGGCGTGGCCAACCGCACTTGCATATCATAATCATTGATCATCACGTATCGCTTGACGACATCCGTATAATGCGCTAATTGTTCTTGATTATCTTCACAAAGATAAACGGCTAACATTAGATCATACCCTTTCAACCGCTCATGTTTGAGTTACTTTTGGTCACTAAATTAACCAATACCACAACTCAATTACACCGTAACCCTATCACCCCTAAATGTACCTTGATTTCTGACAAGTTGCAATCGTTTCTCCCAACAAAAAAGGAATCATCCCCTCAGATGATCCTCTTTCAAACTGGATTATTTAATTACCGGCGTCGGCCCAATTAGCACTCCCCCAAGTTCTAACAAAGTCATGAAAGCCTTAGATATTGAGAATAACCCGATTTAGTCGCTCACTCTTCAGTCCATTGCTGAAATTTATACTACCTGCTACCTAAAGTCCCAGACCAATCTTCTACTCTGCCAGACACCTTCTAGATTAGATAATCTCAGGGTGCGAATCTAGTTGCGGTCTCCCCCAAATAGTTACCTCAACCACGCACACTCTAACTAGTTGATTCGCAACATCAGTCCTGTGAAAACTGACCCCTTCCAACTGTCACTACTCTATCATGTTTTTTACTTATCGAGCGTTAAATCGCAAAAACGTCAATATTTGCACGTTAAAGCAGAACAAATCAGTGCAATTTAATTGTGTCGTAGCGAATAAGTGACGAAGCCACCTAAGATTAGCGGGCCGACAAACGCTAACACCAGGTCGATCAAAACCCGCCAGTACCACTTCAATGGCGTCTTGGGCGCTGCCTCCAACCGGGGTTCCCGCGCTGGGCGGGCCATCTTCTCATAGACCGAAGCTGTCTGGTCAGCCGCCCGCGACTTCTTACGACGACGGATGGTTGGCGCTTTGACCTCCCGCCGATCTTCCAACACCACCCATTTGGCGAACGGAAAACACAGCCAACATATCAGGAAATACCAGTCAGCACCGGTTATCCCTGGCATCAGCCGCCACTGGGTGTAATTTAAATGACCTAAGGTGGCCACGATTAAAATAACGATCAGACCAATTCCAGCCTGTCGTAACCAATATGTACCGGATAATTTCATCAGGAGAACTCCTTTTCTTTTTGACAGAAATTGGTAAAATTGAGGTAAATTCTAGGGAATGAGGTGCATGACATGGCCAGAGATTTCAATCCCATCACCGCGGCGGGCTACCGGGACCTCCAAGCTAAGATTGCGGCGCTTGAGGCCGATCGCCCAGAAAAGATCGCCATTCTGGCGGAGGCCCGAGCCCACGGCGATCTCTCGGAAAATGCCGAATATTCTGCTGCTAAACGCGACTTACGCCATCTGGAAAGCCAACTGCGTTTCTACAACAAGCAATTACAATACGCGCAAGTCGTGGCCCCCAGCCAAGACGATACCGTCGAGCTGGGTAAATGGGTCACCCTTAAATTTATGGACGACGACGACCAAGTCAGCTACCAAATCGTGGGGACCCAAGAGGCTGACCTCGAAGCCGGCAAAATCACCCGCGTTTCGCCACTAGGCCGCGCCCTGTTAGGCCATCATCCCGGTGAAACGGTGACGATTAAAGCGCCTAATTCCAGTTATCAAGTCACGCTGATCGCGGTGACGCTTCACCAGCCAGCGTAAGGACTAAAGCCATTACCAACGCTGAAGTGACAAGAATTCTAGTCTGAAAATAGCCTAAACCCGTCCCCTGCAGCAGGCAGAGATTCCGCCTGCTGTGGGGATCGCCTGCGGCCTGAGAAGCGGTCCAGCTCAAATTTGGCGAACGGCAAGGCGGTAGAAATTATCTGTTTGTCTATTTCTCAATCATTCAAGCGTAAGATTAAAAATAGTATACCACGTTGAAATCCCCCTTTAGGATCGTTATCTTTGATGCTGAAGGGGGATCTTTCATGAGGTCACTGCCAACTTGTCAGCGATTCACTCACTTAGGCGCCCGTGCAGTCGCACCGAAAACGGGCAATAGAATCTCATCGACCATCTCGTACCGGGCAGCCAGCGATAATTCTTGGCGGGTAATCACCTCATTGATCAATAAGATTCCCGGCAGATTAACCAGTCGATCCGGCCAGTCAGCGTGCGCAATTTCACCACGAGCCGCAGCGTGATCCAGCATTGGCTGCACGATCGCTTGAATCCCGTTGCCTGAGCTCGCGCGCGTGAGTAGATTCTCCAAGTCCAAATGTTGTAGTCGATCGGCCAGTAATCCTCGAAACGTTTCTTCTGCTAGTTTGTCCAAGAAAGCCGCTACCTGCGCCATTAGAGCAAGAAAGTCCGTACGCAACTTCCCCGTATCCGGCACGACATAGCCATCAAAGCCGCCAAACCTGCCAAAAGCTGCGATGACGAGATGCGCCTTATCCGGCCAACGCCGATAAATGACGGTCTTGGTGGTCGCAGCCGCCGCGGCCACGCCCTCCATCGTTAACCGCTGATAACCTTTAGTTTGTAACTCATCCCACGTAACTCGGAGAATCGCTTCCTTTAGCGCTTCTCCCCGTCGACGGGTCTTTTTTTCTGCCATCTTGATCGATTCTCCCTTGTTTTTAGCTCGTGATACGAGTAGGATGTCTGAATATAAGATACGGCCGTATCTAAAACAAAAATCAGGTGATTCTATGTCTACTCAAAAATCCGCACAACAAGTGACGCAACTGGCCCTATTTCTCGTTATCGGTGCCATTGCGCCCCTACTCGACACGACTATGACTAACGTTGCTCTTGCCACTATTATGAAGTCGTTAAACGTCTCCGTCAACGCCGTTCAATGGATTACCACCAGTTACGTGTTAGCTCTCGGCATTACCGTGCCCATCACCGGCTGGGCGGCCAACTGGTTCGATGGTAAACGACTTTATCTAGGCGCCCTCGTCGTCTTCTTAATGGGGTTGCTGCTCTCTAGCTGGGCGACCACCCTACCAATTCTGATTGCTGGCCGGATTATCCAGGGGATCGCTGCGGGCGCCATTGTGCCCCTCATCACGACTCTTATCGTCCAAGTTGCAGGTGGTCAAGCGCTGGGCAAACTCATGGCCGTCGTGGGTATGCCCGCCGTGCTCATCCCTATTTTAGGACCGACGATCGGTGGCTACCTGATTCAAGCCCTGAACTGGCACTGGATCTTCATCATCAATATTCCACTGGTACTCACGGCCTTGATCCTGCTGGTCTGGAAGTTACCGTCATTTCCGGCTCCTCATCAAGGAAAACATTTTGACCTCCCCAGTCTGGCACTCCTGGCAAGTCTATTTACCTTTGCGATCATTGGCATTACGCGCTTTAGCACGGGCGACCGGCTACAGTCGGCACACGTGCTGACACCACTACTCATCGCGGTCATCAGCCTCCTGGCCTACGTGATTTACGGGGCTTGCCGGCCACAACATGCCTTAGTGAGCCTGCAGCTTTTCAAGTCGCCGACCTTTGATGCCGCTGCCGTCATCCTGATGCTCTCGGGAATCGCCGTCAACGGGGCCATGTTCCTACTGCCGTTGTACCTGCAAAATACCCGCGGCCTCAGCGTCGTCTGGTCCGGTACCGTCTTGATTGCTCAGGGGGTGGGGTTACTCATCTCGCGTAGTCAGATTGGCAAATTAACCGACAGCATTGGGGCGCGCTGGGTCGTCCTAGTTGCCGTAGTCATCGCGATCGCCGGGACACTCCCCTTCGTTTACTTTACGGCGCACACCTCAATCTGGTGGGTCCTACTCGCCCTGTTTATCCGGGGAATTGGCCAAGGCGGGCTCACCATCCCCGTCATGGCCGATAGCTACGTGGGCTTACCGCAAAATTTAATCGCTGAAGCCACCACGGCCACCCGGATGCTGCAAAACATTGGCGGTGCTATGGGGACGGCCGTTCTGGCAACCATTATTCAACATGAGATCTCTCGTGGCAGTTTGAATGCCGCTTACCAGTCCGCTTTTCTGTGGTCCGTCGGCTTTATCCTGATCACCGCCATCCCGGCATGGTTCCTGAGCCATCACAGCCAGCGAGCTCACGCATAAGGTTGCCTATTTCAGGTGCTTCACTGCTGACTGAATAATCTTCACAGGCCATAAAAAGAGCACCCACTCAACTCTTGCAAGCTGAGGGGGTGCTCTTCATTTAGTTATGCTTTAAAAAGTAAGTGAGCTTACTTCAATGGCTTCCATTGCCAAGCGTTAACTTCTGGCAAGTCAGTCCCGACTTCACGGATGTAAGCATTGTGCTTAGCAACCATGTCGTCCATCCGTTGCGCGAAGTAGGCGCCCTTAACGGCGTAGGCATCGATATCATCAACGGCTTCCTTAGCCAAGTGGTAACGGTCCAAGTGGTTCAAGACACGCATGTCAAATGGCGTGGTAATATCACCATTTTCACGGTAACCATGAACGTGAACGTTGTGGTTGTGACGGTCGAAGAAGAGATCCTTGATCAAGCCTTCGAAGCCGTGGAAGGCAAAGATAACTGGCTTATCGGTCGTGAACAGACGATCGAATTCTTCGTCAGAGATTGCCCGTGGGTCCAACTTAGGTGAACGTAACTTCAGCAAGTCAACCACGTTAATGAACCGAATCTTCATTTCTGGGAATTCATCATGTAACAGTGAAATAGCTGCTAATGATTCCCAAGTTGGTTCAGTCCCTGCGGCAGCAAAGACAACGTCAGGTTCTTGACCTTGGTCCGTAGAAGCCCAGTCAACGTAGCCCAACCCATTGTGAACCAGGTTAGTGGCTTCATCAATGGAGAACCATTGTGGACGTGGGTGCTTGGAGGTCACGATGATGTTAATCTTTTCGCGACTCCGGAAGGCTACATCACCAACGGCTAACAAGGTGTTGGCATCGGCTGGCAAGTATTCGCGAACGAATGCTGGCTTCTTTTCAGCCATATGCGTCAACATACCTGGGTCTTGGTGAGTGTAACCGTTGTGGTCTTGCTGGAAGACAGTTGACGTATCAACGAAGTTCAAGGATGGGTAATCATGACGCCATTCTTGTTCAGCGGCCTTACGTAACCACTTGAAGTGTTGCGTCAACATAGAATCGACAACGCGACCAAATGATTCGTAGGTAGCGAAGAACCCATGACGACCAGTCAGAACGTAACCTTCCAACCAACCTTCAGCTTGGTGTTCGGATAATTGTGAATCAATAACCCGACCTTCGTGAGCCATGTTTTCATCGTTAGGTTCCTTGATGTTTTCCATCCATTGACGCTTCCCGTAATCCAACATAGCGTAAAGCCGGTTAGACTTGGATTCGTCAGGACCAAAGGCACGGAAGGAATCTGGGTTCAACTTCATGACATCAGCCAAGTACTTGGACCAAACTAACATGTCTTGAGCAATCGTCTTGCCATGTTCAGTGGTGTCCACAGCGTACTTCTTGTAGTCAGGCAACTTCAATGGTTGTGGCTTGATCCCACCATTAGTGATTGGGTTCATGGCCATCCGTTGATCACCCTTAGGGGCCATATCACGGACTTCTTGCTTAACAGAACCGTCTTCATTGAAGAGTTCTTCTGGCTTGTAAGACTTCAACCAGTTGACCAACATATCAGCGTGTTCCATATCACCAGCAGCAACAGGAATTGGAACTTGGTGAGCACGGAAGGAGCCTTCGATTGGGTTACCATCCAAGTCAGCCTTAGGACCAGTCCAGCCCTTAGGTGAACGGAAGATAATCATTGGCCAGTTTGGCAATGAATCGTCGTTATTTTCACGAGCATGCTTTTGAATAGCCTTGATCTTAGAAATAACGTCGTCCATCGTCTTAGCCATGTCTTCGTGAACCCGCATGAAGTCAGTGTCGCCGGCTTCGATTTCAACGAAGTGTGGATCCCAGCCCATTCCTTCGAAGTACTTCGTTAAGTCTTCGTCGGACATCCGTGACAGGATGGTTGGGTTAGAAATCTTGAACCCGTTCATATTGATGATTGGCAATACCGCACCATCTTTGATTGGGTTGATAAATTTGTCAGAGAACCATGAAGCGGCCAAAGGACCAGTTTCAGATTCCCCGTCACCAATTTCAACAGCCGCGATGACATCTGGGTTATCTAAGATAGCACCAGTACCATGGGAAAGGCTGTAACCAAGTTCCCCACCTTCGTGGATAGAACCTGGCGTTTCAGGTGCGGCATGGGAAGCAACCCCACCTGGGAAGGAGAATTGCTTGAATAAACGCTTCAAGCCTTCTTCGTCTTGAGAAATATTTGGATAAATTTCACTGTAGCTACCATCAAGATATGAGTTAGAAACCATAACTTGGCCACCGTGACCTGAACCTTCAATGTAGAACATGTTCAAGTTGTACTTTAAGATTGCCCGGTTTAAGTGAGCATAGATAAAGTTTTGAGAAACGATTGTTCCCCAGTGCCCAATAGGTTTGATCTTCACGTCATCAGAGGTTAAGTCACGCTTCAATAATGGGTTGTCACGCAAGAATAACTGTCCGACTGACAGGTAGTTTGCTGCACGCCAATACTTGTCAACGCCTTCCAAGTAAGACTTGGAATCGAAGTCTGCATTTGCCATGTAATTAACACTCCTTCTTTGAAATTATAACTGCACGATCTAGTTGATAGAACTTAACGTAAAATTTATCTCGTAGTGACTACCGGGATGCTTTTTACAAGTCTTATAATAACGCTTTTTTAATAAAAGTCAACCTTTTATATAATTGGATCGTATCAATTTTATAAAAGAACGAACCACGACTAAAAAGCTGATGTTTAGCGACTTAGGCCCCATTTGCACCGCTACTTTGGGTCGATTATCATCGTAATTGGTTATACCAATATAAGTAATTCTTGTAGCATTGTTCGTATTTTCCGTTAAATTTAGCCAATAAAAAAATGACCCCCTCTTCAGGCGTCATTCGCTGTCACTTATTCTTCATCTAACGAGACAAAGGTGTTATAGTTCAAATATTGATAGTGTAACCGCATATTCGACACTTCGAACGGGGTCCCGTCATCTAAGAAGAAAACCCCTTCCATGATACCTACGGGTTCAACCGGCTTTAGGTTCAGCAACTTCTGATCATCCGCCGTCGAAGGCAAGGTGCGAATCGACATGAAGGACTTGGTCACGACCTTACCCTGCGATTCCAGATAATTAAAGATAGATTCCGACACCGTCTTCTGTGATAAATTCGGGGCAATCTTGATGGGAATATAGCCCGTCTCGATCATGAACGGCTTGTCTTCAAATAACCGCAAGCGTTTGATCTCGTACACGAAATCGCCTTCAGCCAGAAACAGATCCTGTTGAATTTCTTTACTAGCTGGAATAACATCAAATTTAAGCAGACGAATGCCCGGCGTCGTACCCGCGGACTTCATACTATCGGTAATTCCTAAATTTGACCCCTCATATTGAAAAATCGATTGGTTTTTCATATATAATGGGTTAATAAAGGTCCCGGACCCTCGTTTTTTAAAAATAATTCCTTGATTAGCAAGCACACTGAGCGCGCGCTTGACTGAGCTGCGACTAACCCCGTACGCTTCGCTCAGGCTTCGTTCATCTGGCAGCCGCTTATTGGGAAACTCATTTTGATGGATGCGTTGCTTTAAGTCCCGCATCACCTGTCGATAGACTAAATCTGCCATGATATCTCCTCATAACTCTTCAACTAGACTTCTACTGTGATAGAGTATAACAGGTTTTGGCGGCGGTGTCTGCTTTTATCAGGAAACAACCGTTCCATTTATTTTTAAAGTGCGGTCCAATTTATTATTTTATGTACTGAAAGGTGAGTTAAATGGCTAAGAAAAAGAAAGGCAAGCGGCTGCACAAAACGCTTGTTGAACAAATTCTCGATAAAAATAAAGTGGCTTACAAGCAGTATGAGTTTGCCACCCATCTCCAGGGGGACGTGGCTCAAATGGATGTCGACCACGCCGACGTTGATGAGCACCACATCTATAAGACGCTCGTACTCAGCGGTCCCACTACCGGTCCCGTGGTGGGCGTGCTCCCCATTGATGAACATCTTAATGAAAAAAAGCTGGCGAAAGTGTCGGGCAACAAAAAAGTTGATATGGTGCCGCTGAAGGATCTCGTCAAAACGACCGGCTATGAACACGGGGCCAATACACCAGTGGGAATCTGGGAAAAGAACCACTTCCCGATCTATTTGGATAACACGGCGAAGGAACAGGGCACCATTTTGGTCTCGTCTGGCCAAATTGGCCGTTCCGTTGAATTGGATGCCACTGATCTCGCCAACTTGGTGAACGGAACGTTTGCCGACCTGCTGGAATAACGGATGAACATTAATTTCAGCCCGATTCTTAAGAATTTAGGCATCGTTGGCCTAGACTTATTAGTCATTCCATTGATCTTCGTGGCACTGCTGACCTACCTCAACCGAGACACGAAGAAATTTCTGGCAAATGGTCTAGGGGTCAACAGCGAGTTGTATCTGGGGTTCATTGGGATCTTTCTTCATGAACTCAGCCACCTACTAATGGCCGTAATCTTCGGCCATCGTATTGATCAAGTTCGGCTCCTAAAGCGGCCGCATCCCAATCAATTGGGAGCTGATGGCCAGCCAGACTTAGCGCTCGGCTACGTCAATCACACCTGGAATCAGCGCAATTGGTACCAAACGACGGGAAACCTATTCATTGGCATCGCCCCCATCTTTGGCTGTGCGCTGGTGCTTCTCGGCCTCACTGCGTTGCTCATTCCCAGCTTGTTCCACGGGATGCTCGCATTGGTCGCCGATCCATTTAACTTAGACTGGGACGGCTTTGTGGGTGCCCTGGGCGGCGATTCTCACCCGCTGATTCGCTGGATTGTGATGATCTTACTGTCCTTGAATATCAGCATTGGTGGCTTCGACCTGAGCGCCGCAGACTTCGCCAATTCTAGAATCGGGCTCATCGGCTTCATCAGCATCATCGCCGCCATCACGATCTTACTCACGTTGGGCAATATCGCGGCGACGTATCTACGCGTGATGACGGCCGCCATCATCCTGTTGGCCTTAATTCTCGGCTACGCCTTACTCGTCTCACTCTTAACTAACTTAGTGGTTCGACTGGCATTTCATATCAAAGAACATTAGTCATCAGAATTGAAGATAGCGTTTAACGACTAAAGCCGGGCTGGAGATTTTTTCCAGCCCGGCTTTATTGGTGACACATCTACTGCTAATTTAAATATTTATTTTTATTCCGTGTAGCATTGCAGGCATCAGCAGGCGGCGCTCATTACACTTTTAATGCGAACGTTTGTTCTATCTTTCTGCCTAGACACCTGGTATACTACGATTACTGGTTAAGATCACACTGACCAAGGCGAGGAGGATTTTGTGGAAAAACACTATGTTCAGACGTACGGGTCTTCCCCGACAGCCGCTACTTCAATTCATACTGATCGCTATACATCTGCCAGTGTAACGGCCGCTTCAGTTGATAGTTTTCTGCTTGAATTAACCGTCGCTGCACTTCCAAACGGGAAAGATCTTTGTGGGCGGCCTCTCGTTTCATAACCGGCGCCCGCGCCTTTAAGAACGCTTGTAGGTACCGGGCTTGATTGCCACCCTGACTGGGCGCTGGAACCTGCTTCAAGGCTTGACGCCGAATTCCTCCAAAGCTAGTCGCATCGTTACCCGGGCCGTGCACCACGATGGCATCGTAATAAATGTATTGGCCTAACGGACTCAACCCGTCCCGTTTCGCCGCTCGCAGTACGGGCTGTAAATATTGCCGATTAAGAATTTCATTCTCCGCTCGCACTAACTGGCGGGTCTTAGCTGCCCGCCGCCAGGCCCTAACGAAGCCGGGACCCAACCCGCGATGTGAGGCCGTTCCCTCGACTCGCTTTAAAGCGGGTAAATAACGGCGTAACCCGTTATGATATGGCCGCAACCGCACGTAGCGTTTAACAACTTGACGCAAGTCACCATTCTTGGAAGTGAACCCAATAATCCCAGCGGTATACCCCCGGCCATCACCGATATCTTGAATATACCCATACTGCTGCTGATAATGAACCGTCGAGTTTTCCGCACTCGAGACTAAGGCAAACGTGGTTGCCCGCAGCTGTCCCGTTTTAATCGTATGATGAGCCTGATAGCCCGGCGCAACTGACCGTACCGAACAGCCCGCCAGAACCAGAAAAATTATCCCGATTAGAATTAATCCGAACTTTTGCCGCATTATCTAAGTCTCCTAAACCAGATTTCATTGTTGCCAGATTCACTGGCACAACAAATTTATTTATAAGTTAGGGTACAACAGATACTACTCCCCCAGAATACCATTTACCCCCGTCATAAACCATTTTTCTGCCAAATAAAAAGCGAGAGCTCACCATTGGCAAGACCCTCGCTAATTAATCTACTTATCTGTTTTTTGATAGTGAAAGACAATCGCATATAGCCCGAAGTTTAAAATACTAAGCGTCAAAATCAAGCCGAATGCTAACTGACTCCCCAACGCCGTTTCACGGGCATAGGACATACCGTCAACCTTTACCGAAGACATGAGTGCGGCTAGCAGAGTCGTCCCCACGGAACCGGCAAATTGTTGTCCGGTGTTGTAGATGGCATTGGCGTCTGCTCGCTGACTGAAGTCAACTTCTTTCAGTCCGTTAGTCATCGTATTCCCAAACGCCATTGACCGACCAATACTGAACACCACATAGAGAATCGCGATCACCAGTACACTTAGATGTTGTCCCAGCACCGTAAAGAAGATTGCGGCAATGAAGAACAGACTGCTTCCTAGTAGGATAGGCAGCCGGGCCCCATGTTCGTCCAACAAATGACCGAACCACGGTTGCAGAATCGCCGTAACCAGGCTCCCTGGCAAGAGCATCAGCCCACCGAATAAGGAACTGGCCCCAACTACAATCTGGGCGTAGTTAGGTAACGCAAAGTTAATCCCAATATTACAGAATTGCAGAATCACATAGGCCACAAAGCTAAAGGTAAACACTGGATTGCGGAAAATCTCTAGCTTCAATAGTTGGCGGTCACTGTGTTTCGCGACTAGGATGTAGCCGGTCATGGTCACAATAGCTAACAATAGTCCGCCAAGAAATTGCCAGCTCAACCAGCCAGCTGTGGTTAAGCTATTGAGTCCCATCGTGAAACTCACGAAGGCGATTGCCAAGAGACTGAACTGGCCCCACATAAAGTGGCCCTTCTTGACCTCAGAGAATTGATTAATCGCACCAACCCCCAACAACAGAATTAAGGCCTCAATTGGTAGCGTTGACCAAAAAATCAGTCGCCAGTCCCCTAACGACGCCATAATTCCTCCGAAAGTTGGCCCACTCGCCGGCGCAATCATCAAGATTAATCCGGCTAAGCCCATGTAAAAGCCGAGCCGCGATCGCGGAACACTCTCCAAAACAACGTTAAACATCAATGGAATGGCAATTCCCGCGCAGCCGGCTTGAATTAAACGTCCCAGTAATAGGATCGGAAAATTCGGTGCGAGCGCACAAATCAGGTCACCTAAAATAAAGAGTGAAGCCCCGGCAATGAAGAGTTGGCGATTCTTGAAACGTTGCTTCAAGAAGGCCGACGTAATCATCAGCAACGCCACCATTAGCAAATAGCCCGTTGTAATCCACTGAACCGTACTCAGAGAAACATGCATCGTCCGCATCAGTGTTGGGAACGTCACATTCATTGAAGTTTCGACCAAAATCCCCAGGAAGGCCATGATTGCCACCGCAAAGATGGCGATCAGGTTCTTTCGAGAAATCTTATCTGGGTCTTGTTGCGCTTGCGTCATTTGAACATCTCGCTTTCTCATAATTACTCAGTACTTCCTATCATACTCACTTTTTCAGAAATTTTCATGGGAATGTTGCCATTAAATCGGTTGCAGAAAGCCTTTTAATTCGGGATTTTCTCATAAAAATAAAAAAATTTCGATGTAAACCATTACATTAAGGTTAGGCCCTTGACTTTGTTTTCAGAAAATCATACGATGTTCACGTGAACAAAAGAGAAGAGAAGAAAGAAAAAGGGGTATTTATATAATGCAAGTATTTAATCGAGTTTT
This sequence comes from Levilactobacillus tujiorum, assembly GCF_012641185.1. Classification (GTDB taxonomy): domain Bacteria; phylum Bacillota; class Bacilli; order Lactobacillales; family Lactobacillaceae; genus Levilactobacillus; species Levilactobacillus tujiorum. Next base: position 74,200 of record NZ_JAAXLK010000011.1, read on the forward strand.
AGCTGTTGTTGCTGCTGTTGCTGTTTTAGGTTCAGGTATTTTCGCAACGCAAGCCGTTGCTTCAACGACTAACGATAACGCCGCTAGCCAACAAACGTTATCACAATCTTACACACAACTGATCCAAAAGCAAACTGAACCACTCAAGTAATCTTAACCAGACAAAAGCTCTCCCATTAATTTGGGAGAGCTTTTTTTGCATCTAAAACCGACTTACGCAATCACCGTGGCGCCGACCTCTGCTTGGGCCATGAATTCTTTCATTCGTGAAATCATGTCATGGATGACCACCCGGCCGACTTGAACTTCTTCAGTCGTTCCAATCATATTAAAGCCTAGGCTCAGCTGGCCCTTAAATGTGCTGCAAGCCACCTGAAACATTGGCGCATATCTGAAGGAACCGGTCATCAAGCAATTCGTCACTGTGTTTTCGGCAAATACTAACCGTGAATCATCAATAATCCCAAAGTTGGTAAACGCAATGGCCCGAACGTGATAGTTAGCCTCGACAATTTCCTGCAACTTCTTGATCGACTCCGTTTGATACTGCGCCATCAACGACCGTACCGAATCCAAAAATTGGTCGCTGTCCTTCAGCCGCTGCATTTCAACGTGCATCTTCTGAACTGAAACGGAAACCGGCTCGTCTCGTGGTGACTGGATAGCTGGATTGAACCGCGCCGTATGGTTGGCAATCCGCAAGGCTGCCGGGTCTTCCTCAATCTTCTGGCGCATATCCGTTGGGCAAGGGATCGCGAGCTCATCCCCTTCTCGATCAAAGGCTTGTACCGCCTTACCAAAGGTAGTCAGCAGCACATCGTTCACCGTCACACCCTGGGTATGGGTGGCGTTGATTAAGCTCCGCGTCATATCCGACGTCAAGCGCCAACCACTAACATTTGGCCGTGGCTTTTCGCCCGTAGCATTGGTTAATTGTGGTAAGGACAACGGTTTACTAGGATGATCCACATTCCCCTGTTTAGCCGAAGCCGGGTGCTGCTTCAGTAACGTCTTCAACCAATCCAAGTTCACGACGTTAGTCACGCCCTTAATCGCGCGCTCACCCTGGCTGTAACGGTTACTCAGCAGATAGAGATATTGCTTAAAGCCACTCCCGTCAGTCAAAATATGACTCATCGTAATGGTCAATCGGTTTCCGGCGCCATCCGGCTGCAGGTCAAAACGAACCTGCGCATCCTTTTCCCAATCTGGGGTTGCGTCCAGCTGGGCATCCGCTGGCAAGATATTTAGGACCTCTTGCCCGTCCGTTACTGCCGGTTGCCAACTATTATCGCTCATCTCATAGCGGCAGAATAGTTCCGGCACCACCTGAGCCGTCAGGTTGATGGCCTTTACCAGCCGCTGCTGGTCTAACGGATCACTGAAGGTCAGTTGGCAACGAATGACTGGGTACAGCTGATCAAACCCAATCGTATGCAAAATATTTAATGGATTTTCATTCATCGGTTAATAGTCCCCTTTCACGAAAGCGAATTCACAATTCAATCCTAGCGATTCTTTCCCGCCAAAACAAGTGATTCTTTCAGCTATGACTCGCCATTTATGGCAAACAAAAAGTCTCGTAGGACTCCCGTACGGAAGTTCTGCGAGACTTTTTCGTTCGTCCTAGTTCTTAACAGCTAACTTGCCAAAAATCTCGTCAGGCGTCTTGTCTGGGAAGAACTTGAAGAAGTTGTAAGCATTGTTGTAGCAAATGTTTTGAACAACCTTCCCCAACATTTCTTCATCGTCAGGTACCCGGCCTTGTTCTGCCAACTTACCATAGAAGTTGCACAGAACCCGACGGAAGTACTCGTGACGTGGGTATGACAGGAAGCTCCGTGAGTCAGTCAGCATACCGACGAAGTTAGGCAACAGACTTTCTTCGGCGAAGACCCGCAATTGTTCGTCCATTCCTTCGGCAGTATCGTTGAACCACCAGCCGGCACCGAGTTGCAAGCGTTGTTTGCCACCCTCTTGGAAGGCACCCATCATCGTAGCTAATTGCATCCAATCGTTGTCATTCAAGGAGTAGAAGATGGTCTTTGGAATATCATGCGTAATCTGCATCTTCGTGTACAATTTAGCCATTTGATCGGCAATATCAGGTTGTGTCCCAACGGCATCATAACCGGTATCAGGGCCTAACTTGTCGAACATTGGCCGGTTAAGGTCACGGATAGAATTGATGTGGAACTGCATCGTCCAGTCAAATTCCTTGTTCAACTTCATTAAGTTCTCCAGTAAGGCAGTTAAGTATTGGTCAACTTCCTTGGCGGATAACTTCTCGTTGTTGACACCTTTATCAAAGATCGCATTCAGCTCGCTGTCTGATGCTTCGATGAAGTGGTAAGTCAACAGAGAGTGGTCAGATAACCGGCCGCCCATTTCATTAAAGAATTCAAACCGTTGCTTAACAGCATCGATCATCGTCTTGAATGAAGTGATCTTGACGCCTGAAACTTTACTCAATTCCTTCAGGTAATCTGCGAAGCCGTCCCGATCCACTTGGATCAACTTGTCAGGCCGCATAGCTGGTAAAGTCCGGAAGCCGTTTTCAGCTTCAGTTTCCTTCAACAGTTTGTGGTAGTGCAAGTCAGAAGCAGGATCATCAGTCGTGCAGACCGCCTTAACATTCGAATTCTTGATCAAGTTACGAGGCTTGAAAGCGTCCGTTTGGAGTTCAGCGTTAGCTTTCTTCCAAATGTCTGGCGCGGTCTTCCGGCTCAAGATTTCGTCAATGTGGAAGAAACGCTTGAGTTCCAAGTGAGTCCATTCGTACAATGGGTTCCCCAGAGCACTTTCGATCGTTTCCGCCCAGGCCAAGAATTTCTGATATTCGTCACCGTCACCAGTGATTAATTCTTCAGGAACCCCGTTGGTCCGTTCTTGACGCCACTTGTAGTGGTCACCGTAAACGCCTTCGTTTAACCAAATCCGGGTAATGTTAGGATAGTTCTTGTTTTCATAGATTTCCTTTGGGTTTAAGTGACAATGGAAGTCAATGATTGGCATATCCTTGGCATAGTCGTTGAAAAGTTTCTTGGCCATGTCGTTGCCGAGTAAGAAATTGTCGTCCAATAAAGCCATCAGGATATTCCTCCTTATCGAGTTGTGCTAATTAGCCGTTAAACTAAGATTAGTCTTCGTTGATTTTTGGTTCGTACTTAGCTTGAACTTCAGCCTTGGACTTTGCCAAACCTTGAAGTAAGTCGAGGTGTTCTGCAATGTGGATGTTCAAGTACTTGTCGTACAAGTCTTGGTGTTCCTTCAAGATCTTGAAGAACTTGTCACGGTAAACGTACTTGTAGCTCTTTTGAGCGTTCAAGAGTGAACCGTACATCGTGTGGAGAACTTGACGTGAGTCATCACCGTCGAGCAAACTCATAACGTTGGATTCGTTGATCGTTTCTGGCTTTGGTGCAGTGCCATCAGTTTGGGCATTGAAGACGTAGAATGATGCCACATCATCCAAGTTTTCGTAAGCAAACTTGTACATTTCAACCATGAACTTAGGATCAACATGGGCAATAACCCGCAAAGCTTCCAACCAGTTAGTCCCAGCGGTCTTAACGTGCCAGCCGTGTTGCTTGGAGATCCGGCCAATGATTTCGTAAACGGAAAGCTTGTCGGAACCAGAGTGGATACTCAACTTGTAGCCAAACTTTTCAGCAATGGCTTCGTGAACCACGTATTCACGTTCGAAGCGCTTTACATCACCGATGTAGTCAATAGCCTTCTGGAATTCACCGTAGAACTTAGGTGCGATGGTTTCAGGAGTGATCCCTTCGCGGTGTAATTCGTTAGCGAAGAAGTAGTGGTTAGCAGGTGTCGTAGGTACAATCGTTTCATCCATAGAAATTTCGAAGTCCAAGTTGTAAGGTACGATGAACTTGTGGTAGATGAAGATAGCGTACTTAACAGCTCCATAGAAGATCAGAACTGATTCTTCAACGTCACGCTTAGTGAAGTGAACGGAAGCGTCGTCACTGATTTGGAACGTCTTGTCTAAGTAAGTCTTGTTGAAGCGTTCTACTAAATCATCATCCAAAGCGTTGAACTTAGCATCCAATTCTTCATCAGAGAACTTAGCAACTTCGTTATGAATCTTTTCAGTTGCATCCAAAGTAATCATGGTGCAACCAGCCTTAACGGCGTAGTCAACTTCGTGAGGGTTCTTAACGTGGTCACCATCGTCAACCCAGCCATCAGTGTAACCTTCTTCAAAGACAGCCCAGCCGGCATCCAATAAGACATCGGTTTCGGTACGGTTCATCAATAGTAATTCACGAATAGATTGTTGTGCTAAGACAGGTACAATGCCCCGGCCCTTGAACAGACGTAAGTGAGCGTTAGAAGCGTTGCCTAACCGGTCACCTAAACCAAAGGTGTACTTGTAACCATGACGAGAGGTTGGCTTGATCCAAGCAAAGCGCTTAGCAAGTGCCCGCCAGTTAGTTTCGTTTAAATCACCAGTAATTAACGTCTTGTTGGCGTCAACGATGCTTTCCTTGGCGTCAAAGTCCTTGACGTCATCACGATCTTCGTAAACAACCAAGGTCTTGGCCGTTTGCTTGTTAACGGTTTCATGTAAGATGAAGTAGACGTTGCGACGGTCCACTTGAATTGAAGGTGCGTATACTTCTTTATCTGATAGGCTGTCGTAGTTCCCTTTGGCAGCGATAATCTCATAGACATCTGAAACTAACTTTTGTAAGTCCATTGATATAACCCTCCATAAATTTAGTCTGATAAAGTTTTTAAAAACCGTGATCCCAAATTAATTAGTATGACTAGTTCTTATCCTTGTCGGTAGCTTTGCTTTCACCGATCTTGCCGCCTTCCCAACGACCATGGTCAAGGTCATTGGCAATTTCACCAAAGCGCTTGTCATCCAGTTTGTATAAGAAACCGATTACAACTGCGGCAATGATTAAGCAAAGGCCAGGATACAACGTCATAGCGGCCTTGATACCATTTAAGGCACGAGGAGTTTGCGTTGCGTTGGCAACGTAACCCGTTAAGGCCAAGACACCGGCACTAACTAAAGCAGCCAGTGATTGAGCAATCTTCCGTGAGAAGTTAAATGCAGCGTATGTAATAGCTTCTTTACGGACACCTGAACGCCATTCACCAAAGTCAATCGCGTTGGAAACCATGGCCCAAGTAATCCCGTTTGGAATAGCTAAAGCCGTGTAACCAATGGTAACTAACACGATGAAGGTAATCACGTTTGAAGGTAAGAAGTAGTTCAAAATGTTAGCCACAGCACCAACAACGAAACTCCACATTGCGGTACGCTTTTGACCAAAGTGCTTCGTCAACGTAGGAATCATGAAGACCCCGACGATTGAGCAACCCATCATAATAGCGTTGATGATTGGCTGAAGGCCGATGTTGCCCAAGTTGTACTGTGCGTAGAACACCATCATTTGGTTGTTCGTGTTCATCGCAGAAATCGTAAACAAGGTCATCAGAATCAAGGCACCCAAAGGACCGTTCTTAAAGATAACTTTGATGTAATCTTTAAAGCCTTCCTTTTCGGCATCTTTACCGGTTGCCCGGTGAACCTTAACATTTTCCTTCGTCCCAAAGTAACAAACGGCAAACATGGCAATCCCGATGACAGCGAAGACTGCGGCTGCCCAGAAGTAACCGTGTTCTTCTTTGACACCAGTGTTTCCGTTAGCAATCAATCCCATCAAAGGAATGAACGCAACCCCGGCAATAAACTGAGCACCGACAGAACCAATCTGACGAGACGTCGCCATGAAGCTCCGGTCTTGCGAGTTCCGGGACATAACAGAAGCTAAAGAACCGTACGGGTCATTGGTAAATGAATAAACCAGGCCCCAGATCATGTAAGCAGCATATGCATAGATGATCTTTTGGACGCCGGTAAGACCAGATGGCATCGTAAACGTTACGACGGTCATAATCCCTAAAATGATGGCTGAAATCATCATGACCGGACGGAACTTACCACGTTTACCGATATTCTTCCGGTTATCAATTACTGATCCGGCAATTGGATCCATAAACGCATCGAAAATCTTGGTGAAAGCAAAGATCCCTGCAACTGCTCCGGCACCGATACCACACGCATCAATCCAGAACTTAGTCAGATATGCTTGCCCAAGGTCAAACATGAAGCCGTTACCGAAGTCCCCAAACCCGTAGGCAATTTTTTCACGGGTAGGAATCCGCTTGGAGGAGTCATTCATCATTTCTCCGTCTTTAACAGCGGGTTTTGGACTTGTTGCTGCTTCCTCGCTCATTTGAGCACCTCCTTGAATCTACGTCAAACCGTCAAAGGAAATCGCTTACAATTTAGATACACACGTTAACACAATTCTCGTTAATCTTAACGTGGATCGCTATTGTTCGCTGGTCTCCACAACAAATGTTAAACGTCAGAGCTCCCAACGACACATTAGTAAGCGCTTTCCTTTAACAATGTCTATACTATCACAAACTCATGCACACGTTAACAATTTTTTTAATAAAAAAAGGATTATTTTCGCAAATCCTTTACAGAATCCCGGACTATCAACGTTGGCACGATACTTTTTTTTATTGGATCCGTCATTGAACCGTCCAATAATTTCGTCAAAGCATCGATACCCTCTTGGACAATATCGTCAGTGGGTTTGCGCACCGTCGTTAGCCGTGGCACCAGATATTTCGCATAACTCATGTCATCATAACCAACGATTGAGATATCACCGGGCACCGAGTAACCCAAATCTTGGCAAGCCCGCACCGCACCGGCTGCCATGTCGTCGTTCGAGGCAAAGACGCAGGTCGGCGTTTCAACGGCGCCTAAGATGTTTCGCATCGCCTCGTAGCCGCTGTCAGGTAAGTAAGTCCCCTGCTGAATCCACTCCGGTCGCACCGTTGCGTGGCTAGCGGCGGTGACGTCTAGGAAGGCCTGCTGCCGATCCTTAGTCGAGACAAAATCAGTCGCGCCCTTGATCAGGCCAAACTTCTGATGGCCCATTCGAACGGCATACTCCATTAATTTCCGCGCACCCAAATAATCATCCGTCGTAAAGTTCGACACGTCTTCTCTGCCGATCTTTCGGTTCAGAATCACTACGGGTAATCCCCGTTCAATCATCATGTTGATAAACGCATCATCATTCGTACTCTGACTCACGACAATCGCGCCATCATACTGATGGTGACTCACAGCGCTACTCCCATCCAGCGCCTCAATACTGTCAATCGAAATGGAATACCCCGCTGGCAAAGCTTCCTTCGAGCGATTGATCACATCGACCAAGAAGCTTGGTGACGTCCCCGTATCGAGCTCGGAAAAGAAGATGCCGATAATGAAGGACCGCTTCTCCACCAAACCCTTAGCGTTGATGTTGGGAACGTATCCTAAATCATCAGCAATCTTACGAATTTTACGTTTTGTTTCCTCTTTGACTAAGGGGCTATCGTTCAGAGCACGTGAAACCGTGGTGTGTGAAACGTTAGCGCGCTTAGCAATTGTTAAAATCGTTACCTCTTCCAATGTACTGCCTCCCTGTTACGATCATCAATCACTCGACTCTCTTATTGGCCGCTGAGCGGATTAACTTAAGCACGCCTCGAGACTTTCTAAGGTGTTGACGTTATCTGCTGAACAGCTGATAAACCTACTATAACAAAACCGCCGACCAAATACATTGTTTTGGGCCGACGATTTCATTGTTTTTTAAATTAGTGATTGCGTTTGAAAAATTGATCAAGCTGTTGCCGCGTTGGATAGCCATCGTTATCACCCGGGCTTTGGACGGCCAAGGCGCCGATCGCGTTGGCCCGTTTTAATGCCGCTGGTAACGACTGTCCCTCGAGTAACCCCGAGATCAAGCCGACTGCGAACCCATCACCGGCTCCCACAGTATCAATCACCCGTGGGACTGTAAAACCCGGCACCGTGAACTGCCGACCGTCCTTCAACTTGGCAAAGGCCCCCTGGGCGCCCAGCTTAACGATGACCGCCCGGGTCGTGACCCCCTGCCGCAGGTAAAAATCGGCAATGGCCTCCGGCTCCTGCAACCCAGTCAACGTCTGGCCTTCGCTCAGACCGGGCATGACAAATGTTCCGTAGCGCGCCAAATCATTGGTTACGCGGATCATTTCCGTAGTCGACGACCATAGTGTTGGCCGCAAGTTAGGATCAAACGTCACTGGAATCCGGTTATACACCAAATCAGCGTTGAGTTGCCGGTAAGCCGCCAAGCAGTTGGGTGACAGCGCGGCAAAGATCCCCGATAAATGTGCGAGGCGCACGTCGGCTAAGTTTACCGTAGCCAAATCCGCTGGCTGATAGTGCGATGCGGCTGAACCCTGGCGGAAATAAGCTACCGCCGGATCACCGTGTGACACCCGCTGTTTGAGATAAAATCCCGTGGGTAATCCCGGCTTGGTCAGCATCGCCGCATCCGCCACGCCATCGGTCCGCAATATCCGGCGTAAGTAAACACCAAATGGATCATCGCCCACCGCTGACACGTAATCAACGGGGTGTCCGAGACGGGCCATACCGATCGCAACATTTAATTCTGCACCCGCAGAAAATTTTTGAAATTGTTGTGCCGTGGCTAAATCAACGTCGCTTTCCTGCGCTTCAAAGACCACCATCGGCTCACCAATCGTGAGTAATTCACCCATCTCTTAACACCTCCTAACTACGATTTAGCAATGGCCTCCCACAGTCCGTTCAGGTAGGTCAGCCCCAGCGCACGGTCATACAGGCCGTACCCTGGCCGCCCAGTCTCACCCCAGATGTCCCGGCCATGGTCTGGCCGAATCACACCGTCAAAGCCAGTATCATGGAGTGCCTTCATGATGGCATACATATCCAGCGAGCCCTCGCTAGACAGGTGAGCCGCTTCCCGAAAGTCCCGACCGTTTCCAGTAAATTTGATATTACGTGCATGCACGAAGGGTACTCGGCCCTGCACCACAAATTCGCGGATGATGGCGGGAATATCGTTGGCGGGATTTTCACCTAAACTCCCGGTACAGATCGTAAAGCCATTCGCCAGCGACGGATTCATCGCGACGATCGCCCGCATGTCGGCGGCATTCTTGAAGATCCGCGGTAGCCCAAATAACGGCATTGGCGGATCATCCGGGTGAAGGGCCATTTGAACATGACATTCCTCGCAGACCGGCAGAATCGCGTCTAGGAAGTACTTGAGATTGGCAGCTAACCGCTCAGCATCAACATCGGCATACGCCTTGAACAGCTGCTGCACCTTAGCTAGTCGCTCTGGCTCCCAGCCGGGAAGACTAAACCCATTATCACCGCTTTGAATCTGGCGAATCAGCGCCTGTGGGTCTTCCGCCGTATACCGTTCCTGAAAGGCCAGTGTCTTAGAGCCGTCCGCCAGTTCAAAGTGCAGATCCGTCCGAATCCAGTCAAAGATCGGCATGAAATTATAGCAAATCGTTTTGACCCCGACTTGGGCCAAATTACGGATCGTCTGCTGATAGTTTTCGATGTAGTGATCCCGCGTCGGCAACCCAATCTTAATATCATCATGGATATTAACGGATTCCACGATCGTGAACTTCAATCCCGCCGCTTCAATCTGCGACTTCAATGCTTTAATCTTGGCTAACGGCCATACCTCACCGACTGGAACATCAAAAAGCGCTCCGACAACTTGTTTGGCACCAGGAATCTGCCGAATATCCTGAAGCTTAACGACGTCCTCATCAGCACCGTACCAGCGAAATCCCATTTCCATCTCTTGTTCTCTCCTTTTAGTCACAATCTGCCACGTGATTAATGGCTATTCAACCGCTTACCGTTGCTCTAACGCAGGTCATTCATGGCTACTTGGTCCATATCATCATAGGTCTGGTTCTCACCACACATTGCCCAGATGAAGGCGTAGTTCGTCGTCCCCACCCCACAGTGAATGGAATAACTCGGGTTAACCACGGCTTGATCCTGCTTCATCCAAATGTGCTTGGTGTTGTCTGGCGTCCCCATGAAGTGGGCCACCCGCGTATCGGCTGAACCAAATTCACAGTACAGGTACGTTTCCATCCGCCGAGCGTGGGTGTGAGCAGGCATGGTATTCCAAGAATTACCGGGTTCCAATACCGTGTAGCCCATTTGTAATTGACACGTCTTCATCGTCGACGCGTCAATGTATTTGTGAATGACCCGCTTGTTCATGTGCTCTTGATCACCCTTAGGCATGGCAATCGCATCTTTATAAACTAACTTCTTGTTGGGATACGTCTTGTGTGCCGGCGTCGAAACTACGTAGAACTTAGCTGGCGTTGCTGGGTCAATGGAATTGAAGACCACGTGCTTTGTGCCCATTCCGATGTAGAAGCCATCGTGAGGGGCAATCGCACTCTCTTCACCATCAATGGTGACAGTACCAGCGCCACCAATGTTGATAAAGCCTAGTTCGCGCCGTTCCAAGAAGTAATTGACGCCTAATTCCTTGTCTAACTTAATCTCCAACGTGCCGTTGACTGGGGTTACCCCACCAAAAATCATCCGGTCGTTGTATGTATACGTCAACAGAATATCATCCGGACTAAAGATCTTCTCCATCAAAAATTGTTCACGCATCTGATCCGTATTGTAATGATCGATGTCTTCGGGACTGTGTGCATATTGTGTGGTCATATTGAATGCCATGATATTACCTCCAACTAAAATTGATTAACCCACTAACAATTCCCAATTTCTCTTCATCTATGTCATGCGTTCCCAGCTACCAGTTTAGCACATGCCGGCGAAAAAGCCCCCTCATATCTCATGTGTAAACTTCCTCATCATTGGCTGACATCAACGACGCTTGTAACAAGTTTCACGTTGACCCCCGCTATTGTATCTGTTTGAAAGACGGCTCATGCCGCCAACTAATAGTCGTTAGCGAGCTTCACTGGCAGTGAGTTGTAACCGCATTCATTTAAAAATGTTAACGTGTTCATTATAGTGATTTTTAACCCTAATTGCCAGTCACGCCCTCTCCTAAGTTTCGCAAAAAAAAGCCGCTACTCCTCCGCAGCGACTCCTGACATCTAAAGGTCCAAATCCGTCTTATCACTCGGACTCACATTCATAAAGTAACCCGGAAATTTGTCTAACAGATACTTACGTTCCTGTAACATCAACCGCAAGTGAGCCGTGGTCTGGAAGCGAACGTCCTCAAGATCCCGCTGATAAACCACGTCTAATAGATTTTCGTGTTGCTGCAGAATTGTCTGCCAATTAAGCGTATTCACCTTCAGTCGAATCCAGCGGAACCGGTTCAACTGCATGTTGACGGTCTGTAACCATCCCCAAATATTATCCCGACCAGCGATCAGGTAAAACTGGTGATGGAAGGCCTCATCGAGATCAAAGAATGTGTCCGGATCTTCCTTTTGAATCGCCACTGCCTGTTCACGCAAGTTCACCTTCTGCTCTCGGTAAGCCGCATCCGTCATCTTCGCGGTTGCCTCCAGCATAATCTCGACCTCGATATTCTGCCGTACAAAGCGAGCATCCTTCGCCTTTTCCATATCAATCTGCGAAATGTAGGTGCCACTTTGCGGAATTACATCGATCAAGCCATCCCGCTCAATCCGGATAATCGCTTCCCGTACCGGCGTTCGACCGATACCCAGTTCTTCAGAAATGGTCTTCTCCGAGATCTTCTGACCGGGGATAAACTTATTGTGCATGATCCGATAACGTAGCTCAGAGTAAGCCTCATTACGCATATTTTTCGTCATCTGTTGCATCTCAACTACACCTCCTCACTTTCCATCAATTTTCTTGTATATTAGTTTACCACAGCTCCTAAGGCATTTCTCTTTATTTTTAATGAACACTTTCGCTTAGTGCTTTCAAGTAAAACGATTAACGTTGCGCGCTAACGGCCTCCATGAAAGCGCTATTTTTTCAATAAATAAATTAATGCCATACCGCATTTAGCCAGACTGCCAGCACAGTTTGTAAAAAAGCCAGGTTGCTTGCCGCACAACCTGACTCAAATTTTAAGTATTTTATCCGATCCCTACGCTACCGCTTTAAAAGACCTGTTGGTACAATACCGCTGCCGCAATGGCGCCCGCTGTCGGCGCCACGATTGGCACCCAGCTGTAGGCAAATTGGGAACTGCCTTTGTGGGGAAAGGGCCAAAACGCATGCAAGAGTCGTGGCCCAATATCTCTGGCCGGGTTCAACGCTGGTCCAGTGGGGCCACCGAAGGAAACGACTAAACACATAACCAAAAACCCCAGCCCAATGAAATCTGCCCGTGGATCAATCTTGTCGGCAGTCATGCTGACGGCCCCCAATACCAACAAGAAAGTGCCGACAAATTCGTTGATGAACCCATTCAACTGGCTGTTGGCAGCGTCAATCGTTGAAAAGGTTCCCAGAATAGCTTCCGTATCAGTTGTCCGATCATAATAAGGCTTGTAAGCCAAGACGATGACCAGCTGACCAAGAATGGCGCCCACGGTTTGGGCCACTATGTAAGGCATAACTTCCTGCCACGGAAAATTCCCAGTCACAGCCATCGCGACTGTCATCGCCGGATTGATCTGGGCACCCGAAATCGTCGCAAACATCAGCGCCGGAATCATGACGCCAATACCGTACCCAAATCCAATCAAAATCCAACCACCGTGATACCCCTTGGTTCCTTTTAACTCAACGTTGGCAACTGAACCGTTACCCAAGGCCACCATCACGGCCGTTCCAATCAATTCGGCAATGCACCGAACGACTAATGAATCGTGCATAAACTCATACCCCACTTACAATATTTTCTTTTTTACCCTGCCGAAAATGTTCACGTTAATCGCTAGACGACTAACCCTCAAAAAACAGCAGCAATTAATATCATACCCCTATCGTCATTAGTTTTCAGTATAATTTTCATAAAATCTATCCATAATTTGAAAATTATCGGACTTTTTGAAATCAACTGTGTCAATTACTATTGATTCGGGTTGCATTTATGTTTTGTTTTCAACTTTTTTCATAATGGCACCTAAGTAAAGGCAACGTTTCAAACATATAACGTGAATTCTTTCCCCATCTAAAATCTTTATATAACTTCGTATTAAGTAAAAAATCCATTCACTAGCATTAAAAAGATTCTAGGGTTACTATAATCATGGGTAATATAATTTATTGAAATTTTGAATAGTCATTTAATCGCTTAAGCATGGTACTTAAAATCTGTTACTGTCTAGTTTTAAGGTAATTCTAGGAGGAAGATTATCATGAATGCAGGGTCGGCTCCAAGGCTTACTGTTCTGGGACTTTTAATTATTATGGGAGGATTTGCCGTTTTTAATTCTCCACTGTTTAGCATTAATCAGTTAATTGGCGCAATTGGTGTGATACTACTCACAGGCGTTTTCATTCACAATCTCAGACTTGCTAAAAATTACCCAAATTCGGATAAGCTATAAGTCATGGGCAGGCCTAAGTAATAACAGCCATAGTAGTCCGGACTAATAGTGGCTCTACGATATTAGATACATAACGTATAGGCGTAAAAAAAGCGTGGTGTTGTTCTCCCATTCAAGGGAAGAACAACACCACGCTTAAATTTTTATACAACTGAGCCGTCAACTAGGGACTGTCTGAAAACTAAAAATTCAGGTATAATCTGAGGAAAAACGAATCGAGGCATTCCGATGACAACACCTAAACGATACGAACTGGAAGATGCTCAGTGGGACC
>NZ_JAAXLK010000012.1 GCF_012641185.1 Levilactobacillus tujiorum
GAGCTGAGGCTCTTTTTCTGCACTTAAAAGGTGAAAACGTAAAATTCCCATCAAGCACTTGAATCATGTGTTTGATGGGGATTTTGGAGTTTCTGGTGAATAATTCAGGTAGAAAGATAAAGTTTAAATCACGCATAAAGGCCGCTGTCCCCGACCAACTGATAGTCTTAAAAAGACTGGTTCCCACCGTCAGCATCACTGCCAATCCCGTAAAAATAACCAGTTCTTCGAGTGACCGCACCGGCTGGATCGTCCACCATGTGATCGACTCCAGCTGACACCACCAACTTATTCCCAAGAAGACCCAGCTCACCAACCGGTAACTGGCTAACGTGGATCCCGCAAAATTTGGCAATAACATCCACACCACCCACCTTCACCGCTATGATGGCAGGTGAACCAACGTTACGCTACCGTTTTGCTCCGGTATACGCAAACCTACTATCGAACTCAGTATTCTCCGTACTCATCGTCCGTTTGCCCATAACTGAAGGTCGAAAGTTCTAAAATACTGGTTATCCCCAATCTAACAGCGACCAGAAAATTAGGCAACAAGGCAGTCTCTTCGCCTTACCGGTCAGCAGATATGGGCTGGATCGGTGCGAACACAACTTGAAGCCTCGAAAGTGCCGAGTCTACAAGCTTGGTTTTCTACTAAGCCAGTGAGCAGTTCACTCACCGACTAAGTAGAACGACGCGCCTGAGCCCATATCTGCTGACCTCACGGCTTACATAACACCCTTGGGCGACTAAGATAACGACTGTCACATCCGCTATCAACTGAAGTGAAAAAATTATCAAGTCATCATGTTTCCCAACTGCTTTCCTGATAAAACACAACCGAGCCGGATAGCCGCTTCTCAGGCCACAGGCGTTCCACAGCAGGCGGAATCTCTGGCAGTCGGAGCGCGACCAACTTAACGGCGCAAACTTTTACCAATACAGAAATAAGATAGGTACTCTATCTTTCAACCTTCAGCCCATAAAAAAACCAGCCCCAATCCGGAGCTGGTTCTCATTACCCTAATTTATTTAACAATTAATTGATCCAAATCGCCTAAGCCTAAGGCCAAGTTGGCTAACTTGCTCAGCTCGGTCAACCGATTATTCCGGACAGCATCGTCTTTTGCCATAACCATCGTTGCCTCAAAGTAAGCAGCGATCGTCGGTTGGATATCAGCCAACGCCGCGTAAAGGTCATTCAAGCCCTTGTCAGCGGCCGCAGCGACTTCGGTAACCCCTTGTTCTAAGGCACCTTCACTGTCGTTTTCGAACAATTTAGCATCAACCGTGGCATCCGCCAATTCAGCTGGCGCCTTTTGAGCTAATCGAATCACCCGCGTCAAGGATTCAATCACTGCCTTGAAGTTGGCATCATCTGCATGGCTAGCCAAAATGTCAGCAGCCGTGAAGATCCGCAAGACATCACTGCTACTCCCGTTCGTCACGGCGTCAATGATATCGTGACGTTGCTTAGCGGAACGCAAGATCTTCCGAATCCGGTCCTTAACGAAGTCCACTACGGCTTGAATCTGACTCGCTTGGTCCAGATCAGGTGCCACTTCAGCAGCCGTTTCAGCAGCGATAAAATCTTGTGCCAATTCAGCGACCGGTAAGGCCCAGTTCTGATCCTTCGCAATCCGTACAATCCCCGTTGCTTGACGTCGCAGAGCGTAAGGGTCATTGGACCCACTTGGAATCATCCCAGCAGCAAAGAAGGTCAAAATGCTATCGAACTTGTCAGCTAAGGCCAAGACAGCCCCAGGAACGGACTCTGGCAGTGCGCCATCCGCTGAGATTGGTTCGTAGTGTTCGCGAATCGCTTGGGCAACGGCAGGATCTTCGCCAGCTAACAGGGCGTATTTCTCACCCATGACCCCTTGGAGTTCGGCAAATTCACCGACCATGCCAGTAACGAGATCGAACTTGTAAATTTCACTAGCCCGCAACGTAGCCTTAGTTTGGGCATCATTTAAGTTCAGATGCTTAGCCAAGACGGACACAATGGCCTTAACCCGGTCCATCTTTTCAGCCATGGTACTAATCTTGTCGTGGAAACTAACCGTCTTCAAACGATCAACGTAATCGGCAATCGTCTTCTTCTGGTCTTCCGTGTAGAAGAACATCGCATCTTCTAGCCGTGCCGCCAGCACTTTTTCGTTACCAGCAACCACGTTTTGTAAGTCATGGTCCGTTCCGTTTCGTACGGAGATGAAGACTGGCAACAACTTACCGGCAGCGTCACGCGCGTAGAAGAACCGTTGGTGATCACGCATTGACGTGATGAGCACTTCATCTGGAATCGTCAGGTATTTCTCGTCAAAGCTACCGGCAAAGGCAGTTGGCCATTCAACCAAGTTATTGACTTCTTCCAGCAAGCCGGCATCAATATCGACCGTCCAGTCGTTGTCCGTAGCCAATTTATTGATTTGCTTCTTAATCAGCGCCTTACGCTTGTCAGCGTCAGCGATGACGAATTGGCTGGTCAAGCTTTCTTCATAGTCCGCAGCCGTTGCCAGGTCAATTTCTTTTCCTAAGAAACGGTGACCACGGGTGCTCCGCCCTGTCGTCACGTCGAGAATGGTGAATGGAATGACTTGGTCATCCAGCAAAGCCACCATCCAGCGAATTGGCCGAATATATTGGAAATGGTGGGTGCTCCACTTCATCATGGTTGGGAACGTCATGGCCATGACAATGTCACGCAACCCTGCCAAGACAGTAGCGACCGGTTCACCGGCAATGAACTTGTCCACGTAGACGTATTCAGTCCCCTTAATTTCCTTAAACGTAATGTCATCTGGCGTTAAGCCTTGGCCCCGGGTAAAGCCGATAGCGGCCTTCGTCCAGTTACCATCAGCGTCCTGGGCGATCTTCTTAGCGGGTCCCTTAACGGATTCACTGATATCGTCTTGCTTGTCGGCCAAGCCCGTGATTTGTACCGCTAACCGCCGCGGCGTTGAGAATGGCTTAATGTCGTCGTAAGCCACACGTTGTTCCTTTAAATAATCAGCTGTCCGCTTGACCAACTGCTTAATGGCTGGTGTCACAACGTGAGCGGGCATTTCTTCTAGTCCAATTTCCAGTAAAAATGTGTGTGCCATTATTTTTTGGCCTCCTCATCGTCTGCTAGTAATTTTGCACGTAGGTCTTCATCCTTAATCAATGGGAAACCACGTTTCTTCCGTTCAGCAACGAAGGCCCGTGCCACGGCGCGTGCCATGTTCCGAATCCGTGAAAGATAACCGGCCCGTTCCGTAACGGAAACTGCGCCACGAGCATCTAACAGGTTGAAGGTGTGGCTACACTTCAAAATGTAGTCGTAGGCTGGGTGAACCAAGCCATTAGCAATCTGTTTCTTAGCTTCAGCTTCGTATTCATCGAAGTGCCGCAGTAACATGTCTTGATCGCTTTCTTCAAAACTGTACTTGGAGTGTTCGTATTCTGGTTCTTTGAAGATGTCACCATACTTCACACCATCAGCCCATTCCAGGTCAAAGACGGAGTTCACGTCTTGAACGTAAGAAGCTAACCGTTCCAAACCGTACGTTACTTCGGAGGTCACGGGATCAACTTCCATCCCCCCAACGACTTGGAAGTAAGTGAATTGGGTGATTTCCATCCCGTCCAACCAGACTTCCCAACCCACACCGGCACAACCCATGGATGGGTTCTCCCAGTTATCTTCAACGAAGCGGATATCGTGTTCCAAAGGATCGATACCCAACTCACGCAAACTGTTCAAGTAAAGCTCTTGAATGTTATCGGGTGAAGGCTTCATGATGACTTGGAATTGGTGATGTTGGTATAACCGGTTAGGGTTTTCCCCGTAACGACCATCGGCTGGTCGCCGGGAAGGTTCAACATAAGCGGCGTTCCAAGGTTCTGGACCAATTGCCCGTAAGAACGTGTAGGGACTCATGGTACCGGCCCCTTTTTCAGTATCGTAAGCTTGCATCAGCATGCAACCTTGTGCAGACCAATACTGTTGTAACTTTAAAATGATTGCTTGCATGGACAGTTTTTCTGTCATGGGTGCAGTTCCTCCTTGTGTGGTTGCCAGTCGACAAACTTCAGCTGGTTGACCGATTAAACAAATAAGCGCGCAAAAAATCCCTACGAGAATTCACCGAGGCAAATTCACGTAGGGACGAATTTTAATTTCGCGGTTCCACCCTACTTCTAGTCAATGACTAGCAGCTTACTTGGAAACGACTCCGAATGTGCCAACTCACACCGCCTTGGATTCGGCTTCCACTATCCCGAACTCGCTAAACCAACGCCGGTATGACTCTCATTCATCATAATCGACTTATTTAACTGTGTTTTATCATAGCCGTCTGGAGCGGGGATGTCAATGTGTTTCGCAGAAATGAGCAGCGAAGTCTCCGCCTAATACGTTCGGCCGACTGCGATTGCTCCAAACTGCCGACTGGATTACTCACGTGTATCCCATAAATCACACTTAACCCTAGGCTAGCTCTCGTCGACTCAGCCAGTACACAACCACCAGTAGCGGCAATGTCACTGCCATCACTGGATAGAGCCAGGCCCACGGCAGATAGGTCGTAATAGCCCCTGCTAGTATAGGGCCAAGCGCCATCCCCAGATCAATTCCAATGTAAAATGTACTGTTAGCCAGGCCTCGGTCGGACTCGGCCACTAACGTGAGAGACTTGGCCTGGCAAATGGAAAACATCAGCCCATAGCCCGCAGCGAATCCCACTGCGCCCACTGCCAGCATCAGCCAGTTCGTCATTTCCGTTAAGCCAATAATCCCAATCAGATTACATCCCAGGCAGATCCAAAAGAATTTTTTAAAGGGTGTCCGATCAAACGCATCCCGTAGCAGGATGCGCATAGCCAGCAAAACCAGCGCATAGACCGGAAAGAAAGCACCCACCGGAATATCAAAGCCCCGGTGTTTCACATAGCTTACAATATAGGTCTGCGTCGCAAAATACGGTAGCGAAAAGAGCAAGAGAATAACGGCAACTGGGACTACCTTAGGCTGGATCAGCCGTAGTTTAGGCTGTTGCACCTTATTCTGCCGATAATCCGCCTGAGGAACACCACGATTGCCTACAAATTGGATAATTACCAGTAACAGTAGTACACAGAACGTCGCAACCCAGAAGACACTACGGTAGCCGAAATGGTGAAAAAGATAGACACTCACCGCGGGTCCTATCGCCATCCCCAAGGCATTCGCTGTCCCGTAAATCCCCATACCGGTACCAATCCGATTTGCTGGTAAGAGACTGACCATCCAAGTTGACATGCAGACCGTGCACAACGTATAGCCGACCCCATTCACGATTCGCCACAGCATAATCAAGGGTACTGACGTCGTCACGCCGTAGCCAACGCAGGCGATCAGAATTAAGATCCCCCCGGCAAAACTTAACCGATATTTGGAAATACGATCTGTTAGATTTCCGGCCAACGGTCGCAGGACCATTGACGTCAGGTTCATCATCCCAGCGACGCCCCCGGCCACAACGCTACTTGCACCAATATTACTCGAGAATCCGGCAATAATCGGATTGACCAACATAGGACTCATGAGGAAGAAAAAACCTGCTGCTAAAATTAATTTCACATCTTTCGTATACAATTGAACCTTCACACAACTTCAATCCCTTTCTAGATTTTTATCAACTCGTTTGAGCATGGCAAGCAATTGCTGCTGCTCTGCCATTGTAAATCCCCCAAACAGAACCTGCCCGGTCGTTTTTAAGTGGGCATCCATCTGCTGACGCTTCGCAACACCAGCTGCGGTAAAGCACACTAGCTTGGCACGACCATCATTGGGATTGGCATCCAACCGCAATAACTTTCGCTCAACCAATCGCTTAACAATGAGCCGCGCCGTTTGATGGGTAATCTGCTGATGGCTTTTAAAGTCCGTAATCGTGCTGTGCGGATAATCAGCAAAGAAACGCAACGCATCTGCTTGTTCGCTAGTCAATCCGATCTGACCGACGAATAAGTTTCGCTTGTGCCGGATTTGTCGGCCTAAAATCACAAGTTTACGAGACAGCAATTGATTGTCGTTCATGAAATCACCTCTGCATTAACTATACAGCTAGCTGTATAATTTGGGAAGAGCCGGCTTAATCTTTTTTAGATCAGTCAGCATTTTCCCCACTTAAATCTCTTCATTACCACTATGCCAAAGACTTTTGACAGACAAAGTGCCAGAACAATGAGACAATTAAGTCATCACAGAAAGGAAACTTTCCAATGGCATCCCTAAACTTGCAGCACACCCTGGTTGCCTATCGTCAGCAGCAACATCTAACTCAGACTGACTTGGCCGAAGCGCTCTATACGTCCCGGCAAACCATTTCCAATTGGGAAACGGGCAAGACTTACCCAGACATTCAGAGCTTGGTCCGCTTGGCCAATCTGTATCACGTATCCGTCAACGACCTGGTCCAAGCCGATTTATCTGCCGTACAAAATCAAACCGCTCAATACCATCTCAAGCCGCTCACCTTAGCCGCGATTGGCTGTTTGGTTGCCGTTTACGGACTCTTCGTCAGTCTCCGCTGGTTACCTATGGTTCCGATCGCCATGGCCATTGCCGCGCTCACCACTATTGGTCTAGCCTTGATGGGCTATCTCATCCATCTCAGCCAAAAGCTTCAACTGAAGACGTTTCACCAAATCAAAGCCTACTTGCACCATCAGCCCGCACCAACTAGCCCGCAGTCGCACATGCGTCAAACCTTAACCCTCGTACTAAGCGGCCTCGTTGGGTTGCTCATCGGCGGTGGCATAACCTGGTGGATTGCAAAAGCGGTGTTACACTGGTCACTCTAAATTAGTCCACCGTATGTTAAAACGACACGCCCACAAGAATCACGGGTGTGTCGTTTTAAGCATTGTATGGGCTGTTTTAATTTTTGTCCGACGAGTCATTCGGTGCATTACTCGATGGCATCGTCATCCGCGCCGACCAGGACTGCATCTGATCCAAGAACCGCTTGCTCTTAGGATGCACCCCAATCTGACTATCATAGATTTCATCCATCAACTGCCGCAGCGCATGTTCCGTCTGGGGCTTCACATTAATCGTATGAAGCTTATCCAGATCGAGCACTGAGAACTGCCGCAGATAATAAATGGTGCGCTGACCCAAGTGTAAGCGCCGCGGGTCCATCTGCCAATGCTGCTGGCACAGGAGCCCCCCGTAGCTTTCCGAGTAGTCAAACGGTAAGTCATTTCTACCACAGACGGCACAGCCCTGGAGTTGGGGCGCTACCCCGAAGGCTGGCATCAACTGAATTTCCATGATGTTGGTCACGATTGACGCATTGACCCCATCGTCAATCAAGGTTAGCGCCCGTTGCACTCGATGATACCAATCCGGTAACGGTTGGCTGTCTGGAAACGCCGAATCCACCAGACTCATGATATACGTGGCATAGGCGTTCTTGAAAATGTCTGCGCTAATATTCTGAAATTGGCTGGTTTCACGCGCCGTTCGAATATACGATAGGCCGTCGTCGGCGATATCGCCCACGTAGCTTCCCACCGTAAATGGTAAAATATCGGCAACCATCCTGAAGCCTTTTTTCTTAGCCCCCCGGACCAGAAACATCTTTTTTCCGAACTCTTGCGTCAAAAATTTGATTAAGAAGTCCCGTTCCGCGTAATCGTGGCGAAATAACAGGATGCCGTGAAAGTCCGTCACATTACGTGCCACAGTCATCCCTACTTTCTTGATTCAGTCTAAAGATCGTCCTTCCGATAGCCGTAGCTCTTCAACAGCGTTGACTTGTCCCGCCAATTTGGCTGAACCTTGACCCATAATTGCAAATAAACCTTACTGCCTAGCAAGTGTTCAATATCGCGCCGAGCCATGGTCCCGATCTTCTTGAGCATGCTACCGCCCTTACCAATCATAATGCCCTTTTGAGTGGGCCGTTCGACGATGATCGTGGCCTCAATATGCACGTGGTCCTCGTCCTTTTGTTTCATACTCTCGATTTCAACCGCCACAGAATGCGGAACTTCTTCACGCGTTAACATGAAGATCTTTTCTCGAATTAATTCACTGACCACAAACCGTTCGGGGTGATCGGTTACCTGGTCTTCGGGATAGTACTGTGGCCCGTTAGGCATCTCGTCAACCAAGTCAGAGAGAAAATCGTCAACGTTATTTCCCTCTAACGCAGAGATTGGGTAGACGGCCTTCCAAGGCAACGCCGTCTTATACTGATCCATCACAGACAGTAGATCATCCGGGTGAATCTGATCAATCTTGTTGATTAACAGGTAGACCGGCGCCGTAATCCCCTTTAAGCGGTCAATAATAAAGTTATCACCGGCACCGCGCTTTTCAGCTGCGTTAATCATGAAGAGCACAGCATCGACCTCGTTAAGCGCCGACATCGCTGACTGTACCATGTAATCGCCCAGCTTACTCTTCGGCTTGTGGACCCCCGGAGTGTCGATAAAGACGATTTGTGCTTCATCCGTCGTATAGATCCCTTGAATCTTATTCCGCGTCGTTTGCGCGGTATCCGACATGATCGCAATCTTTTGGCCAATTACCCGGTTTAAAAATGTTGATTTTCCTACATTAGGACGGCCAACAATCGCCACAAAACCTGATTTATAATTTGGATTATCCATATTTTCCTCCACTTAGAACCACCGACTTAGGGCTGGCAACATGACTAAGGCGGCGACAATCACCGCAAAAGTTGCGGCCAGCAGCACGCCACCGGCAGCCACATCCTTAGCTCGTTTAGCTAAATCATGATAGGTCGTGCCCACCACCAGGTCAACCACGGCCTCCACGATGGTATTCAGTGTCTCCGCAATCAGCACCAAGAAGATGGCTAAGACTAGCCAGAGCCATTCGTTGAGGCTTAAGCGCAGAATGATCCCCATAATCACTGCCAGCGTGCCTAAAGCCAGGTGTTTTCTAAAATTTCGTTCGTAGTGAAACAAAGCGCGCAGGCCATCCCACGCATGACCCAACGACTGTATAAACGCCCGGTTTTTACCGGTCTGTTTTTTACCGTTTGAGGCCATAAGCGTCTAAAATATCCGCCTGCAGCTTGAACATGACTTTCTCATCCTCAGGCTTCATGTGATCATAGCCGTTCAAGTGAAGGAACCCGTGGACCACGAGAAAACCTAATTCCCGTTCGTAGGAATGGCCCAAGTATTCCGCCTGTTCTTCGACCTTATCCATGGATACAAAAATATCGCCAATGTTTTCCGGAATCTCTGCGGCCATTTCGTCATCCATTACCAACGGAAAATCGTCATCAGCGTCCTCATCATCTTCAATCGCAAAACTGATGACATCGGTTGCCCGGTCAACCCCACGATATTGTTTATTAATTTGATGGATATCTTCATTATTCATCAACGTGACGGACATTTCCGTGTTCTCAGCGAGTTTTAAATACTTGCCCGCATACTCCAGAACGTCCTTAATCATATCCACGTGCTTAGCTGGCACACCGTCTTTGGTTTTGTCGTAAATCTCTAGATCCATTATTTATTAGCTCCATTTGGTTTAGTATCGTTGGCTTCATAGGCATTAATGATGCTGGCCACGACTGGGTGCCGGACCACATCATCGGCATTAAAGGTCACAAAATTAATGTGACTCACGTTTTGCAAGATGTGTTGGGCTTGAATCAGCCCTGATTTGGCATTGTGCGGTAAGTCAATTTGCGAAATGTCTCCGTTCACAATCATCTTAGAACCAAAGCCCAGTCGCGTTAGGAACATCTTCATTTGCATATTGGTCGTATTTTGCGCTTCATCCAAGATAACAAAGGCAGATTCAAGGGTCCGACCACGCATGTAAGCCAGTGGCGCAATCTCAATGACCCCACGATCCATCAAGCGAGTCGTGTGCTCTGCGCCTAAGATGGCATACAGCGCATCATAGATCGGCCGCAGGTATGGATCAACCTTTTCCTTCAGATCCCCTGGCAGAAAGCCCAGACTTTCGCCGGCTTCCACGGCAGGACGCGTAATGATCAGTTTTTCCACGTCGCCACGCTTCAACGCTGCCACGGCCATGACCACGGCTAGAAAAGTCTTCCCGGTACCGGCTGGACCGATACCAAAGGTAATATCATTGTGTTTGATTGCATCAATATATTGGCGCTGGCCAAAATTCTTGACCCGAATGGCCCGGCCCTTGGCATCCTTGATCAGCGTTTCATTGTAGAAATCCTTAAAGTACGTTAGGGTTCCCTTCCCGGCCATCTTCATAGCGCTAATCACGTCAGCACTGTTGAGCTTAATGCCCTTAGCCAACAAGTCACTCAAGTTTCTTAAGATAGCCAGCGTTTGGTCAACCGCATCCGCGGCACCGGAGACTTTGATTGAATTGCCAAAGGGCTTGATGGTCACCTGCAAGCCCTCTTCAAGGATGGTGACAAACTGATCTTGGGCCCCCAGTAGTGCGACCTCATCTTCGGGTCGTGCCAAGATATATTCTTTTTCAATCGTTGTGTTTTCAGTCAAATACGGTGGCTCCTTTATTTTTAATTAGTGTCTGATAGTCAAATTTTAGCATATTGCCGGGGATTGTAAAAGGATTCGACGCGAAAAGCCCATAGGAGCTAATGACAAGTGAAATAACAGAGAATTTATAGTCTCAAGCTTTCCAAATTTTCAATACTGCCTCAATACTTTGGAATTTCAACTTTACGTTCCAACACGAGTCGATCACGCAGCCTCAAACCATTTTCAAAGATCTCCTCTGAATAAGCCTGCGTAAAGTAGTCCGGTTCCACCGCCACGATTCGATACCCACACTGCTGATAAAGGCGCAATTGAATCAGGCTGGTCGACCCAGTTGCCACGCGCAGCGTCCGATAACCGTGTTCCATCGCCCATTGTCGAGCAAACTCTAACAGCACCTTAGCAAACCCCTGGCGCTGGCGACTGGCCGTTACCGCCAAATTCGCAATTTCCAACGTTTGCTGAGCTCGCGGGAGAAGGACCAAGACGCCTACCAGCCCTTGTTCATCCTGTGCGGCAAACGCCGTCGACAATGGCAAGTAATGATCAATTAGTCGCTGACTGGGATCGGCCGTTAGCAACAAGGCATTCTGCTCGGGCGTTGGTTGACTTATTTTTTGATAGACAAGCGTCATTCCAATTCCCTCCATTCGTTAAAAAATTGGTGCGTATCAACTGCCCACTAGTATCCGTTTCAACTAGTCACACTCAGCGATGAAAAAGAGTCTGAGACTTCTATCTCAGACTCTTCCTTAGATTACTTATTTAATTGGGCCTTAACGGTCTTGTTGACGATGGCACCATCGGCCTTGCCCTTAACTTGAGGCATGACAACGCCCATGACCTTACCAAAGTCACCCATACCACTAGCAGACACCTTAGCGATGCTGTCAGCGACGATCTTGGCAATTTCATCTTCGCTCATTTGCTTAGGCGCATACTTTTCAACGATAGCGATCTCAGCTTTTACGCCTTCGACCAAGTCGTCCCGGTTACCCTTAGCAAATTCTTCCATGGATTCTTTCCGCTGCTTTAATTCGCGGGAAACTACCGTTAATTCTTCATCCGGCGTTAAATCATGGCCTT
Organism: Levilactobacillus tujiorum; assembly: GCF_012641185.1. GTDB lineage: Bacteria > Bacillota > Bacilli > Lactobacillales > Lactobacillaceae > Levilactobacillus > Levilactobacillus tujiorum. The sequence continues at coordinate 11,596 of NZ_JAAXLK010000012.1, forward strand.
GCTTGACCTTTTCATTCGTCAATGAAGCCTTCATCATCCGAATCACATTCAAGGATAATTTGTCGTGCGCCTTCATAGCCGTCTTTAAATCAGTGTTGAGTTGGGTTTCTAAACTCATTCTTTCTCCTCCTAAAAATCATAATTACTTATTAGTTTACACCTATTTAGGGAGAACGTCAGTCGAAGTTGCTTTAACTTGTCCTAAATTGTACCGTTGTCCCCACTGTTCCATGGCCGAAATGACTGGCCACAGGGAGCGGCCGAATGCCGTCAGTCGGTATTCAGTCTTCGGCGGAACCTGTGCGTAAATTTTCTTTTCCAACAGGCCATCTGCCACCAACTCTCGCAACTGGCGGGCCAACATTCTGGCAGAGATAGTGGGCATCCAACGCTCAAAGTCACTGTAACGGCCCACCTGTTCCTGAAATAATCGGTACAAAATCACACTCTTCCACTTGCCTGCTACGAATTGTAACGTACTTTCTACTGGGCACCCCGCGGCACAATCGTAAGCCTGTCGTTCCATTGTCTCCATCCCCCTTACATCAACGGTCTCAGTCTACGCTGACCCGCACCAAAAATCGACTATCTTGATTTCTGATTTCTATTTGCATCCACCAACTGCCACAATTTCTCAGCTCGCTCACAAAAGTGTTAGTAACTCCCTAAAAGTTCAGGATTGTTTTTCTCGTGACGATAGATTAGGCTATCAGTAACCTCAGCATTTCAGAAGGGAAGTTTTATGATGTCAGATATGCGGGCTATTGGGTTCACCCAGCACTTACCCATTGAAAATGAAAAGAGTTTCTTTGAATTTTTGGAACCTAAACCGACACCCACCGGTCACGACATTCTAGTCAAGGTTCAGGCAACCTCCGTTAATCCAGTTGATACTGGCGTTCGTCGCCAAACTTCAGGCACATTGCCTTCACCCAAAGTCATTGGCTGGGACGCTTATGGCACCGTGACGGCCGTCGGCGATGCGGTAACCCTCTTCCAACCAGGTGATCGTGTCTTTTACGCCGGCTCTTTCAAGCGCCCCGGAACGGACAGCGAGTACCACCTCGTGGACGAACGCATCATGGGGCACGCGCCGACTCAGCTTAGTCCGGCCGAAATTGCTGCCATGCCGCTCACCTCGCTGACTGCGTGGGAAGCCCTCTTTGAACAACTAGCGATTGCCAGCAATGACCCTGCCAACAACTCAGGCAAAACGATCCTCATTATCAATGGCGCCGGTGGTGTAGGCTCAGTCGCTACCCAGCTGGCACATCTGGCTGGTTTAACCGTCATTGCCACCGCCTCTCGACCGGAGACCATCGCCTGGACTAAGGCGCACGGCGCAGATATGGTCGCTAACCACCGGAAGAACTTGATTGATGAAGTCCACGCACTGGGCTATGCAACAGTTGATTACATTTTAGAATTGAGCAACCTCAATCAACATTGGCAGGAAATTGTCGCACTCATCAAACCCAGCGGCCACATCGCGTCGATTACCGGCAGCGATCAACCACTAGACTTACGCGCCCTCAAGCAGAAACGGGCTACCTTCGCCTGGGAGTGGATGTACACTAAATCATTCTACGAAACGGCTGACATGATCAGTCAACATATTATTCTGGAACAAATTCGACAACTGTTAGACAATGGTCAACTTCAATCTACACTGACTCAGACGTTTACGCCCATTAACGCCGCCAACCTTCGCGCGGCCCACGCCTTGGTCGAATCCAATCGCATGATTGGCAAGGTCGTCTTAACCAACGAAGATTAACTACTAACTAACGCAATAGCCGCTCCCAACAATCTGCTTGCACTAGCAATAGGATCGTTGGAAACGGCTATTTTATTTCGCCAAACTGGTAAAAAACATACAAATATCTACTTGGTTTAAAAAGCAACTATCAAGTATTTAGTCAAAGACAATAATCGGCTTGATCACTTTACCACTTGCGGAATCGGCAAAAGCTTGATTGATGTCTTCAAACTTATAGAATCTAGTGAGCTTATCGAATGGGAACAACCCCTTTTGATAATACTTAACGATTTTAGGAATGAAGATTTGTGGAATTGCATCGCCTTCGATAACACCGGCAATGGTCTTACTTTCGGCCATAATATCGTCATTTACGTTAAATGTGACGTCACCAGCAATTCCGACCACTGCATCAATACCTCGTGGCTTAATAGCGTTGACTGACTGCTTAATACATTGTGCCGCGCCTGTCGTTTCCAACGCGAAGTCCGCTCCATTACCAGTAATACGTTTAATTTCAGCAACGACATCAACACCCGGTTTACTTTCAATTACATCAGTTGCGCCTAATTCACGAGCCATATCCAATCGGTATGGATTAGGCCGGTTCACAACAATGATGTGTTCCATATTCATTAACCTAGCCGCCATAACACCAGATAAGCCGACCGCTCCAGCACCAAAAATAACAATTGAATCGCCAAACTTAGGCTTGAAATACTGTAAGACAGTCCCCGCACCAGTTTGAACACCACAGCCTAGAGGTCCGAGCAGCTTAAGGTCAGCGCCCTCGTCAACTTTAACAACACCACGCTCAGAAACCACTGAATAAGTGCTGAATGAAGATTGACCGAAGAAGTTTGATACTTCCTCGCCATCTTGCGTGATAGCGGCGGAACCATCTTTTCGACGCCCACCAAAATTAATTTGATTCAACTTATCACATTCTGCTGGATGCCCAGACAGGCAGCTTTCGCATACACCACATGAGTTAAACGACAAAACCACATGGTCTCCAGGCTCAACGGTTGATACGGACGATCCCACTTCTTGTACAATCCCAGAACCTTCGTGTCCAAGTACCACCGGATATCCTGCCATACCTGCATCGCGACCAACGGCATCAGTGTGGCAAACACCACTAGCTACCATCTTTACAAGAACCTCATCACTTTCTAAATCCGCTAGTTGTGCTTTTTCAATTGTCAATGGTTCACCTGATTTACGTGCCATTGCTACCGTAATATCCATTAAATGTCCCTCCATAGTTTGATCATTATGTAACAAATAGACTCATTCTATACTAGAATCTACAAATTTCAAAGACAATCAATAGAAATTCAAACAATATTCACAAATAGCTGACCGATAAAAGTACCCTCTTTACCTTCCTGTCGCCAAATTGAATACCAATAGTACGATTACTTATTTTCTAAATTTGCCATACAAAAAACCGCCAACCATAAGGTCAGCGGTTTTTTAGTTAAATTGCAAAAAGAGCTTAGAAACGCTTCTTCTTAGCTTTACGCTTACGCGCAGCTTCTGATTTTAACTTTTTCTTCACACTTGGTTTTTCGTAAAATTCACGCTTACGGTATTCTTGTAAAGTACCGCTACGGGAAACCGTACGTTTGAAGCGCCGAAGAGCGTCGTCAAAAGACTCGTTTTTGCGAACGACTGTCTTTGCCATATAAAATTCCCTCCCTCCGAGCACAAGTAATAACGCCGGTTAGCTTTTTACCACCGGCGTAACGGTTCTTAACTATTATACATAATCATCTAAACCGCGTCAATAACGCAAGTAAATAAAATTTGAACCGTTTTATCGTCGGGGGTAAACTAGGAGTAATCATTAAGAAAAATACGTCCGAGGAGTTGTCCGCTATGCCGCAAATTACCATCTTTATTATTTCCGATTCTTCCGGAGAAACGGCGCTAACCGTGGCTCAAACGGCTGTGTCACAATTTCCCACCGTGCAAGCTAGCTATCAACGGTTCCCGTTTATTCAAACCGATTCCATTCTCGATGGCATTCTCAATTTGGCCAAAAAGCAACGAGCGATGATCTTCCACACCCTGGTGAACGCCAAACTCAGTCAAAAAGTCCGGGAGTTTGCCACGGCCAATCAACTTCAGCAGTTCGATTGTATTCAACCGGCTATGCGCGTCATGCAAGATGCCACTGGCCTCACGCCAGAGGGAGTGCCTGGCCTCGTGCACAACTTGAATGATACCTATTTCGATCGGATTGCCGCCATGGAGTTCGCCGTCACCTATGATGATGGTAAGGACCCCACTGGTCTTCTCAAGGCTGACATCGTCATTCTAGGGGTCTCACGGACCTCAAAAACACCGCTGTCGCTCTTCTTGGCCAATCGTAACCTACGCGTAGCCAACCTGCCGCTAGGGCCGACGACGCAGCTACCAGACGAGTTATGGCAAGTTGATCCTAAACGCATCTTTGGTCTCACCAACAAGCCTGAAGCGTTGCGCAAAATCCGCCAAGAGCGAATGATTTCCTATGGCCTACCTGCTGACAGCGCCTATTCTGACACCAAAAAGATCAGCGAGGAACTCGACTACGCCCAGAAAATCTACAAGAAGATTGGCTGCCTCGTCATCGACGTTTCCAACAAGTCCATCGAAGAAACGGCCACCTTAATCATGGAAAGTGTGGATTACGACTTGATTCCCCACACGCTAACGGATTAAATACCACCGTTTTTCATTGACCGACTTAAAAATCCCAATTTCTGGTGAATAACTCACTAGAAATTGGGATTTTTGATTACCTACTACCACTATCGTTTCAGGTAGGCATCGACTGGATTACCCGCTAAAACATCAGCCTCTAAGTCTGGATTGAACTGTTGTGCCTTTAACATGACGACTTCATAGCCATGCGGATTGACGCCATGCTTACGATCGGGACCAATCACGGGGGTCTCCATGATCTTCGGCACGGCCGTCAATTGAGGATGATGGGCCACGCCATTCAACACGTCAAAGCCCAACGTCCCCAGGCCAATATTGGTGTGGCGATCTTTGTGGCTCCCCTGAGGATTCTTAGAATCATTCAAGTGAATAACCTTAAGCTTATCCACCCCGATGACGTGATCAAACTCATTGAGTACCCCGTCAAAATCCGTCGCGATGGCATAACCGGCATCGCTGGTATGGCAAGTATCAAAACAGACCGACAGCCGATCGTTTGCTGCCGTCGCGTCCATAATCGCTGCGAGTTCTTCAAAAGTTCGACCAACTTCGGTGCCCTTCCCCGCCATCGTCTCTAGCGCAATCTGGACCGGTTCATCAGCCGCCGCCAAGATTTCATCCAGTCCTTTGGCAATCTGGGCAATGGCGGCATCTGCACCGGCACCCACGTGCGCGCCGGGATGCAAAACAATCTGAGTTGCCCCAAGCGCCGCCGCTCGTTTAACCTCATTAGTCAAGAATTCCACCGCAAAGGCGTAATTCTGCGGCTTAGTGGTATTCCCTAAATTAACCACGTATGGCGCATGAATGACCACGGCTCGTTGATCGTGATCCGCCATGAATTGCCGGCCGGCTGGAATATTCAATTCGTCGATCGGCTTGCGGCGCGTGTTCTGCGGTGCGCCGGTATAGATCATGAAGACATTCTCACCGTACTGTGCGGCCTCTCTCGCTGACCCCAGCAGCATATCCTTTCCCTTCATACTGACATGCGATCCGATTAAAAACTCAGCCATCATCACTCATCCTTTCCACTGATTATAAGCTTAGCCACTTTTTGACTAGCCGTTCCGTCTTCCCAAGCACAGAATTTCTGATAGAACGCAGCCTGTTGCTTCTGATAAGCTGGAAAACTGCCCTGGCGTTGCCATTCGTCCAGCTGCTGATAAAAGGCCATCGCCGTGGTGACCAGGGGCCCCGGAATTTCTTTTTGATAATCGAAATAGAAGCCGCGCAGTTGGTCGCGGTAGTGGGCCAGATCATAGGCAAAGAACAACTGAGGGCGTTTCAAATTCGCAAAATCAAACATCACGGAGGAATAATCCGTGATCAACAAATCCGTAATAAGATACAGCGCCGCAATGTCAGTATCAGCGAGCACCGTGACACGGTCTTCATAACCGCGGATATCCACGGCATCCTTGACCAAGTAGTGCGGCCGGATAATCAAATGCGTCCCCGCCGGAACGTGCTGGAAGAACTCACCCAAGTCAAAGGGCAAGTCGAACCGATACACACCAGGTCGTACCGCCATATCATCCCGCCAAGTCGGCGCATAGGTTACAACGGGGCCCGTCACCTTCCCCAAGAACTTCTGGCGGAGCGCAGCCACCTGGTCCGGTTGGTTATCCGTGTAGAGCACGTCATTCCTGGGATAGCCGATCGTTAAGAAATGGCCTCGGTAGCCAAACGCCCGCTTGAAAATGTCGCGAGAATATTGATTCGGCGCGATTAGGTAGTCCCAACGCGCCGACGCTGTTACAAACTGCTGGTGATAATCCGCCGTGCTGGTCCCGGGAATCGCGACGTGTTGGATATCCGCTCCCAATTTTTTCAAGGGCGTCCCGTGCCACGTCTGAATAGTCCGCGTCCGTCGATTGGCACGCCACCAGTTTGGCAATCGCGAATTCAACACCCAATACTGCGCGCGGGCCATTAACCACACCCACTTCGGCGTAAATCGCTTAATTAATCGGATCTCCGGATATTGGCTTTTCAAGGTCGCGTATTCTCGTGGCTTAACACTGAAGTAAGCCGTCTCACGATAACGTGGATCAGCTGCCACCAACGCTCGGTAAATCGCTGCCGGGTTATCATTAACATCCTTGCCATTAAAACTTTCAAACATCACTAGTCGCTTCTTAATAGGTAAACAAATAAGCCCATCGTTCAATACGATGAGCCCATAGCGAGCAACTAGCTTCAATGACTGCGTGATTTTTCGTAAACCGTTCGCCATCTGAAGTTGCTCCTTTCAATTAAATTAAATCAACAAAACGTGAGCGGAACTTGTAGTGTAAGTGTGATCCCACGAGTAGTAAGAAGAACACAAACAACCAGAATTCCAGCGTCAGTAGTGGCTTATCCCAGAACCAGCCGGTCCCCAAGAAGGATTCTCGGAAGCCCGCCACAATGTAGTAGTACGGGTTGAGTTCCAGTAAATGAATGAATGGTGTTGGGAACGACGGGGTCACAAAGTTGAACAGGACACCGGATACGTAGAATAACATCCGCATCACGGACTGTAACAAGATGTGGTAGTCCCGTACCAGCACACTGATACAAGAGTTAAAGATTCCCAGCGCCACCAATAAACAGATCATGGCAAAGAAGTAGTAGATCCATTGGAACCAGGCCACCTTAGGATAAACCCCATTCAGCAGACCAATAAAAATGGTAAAGACCATCATCGTCCAAAAAGAGCTTAAGTTGCTGACAATCTTAATCGTAGGTAACGCTGATACCGGGAATTTCATCTTGGCAACCATGTTGACCCGTTGGTAGATACTCTTCGACCCATCCAAGGTTGCCCGGTTCATAAAGAACCATGGGGAGATCCCGATAACCATCCAAGGCAGATAACCGACGCCGCTAATGGGTTGACCGTGTTTTAACCCCACACCGAAGACTAACCAGTAAATCCCAATTTGAATTAAGGGATATAAGTACTCCCACATTAAACCTAAGTAATGACTTTGATAACTTGCTTGATCCTCGTAGCGTGAAATCCGAAAAATGATTCCAATACTCGAGACCTGTTCTTTGAATAAGGTCATGACCTCTTTCAAGGCACTGCACTCCTTTAAATTGTAATCGCTGGTGCTCTAAAGCAACGCAGCATAACGGTCAACGACCCGCTGTGTGGCCGCACCATCATTGGCGGTATTCCACCGTTGGTTAAACTGAGTTAAATCAGTTGGCGCATCAGCCTTAATGGCCGCTGCTAATTGATCGGTCGACTGAATAATCGGTCCCGGCAACCAGTCTGTTAAATCCGGTTGAACGCCCGGATCACGCTGATATTCTTCCCAATCAAACAGGAAGAACAGTAGGCTGTGCGCATTCGGCACCAGACTGTAATCAAACGCTACCGATGAATAGTCTGTAACCACCGTTTCCGCTACATTCAACAAATCCGTCGTGCTAAGGTTCTCAACCACCACGACTTGTCGCCCCAAACGCGCTTGTAACTTCCGCGCACTGGCAGCCAAGGCTGGATGCACCTTAACAACGACCTTAGCATCGGGATCGGCAGTCAGTGCGGCAGCTAGTCCAGCCGGTGGCGTAAACGTCACGCCCTCACGATAAGTTGGCGCATACAGGATCACCCGATGACCGACGAGTTCTGGCGCTGCCTCAGCTACCGCCGCACGTGACACTCGCTGCCATTTGGGATCAGCATAACGATCTGAACGGGGATAGCCTAAGACCTGCATACGCGCCATCGGTACCCGATAACTGCGCGCAAACACCCGGCCCATAGCAACCGATCCAACCACGAATTCATCAAAGTGTTCATATACCGCCTGAAACCGTCGCTGGTCACTGGCCGAACGTTTCGCAGTTGTCGGATCATCCCAGCCGAAGCGTTTAATCGCCCCAGCCGCATGCCACACTTGAACAATCCGCATATGTTGGGGATGATACAATCCGCCCAGAAAGGCATAATAATTATCACAGAAGAGTACGCGGGCGCGCATAATCTGCGGAATTCCCTTAAACACAAATTGAAGATTATCCCGAAACGGTCGCACATCAATCCCGGACCGCGCCAAACGCTGCGCCGCCCTTTCTTGTTGTGGTCGGTAAAACACGACTAACGGTCGATCACCCGGTGATGCCTGAGCTAACGCCTGAATGAACGCTAAGTTATCGCCAAAGCTCATCAGGTAAATAAACTGTCGCTGTCGACGCCCACCAAACATGCGAGACATTAGTCGAATTAACCATAAATAAATATCTTTCACGCTATCACCAATATCGCTTATTTTCGCTGTCCATAACACCGAGAATTATACCACATCTCCGCAGAGAACCTAGGGAAATTTATAAAGCTTTAAGAAACCCGGTACATTTTCGGGTCAATGCTGAAAACGAAAGCGTTTTATTAATTCCGATTGTTTATATCAAGATGAAGTACCCTGGCCCAATATTAAGAAGTCACATCGTTAAATTGGCATACCTCAACGCTGAGTGTCTCACTGCAACTAAAGTTAGAAAGCATGATACTTAGGCGGCTCAACCTAAGTGATAACCAGCCATGACAGTCATTGTCTCTGTCGCCTAAGAACACTGTGTTAGCCGTGAGTGAGTCAAATTTGAGCTCAGTGGCATTTACCAAGTGATTTTCTTGGTAAATGGCGACTTTAAGACGCGTTCTTTCGGCTTAAAGCGAGGCTAGAGACCGCCCTTTGGCTCTAGCCGTCCTTCCCATAACGTTCCAGCTCAAAGTTTGACGACCGGTAAGGAAAAAAGAACCATCACGTTGCCTAACGATGATTTATCACAATAAAATACAGCGACGAGGCCAACCCCATCGCTGCATTTCTTACCATTTTGGCTCATAGAAGTGTCCCAACACTTTGATCGTATCTGAGATGCTCACAAAAGCATGGGGATCGGACTCCTCCATCGCAACTTCTAATTCGTCCATTTCATATCGGGTAATCACCGTAAATAAGATGGTCTTCTCATCGTGGCGGTAAGCCCCCTCTGCGCCGTGGACAATCGTGATACCACGCCGCATATGATTCTGAATACTGTCAATCACCGTCTTAGGCCGATCCGTAATCACCATCACCTGCATCCTCTGTTGACGGGTAAAGGTCATATCAATCACCTTAGCATTGACAAACAACCCTAACGCAGAGTACAGCGCGTATGGCCAGCCGTAAACAAACCCGGCACTCAACACAATCAGACTATTAAACGCGATATTAATGGTTCCCATGCTGCGACCCGTCTTCCGCCGTAACACAATTCCGATGATATCCAAACCACCCGTTGAGATCCCATTTTTAAGTGCAAAACCGGTCCCAAAACCGTTGACCGCACCACCAAAGATGGCACAAATGATAGGGTCACTGGTCAAATGGACGGGTTGAATCACCCGAATCATGACTGACGCGAACAGAACACAGATAAACGTAAAAACGGTAAATGACTTGCCAATTTGTTTCCAGGCCAAGATAAACATTGGAATGTTAATCAAGAATAAACCCAAGGCCGTCGAAATGTGAAAGGTTCCTAGTCCCGCCGTCAAACTATTGACTAACTGAGCTAACCCCGTCACACCAGAAGAATAAATATGCCCCGGTGTCCAGAAAAAGTTCACCGCAATCGACACTAACACGCCGTAGAAGAATGCCACGGAGAATTTTGCCGTATAGGTATGCCGTTTTAACAACTGCTGCACATCATCCATGATTTAAATACCAACCTCGCTTACTTTCTTTTGCCGTACTTCATACTATGCTCGGCTTAGTATAGCATTTATCCCCGGTTACGACCACGGCAACGCGTATCTTTTAGCGACTTCTAATGATTCTGCCAATGCTGCGCAACGAAGGCCGCTCGACCGCCCGCTTCCTCTTGGGCAAAACGTTCGGCATGTTTCTGATAGAACTGTTGGTGCCGGTCTTCAGCAACAAAGAAAGGCTGAACCAGTTGGATCTGCGTCACAATGGGCTTGTCAAACTGTTCACGCGCCTGTAACGCTGCCTTGGAGGCCTGAGCGACAGCCGCTTGTTCCGCACTATTAACGAAAATAACCGGTCGATAGTTCGACCCACGATCCTGAAACTGACCGCTAGCATCCGTTGGATCGGTTTGTTGCCAGTATAACGTAACTAACTGATCATACGAGACAACGCTGGGATCATACCAAATTTTGACAGCCTCCGTATGCCCCGTTGTCTGGCTCTTAACCTGTTCGTAGGTGGGATTGGTCACTGTGCCACCCGTGTAACCTGACAGAACCTTGACGATGCCAGGAAATGTATCAAATGGCCGGACCATACACCAAAAACAACCGCCAGCAAAAGTGGCTGTCTCAATCTTTTTACTCATTATAATCACTCCATTTTCTAATGATTCCATTAAACGGCTTTTCTAGGACGACGTCAAGGGTTACTTACTTTTAGTTAATATGTACTCTTGGGGCTACCATCCAGTGAGTATGCAGAAAAGGCCTGAGACGCTTGTCCCAGACCTCTTCTTTAGATCAGACTAGTTCTGATCCGTTTCTTCTTTTTTCGCAATCAACAGGTCCAAATCAAGCAATTGCTTGTCCGCAACCGTCGATGGTGCTTCGGTCATTGGTTCCGTGGCCTTCGAGTTCTTAGGGAAGGCAATCACGTCACGAATGTTGTCGCGTTTAGCCAGCAACCGGGCGAAACGATCCAACCCGATAGCCAGACCACCATGAGGCGGGAACCCGTAATCTAAGGCTTTCAGTAGGAAGCCAAATTGCTTTTCGGCCCGTTCTGGTGTGAAGCCGAGCGCTTTCAACATCTTCATTTGTAACTCGCGGGTGTGAATCCGGATAGATCCCCCACCAAGTTCCAAACCGTTTAAGATGATATCGTAGCTTTGCGCGTAAGCCTTGTGTGGGTCTTCGCCGTCGTTCAGATAGTGAGCATCCCCTTCAGCAGGCATCGTGAATGGGTGGTGCGCTGGTACCCAGCGTTCGAGGTCGACATCATAGTCAAACAGTGGCCAGTTCACAATCCATAAGAAGGCCCACTTGTTTTCGTCGATCATGTCTTGTTCCTTGGCAATCGCAACCCGCAGGTAACCTAACGTTTGGGCAACGACCCGCTTAGAGTCGGCAGCAAATAACAATAGGTCGCCACTCTTAGCACCGGTCTTCTCGGTAATTTGAGCGAACCAGTCGCCTTCCTTAAAGAACTTCGCAATTGGACCGCTGAAGCCATCATCGGTGACCTTCATCCACGCCAAGCCCTTGGCACCGAAGCGTTCGATGTATTGGCCGTACTTGTCAATATCCTTACGGCTGTACTTGTCAGCACCACCAGGCACGGCAATCGCCTTAACCTGACCGCCGTTAGCCACTGCACCGGAGAATACCTTGAAATCAGTGTTGGCCATGATATCAGATAAGTCCTTCAATTCCATCCCGAAACGAACGTCCGGTTGGTCGGTCCCAAAGCGGGCCATGGAGTCATCCCAGTCCATCCGTTCGAATGGTAGCTTAACGTCAACATTTAAGGTATCCTTCATGACCTTAGCAATTAAGCCTTCGGTCAAATCTTGGATTTCTTCAGCCGTTAAGAAGGACGTTTCCAAGTCAATCTGGGTAAATTCAGGTTGACGGTCCCCACGCAAGTCTTCGTCACGGAAACAACGGGCGATTTGGTAGTACCGGTCAAAGCCTGATCCCATCAACAATTGCTTAAACAATTGTGGAGATTGTGGCAGCGCGTAGAAGTGACCAGGGTAGATCCGTGATGGCACCAGGTAGTCCCGGGCCCCTTCTGGTGTTGACTTAGTCAAATCTGGCGTTTCAATATCAATAAAGCCATTCTTGTCAAAGTAACTGTGAACGGATTGGACGATCCGGTTACGCAACAGCAGTGACTTCTGCATTTCTGGCCGGCGTAAGTCTAAGTAACGGTATTGCAGCCGTAAATCATCGGAAGCGTTAACGCCGTCCTTGATTTCGAATGGTAATTCCTTAGACTTGTTCAGCAAGTTGATCCCAGTTACTCGGACTTCAACTTTACCCGTCCGCATATCAGGGTTCACTTCTTTAGGTGCCCGAGCGACAACCTTTCCTTGAACCTCAATGACGTATTCACTCCGCAATTGATCGGCAACGGCCAAGGCATCTTCACCATATTCTTCACTGAAGACCAATTGAACGATGCCTTCACGGTCACGCAGATCGATAAAGATCAAACTACCGAGGTCCCGGCGCTTTTGCACCCAACCTTTTAAGACAACGGTCTGGTCGAGGTATTGTTCATCGACTAAGCCGGCATATGTGGTCCGTTTCAAATTCTTTTCCATGCTTATCCCCTCTTATTTTGCTGCGAACTTAGTGTTCACAACGTTTTGGAAATCTTGGTAAACGTCAGCCAATGGTACGCTGACTTCTTCACCAGTTTCCATGGATTTTAAGTTAGCCGTTTGATTAGCCAACTCTTGGTCACCAATAGTTAATGTGTACTTCGCTGCCAACCGGTTAGCCGTCTTAAATTGGGCTTTGGGCTTTCGAGCCAAGTAATCACGATCAGCGGTCAAGCCAGCCTGACGAATGGCTTGAACCAACTTGAGTGTTTCTACTGACGTATCATCGCCAATCCCCACGACGTAAACGTCCAAGGGATGGTCATTAGGAATGGCCACTTTTTCTGCTTGCATCAGCAAGATCAAGCGTTCAACCCCCAGGCCAAAGCCAACTCCTGGCATTTCTGGGCCACCCAGTTCTTCGACCAGGCCGTTGTACCGGCCACCGGCTAGGACAGTAGTGTACCCTTCACCCAAGGCTGGCGAGTCCGCCATAATTTCAAAGATAGTGTGGTTGTAGTAATCCAATCCCCGCACCATGGTTGAATCAACGTCATAAGCAATGCCTAAAGCGTCTAAGCTCGCCTTAACCTTATCGAAGTGAGCTGTCGCAGCTGGTGTCAGGAAGTCCAGAATTGAAGGTGCATCAGCCACGATCTCTTGATCATGCTTATCCTTGCTATCCAGTACCCGCAGTGGATTCTTGTGCAATCGCACCTTAGAGTCATCACTCAATTCGTCAAAGTGCGGCTCCAAGAAATCAATCAGTGCTTGCCGGTAAGCATCCCGGCTTTCCTTGTCACCCAAGGTGTTCAAGGCTAGCCGTAAGTGTTTTAAGCCGAGCTTACTCAGCAAGTTCATCCCTAAGGCAATGACTTCAACATCTAATTCTGGTGCGTCACTCCCAAAAGCTTCCACCCCGATTTGGTGGAATTGCCGTTGCCGGCCGGATTGGGGACGTTCATACCGGAACATTGGCCCCATGTAATAGACCTTGTAAGGTTTGGTCGTCTCTGGACCATAAAGCTTATTTTCAACAAAGGCCCGAACAACCCCGGCCGTCCCTTCAGGGCGCAGGGATAAGTGACGATCCCCCTTATCCTTGAAGTCGTACATTTCCTTCGTCACGATATCGGAGGTATCTCCGGAAGTTCGTGAGAAGACTTCGAAGTTTTCAAACATTGGCGTCCGAATTTCTTCAAAGCGATAATTAGCAAACAACTGGCGCGCGGTGGCTTCGACAAATTGCCAAGTCTGTGAATCGCCTGGTAAAATATCCGCCGTTCCCTTTGGTCGTTGATAACGCATGAGCATTCTCCCTTTCTACGCCTGCAATGAACGACAAACTCAGGTCGTCTAACCTGAAAAGTGCCGCAGAGCATAAAAAACGCCCCTGTCAATTGACAAGGGCGCAGGTATGCACGGTACCACCTTTTTAAAGTTCTCTGCAGGATAACGTTGCAAACGAATGACGCCAAGCGCCATTAGCCTCAAAAGTGTCTTCAGGGTCACACCGTTAACCGCTCCCAGCAACACGGTCTCTCTTAAAACGGGCTTTCCCATACTATTCTCTCTCATTGGCAATCTATTTTATTCTTCCTAAGCTTACTGAAACTGCTATGAAAAGTCAAGGCAGCACTGACGAAATTTAAAGGTACTGAAAACCATTCGTGGTATAATTGAACCTAATTTGACGAAGGAGAACTCAGCATGCATTTTAAACCACGTAACTGGCCGGGAATAGTGACCGCGCTAGTGATCCTCTTGGTTGCCGGGGGGCTACTCTTTAGTTTCACCCGCAACAATTCCGTGATCGCCACCGTTAGCAATCTCAATCTACGTGACGGTCCTGGTTTAACCTACAAGGTAACGCACAAAGTTAAACAGAATAGTCGCTTAACCATTCTCAGCGAAAAGGATAACTGGTACCACGTCCGCGACAGTCAGAATCATTTTGGCTGGGTCGCAAGCTGGTTGGTTGATCATCCGGGGCATCTGAAAAAAGTGACCAATCTGTCTGAAGCCACTATTGTCCTTGACCCAGGCCACGGTGGCAGTGATTCCGGTGCCCTATCTATCGACCAGAATCACGATGAAAAGACCTATACGCTGGCCCTAGCCAATCAAGTTGCTAAGCAATTACGAGCCCGTGGCGCTCACGTGATCATGACCCGCGACCGCGACAAGACGGTAAGCTTAGCCGATCGACCGGCCCTAGCCAACACCAATCAAGCTAGCGCATTCATCAGTTTTCACTTTGACTCTTCTCCCACTAATAACCTCGCCTCGGGGACCACGACTTATTATTACCACCGGGAAACGTCTTACAAGCTGGCCGAGGCGATCAACGCTGAAACCAACGACTTGCCGCTCACCAATCGTGGCATCAAGTATGGCAACTTCGAGGTTATCCGGGATAACAGTCGACCAGCATTACTGTTAGAAATGGGTTATATTAATACTAAACGGGACTTCAAATACATCAGTAGTTCCCAGTACCAAAAGCAAGTTGCCGCTAGAGTGGTTAAAGGATTAAGCACTTACTTTAGTACCCAATCGTAATTAGTTCTACAGAAAGAAGATCTTGATATGCAACTCACATCGGCATGGTTAAACCAATTGCCGTTACCAGCAATTACCGCCGTCCAACCCGTTTCGGGTGGCGACATCAACGAAGCGTTTCGCTTGGAAACCGCAGAGGGCCCGTATTTTCTCCTCGTGCAACCCGGCCAACCCGCTAGTTTTTACACCCATGAGGTCGCCGGCTTACGCGCATTAGGACAAGCCGTTAACGTCCCTAATGTTATTGCTACTGGCGAGATTGAACACGACGCCTATCTGGTGCTCGAATTCTTAGAAATTGGTCACGGCAGTCAATACGAATTGGGACAAGCCGTTGCCCGGGTTCATCACGTGACCGCCAAACAATTTGGCTTTGATCAAAGTAATCTCGTTGCTAAGCTTCCCAAGAATAATACTTGGCAGACCGACTGGACGACTTTCTATCTCCAGCAACGACTCGATCCGCTAGTCGAACGGGCGCAACAGCACGGCCTTTGGAATACTCATCGGCAAACCGACTATACGCGGGTCCGCCAAGCAATCGTGACGGAAAATCAGGGCCGTCAGATTCAGCCGTCCTTGCTTCACGGTGATCTCTGGGCTGGCAACTACTTGTTCACTCAGGATGGGACGCCAACCCTAATTGATCCAGATGTCCTGTACGGCGATCGTGAATTTGATCTGGCTATGACCACCATTTTCGGTGGTTTCTCCGCCGACTTCTATCGTGGCTATCAAGATGCTTATCCGTTAGAGCAAGGGTACACCAACCGGTTGCCCCACTATCAACTCTATTATCTACTGGCGCACCTCAACCTCTTTGGCGAAACCTATGGCGAAGCGGTGGACCAAACATTAGCCCGCGGGTAAACCTACATCATCTACGAAAAAAGGAGTAAGTCTTGCACTAGGCCCTGTCAAGTTGACAAATGAAATAATATAAAGTTTTTGGTCACTTAGATGGCTTCATTCCAGTATTCATCCGGGGTGAGGCCATTTCTTTGTGCTGAGCGATTGTCATGATTAAAATATTCGATTCCTGATTCAACGAGCGTTATTAACTCTTGATAGGTCTTTGCTCGCGGATGACGCGCCATCCAGCGAAGTTTAAATTCATTCCACCAGCGCTCCATCGGGGCGTTATCATATGGTGTTCCTGGACGCGACATACTGCGGGTGATCTCAAATTGATTGATGAAATGATTGAACGCTCTTGAGGTATACGCCGAACCACGATCGGTGTGAATAAGTGATGGGACCTTACCAACTGCAGTAAAGGCACGCTGAAAAACCTGGATCTCAGCGGCACTCGTTTCTGTGGCGCTGAGATTGTATGCCAAGAGTCGGCGACCATATAAATCCAAGACACCACTTAAGCGGACTTTGTACTCACCACTAAGCCCATAAGTTAGTTCAGTTGAATCAGATAACCAAACTTTATTGGGCGCTGTCACTTGAAAGTTTTGCTTTAAAACATTGTCGAGTAAATATTGTTCAGCTTGTTTGGCCCGTTTATGCTTCTTTGGCCGTACTTGACAGCGAATATCAAGTTCACGCATGACCCGGCGAACTTGCTTCAAAGTTACCGGAAAATCAATTAGTTTATCCGCTTGTAAGTTAGTCAGAAGATTTCCAGCACCGATACCTTGGTGGTGAAAATCAAACCAATATTGGGTGCGTGTTTTGAGTTGTTTATTGTGCTTTTCCCATGTTGTTTCCTGTCGTCTAAGCCCTTTATGATAAGCTTGTCGGCTGACGCCGATAACGGTTAAAAGTTTCGTTACGGCACCATGATTACCTTGGCTGACTACCTTGATAGCGTGGTAAGCCAGCCGATGTGGTTTGTTCACCCCCTGCGCTGAAGTTCCTGAAATTTTTTTATGAAGGCCTCGTAGAGTTCCTTATCTGCCAGTTGTGCTTTTAGTTCTCGGATCTGGAGATTAGCCTTATCTAGTTCGGTTAATTCATGATTGGCTTTTCGATGCCCACGGTTATCTACGAGCGCTTCATAGCCGCCACTTTTAGTCTTGATCACCCAAGTACGGACCTGTTGGTAGGAGACTTGAAAGTGATCCGCGGCTTCGGTATACGAGTGTTTAGCTTTAGTCACATATTCAACGATCCTGATGCGTTCTTCAAAAGTTGTTTGCCGACTCATGGTAGGGACCCGCTTTCTAGACGGTCTGGCCGTCAAGGTTTTATCCCTATTATACCTGGAAACCCAGTTGTCGAGTTGTGTTGATGAACGTAAACCAAATTTTGTGGCTAAATCCAGCAGTGACCCTTCACCGGCCAAAAAAGCCTGAACAGCTTTAAGTTTCAATTCGTTGGAATAATGATTATTTGTGTGCGCTTCCGTGAGCCCTGCCAACCCATCACGTTCAAGGCGCGACTGCCAACGCATGAGCGTTTCTCGATGGATACCATGTTGTCTGGTAAAAGTCCCAATTGATAAACCTGATTGCTTGAATTTAGCTAACAGCGCCAACTTTTCCTGAAGCGTGTGTCTAGCTCTAGGCATACAAAAATCCCCCTATGATTAGTCAGATGAATTATAGTATTTCATCTGACAACCATAAAGGGATTATCGCATCTGATGATTATTGTCAGACTTACTCCTTTTTTGACGTCATGCATTTAGTTGTGTTATACATAAAGGGCTATTTCAGGTTATTGCTACACACAATATCGGTATTTCATGACACAATCTATTTCATTTTAAACTTTAGTTTTTCTGTCATATCCTACTACTAAACGGCTCAAAAGCAAAGAAATCGGCCACTATTACTTGTGTCATACAAACACCACAGCATCAGGCGTTAAGACGCTAATCCTCCCACAACCAGTCTTGCAAATCCGCTAACTGAGTCACCCGAATTTCCGGTTGGCTTTCATCGACAATCAAATGCTCGGGATCAAACAACGCTCCCGCCATCCCGGCACGATGACCTGCCGCGACATCTAGGTTTCGATCGCCAATCATGATCGCCGTCGACTTATCAACGTTATAACGCTGACACAGTGACAACAAGCTAGTCGGATCAGGCTTGCGCGGAAAATCATCATCCTTCGTCACGTAGCCAGCGAAGAAGTTGTCCAATTGCAGTGCCTGCAAGCGCTCCAGGGCCCGATGATCCCGATGGGTTAATAAAAAGTTACGTCCCCCCGCTGCCGTTACGGCTGACAGGAGCTCCGCCGCACCAGCAAAAGCGACTGTTTTCTCTAATAGTGGCGCTGCTAACTGGTTATATATTTTAGACAATCGATCCCGATCAATTTGATACTCAGCTGTATAGCGTTGGTAGGCTCGTCCTAAGCTGTGTTGTCGCATGGTCCGGTAAATATCTTCACTGTCAATTTCAAAGTCATTGACGCCGCAAGCGACGAGTGCCTCGCCGAACGCCTTAACCATCCCCGGATAAGTATTGACCAAGGTTCCGTCAAAGTCCCAAAAGAGTTGCTGATAACGCATGGTTACCCTCCTAATCACTCACTTATTTATGATCTGTATCAAACCAGATTGTCACTGGCCCATCGTTGACTAAGGCCACCTGCATGTCTGCCCCAAAAATCCCCGTTGCCACGGAAATACCCGCGGCCGCCAATTTGGTATTGAATTCTTCGTACAATTGCTTAGCGTGGGTCGGTTCCCCCGCAGCCGTAAAACTCGGGCGGTTGCCCTTTTTGGTACTTGCATATAATGTGAACTGTGAGACGGATAGGATACTTCCCTGGACATCTGCTAGACTCAAATTCATTTTTCCTGCATCATCTTCAAACACGCGTAATTTACTAATCTTATGGACCAGGTAATCCACTTCTTCACTAGTATCACTGTCTTGGGCCCCCACCAGTAAGCAGAATCCCTGCTTGATTGCGCCGTGAACTTGCCCGTCAATGGTGACAGATGCTTCGCTAACTTTCTGTAATAATACCCGCACGAACGGTCATCCCTTTCTTTTTATCACTTTTGTCACACAAAAAGGGCAGCTATGATGACTGCCCCTGTGGTTGTTAATGAAACGCACGCTTGACAACGTAAACATCCGGAATATTTTTAATGCTATCAATAATCCGTTGCAACTCCACTTGATTGCGCGTCCCCAGGCTCACCGAAATAATCGCCATCCGGTTATGATCAACCTTGCCATTAATCGAGGTCAAAAACTTCGTATTGTTGTTGATGGTCCGCAAAACATCGTTTAGCATCCCATTACGATTGTAGCCTTGCACCTCAATATCCGCATTGTAATTGGTCTTGTCACCGGCCATGTTCCCCCAACGAACGGCAACAATCCGCTCACCGTTCTCCTCGGCATGCTTAACGTTAGGACAATCTCGACGATGAACGGACACACCACGACCCTTGGTGATATAACCAACGATATCGTCGCCAGGGACCGGTGAACAACAGTGGCTCAACCGAATCAACAGGTTGTCAACGCCTTCGATGACCACGCCATCAGATTCTTTACCCTTCCGATCGCGCTTGTCACCGTCATTATCGTTCTTGATCGTTTGATGTTCTTCGAGAAGTTCGCGTTCCTCTTGCCGCTGACGCTCATCTTCTTCTGCCTTCCGCACGCCTTCAGTCAGACGGTTAGCAACACCACGCGGCTGGATATCACCAAACCCAATGGCTGCCAGAAGGTCATCCGCGTGTTGATAATGCATCTTCGCTGTCACGCGTTCCAGGTTTTCCTTATTCATCAACGCCTTAGGGTCATACCCGAGCTCACGAATTGAGCGCTCCACGGTGTCTTGTCCCGCCACAATATTTTGTTCGCGATCCGTTTGCCGGAAGAACTGCTTAATTTTATTACGCGCACGCCGGGTAGAGACTAATTTCAACCAATCACGACTCGGACCAGCTGAACTGGACGAGGTCCGAATATCAACAATATCTCCGTTCTTAATCTCATAGTTCAACGGTACGATCTTGCCATTAATGGTCGCCCCGGTCGTGTGGTGACCAACCTCAGTATGAATGGCGTAGGCCATATCCAACGGGCCAGCTCCCTTAGGCAACTCTAGGACATCCCCCTTGGGCGTGAATGCATAGACGTGATCGCCGAAAAGCTCACCCTTGACGCTATCCATAAAGTCGGAAGCATCGTCGGTATCTTCTTGCAACTCGATAATGTGCTTGAAGATGTTGAGCTTATCGCCGGTATTGGTCTCTTGAACCTTATCCTTGACCCCTTCTTTGTAAGCCCAGTGCGCTGCCACCCCATATTCAGCGACCGCGTGCATTTCCTTGGTCCGAATCTGGACTTCTAGGGGACGCCCCTCAGGCCCGATAACCGTGGTGTGCAGGGACTGGTACATATTTGCCTTAGGCATCGCGATGTAGTCCTTGAACCGCCCGGGCATCGGCTTCCATTGTGAGTGAATTGCCCCCAGTACGGCATAGCAATCCTTAATCGTATCGACGATCACTCGAATGGCCAGCAAATCGTAAATTTGGCTAAATTGCTTATGCTGATCCTTCATCTTCCGGTAAACAGAATAAATGTGCTTCGGCCGTCCGTAAATTTCCGGATCAAGCTTCAAATCCTTGATGGATGCCTGAATGACTTTAATGGCACCCGCAATGTACTGTTCCCGTTGATCGCGTCGTGAGTTCATGAGGTGAACAATTCGGTAGTACTGTTGAGGATTCAAGTAACGCAGCGAGATATCTTCTAGCTCCCATTTAATGGTGCTAATCCCTAAGCGATCAGCTAATGGCGCATAGATTTCCAGCGTTTCATTGGCAATCCGCCGCTGTTTATCCGGCCGCAAATGCTGTAACGTCCGCATATTGTGCAACCGATCGGCCAGCTTCACAATCATGACCCGGATGTCCTTAGACATGGCGAGCAGCAACTTCCGGTGATTTTCCGCCAACTGTTCTCGATTAGACTTATACTTAATCTTCCCCAGCTTGGTGACGCCATCTACGATCAACGCCACATCGTCGCCAAAGAGCTCGCGCACGTCACTTAGAGAAACGCCAGTATCTTCCACAATATCATGTAGAAATCCAGCAGACACCGTTTCTGGATCCATGTTTAGATCCGCCAGAATTCCCGCCACTTGGATGGGATGCATGATGTAGGGTTCGCCAGACTGACGATGCTGGTCCTTGTGGGCAACCGTTGCAAAATGGCAGGCTTTGATCACCATTTCAACGTGTTGCGCATTCATATATTTACCGACTCTGGCAATTACCTCTTCAGCCGTCCAGACACGTTCTTTGGTCATATTGGACGCCACCACCCTTAAATATAGATTATGATTCGCTTATCTTTTTGGTTTGTGTGAGACCATACCCCAGATAGGCCAGACACAGATAAACCACAGCAAAGTACCACGTATACTGGGGCAAAAACAGGTAGGCACCTACGAGATAGCACAGTGGCCAAATGACCAGCCACCATCCCGGTTGTGTCCGTTGATAAATCATCCGGCCGGTAGCCACCGCTATCCCGCCATTAATTAAAACTAGGAAAAGACCGAAGCGCCAGACCGGCCCGATGCTGATCCAGGCAAGCACTGCCGGAACGATCAGCCCCATCACCAGACCTAGTCCCCAATATCGCCAACCCATTCTTTCCAAAAATGCCATTCAATGTTCACCTAACTCTCATATAATTGGAACTATTTTAGCATGTTTTCACGGAGATTTCATCAAATCATCTCGGTTGCTGGAGCTCCAGCACCATTGAAATGGCTGACAGCAGGTATAACGGGGCCGTTTCGGTCCGTAAAATCCGGGGACCCAATCCCACTAACGTCGTCGCTTGTGTCTGCGCCAATGCCACTTCATCCGGACTAATGCCGCCTTCTGGACCGAAGATGGTCAGGAGACTCTGGCCTGCCGTCAAAGCCTGTAATTGTTGATTTAAGGCACTCTGTTCGCCTTGCTTGGCCGATTCCTCATAAGCCATTAGACGCACGTCAACCGGCTCTTTAAGGACTGCTGCTAAGTTGGGCGCGTACTGGACAACCGGCCGCCGTAATCGGTGTGATTGTTCAGCTGCCCCGTCAGCAATTTTGGTTAGGCGTTTCAGCTTCTTATCCACTTTATTTCCTTGCCATTTAGCCACGGACCAATCACCACTGAAGAAGATAATGCGATCAACCCCCAACTCAGTGGCCTTTTGCGTGATCCATTCTGCCTTTTCTTGCTTAGGCAGTCCGCAGGCAATCGTGACGTGCACTGGCAATTCAACCTTCGGCGTCGGCACAGCAGCTAACGTGACGGTTGCTTGCTCAGCCGTTAGCCGCTCCAAGGTACCGTGAAAGAGGTGTGCCTGTTGATCAACAAACTCCGCGGTCGCCCCCACTTCAGCCCGTAAGACCGTCACCCAATGATGATAGATTGTCGCTGAAAGTTCCACCTGGTCTCCACTTTGATGGGCCTCATCTAGAAAATAGCGTTGCATGGCTTACTCATCCTCCGTCGGTTTGTGCGCAATGACACCGCGCCAATCCTTCATCTGTAGAATGTTATCAATGATGAAGCCTTGCTTTTCTTGCGCAGCAACGACTTCATCCAATTTGTCCGCAATGATGCCTGACGTGAGGAAGTAGCCTCCCGCCGTCAGATTCTCCCAAGCCTGAGGAACCAGTGGCAGAATAATCTCGGCCAAAATATTGGCAACCACGAGGTTAACGGGGTGATGAATTCCCTTGAGCAAATCGTTGGGCTTGGCGATCACGTCTTCAGCCACCGGATTGAGATCCAAATTAGTCTTGGCGGAACGAACCGCCACGTCGTCTAGATCGAAAGCCGTGATGTCCTTGACTCCCATGTATTTAGCCGCAATGCTCAACACGCCTGAACCAGTACCGACGTCGTACATGGATTCGCCGCCACGGACGACCATTTCCAGTGCGGTCATGGACAATCGCGTGGTAGGATGCGTCCCCGTACCAAAAGCCATTCCGGGATCTAAGCGAATGACGTTTTCACCCGGTTGGACCGGTTGATAGTTCTCCCAGCTCGGCGTCACGGTCAAGTAACGCGTCACCCGTACTGGATGGTAATACTTCTGCCAAGCAGTTGCCCAGTTCTTATCGTCGACCGCTTTAGTCGTCACCGTCCCCGGTGTTGGATCGAGGCCAAACCGACTGAGCTCAGCAACGCGCTGCTTGATCGTTGGCAAGATTTCGGGAACAAAGACGGTTTCCGGGTAATAGGCGGTGATCAGCGCACCGCTCGTCCGGTGAGGGATCGTGTCCAAGTCCACAATTTCACCGAACTTACCCGCCTTTAAATTCGCATAGTCTGCAGCGTCGTCGATCTTGACGCCACTCGCACCTGCTTCTTGTAAAATGTTGCTGACCGCTTCAACGGCTTCATTCGTGGTTAAGATGCTCACTTCGGTCCATTCCATAACTCGTTTCCTCCTTTGATTATGTAAAAAAGAGCTGGAGACAACAATCTTGTCACCAGCTCACCGCTAAACATTTAAGAAATTGACGAAGACGGCCGCCTAGACCTTCTCGGTTTTGGACGGGTGGTCAGCGTTTTTTTGCTTTCGCTGGGCAAGACGTGTTTCGAGATAATCCAACATGTCCGCCTCATTTTGGAATACGCGGGGATGCTTCTGTTTATGCAGGCGCAAATCAATCTCGTTAATTCGCTGACGCCCGGTCCACGTATGCCCATAACGAATGATTACCCGGTTATTGAGCGAATCTTTCCCGAATTTAAAGACGTAGACGCTCTCTGGCGCCATCAACGGCCGAATGTACGACTTTTCATAACGATAGTTGTGCTGCCGTAAAAACTCCTTGGTTCGACTCAGCATGGTAATCACCTCCTATACAATGACAATCTACTCGGTTCTCAAACATTTTAAGGCCACTTCGGTTGTCTAACCCCCATTAAAATGTATCAATAATTGATAATAGTTGATTTTACACCCGATTGCAAGTAAAAAGTCTATGGCCCACAACTTTTGTGATCCTTGACTTCCAACTTGTCATCACGACTTTGTAAACACTTTCATTATACTGGATTTAGCCGCAATTTAAAAGGATAAATGCTCTTAAAACCAATGAAATGGGCATTTTGCTTTTGAGTCGTTGAAATTTAGCCGGTTAAACGGTGCTAACTGTCCATTCTCTCCAGCACTTACAACCGTAAAGCGACGCTATGGGTAACACAATGACTGAATCCGTTTCCAATAAAAAGCCGTCCAGCCTGCGTTTTGGTTGCATTTTAGAAATAAATCATTAAGAATAGAAACATAAACGAAACGGCTAAGTGCCGTGAGGGAGGAATTTATCGTGATTAAGGAATTTAAGGCATTTATCGCCCGTGGCAATGTGATGGACTTGGCCGTTGGGGTCATTGTTGGGGCTGCTTTTACCGCCATCGTTAATTCATTGGTGGAAAATCTGATCAACCCGCTACTGGGAATTTTTATCGGCAGCATTGACTTTTCCGATCTGGTGCTAACCGTTGGCAGTGCTCATTTCCGGTATGGCGCCTTTATTAATTCTGTCATCAACTTTCTAATCATCGCGTTCGTGGTCTTCCTGCTCATCAAGCTACTCAACAAGCTTGTTCCCAAGCCCGTCGAAGAAAAGACCGAGCCGAAACCCACCGCTGAAGAGAAATACTTACAGGAAATCGTAGAGATTCTAAAGAAAGACGACAAGTAACGAGCTTGCCAACCTGATTGGGACCGGAGGAAAATTCTTCTGGTCTCTTTTTTTCGCCATCAAGGCATTCACTTGCCATAATTGGTTGACGAGAGTACTCGTAATTTCGGCGAAAGCTGCGTCAATTTTAACCAAATCCTATATTTATTCTTGAAATCCCCCCACCAGCTCCATAAAATTAAAGAACACAGGGATCACGCTGACTAGTGATAGCTAAAGCAGCAATCTCCTACGTTCAAATAGATAAAGGAGCGACTATTTTATGATATTATTTATTTGGCTACTAGCCTGTGCCGGCGGTGGCTACTGGGCCTATACCCATCACCGCAAATGGTTGGTTGGGTTGAGTGCCCTCCTCTTTGTTTTCGGTGGAATTGGTGCACTCGGCAGCCAGCAACCTGCTAGTAAGACCAAAACGGTCAAAGTCGGCACGCAACGGTTGGCGAAAGCACAGAGTGAGTCTCGCCAATTGGCAGCATCTTCTAGCAGACAGGATAAAGCATTCGCCGCAGTGACGAGTCAGATCGACGAATCAACCTCCGCCAGCGAATCTAGGGCTGACAGTGCCAGTACGGCCGCGGCCAGCTCACAAGCGGCAGCTAAATCAGCCGCCAAAGCTACTTCCCGGCAAGCGTCTTCTGCGACTCGAACCAGCCGTGCCAGTCACAAGCAAGGCAACCTGGATACCGATAAAGCCCAACAAATCATTGGAAATCGTAACTCCAAGATTTATCACGTTCCCGGTCAAGCTGGCTACCATATGAATAGCAGCAATGCCGTGTATTTTCAGACTGAAGCCCAGGCGAAAGCCGCGGGTTATAGAAAGGCGCTCCGCTGATGAAAAAACTACTAACACTGACGATTAGTTTACTAGCAATCTTAGGCATTGGTCTAAGTGGCTGCGGTCACCAAAAGTCCGCTGCCCAATCAGAAAAGACGTCAATCGTCTACGATCACACACCGCAGAAACAAGCTAGTCGATTAGAGAAGAAAAACGCGTCCGAAAAAGTCCGGCTAGACCGCCGTCAGGCTAAGTTGAATCGCCAACAGACCAGCTTTAAAGCTGCTCAAAAAAAATCATCGGCGGCGCAGCCCTCATCTTCCACCGCGGCATCGACTGTCAATTTAGCCAATCTAACTTATAGCGGGCAACCAGAAATCACCGTTAATCAAAACAAGCCGGGATTCAGCCAGGCACAGTTGTCGACTAAACGTGGTGCTTGGGCAACCTACGATGACCTCGACCAGTTAAATCGGGTCACTGGCGCCTCTGCTCTACTGAACCAATCGCTCATGCCCACTGCTCAGCGGGAACCCCTCACGGTTGATCCGACAGGCTGGCATAACAAGCGGACCCACCACGGTTGGCTGTACAACCGTAGCCACCTCATTGGTTACCAATTCACCGGTCAGAATAACAATACGAAGAATCTCATGACTGGGACACGTACGCTAAATAGTCCCAACATGCTCCATCACGAAATGGATGTCGCTACATATCTAAAAGCCAGCAAATCCCACTACGTCCGGTACGCCGTCACCCCTATTTTTAAGGGCAATGAATTGGTGGCTCGGGGCGTTCAGATGCGCGCCCAATCAATTGGCTCTAACGCGGTGCGTTTCAATGTCTACATTTTTAATGTTGAACCCGGCTATACCATTGATTACAGCACCGGGTACAGTCACGCAAGTTAACACCAATTCTACCGGACTTTATTCGCAAGTTTGCTTACCTTTCGCAGATAAAATGCTATACTATTTGAGAGATACGATATCGTAAAGAAAACGGTTGATCGCCGACAATCGTTACCTAAAATTTAGGAATCGTTAAGAGGATGAGCATATGAGAAATGAGAAGTTGGAATTTACCAAAACTGATTGGCAACGCGCGCAAACTGCTGTTTTCAATGAGTACGACCGGTTTGTTAAGCAATTACACATCGAAGGCGTTGACTACACAATTCTGCAAGCTCGGCGCATCGTCATCTATCAGGATCTGATTGAAGAATGGAAACACAACTTGCCAACCCTAATGACGGATTTAGAAGATAATTCACAAGCCCTCACCATTTTCGCAGACTTGGCGCAAGATGGGCAGAGCCACTTGCTCGCCCGCTGCGCTAAGAAGATGGAGGCTTGGCCCGACTACATCCCGTCACAGCTTACCATCTGGCTCGAATTGGCCGAGGATGCCGAACGAGAATAGGGTTGAAAAGGAGAGTCTCAGAAATGGACAGATTAATTAACACGATCTTAGCTAAAGTTGCTCAGCTCCCCGCCAAGCGAACGCTAATGTACGACGTGGAAGGCTTTACCGAAGATGAAGTCACTGACTTACAGGAAAAATTGGCGCAAGATGACACCTTGCACGTTGAAGTCACCGGGACAAAGCACCACCCAGTATTGGAGATTCATCCCCAATCATCTTCTCTACCTAAATAAGATTAAACATAAAATGACAATGCCCACTCGGCATTGTCATTTTTTATACCCGTTGACCAAAGTCTAAGAGCCCCAACCGGTTGTACTTAGTCAAACGTTGTTCAACTTCCGTCACTGACAGTTGAATACCGCCCGTAGGAATCACACAGTCATTGGTCCAAGACCATTGGGTAATCTGATCGAGTAAGCGAATATCGGCGTCATCTAAGTCATCAATAACCACAGCTAGGCGATCAATAAAGGCGGTTGCTCCCCCGTGAAACGTAAATGCCAATCCCTTTGCCATCAAAAACACCCCTTTCGTGCGCTGTCGTTACCCGTAGAATACCATTATTAGCGTTAATCATGTCCACATTTGATTGGTCAGGATACGTTAGTTTAGGAACAAATCCTTCTGCTTTCTGATAACTATTCATTCACTGTCAAAACAAATGCCCCGACTAGTGGATAATGCTCACAATATTCTGGTTATTTATGCAACTTCCCCTTTTAATTATTAAACCATCGTAGTATTCTTATTATTGTCGTGTTTTTGACTGACATTAGCCCTTGTTTTGCCGTTTTACATACATATGATGCTACTCGTCCAAATTCTGAAGACGTCAAAAAGCTGACTACATATCTGGAGGATTTTATATGACTGACAAGCCTCAAAACATGTACTGTATTCATTGTGGAAAGGAGATTCCCGCCAATGTTCAGTTCTGCCCTTACTGCGGTGCGAATCAAGCTGGCGTTCAGGCAGATGATCCTACCACCCCGGCCTCAACTACGGTCACCCCTGAGCAACAGCCACAACCTGAACGACCACAAAAGGTTAATATGTTAACTGCCTTTCAGCAAGGACTAGTTGACATGTTCACGATTGGCAAACGAACTAGTCGTGCTGGCTTCTGGTGGCTGTACCTGGACATTTTTCTGATTGGACTCGTCCTCGAGTTCTTACTCTCACCATTACTGAAGCAACTGGCTTTCAGCGGTGACTTTGTCTGGGTTTTCCTCTTGTTCCTGCTGTCAATCCCATACGCCATGACTACGGTTGGGTTATTTACCGCAGAAATCCGCCGGCTACATGATACGAATCGTTCTGGCCATTTTCTCTGGCTGCTATTGATCCCGCTCGTTGGTCCTATTATCGTCATTGTTCTGTTAGCCCAGAAAGCCAACCCGGCTGGTCAACGTTTCGACAAAGTCAGCCAACCTAAGTCCTGGATCAAACAATGGTGGACTTGGGCCATCCTTGCGCTGGTTGCGGTGGCAACAACCGCCCTCTTTAATTTCTCAGCACCGTTTATGGATCCTAATACTTTAGCTCAGTATGGAACGAACGACACTACCACTCAGACTAAAGATGACAGCAATGCACAGGCCGAAGATACAGATACGACGGACGACGATGATACCGATGACGACACTGCTGATGAGAGCTCAGATACAGACACCATTGATCTGGGCGATGACTCCATTGACATTGCTGACAAGCAGAATTACACCACGACTTTCTCAGAAACGTGGTCGGAATCAACGTTTGCCATCAACAAAGTGACGGTTTACAAAACGGATGGTGAGTATACTCAAGGTAGCGGCCATAATGAGTCCTCATTTAACGGTATCGTTAAAGTTCACATGAACATTGATGCTGGTCGAGACATCAACGCCTACCCAACGCAAGCGACCTTGAGTACTAACGACGGTCAACAGGTCGATGCCGATCTGTCTGACAGTGATGATTTTGACGGTGAATTGGACTCCGGCACTCAATCCGATGGTAATATCTATTTCCTACTACCCAAGCTAAAAGATGTTAGCGATCTGTCCAGCATCCGTCTCAAATGGTCAGCGGATTACGATACCGACGACTATGACGATGATGATGCTTATAAAGACTTTGATGTGACGGTGCAATTGAACCAGTAACTGCATCCTTAGTTTTCGTCTGGTGACTCTCCGCGGTTCGATTCCGCGGGGAAACATTGATAATCGTCCACTACCCGATGACGTAAAAAGCTGAGTACATATTTGAGGAGGAGTTTGAAATGACTCGATTAAAAATTAACACCTGGACCGGCATCTTGGATATCGTCAATTGCGTTTTATTCGCGCTCTCTTGGTTTGTCATCTTCGGTGCAGCATTCAGTGACGCCAGCAATGGTGGTAGCTCAACCGATTCAGCAGCAACGTTCTTCTACGCAATGGCTTGGATTGGCGTCGTCCTAAATATTATTGCGCTAGTTCAATCTCGCAAACACAACATCTCACTGGTGGGTTCAGTATTAGGCATCATCGGAAGTGCCCTCTTTGGCTTTACTGCGGCATTAGCTTTCCCAGCAATGGTTGTGCTTATCGTTGCAGCAGTCTTCATCATGTTACAACACCCAAGTAAGAATTACGCTCCACAAAACGATGATTCACAGTCACGAACGAACTAATATTAGGATTAGCATAAATGGTATCCTCACGATGCAAATTGTAAGGATACCATTTTATTTTGCTGGAAAACGACGTGATGAATGGCCAACCCGCTCTATTCCCGAAAACATCTCAATCAATATTTTTCAATTTCCAGTCTCATCACTCTTTTCAATAATTTTTTCAATTTGTCAGCTTGCATTGAAATCCACGCCGCTCATACTTATACTAAATACTGAGGCCTATGTATCCCTAACTGATTGACACAAAGTGACTACGTATCTGGGACGTAGAAAGTGTGAACCATTACATTCCCGTTAGTGTCACGTCATTAGCCGGTCTATCTACTGCTCCAGTCTAATAACCTATCAAATATATTAACCCATATGGGATAATTATTTCTTACTACAACTATCATAAAGTAACGCGTAATTCCTTCCGGTATAGCTACTATCATTATTTTTAGTGTGATTTTTAACCAAATTTTTCGTCCACGCCCGATGACGGTAAAAGCTGAGTACATATTTATGGGGAGAATTGATTATGGAAAATGGAAACGACAGTCACACAAAGTTTTGTCAAAAATGTGGTAAGAAAATCCTTGCGGACGCTACCTTCTGTCCATACTGTGGTGCAGCCCAGGGAACAGTGAACAATCAAGCTACCGCATCTACTACCACTGAACAGGCTCAGCCACAGAGCCAGGCTCCAGTTCAACCGCAAGCCCAGAAACGCTCGGTTGGCGCATTCGTAACCTGGGGCTGGATCACCACCGTTATCGGCCTATTTATTCCAATTGTTGCCATTGCTGGTATCGTGTTGGGTAGCTTGACCGTTACCAGAAAACATACCGGTGCTGGTGTCACGCTCATCGTCTTTGCCTGCATTGCGCTTTATCTTGGTTTGACTGGATTCGGTCAAGGATTTTTCAGCGCTCTATAGAATATAAACATAAACTGCTTAATGTTCTAATGAAAGTTGCTCTAGAATAACAATTATTTAGCACAAGAATAGTGTGCCATACCAGGAATCATCCCCTGATATGGCGCACTATTCTTTCTACAGCTTGTCATAGAAAAAGGTCTCATTCGAATAATCGAACTTAACTTTCGTTTATTTGCTCAAATTAGATTTAGTACCACGCAATCGTGTACTGTTCAGGAAATTTATCAGCTTTTCCCATGTTAAGTAGCGTTCTTCTAACGTGTTGCCGAAAACCTTTGGGATAGTCATTATTTGGACTTACCCCCTAACTTATCGCGTTTGTTGCTATTACGAATGGTCTGAAGTGTATCTTGATGGGACACCTCCTCAAGCTGTCCAATAAATAGCAATATCATACTTGCAAATCTCACCATCGAATCGGTGTAATCTTCGGCCGTCTTCTTCTGATCACGATTCCACTTTTCATAGGGAACATCCCTCATGAAGTGCTTAGCCTTGTGACGTAAATCGATAACAATCTCTCATTAACGTCTGATTGCTGAATCAAGCTCACACCTGATATTCCTTGAAGTCTTCGTTGAATCCATCTTGTAGCCCCCTTCTGTTTTGGATCATGAATCACATGTCGCCCTGTTTCATAATGAAGCTGAGGTTCCGATAAACGCTGTGGACTAAGCCTCACCGATAGTAATTCGGGTAAAGGCATCGTCAGCTAACTGTTCCAATAGCCAATCATTGCCCGCAACGAGTGCTTCGATGAAACTAACCGTGTGGCGCGATGTTCCAGCCACCATTTCGATCTTTTGTTCACGTGTCATAAGCTCACCTCCCTATCTAAAGAATCCTGCTGCTAATCATGCTAGAAATAAGAAACTAACTAGGCCAAACATCAGATCGCCTCCTCATATGTTTTGTCTTATGCGATAATTAGACTAATCATCAACAAGGGAGCGTTCATCATGAACACATTTATTTCTCAAAACCTAATTTCTCTAATTTCTTTGTCCGTTGCAATAATCGCCTTCATCACTACTATCTGGCTTAACCATATTGCGATTCATCCCACATTTCGTTGGATAAAATCCGAGAATGACGACTCAGTAAAGCTGATCATTTCAATTACTAATCTTTCGCCCCGAACAACCCTTATTACAAATGTCGTCTTGAGATCTGGTAAAAGCGTCATTTCCGATAACGGATACGACTTTGATCAAGCCGAAACAGCTAAAAATAAGCGAGAAGCAAAAGAAAGGCGTCAAAATCATTTAAATAGACTCAAGGAACTAGAAAGCAGGCATCAGAATCATCGTAAAAGTTCAAAAATCCAAGTACCAGACCTGCTTAACCTTACTGAAGATAATGATATCTGGGCAGAAAATACTCGTTATCAAGAGGAACAAATGTCTCATTTCTTAGCTCCAAAAAAGCTTATGCAAATTCACAACGAACACAGCTCCGATAACTTCGACGTCCCAACCGCACTGTTTGGCAACAGTACTGTTAGTTTTTCTTATTGGCTATCTCCATCAGAAATACCAGATAAAGTATCAATTACCTTCAGCCGAGCCCTGCCGCTGATGCACAAGACTAAATCATTTCAACCCCCTCGTGTACCGAACAAGCAAGATCAACGTAACGACATTAAGAAACAAGGCAACGATTTGTAATGCTGTGGCAACCATCAGCTCACCTCCTCAGGTGTACTCGTAATGTGTACCTTGTCGTCAAAAAAATAAGTCCACTTAACGCGTCCATTTTTGTCCAGAGTGTTCATTCTCCTGGACATTTCCTTGGCACGCATAACGCTTGGCGTGCGATGTCCTTGCTCATAAGATGCTATTGTAGTTTCTGGAATATCAATTCTTTCGGCCATTTGCTGCTGAGTCAAGTTGTTTAATATCCGCCATTCTTTCATCCAAGTTCGCATCGTCTCACCTCCAATTCAAGTAGTACAATTCGCGTACTAACTACAGTTACTAATATAATACAAATCGCGTACCTAGCCAATACAAATAAACTCTTTTTGCGTATTTTTTCTTTTTTTATTTAAAATACACATTCCGCGTAGTAACCTTATACATATATATAGGAGGATTTGCTAATGTTTCCAGAACGTCTCAAAGAATTGAGAAAACAAGAACCTGGACTAACTCAAGAAAAACTGGCTAGCCAGCTTGGCATGGCCAAAACGACACTTGCTTCTTACGAACAGGGAAAACGCCAACCCGATCTTAAAACATTAACCAAAATTGCTGATCGTTTCTCTGTAACTGCAGATTACCTATTAGGTAAGGACCAAACTCCTGCTTGGGTAACTAAAGAAGATACGAAAGATTTAAAAGAGTTTCTCGAGTCCAACGAGGGTTCAATGACATTTGGCGGTGTCGACTTGACGCCTGAGCAAGACGCTCAGGTACGGGTAGCGATGGCGACTATCTTCTGGAACGAAAAGAAAAAGGAAAAGAAGTAGGTGTTGTTGAATGAAAATAAGTAATGTCGTGAAGACAGTGACTAATCGCTACAAAACCGCCAATCCCTTCGTCATCGCTGAGAAGTTGAATATACAAGTTGAATGGTGTTATTTCGACAAGCTACCACTTGGAAAAACAATTTATTTCGGAAAACGTCCCATTATCATGCTCAATGAAGACATCAAACATAAGCCCTATCAGTATTTTGTGATGGGCCATGAACTAGGACATGTGATTCTGCAAGAAGGTCTTGTTGGGTACTACGTAAGCAGTGCTCATGGACACTCACAACTTGAGACGCAGGCTGATGAGTTCTCAGTAGCACTAATGGGAGCGCTTTATATCGAAGATAACGACTGTTTGCCGGATTCATATGAGGACTTGGCTAAACGGTATGGTCTCCCCTACGACAACGTAAAATACTAATGAAGTTTAATATGGAAGAAGTGACATCTTTATGGGTTCTGACTCACTTAAGCTAATTGGCGCGTCAATTTTCGCACTAATCGGCTTCAATTTACCAGACAAATACGCACTTTGGACACTTGGAATTGGAGCTATCTTGGTTATATGGTTTGCGTTCGGTAAATACTCCGCAAGTGGTCAACCAAACGCTGAAAAAGACAATATCGACACGGCTGACAGCAATAACGCTGAGGATCTTGAAAAATTAAAAAAAGTCGATTTGAATTCATGGGCTGTACAGCCTTCCGGATATTTACCTAAGAATAATGAGTTTGAGTTTTCTAGGACTGACAATATTCAATGGATTGAACCGGTGACTCGCACTAAAAACGTCTTATATGGTGGCGTGACAAGTCGAGTTCGCTTGATGAAAGGCGTATATTGGCGAATGGGGTCAGTTAAACCACTACGTCAAACTACTACTGAATTAAAAGTTAAGCATATTGGAACCTTAATATTCACCAATAAGCGAATGCTGCTCCTTCAAGATAGCGGAAGTGTCTCTCAAGTAATGTATGGTTCAATCGCAAATATAGTCCCCTATACAGATGGTATCGGTGTGATGAAATCTAGAGGTAAGGATGTATATCTTACCAGCGATACTTTTGAAGGAGAAAAGGCTGCAATTGTTCTTACAAGACTTATAACTGGCGACTTAGACTCTCCAACACTTACCAACAATAGTCATTACCAAAGCGATAAAATGCCTCTCAAAGAGCTCCTTCAAAAAATGGGAAAAGATCCTCAGATGTCAACACGACTGGATACCGTCAACAATTTTTTCGACTTACATCCCCACAGCGAATATGGTGATCTAAGCTTAGAGACTCTTTGGAAATCCTATCAAGACAATCCTGGCAAGACGCGAGTTGATGCCGGTGAATTTTTAAATAATATTGTTTCCGTAGCACAAACAGTTGAAGAATCTACTTACGATGAGGGATACTCCATTCGCGGATTCATCGGTACAAACGACTTTGAAACTTTATTTGCGCAAATACGACATGGTGTCGTTGAGTACTATCTTCTAGATGATCCTAAATTTTTAGAATCGTTCAACCTCGACGAATCTCCAGAGTATGACACTAAGGAGGAACGTGATACCACAGCTTCAGGTAGCACATCCGTTACTGATGAAATTCGAAAATTCAAAGGTCTTCTTGATGATGGGATCATCACTCAAGAAGAGTTTGACGCTAAAAAGAAACAGTTGCTTGGAATATAGCATAAATACATAAGGAGATAATCATGAAAAGGCTTGTAACTTTAACATTGACTTTACTTGCGACCGTATCACTAGCAGCATGCTCAAGCTCTGCATCCAGTAGTGGAAATTCTACTAGCTCTTCTGAATCATCATCAGCTTCGTCAAGCTCAAAAGAAGCTGATCAAGGAACGCAGACTCCATCTGAGAAAGCTATTGATTCCGCATTGGATAAAGCAAAAAGTATTAGTAAATCTGACATGATTGAACAAGTAGAAAACGATGCAAACGTACGATTTTCAGATATTACTGAATCTTCTAATCGTGATAAATATACTGGTAAAGCTAAAACATTTTCCGGAAAAGTATTTGACTCAGATGAAACAACTGATTCAAGTACACATGTTTACTACGTCGAAGATAACGCCAATTCCGACCACGTTTTCGTAGTAGAAACCAACAAGTCAGGTATTCGTAAGGATGATATGCTCATGGTGGATGGTATTGTTGCCGGTAAATTCACTTATAGTACAAATGATAACTCAAGAATAGATGCTGTCATGATCATCTCTGAAAAACAATTTGTTCAAAATAGTGGTGACGCCGAAGAATAGGAGGTTGAAATTCTATGCCACAGAAACGTTCTTCAGGCCCAGATAAAAATTGGTACCGCCGATTCTATTGGATGATGGGAATTGGATTTGCCGTCTTTATTGTGGGATTGATAGGTGCTATGTTGGTTTACAATGGAATTCAAAAATCAGCACATGAAAATAATCATACAAAAGCCGTACTTATATCGTCTTCTAGCGATTCAAATTCGAGTGAAAATTCAAGCTCTGCGAATTCCGACGATGACACTTCATCCCATATTCAAGAAATTAAGAAATTATCTTCAGTTGATAGGGTAACTGATAGAAAAAGTATGATAGTTGTAACTATGAGTTCTGGATCGGGAGACAATAACTTCATCCCTCAGGCGATGAAAGTCATCAAGCAATACAATCGAATGAGTTTGCAGAAAAAGGATCTTGTTCTCTACGCAAAAGATGACTACGTTAACTCAGATGGAGATATTGATAATGAGACCTCTCGTTTAGTCGTTTTTAATAGATCTGAAAAGACCGACCAAGTAAGTGGAGATCCTAATTCCTTTTATAATTCAGCTAAAGAGTATTTCATAAATCCTTCTGACTATGCAAGATTTGCAAAGCATGACAAGTCATTCAAGCAAAACGTGAAAAATTGGAGATACCCATCAGACGGAATACTAGTAAGCCATTTTTCAAAACAAATGGCTAATATTTAGGCCCTCAACTGGGCTTTTATTTAGCAAGTCAAAAGAACATACGTTCATATATGAATCAAGTGCTAGCAACACATTTTAAGGAGGAATTTTTATGGCAGATGGATCATTGAGAAAACGTGGAGATAAGTGGTACTACTCTTTCGAAGCTGGGCATGTAGATGGCAAAAGACGGCGTATCGAACGTTGCGGTGGCGACACAAAAGCAGAAGCTGCAGCCGCCATGCGCGAATTCAAAAATGGTGGTGTCAAGGTTAACCTCAACAGCATGAGTGTCCATGATTACTTTATGTATTGGTACCAAAACTATGTTCAAAAAAACCTTAAGTTGAACACCCAAAGAAATTATTTAAATGTCATCAATAAATATATTGATCCCGTTCTGGGAAGGTATTTGCTAAAAACTATTGGCCCAGCGGCACTTCAAAAAATGATGAATGATTTGGGAGAATCAGAACTGTCAAAGCATAGTGTTGAAATTATTATGACTGTCGTTCGTAAGGGATTCAAAATGGCTGTTTTCCCCTATCAGCTCATCAAAGAGAACCCCGCCAGCTATATCGAAATGCCAAAGTACGACCAGCAGGTTGAAAAAACACGCGAAGATCTGAAAATAACTACTATGGATCAATATCAACAAATCTTGGATATGACACCCTTTTCTAACCCATTCAATGTCCCCTTGCAAATTGCATTTGGCACTGGCATGCGACGTGGTGAGGTTTGTGGCCTCGAATGGAACGCAGTCGACCTTGAGGCACATACCATAGATATTCATCAGACTATGTTGCAACTTGATAAGAAGTGGATCATATCAACTCCCAAGACCCAAGCAAGCTATCGAAATATTTTAATTGGGCAGTCACTAGTGGACTTGCTTAAGCGGAAACGAAAAGACCAGATGGAGCAAAAAATGCGATATGGAAAATACTACTACGATTCAAATTTTGTATGTACAAAAGAAAATGGTCAACCGGTCACCCCGTACTCTATTAAATACCACGCTGACAAAGTTCAAAAGGATCTCGGCTTCCTATTTAATTTCCACTCTTTACGCCACACTCACGCTACCATGCTGCTAGAAAACGGAGCTAATATCAAAGAAATACAAGCCCGTCTTGGACACTCACGAATTGCAACCACTATGGACACGTACTCACACGTTACTCGAAAAATGAAGACTGAAACAGTCGATATATTCGAAAAAATGATGCACAATCAGAATGACTGATAGTGCATCATTTGCAAGATTTTTATAGTTTTGTCGACACGCGGGAAATTCCGTCGGCAAATGGTAGGCAAATGGGCGTCAACCGCAAAGGCAGTTGCTACAAACCCGCGCCATTACTTCGTTTCATCCTCATCAGTCTTCAAAACGGCCATGAACGCTTCCTGCGGGATATCCACTTTCCCAACAGCCTTCATCCGTTTCTTACCGACTTTTTGTTTCTCCAGTAACTTCATCCGTCGAGTTCGGTCACCACCGTAGAGCTTAGCAGTCACATCTTTCCGGTAAGCCTTGATCGTCGTTCTCGCGATAATCTTGGCGCCAATCGCTGCTTGCACGGGAATTTCGAAGTTTTGACGAGGGATTATTCCCTTCAGGCGTGACGCAATCTCCCGGCCCCGTTGTGCGGCAAACGTTCGGTGCGCAATGAAGCTCAGTGCATCGACCTTATCACCGTTCAGCAGAATATCAATCTTAACCAAATCAGCTTCCTGATAGCCGCTCCGCTCATAATCCAATGAGGCATATCCCCGCGTACTGGACTTCAACTTATCGAAGAAGTCGAAGATAATTTCAGACAATGGCATGTTATAGATAATATTAACGCGATAATCATCCAAGTATTCCATCGTCAGAAATTGCCCCCGCCGATGCTGGCACAGGTCCATGACGGCCCCCACGTAATCGTTAGGCGCCATAATCGTCGCCTTGACGATTGGTTCTTCGATGCGTTTGATTGCTGACGCTTCCGGCATTTCCGCCGGGTTCTCCACCGTCTTCATCGTACCATCCGTCAAATACGCATGGTAGGTAACCGATGGTGCCGTCGTAATCAAATCCAAATTGAATTCACGTTCCAGCCGCTCCTGGATGACGTCCATGTGGAGCATCCCCAAGAACCCACACCGGAACCCAAAGCCCAACGCCTGTGAAGCTTCAGGTTCAAACTCCAACGCAGCATCGTTTAGTTTCAGCTTTTCCAAGGCTTCGCGCAAATCGTTTAACTTGGCATTGTCCGTTGGGTACAGCCCAGCGTAGACCATCGGGTTCATTTCCCGGTACCCTGGCAGCGCCTCTTCAGCCGGCATGTCAGCGTTCGTGACCGTATCACCGACTCGCGTGTCCGCGATATCCTTGATGCTGGCCGTAATGTAGCCAACGTCACCCGCAATCAGGTAGTCCCGTGAAATCGGCTTAGGTGAGTTCACACCCACTTCGGTGACCTCATACTCACTTCCACTGTTCATCAGCAGAATCTTATCTCCGGGTTGAACGGTTCCCTCGAATAGCCGCACACTCATCACGACCCCGCGATAATCATCGTAAACGGAATCAAAGACCAATGCCTTGAGGGGCGCATCCAACTTACCGGTTGGTGCCGGTACCTTGTGTACGATTTGTTCCAGAAGTTCCGGAATACCGACGCCTTGCTTGGCACTGGCTAGCACCGCATCAGAGGCATCCAAGCCAATCACATCTTCGATTTCGCCCTTAACCTTCTCTGGATCGGCAGCGGGCAAATCAATCTTATTGACGACTGGAACGATCTCCAAGTCATCGTCCAAGGCCAAGTAAACGTTCGCCAAGGTCTGTGCTTCAACCCCTTGCGCCGCATCGACGACCAAGACCGCACCCTCACACGCCGCCAGACTCCGTGAGACCTCATAGGAGAAGTCCACGTGCCCCGGCGTATCAATCAGGTGGAACTCATAGTCATGACCGTCTTGGGCGTGATACGTCAACTCAACGGCATTCAATTTAATCGTAATTCCGCGTTCGCGTTCAAGATCCATGCTATCCAACACCTGATCTTGCATATCACGCTTGGAGATGGTATCCGTCAGCTCCAAGATACGGTCCGCAATCGTTGATTTTCCGTGGTCAATATGTGCCACAATGGAAAAGTTGCGAATATATTTTTGATGATTCTTTAATTTCTCAAGATCCATGTTGATTTCCTACTTTCTTAAACACCATGTCCAGACAATTATACCAACCATCTGCGGTAAGCACAAACCAAAAGGAAGCTAGCCGGGCGAAATCGCCATTAACCACAAAAGGCCCGGGCAAACTGCCCAGACCTTAACTGATTACTTCGTTTCGTTTTCGTACTGCGTGAGTTGCGCTGGCCCCAATTGCTGCCATTGCTTATCGTAGAACTTGTCATTGATCTTGTAGTGCGGTTGGGCCTGCTTCTTAGTTAAGAATGGGTCTACCCGCTGATCAATGGCTAACCAACCACGCCAGCCGGGATGAATCGTATCCGTCATAAAGTACGGAACGTTCCCCTTATCCGACAGGTCAATAATGTTATTGAACCCTTGTGACTGTAGCTGATAGTGGATCTTTTGATCGAACTGCTTCAGCATCGTTTCGGATAAGCCGGTATATCGTTGCCAACGTTGATTGATAGGTGGAATGATAAAGATAACATTCGTATTCAACCGAGCAAATTGATCCAGAACCAGCTGGAAGTCACTGTATTCAGGTGACTTCAGGTAAGACAAGTTCTTCTGGAACCCTTTCAGGCTACCAGTCTTAATCTCCTGCTTCAGTCCCTGATTGTAGAACTTATCGCTGATATGGAATCGATTATTGCCCGTTGCTTGCTTCCCTAACTGACCACCGAGTTGATCCAGCGCCGAATAGGAGTAATGAGTGGGTAACTTCTTGGCTTGCCGGTTCACTCGA
Organism: Levilactobacillus tujiorum; assembly: GCF_012641185.1. GTDB lineage: Bacteria > Bacillota > Bacilli > Lactobacillales > Lactobacillaceae > Levilactobacillus > Levilactobacillus tujiorum. Next base: position 51,763 of record NZ_JAAXLK010000012.1, read on the forward strand.
CTCAAGTTTTGCGATGGTAAGTTAATGCCGGAGAAGAATTGATCTTCTTGCGTCAACATGTTTTTCCGCGTTTGCAGATAGAACCGTTGATACCCCGTCAGTGACTTACCAGCCGCCACCCGCTGTAATGCAGCGTAGATAAAATGGTCGGATTGTGCGGCAGGCATTTGCAGAAGCCGCTTGGCTGCATACTGATCAATCGCATCATGACGGTAATGAGTCAACCATTCCGCCGTCTGTAATTGTGAATAGTAGAAGCCAAAGGCATCCTTACGCGTTCCGTTCTTCACGAACCATTGCGGAGAAATGAAGAAGACCGCTTTTTTGTTACGCAATTCACCTTGAATATTTTGCATCACGAAGAATTGCGTTAACGATTGGGTCCCCCGGGCACCTAAGAGAAACGGCCGGTAGTCACGGTGATACTTTTGTGCCAATACAGATGGATGCATTGGATCAATCCGTGACCACTCTGACGAGCCAAAGAATGGTACGTACCCATCACTGAGCGCCGCTTCCTTAATATGCTTACCGCGTAAAACATTGGGTGACAGCGATACTGCCGCCTGCCGCTCCCGGGTGGCACTAATGTGCTTAAACCCGAAGGTGACCGGCGAAGCGAGCACCGCAAAAACCAGAATAGCTGCGAGAATTAACGGACCAAAAATCCGTAGTAATCGCTTTGCCATTGGCTAAGCCAGACTTTCAACTTTCGCAATAATCTTGTTGGGCGTGTCCCACTCTGACCGCTCAAATTCGGAAACTGGTACGTTAACCCCTAATTCACTTTGCAGTGAAAGCAATAATTGTACAGAAGCCATGGAATCCATGATGCCGCTGTCGAACAAGTTGTCGTCCATTGCCCCACTAACGTCACTACCAGTTAAATCGTTTAAAATGTCTAATACAGTTGCTTTGATATCCATTTTTATTTCCCCCTCGATGAAATAAATCCTCTAAATTTTATTGAAACCAAACTTTATCCAAAATCCCTGAGAAGATTAAGAAACTAAAGCAAACCAAGTTAGCGGTTAAGAAAATCGCAAAGATTTGCGTAAAGTGATTGTGTGGCACACTCTGACGGTGCTTCTTCTTGTACCGCAACCACATGTCATTCACCATCAATGCGACCCCATGGAATAGCCCGTAGGTAATATAATACCACGTTACCCCGTGCCAGAAACCCATGACCAGCATATTAATGATATAAGTGACATTCGCGGTCGTTGTTGGCTTCTTAAAGATCTTATGCTTCATGAACCAGAATACCAAGCGCATGTAGATGAAATCTCTAAACCAGAACGACAACGTAATGTGCCAACGATTCCAGAAGTCCTTGATGTTCGGTGACCGCCAAGGCTGCTTGAAGTTCATCGGTGTTTCAATCCCCATGATATATGAGGTCCCCACCGCGAACAAACTGTAACCGGCAAAGTCAAAGAACAGATCAGCACTGTAAGCGTACATATAGCCAATCAATGGCCAAGACAGATCCAAGAACCCGCCCCTAGAGTGCATCGCCATCAATTGTAACTTGGGCATGAGAATCGTCCCAAAGTAGTACGCGAGAATGAACTTGTACAGGAACCCGACAAACAAGTAGCGAATTCCCTTTTGCAACATCCCCAGATACTTTTCCCGATCCGGTACCGACCGATAATCTGCTTCAAACCGCCGATAACGATCAATTGGCCCGGAAGAGATGGTTGGGAAGAACAACATGAACTGCAAGAACGTCATGAGGTTGTAGTTCTTTAATGTGCCATCCCGTGTTTCCATAATCGTCTGAACGGCTCTAAAGGTCAAATAACTAATCCCTAAGAAACCGATCAGTGACGCCTGACCATTTTCAACCGCGGGTGTCACCTTAACGATTGTCAATGGCGCAATGGCGAGAATCACCATCAGGTAAAAGAACGGTCCCGAATTATGATTCTTCCGATAAACGGCATACCCCCAGGTCAAGACTACCTCGTACAAAATGTAAATTATCAAGGCCACCCCTTGAGTCCACTTGGACCCACCAAAGGTTAAGACCAGAAAGAAGATTGAAATTAACGTTTCGTAGAGCCGTGACCGTTTGCCGTACAGAAGACCAATCATCAGTGGCAATAACGCCACTCCCAACAAGGCGAAATACGTTGGGTTGCCGTACGGTTCAAATGTCAACATTATTGATTGACCTCAGCAATGATTGATTTGATATCGACCTTGCCGTTGGGGGTCATCGGTAGGCTGTCCTTGTACACGAAGCGCTGTGGAATCATGTATTCCATCATATCGCCACCTTGTAAATTATCCTTGATCGCCTTCGTAAGGTCTAATTCACTGGCAAAGTCATGTTCACTCGGTACTACCCAAGCGATCAGTTGGCTCACCTTGTGGTTACGGTCATACCGTGGTACGGCCACGCCAACTTGAATGTGGTCTTCTTGTGACAGGTAATGATTGACTTCTTCCAATTCAATCCGGTACCCGTGGAGCTTAATTTGAAAATCAGTGCGACCACGGTACATGATCAAGCCGTTTGCTAATTGCACACCCAAGTCCCCAGAGCGGTAAACCGTCTGACCATCAACCGTGATGAACGCCTTAGCCGTCTTATCAGGGTTGTTCAGGTAGCCCTTCGACATCGACGGACCACTGATGAGGATTTCTCCTTCAGTTCCCGCAGGTACTGGGTTTAATTGATCATCCACTACGCTAATCGCTGTATCCGCCTTAACGTAGCCGATGGGTAGCCGTGGGTAATCGGCTAAAATTTCTGTCGTAATTTCAACTTGCGTCACCGCAACCGTGGTCTCAGTTGGCCCATACGTGTTGAATATCCGCGCAGCTGGGAACCGATCGTGCAAGGCTTGTGCCGTGGCGTGCGTCAACTCTTCACCACAGAACAAGAACCGACTGAGTCGTGGATAGTGGGCCGCATCAAAAGTGGGCTCCAACAAGCAAATGTCCATAAAGGATGGGGTTGAGACCCATACGTCCAGATCCATATCCGGTAAAGTCTCAAAGAGTTGCTTGAAATTATCCGTGACCGTTTTAGGCAAGGCCACCAGGGTCCCACCACTTGCTAAGGTTGGTGCCCAGTCCATCACGGACAGGTCAAACGAGTATGGTGCCTGTGATAATGCCCGTGGCTGAGCAGGTAGCGCAAAGTCGTCGCTCAGCATCCAATTGACATAGCTCAATAGATTCTTGTGTGAAATTTGAACGCCCTTAGGTTTCCCCGTGGTTCCGGACGTAAAGATAATATAGTAATTGTCATCACCGCTGACGGCATGGTCAACTTGGTAGTCAACTGCCGGACCATCAAAGATCGTCCGTAAATTTTCTGCCGTCAAGACTGGTGTCTCTGCTAACGTGGTTGGCAGCGCACTAACCGCAATTGCTGCGGCCGGCTGTGCGATTTCATTAATTGTGGTAATCCGTTCAAGTGGCGAATGCGTGTCGATTGGCACATAAGCGTGGCCGCTCTTCACAACGCCCAGAAAGGTCGCCATCATATCAAAGGTCTGACCGCCGTAAACTAAAATGGGCGCATGTGCTGGTAATTGCATCGCATCCAAGTGGGCGGCCAAAGCGTCAGAGCGTTGTTTTAATTCACCATACGTATTCGTACGTCCAAGATCATCGTACGCGATGCGGTCAGGCTCACTCGTCGCAAACTGATCAATCGCAGTGATCATATTTTCTATCATTCCATATCCCCCCCAGAAGAATTTCTGGTTATTAGCTAGTTGTCCCCAGACCTAAAACTCGTTGTAAATAAACGTCGAGTTATTCAAACCGCTATAACCATACAAATAAACCAAAACCATCAAAATTACAAAGTAAAATGCCGTCCAACCGACAAATGCCACTACTGGTTGATGCCAGAGTGCCAACCACTTTGCTCTCATGAATTTCACCCCCAAGTTTTGCTGGTTGATTCGTCCCCCAAAACCAGCTTCCGATCGCAGCCACTAAGCGTGTTATATTTTCGACGAATCCACGCTTAGTGGTGAGGAGTTCCGCAGTCAAACTGCGCTCCCTGTAAGTTGAGAGTATCATTGCTAAAACCGGATTGCAATCAACCTTACTCAACCTTAACGTTTTCTTTTTCTTTCATAATGTCTATTATAGATTTTTTCATAAAACAAGGCTGCTGAAACCTTCAGCAGCCTTGATAGATTAGCTATTTGAGGACTTCGCCCCACAAGCTAATTTTCATTGAATTTATCACGCATTTTGTTAAATAAGTTACCTTTGCCAGAACCCGTAACAGTCTCACCACTGGCTTTAGCAAAGTCACGTAAGGCATCCCGTTGGCCCTTATTCAAGCTCTTCGGCGTCAACACTTTAACCGTGACGTGTTCGTCACCGTTGCCGTTGCCCCGGAGCCGTGGCGCACCTTTGCCCCGTAAGCGGAACGTGGTACCACCCTGCGTTCCAGCCGGTACCTTCAGCTTGACATCTCCGTGGACCGTCTTAACCGTCACATCATCGCCCAATGCTGCTTGAACGAAGGAGATGGGTTGATCAAAGTAGATTTCCGTACCATCACGTCGGAAGTCCTTGCTAGGGGTAACTTGGAAAATAATGAAGAGATCCCCGTAGCCGCCGCCATTACGGCCGGCTTCACCTTGACCCTGTAACCGCATCTGTTGACCGTCATCGACCCCAGCAGGAATCTTGACTTCAACTTCATGTTGTTCTTCTTCATGACCAGAACCACCACAGGTTGGGCACTTTTCCTTAATCTCTTGCCCAGTCCCATGACATACTGGACACGGTTGTTGACTCCGCATCCGGCCCAGCGGCGTGTTGGTCTCGGTTGTAACGTAGCCTGACCCACCACATTGATGACAAGTAACTGGTGAAGTACCTGGCTTAGCACCGTTTCCACCACAGGTATGACACTGTGCTTCACGCGTGTACTTAATCTTGGTCTTCTTACCAAAGATCGCTTCTTCAAATTTCAACGTCATTTGATACTGAAGATCACGGCCAGGTCGAGGGGCGTTAGGATTACGTTGTGCGCCACCGCCGCCAAAGAATTGGTTGAAGATGTCGTCGAAACCGCCGCCACCGCCAAAACCACCGAAGCCGCCACCGGCGTTTCCGCCGCCAAAGCCACCAAAGCCTTGTGGACCATCGGCTGATCCGTACTGGTCGTAGTTTGACCGTTTATCCGGATCGCCTAAGACATCGTAGGCATCCTGAACTTCCTTAAACTTGTCTGCCGCGTCGGGCGCCTTGTTTAAGTCCGGATGATACTTCTTAGACAGTTTCCGGTAGGCCTTCTTAATTTCTTCTTGGCTGGCATCCTTTGAGACACCTAATACACCATATAAGTCCGATTGCGCCATCGTTTTCCTCCCAATCCGTTCCGAAATTTTTCGCTACTAGTAAGAATAGCATACTCGAAACAAAAAGCCAAAGCCCCACGGACTCTGACTTTTTGCCCTTACTACTTACGACGAGACATGAGACGCTTACTTCTTGTCCTTGTCGTCATCGTCATGGACTTCATGGAAGTCACCGTCAACGGTGTCGCCGTCCTTGCCATCAGTCTTGGCACCATCAGCACCCGCTGCGCCGGCTGCACCATCAGCGCCGCCTTGAGCTTGTTGTGCTTGTTGGTACAACTTGACAGACAAGTCTTGGATAATCTTCGTCAAATCATCCTTCTTGGTCTTCATGTCATCCAAATTGTTGGCTTCTTGAGCCTTCTTTAAGGCGTCACGAGCATCTTCAGCCTTCTTGATTTCATCGTCAGAAACCTTACCCTTAACGTCTTTCAACGTCTTATCGGTCTGGAAGAGTAATTGGTCGACTTCGTTCTTCGTGTCAACTTCTTCCTTACGCTTCTTGTCGGCAGCTTCGTTTTCCTTAGCTTCCTTCATCATCTTGTCGATTTCTTCATCGGACAAGCCACCGGAACTCTTGATGGTAATCTTTTGTTCCTTGTTCGTTCCCATATCCTTAGCAGAAACGTTAACAATCCCGTTCTTGTCGATATCGAAAGTAACTTGAATTTGAGGAACCCCACGAGGTGCGGCAGGAATGTCAGCAAGTTGGAAGTTACCCAACGTCTTGTTGTCAGCAGCCATTGGCCGTTCACCTTGTAAGACGTGGATATCAACTGCTGGTTGGTTATCAGCGGCCGTTGAGAAGACTTGTGACTTGCTGGTAGGAATCGTCGTGTTCCGGTCGATTAACTTCGTGAAGACACCACCCATGGTTTCGATACCCAAGGATAATGGCGTAACATCAAGTAAAACAACGTCCTTCACATCACCGGTGATAACCCCACCTTGGACAGCGGCACCTAAAGCAACGGCTTCATCAGGGTTGATGGAGTGGTTAGATTCCTTACCCGTCCACTTTTCAACGGCTTCTTGAACGGCTGGAATCCGCGTTGACCCACCGTTTAAGATGACAACATCAATGTCGCCAGCCTTCAAGTCAGCATCCTTCAAAGCATTTTCAACTGGGATCCGCGTCTTTTCAACTAAGTCCGCCGTTAATTCATTGAACTTAGCACGACTCAATGACTTTTCCAAGTGCAATGGGCCGTTTTCACCAGCGGAAATAAATGGCAAGCTAATTTGAGCTTCCGTCACACCGGAGAGATCCTTCTTGGCCTTTTCAGCAGCATCCTTCAACCGTTGCAATGCCATCTTGTCCTTGGACAAGTCCACACCGTTTTCTTGCTTGAAGTCGGCGATTAACCAGTCCATGATCTTCTTATCAAAGTCATCCCCACCTAAGTGAGTATCACCATTAGTTGATAAGACATCAAAGACACCGTCACCTAAGTCTAAGACGGAAACATCAAAGGTCCCACCACCAAGGTCGTAAACCATGATCTTTTCATCTTTGTCTTGCTTGTCCAAACCATAAGCTAAGGCAGCCGCCGTTGGTTCGTTGATGATCCGTTCAACGTTTAAACCGGCAATCTTACCAGCATCTTTAGTGGCTTGCCGCTGGGCATCGTTGAAGTAAGCAGGTACCGTGATAACCGCCTTTTCAACCGTATCACCAATATAATCTTCAGCGAATGACTTCAAGTGTTGTAAGATCATTGCGGAGATTTGTTGTGGCGTGTAGTCCTTGCCATCAACCGTCACCTTGTAGCCCGCTTCACCCATGTGACTCTTGATAGATGAAATGGTGTTAGGGTTGGTAATGGCTTGCCGCTTGGCAACTTCACCAACTTGAGTTTCGCCATCTTTAAACGCAACAACTGATGGCGTCGTCCGAGCGCCTTCTTTGTTCGCGATAATCTTCGGGGTACTACCTTCAAGAACGGCAACGGCTGAGTTGGTCGTCCCTAAGTCAATTCCGATAATTTTGTTACTTGCCATCAAAAATTCCCTCTTTATTAGTTTTTTGTTTGTTTTATTGTGCAACGACAACCATTGCTGGTCGTAAGACCCGGTCCTTCAATTGGTACCCTTTTTGTAGAACCTTGACCACCGTTTCAGCGGCTTGGTCCTTTTCTGCAGGTACGGATTGAACAGCCTGATGCAACGTCGGATCGAAAGTCTTCCCAATCGCTTCGATCTCAGTCACGTGGTTACGCTTCAAAGCGTCTTCCAAATGATCATAGGTCATTTGAACACCCTTCTTCAGCTGTTTCCCCGTTTCGTCCGTTGCTTCTACCGCTAGCGCACGCTCCAAGTTATCAATGACAGGGAGCACATCCTTGGCCAGTTGCTGACCGTCGTACTTAATCAAAGTTGCCTGTTCCTTTTGGAAACGCGCCTGCATGTTTTGAACCTCGGCTTCAGCCCGCAGGTACTTGTCTTCAAAGTCGCTGGCCTTATGCTTAAGTTCATCGACCTCAGCAGCCGTCGCAACCTTTTTCGCAAATTTCGGTTTCTTGGGTGCTGCTTCTTTCGCCGATTCAGCCTTGGAATCTGGCTTAGTAGTGGCGGCCTTTGCCGCAGTTTGGTCATCGGTGGATGCTTGTTGCTTGTCAGCCACGATAAAAAACCTCCCTTTCTTTACTCGTCATAAAACCGATAATAATCTAATAGTTTTTTCGCGAGCTCTTCACGAAACGCCCCAACGATTCCCAACATTCGAGAATATGGCATTCGCGTGGGTCCTAGAATGGCGATCATCCCTTGACCGTGTTGGTCAACGTCATAGGTCGCCGTAATTAAACTGAAATTCCGCAAGGCGTCATTGGTCATTTCATTACCAATTCGGACTGAAATCTTATCACTCGGTTGCCCTAAAACACTGGCAATATCATCGGTCTTATCGATCAATGAATATAGTGACTTTAATGAATCGACGTCACTATCCTGCGAAAAGTTCAGTAGGTTGAGTCGCCCACCAACGTAGAACCGCTCCTGAGCGGCCCGCGTCAACACGTCACCAAAGATATCCAAGAATCCTTGGGGACTCTGAAGATAGTTGGCAATTTGAACAGGAATATCAGCTTGTAATTTCTTCAAGACTTCCGGTAAAGTCAATCCCACCAGTTGATCATTGATCAAGCGGACAACCGCTTCAAGTTGCTCACCATCAACGTCACCGGCAACATCAAACGTCTGATTCTCAACGTCGCCACTGTCCGTCACGAGAATGGCCATAATTTGACGCTTGCCCAAGGGAACCAAGCGGAACCCACTGAGCCGGCTATCCTTTAATTCTGGCTTTAACGTGAACGCTGTGTAGCTCGTCAAGTTAGACAAGATCGTCGCCGATTGTGAGATGATCTCATCAATCTTATGAAAATCACCGCCCAAGGAGGATTGAATCACATCAATATCGTTGGGCCGCAATGGATCTGGCTTGACCAAATGATCAACATAATACCGGTAGCCCTCGACCGAAGGAATTCGGCCAGAAGAGGAATGCGTCTTTTTAATCAACCCTTGTTCCTCCAGAGCTGCCATCTCGTTGCGAATTGTCGCTGAGCTTACGTGGATGGGTAACTGCTTGGCTAATGCCTTAGACCCCACCGGAACACCGGTGTTGGTGAAGTCACGGACAACGGCTCGCAGAATCATCATTTGTCTTTCTGAAAGCATCACAATCACCCCTTTTTTAGCACTCAAACTAATCAAGTGCTAAGACACATATATAATGTAGCAAAACCGGGTTTTGAAGTCAAGAAATCTGGTAGAAAAATTAGCAATCTCCACAATTAAGTGCTAATTTTGGCAATTTAGCCCTATGCCATGGCTATTCGCTAAATAAGACCACTAAAAAAGTCGAGGTCTAGGCCTCGACTCTTCTTCCGCTTAGGGTAGCTGACATCATTCGTCAACGATTTAATCGGCAGCCACTTGTGAGAAGTAGTCCCGCGTCGCCACCTCGTCTTTTTGCAGCTGCGTGATTAAGTCCTCTGCGGAGGTAAACTTAACTTGTCCTCGCAAGCGATGATGCCACTCAACCTCAACGTTTTCACCATACAGGTTGCCTTGATAGTCCAAGAGGTTCATCTCAACCGTGATCGGTCGGTTATCGCCGAACGTATCGTTACGTCCGACTGAAATCATCCCCGGATACCAGATCGCGCCGACCTTGAGCCGGGCCGTGTAGACACCGATTCCTGGAATCCATTCATTTTCTGGCGTTAACACATTCGCCGTGGGAAACCCAATCGTCCGTCCCCGGGCTTCCCCGTGGACAACGACACCCGTCGACCGATAGAGGTAACCCAATAGATTGTTCGCGTCATCAATCGCGCCATCTCTCATGGCTTGACGAATCCGGGTCGAGCTAATCTTCTCACGATCACTGGCCTCTTTAGCTACTGTCTCAACCTCAAAACGTCCCTGCGCATAGGCGGGCAAGCGGGTCATCGTCGCCACGTCTTTTTTGCCATAGGTGTGATCAAATCCAGCCACGGCCACCACTGTGTGAAATGCCACTAAGTAATGGTCCACGAACTCCTGTGGCGTTTGCGCCGAAAAGTCGCCTGTATAGCTGACCAAGAAAACTCGGTCCACACCTAAGCGATCCAGCTGTTGAAGCTTACGTTCGGGCGTACTCAGATACTTCCGATCGTCACCCGTGAGTGGACGATAGACCAATGCTGGACGATGATCGTAGGTCAACACCGCCAGTTTCACGTGCTTGGCCGTCGCGATAGCCTTGGCCCGTTTAATCACTGCTTGATGCCCGCGATGAACCCCGTCAAAGAATCCCATCGCCAATACGACTGGATCATCGGGAATCTGGCGCGGATCAAGGGGGTGATGTATTCGAATAACTTCCATGACAAGCCGCCTCTTTCTTAAATCTTAATTTACCGCAAACATTTTCAGCGGCTTATACTGTTTTTCCTCAGGTAGGTACTGGTACAAACACTTAGTCTGCCCCTGATAGGTCAACGCCACCGTGGGCGCGGTACTTCCTACCTGGTCTTCATCTAGAAAGACCCCGTTTTTGACTAATCCCCAGAGACGATCCGACAAGGCAACGTGGGGATAGTCCTGCAGTGCATAGTCAATCGGCCGTAAAATCGCTGACAGGTCATCAGCGGCCATCGCTGCTTCCACCTGGGCGAGGGTCACCGCTTGGTCTAACTCAAAGCCACCACTCTTCAGCCGTGTCAACGATGCCATGACCGCGGGAACCCCCAGCTGACGTCCCAGATCCACCGCGAGCGTCCGGACGTAAGTGCCCTTAGAACAGGCAATCTCAAACGCAATGGTCTGCGTCCCCTGTTTCTCGTCAAAGTGGCCGGCCTCAACCAAATTAAACGCCGTCACTGTAATTGTCCGGGTAGGTCGTGTCACCGTTTCTCCCGCACGGGCATACTCATAGAGCTTGCGGCCGTTCACCTTTACGGCTGAATACATGGGGGGCGTTTGTTGAATTGTCCCCGTTAAAGTGGCCGCCGCGGCGACCAATTGTTCCCGGGTAAACGGTGTTGCCAGGGGCTGCCGTGTGATCACGTCGCCGTCCAAGTCCTCCGTAGTCGTCGCTAGCCCTAGTGTGACCGTGCCCTTATAAACCTTACCTGAGGCCATGAGGTAAGGAACCACCTTCGTCGCACTCCCCACACAGATCGGCAACACACCATCCACACTGGGATCGAGTGTCCCGCTATGACCAATCTTTTTGGTATGCAGAATGTGGCGTAACTTGGCAACGCAGTCAAAACTCGTCAGACCACGTTCCTTATAAAGCGGAATAATCCCATCCATCTCGCATCCTCCGTTCTTGTATACCGAAACTTTAATCTTCATTTAACGCGCTAGACCACGATGACGCGTGCTCAGCACATAAAAAGGCGTTGATCCACTTGGACCAACGCCTCTATCTCAAGCACCGCGAGCCTTACTCTTGGTGGTGGAGATCATTTAGCAGTTCATCGATCCGGCTACCATAGCGAACAGATTGATCTTGTTCAAAGGTCAGCTCTGGCGTCTTATAGATGCTCAAGCGTGATCCTAATTCAGATCGAATCAGTCCCGTAGCTTTCTTCAGGCCTTGCTGTGTCTTCTCCACAGATGAGGCCTTATCCGATAAAATACTATAGTAAATCGTTGCCTGCTGCAAGTCACCTGTGACTTCCACGCCGGTAACGGTGACGCCCTCGACCCGCGGATCGCGGACACGTTTTAGGAGAATATCCGTAACTTCCCGTTGGATTTCTTGCTCCAACCGGCCAACTCGATATTGTGCCATGACGTTTGCCTCCGATTTTTATTTAACGGGAACTTCCTTCATCACGTAGGCTTCAATTACATCGTCTACCTTGATGTCGTTATAGTTCTCGATAGTTAATCCTAATTCATAACCCATCTTAACTTGCTTGACGTCGTCCTTGAAACGCTTCAGACTACCCAGCTTACCTTCGTAAATGACCACGCCATCACGAATTAACCGGACGTCAGCATCAGCCGTAATGTAGCCTTCAGTGACCATCCCACCAACAATCGTGCCGACCTTGGAAGCATGGAAGATATCCTTAACTTCAACTTGACCCGTCACTTGTTCTTCGTAGGTTGGTTCCAGCATCCCCTTCATCGCCGTCTCGATTTCATCGATGGCGTTGTAGATGACGTTGTGCAAACGAATATCAACCTTGTCGCTATCCGCTTGAGCCCGTGCTTGTGGCGTAGGCCGAACGTTGAACCCAATGATGATGGCATCGGAAGCTTCCGCTAAGGTGACATCACTTTCATTGATGGCCCCCACAGCAGAGTGAATGATGTTGACCCGAACGCCGGAGACATCAATCTTCTTCAAGCTACCCGCTAAGGCTTCAACAGACCCTTGAACATCGGCCTTGATAATGACGTCAACTTCCTTCATTTCGCCTTCCTTAAGCGAATCGAAGAGGTTATCCAACGTCACGTGACTCGTGTTCTTCCGTTCTTGAACTAAGGCTTCCTTTGCCCGTTCTTCACCGGCAGCCCGCGCCGTCTTTTCATCATCAAAGACCACGAACCGATCCCCAGCTTCTGGAACATCGTTTAACCCAGTGATTTCAACTGGCGTAGATGGCTTAGCATCCTTGATCCGACGCCCACGTTCGTTGGTCATCGTCCGGACCTTACCAAAGGTATTGCCGACAACGATGGGATCACCCACGTGCAAGGTTCCTTGTTGAACCAGCAGCGTTGCCACGGAACCGCGACCTTGATCCAGCCGAGCTTCGATAACAGAACCGACCCCATTTTGTTCTGGGTTGGCCTTCAATTCCAGCACTTCTGCTTGTAACAAGATCATGTCGAGCAATTCATCGATGTTCTTGCCAAACTTCGCTGAGATTTCAACGAAGATGGTGTCGCCACCCCAGTCTTCAGGAATCAATTCGTATTCCGTCAATTGTTCCATCACGTGGTTCGGGTTAGCCCCTGGCTTATCAATCTTGTTAACCGCCACGATGATTGGCGTGCCGGCAGCCTTAGCATGGTGAATGGCTTCAATGGTCTGTGGCATCACACCATCATCCGCAGCGACCACTAAGACCGTAATGTCGGTGATTTCAGCCCCACGTGCCCGCATTTCAGTAAAGGCAGCGTGCCCTGGCGTATCCAAGAAAGTAATGGACTTGTCGTTGTAGTGAACTTGGTAGGCACCGATAGCCTGCGTAATTCCCCCGGCTTCACCCTCAGTAATGTGTGAGTGACGCAGGTGGTCCAACAACGTCGTCTTTCCGTGGTCAACGTGACCCATGATGGTAACCACTGGTGCCCGGGTTTCCAAATGGTCCTTGTTTTCCATTTCAGCGTCGAAGAACTTGTCCAAGTCAGTTACATCGACTTGCACCTTTTCTTGTGCTTGAATGCCATAGTCATCCGCTAAGATTTCAATGGTATCTTTGTCCAAGGATTGGTTTTGGTTAACCATCACACCGAGCATAAAGAGTTTCTTCACGATTTCAGCTGAAGAACGGTGTAAGATCTTAGCTAAATCTTGGGCATTCATGCCATCCGTATAGACTAAGACTTCAGGTAAAGCCTTGTTCTTCCGTTCTGGCGCGCCCTTGTGTTGATTAGTGTCTTTAATCCGTTGATTCTTCTTGTAACGATTATTATTGTTATTACGGCGGCGATTGTTGCGGTTGTTCCGGTTATTCCGGCCCCCACGACTGTTGCCATTGCTACCACGCCGGCCGTTACTATTATTTGTATTATTATTCAAGCTTCCACCAAATCTGCCGGTTCCGGAATGATGTTGCTCAGTGTGCTGCTTCCCGGACTGGCCATTATTATTTTTATTGTTGGTACTGGTACTACGCTGTTGACTACGGCTACCACTATGATTAGCGTGGTTGGCCGCCTGCTGGTTGCCATTCTGACCACTTTGTCCATGATTAGCTGGCCGACTACTATTTCCCTGAGAACTAGGCTTGTGACTAGTCTTAGGGTGATCGTTCTTTTGACCTGCCGGCCGCGCCGCTTCTACGGCTGGTCGCTTGGCGGGTTGACTCTTGTTTGGTTTCCCCGCTGGTCGCTTGCTAAATGCTTCGCGGAGCTGACGTTCTTCGTTCTCGCCGAGCGTTGACATGTGGTTTTTCACCGGAAAGCCCTTTTCTTCGGCTTTCGCAATGATCTGTTTACTGGAGACATTAATTTCTTTGGCGAGTTCATAAATTCGCTTTTTCCCCATATCTTCACACTCCTTTGTATTCTGCCGATCACGAGAACGTCAGGTGGCTACTTAGCAAGTAATTGTTGTAACTTCCGGACAAATCCCGGATCGGTAATTGCGATGACCGTGCGCGCCGACCCAATGGCCGTGCTCAACTGGTCCTTCGTAAAATCTTCATTTAACTGAACGTTATAGCTCGTCGTCTTGTCGCGAAATTGTTTCTGACTGGTCTGTCCCGCATCACATGCAAGAAAAACCATCTTGGCAGAACCATCTCTAACCGCCGCCATAACGAAGGATTCGCCGGTAACCAGTTTGCCTGCTCGCCGGACTAATCCCAAAAGTTGTAAAACACGCGCCGAATTAGTCATTGTTGAATAATTCCCGTCGTGCTTGTTGATGATCTACATACGCAATGAGATCATCATAGAAGGCATCTTCAATCTTAACGCCAAAGACGTGATCAAAGGTCCGTTCCTTCTTGGCCCGCTTGGCGATGTCCACATCCAAAGAGATGTAGGCACCACGTCCCGATTTCTTACCGGTTGGGTCAACACTAACTTCTTGGTCCTGGTTACGAACAACCCGAACCAATTGCTTCTTAGGTGCCATTTCCCCAGTCACAATATCCTTGCGCATGGGGATCTTCCGTTGTTTCATGGGACCAATCCCTCCTTTAGATGTGGCCTATTCAGCCGTTGAATCGTCAGCCGTCGTGTCCGCTGCTGAATCAGTATCTGCTACTTCAGCCGTCGTTGATTCGTCATCAGCTGGTACATCATTAGTTGATGCATCGTCAGCGGGTGTGTCATCACTAACTGCTGATGCATCGACATCATCAGTAGGCGCATCGTCAGCAGACGTTGGTTGGTCAGCGGCAGCCTGATCAGCTTCCATTATAGCAGATGCTTCGGATTCTGATTTAATATCAATCTTATAACCCGTCAACTTAGCGGCTAAACGGGCATTTTGGCCCCGTTTACCAATGGCTAAGGATAACTGATAGTCGGGGACGATGACTTGGCAAGCCCGTTCGTTGTTTGGATCAAAGATGACGTCCAATACTTCTGCAGGATTCAAAGCATTCGCGATGAACTTAGCTTCGTCATCCGTCCATTCGACGATATCCATGTTTTCACCGCCGAGTTCATTCACAATCGTTTGTACCCGTTGACCACGTGGCCCAACACTGGTCCCAACTGGATCAATGTCTGGGTTGTTTGAACGAACCGCAACCTTAGCCCGATCGCCGGCCTCACGAGCAATGGCCATGATTTCGACTGTACCATCGAAAATTTCTGGCACTTCTTGTTCAAACAGGCGTTTCAGCAGGTCAGCATGAGTCCGGCTAACGAACACTTGGGGACCCTTCGTCGCATTTTCAACGCGCGTCACGTAAACCTTAATTTTATCATGAATCCGGTAAGTTTCGTTAGGCATTTGATCTTGACGGCCCATGACCGCTTCAACCTTGCCTAGACTAACGTAAACGAAGCGTGAGTCTTGGCGTTCAACCTCACCCGTGATGATTTCATTTTCATACTGGCTGTATTGATCGTAAATGATGTTGCGTTCTGCTTCACGGACCCGTTGCAAAATGACTTGCTTAGCCGTCTGTGCCGCAATCCGCCCAAAGTTCTTAGGGGTAACTTCAAACTTGATATCGTCCCCAATTTCATAACCCTTACTAATTGCCAGGGCATCATCCAGGCTAACTTCCAACCGTGAATCGTAGACTTGATCCACGACCTTCTTCACAGCAAAGACGTGAATGTCACCCTTCTTCTGATCAAACTGAACTTCAACGTTTTGTGCTTGATCATAATTTCGCTTGTAAGCAGAAACCAGCGCTGCTTCCAACGCCTCAATGACGATTGACTTCTTGATGCCCTTCTCCGTCTCCAGGACGTCAAGCGCACCTAATAATTCTTTACTCATGTTATGTTTCGCTCCTTATTTAGTTAGAACTTGATTGCTAACCGGGCCTGGGCAATCGCATCACGCGGAATCGTCAGCGTTTTAATGCGTCCCTTCAAATTAACCGTCAAGTCCAGAGAATCGTCACGTAACTCTTCTAACGTGCCCTCATAGACTTTGCTCTGACCAATCTTTTGGTACAAAGAGACGTGGATGTAATCGCCCACGGCTCGTTCAAAATCTTCGGGCTTCTTCAGTGGTCGCTCTGCACCCGGTGAAGAAACCTCAAGAAAGTAGGCTTGGGGAATGGGATCTGGATCAAGTGAATCGAGCTTTTCCGACAACTCATCACTCACCATCGCACATTCTTCAATATTGATGCCCCCGGGCTTATCAATGTAGACCCGTAGGTACCAGCTCTTACCCTCCTTGACAAATTCAACGTCAACTAATTCAAACTGATGATGCGCCACAATTGGCTGGGCCAGGGCCGTCACGTTCTCGACGACTGTACTCAAAGAATTCCGCCTCCTACATTTTTCCATTAAAAAGAGTGAGCAGAAACTGCTCACTCATTTAAAAAACGAGTTTAACTACAAGACTCACTTTACTACATTTCACGCGGGATTGCAACCATCGTGCCGCCTACTGCTCGCAAGTAAACAGTAGTAAAATAAATCCCGCAATCGTAATGAATTCAAAAACCAATAAGTTTAACCGATTCAGTGCCATTTCCTTCAAGCTAATTGCCTTAATCACGGTCAGGATGAACGCAATCAGGAAATAGCCAATGACGACTGCCAAGAATGGCACCGCCGCGACAGTTGATACCAAGCCAAACAACACATAACCTAAACCAATCAAGCAATAGCCTGCCAGAAACAACCAACCGTCTGGTAATCGTGCAAACCGCTGTAGCATGGTGAACACCCGCTTTCGTTGTCGTTTAGTCCGCTTAATAATGGTTCTTCGATTCCTCACCACTATTGTACCATAATTTCATCTTTTTGTAAGCGCTTTCTAGATGATTAATCCTGTAAAGAACGGGTTTCTTGCTTAACCGTGTTTCAGCCTTGACACCATCGTAAAAGGGACCACCGCAGCGAAGAGCTATCGCAACGGTGGTCCTTATTTATTACAAGTCATTAAATTGTTTCCGGGCTTCCAATCGAGCAGGAGGACCGCTTCTCCGGCCGCAGACGTTCACCACATCCGACGGAATCCCCGACAGCTGGAGTGCAGCCAAATTAACTCACTGCTACATCATATCATCAAACAAACTCAGTTGATTTTCGTCCGGTAGCCCATCAAGGACACCGTTCTCAGTCATAAAGTCAATCAAGGTCTTCGAGACTTTCCCTCGCTTAGCCAGATCCTCTTTCGAGATGAATGGCCGGTCATTTCGGGCCGCCACAATCTGTTTGGCCACGTTCAACCCCAGTCCAGGAGCCGCTTTAAATGGCGCAATCAACGTATTGCCGTCGATAATCCATTCGGCTGCATCGGACTTCTCCAGGTCAATCATCTTAAATTCAAAGCCACGTTCCAGCATTTCATTGGCTAGTTCCAGCACCGTCAAGAGATTCTTTTCCTTGGTGGATGCATCCATCCCCTTGTCATTGATCTCTTTCATCGCTGCTTTAACCGCCGTCTTCCCCTGTGACATGGCAACGACATCAAAGTCATCTGCCCGTACTGAGAAGTAGGCTGCGTAGTAAATGATTGGGAAGTAAACCTTAAAGTAAGCCACCCGCAAAGCCATCAACACGTAGGCCGCGGCATGGGCCCGCGGGAACATGTACTTAATCTTCAAGCAAGAATCAATGTACCAATCTGGGCAATCAGTTGCCTTCATCTTTTCCTGCCACTCGTCAGGAATCCCCCGACCTTTCCGCACGTGTTCCATCACTTGGAAGGACGTTTCGGAGTCTAACCCAAAGTTAATCAAGTCGGTCATGATGTTATCCCGACAACCGATAACGTTGGCAATCGTCGCGGTTCCCGCTTTGATCAGCTCTTCGGCGTTCCCCAACCACACGTCGGTTCCGTGAGACAATCCAGAAATCTGAAGTAATTGCGAATAATTCTTCGGATGCGTTTCCTCTAACATTCCCCGCACAAACCGGGTCCCAAATTCAGGGACCCCCAGCGTCCCCGTTTTCGACTGAATCTGTTCCGGCGTGACGCCTAAGGAATCAGTTCCAGAGAACAAGGCCATCACACCCGGATCATCCATCGGAATCGTCTGGGGATCAACCCCCGACAAATCTTGTAGCGTCCGGATCATGGTCGGATCATCATGACCCAAAATATCAATTTTCAAAATATTATCGTGAATCGAATGGAAATCGAAGTGGGTCGTTTGCCAGGCGGCATTCTGGTCATCGGCCGGATACTGAATCGGCGTAAAGTCGTAAATATCCATGTAGTCCGGCACAACAATAATCCCGGCCGGATGTTGTCCAGTCGTCCGTTTAACCCCGGTGGCACCCTTAGCTAACCGGTCGATCTCCGCACCCCTAAACGTCTGCTCTGTGTCCCGCTCATAGGCCTTCACGTACCCGTAAGCCGTCTTGTCGGCCACGGTGCCAATCGTTCCGGCCCGGTAGACATTCTTCTCGCCGAACAAGACCTTCGTGTAGTTGTGGGCGATAGGCTGGTAGTCACCAGAGAAGTTCAAATCAATATCGGGCACCTTATTCCCCTTGAATCCCAAGAAGGTTTCGAACGGAATGTTATGCCCGTCACCGATCATTAACGTCCCACACTTCGGGCAATTCTTTTCTGGCAAATCATAGCCAGAACTATACTCCCCTTTAGTGTAGAAGTGAGAATACTGACAATTAGGGCAGCGATAATGCGGTGGCAATGGATTCACTTCAGTAATTCCGGTGAATGTCGCCACCACACTAGATCCAACCGATCCCCGTGACCCAACCAGGTACCCGTCCTTATTGGACTTGGCTACCAGTCGTTGCGCAATCAAATAAATCACGGAGAACCCGTTACCGATGATTGATTTCAACTCACGATCAACCCGGTGTTGCACTAACTCAGGTAGCGGATCACCGTACCACGCATGCGCCGTATCCATGGTTCGTTGCCGAATTTCATCTTCAGCGCCTTCCATCCGTGGCGTGTACAGCTTATCCTTCAGGGGATGAACTTCTTCAATTTCATCCGCAATCTTTTGCGTGTTGGTGACCACAATTTCCTTGGCGGTATCTTCACCCAGGTAAGCAAAGTCGGCGAGCATCTCATCTGTCGTCATGAAATGCGCATCCGGCAATTCTTGCCGATTCAATGGGTTGGCGCCACCTTGGGAATGGATCAAGATCTTGCGGTAGATATAGTCCTCTGGGTTCAAGTAATGTACATCCCCCGTAGCCACTACGGGTTTATTCAAGTCATGGCCCAATTGCACCATATTCCCCACGATTTCTTCCAAGTTAGACTCATCGGCAATCAGTCCCGAATCAATCAATGGCTGATAGGCCGCTTTAGGCTGAACTTCCAAATAATCGTAATACTTCGCTTTGGCAGCCGCCTCAACCTGACCCTTTTGCATCATCGCCGTGAAGACTTCACCCGATGAACAGGCTGATCCAACGATAATGCCTTCGCGGTAATGATCCAACACGCTGCGTGGCACCCGCGGCACCCGGTAGAAGTAATCCACGTTAGACGCCGACACGAGTTTGAACATATTTTTCAATCCTGCTTGCGTCTGGGCTAACAGAATGGCATGACTCGGCCGCGCGTGTTTGTAGGCATCATTATCCGTCATGTGATCATTGAGTTGATCGTGATACTGGATATCATAACGGTCTTCGGCGTCTTTCAGGAATAGATAATTCAAATGTCCCGTAGACTCCGCATCGTAAACCGCCCTGTGATGGTGCTCCAGGCTCACGTGGAACCGTTTAGCCAGGGTATTCAACCGATAGCTCTTCAGCGTTGGGTACAGGAAACGGGCCAACGTTAAGGTATCAATGATGGGATTGCTGATCTCTGACATCCCGTGGCGTTTGTACCCCGTATTCATGAAACCCACGTCGAAGGTGACGTTATGCCCAACGATAATGGCATCGCCGCAGAATTCGCGGAAAAGCTTAAAGACTTCTTCTTCCGACTTAGAGCCGGCCACCATATCGTCCGTAATACTCGTCAAGTTGGTGGTCTGTTCAGACAGTGGAAACCCAGGGTCGATAAACTCTTCAAACTGATCAATCACATTCTTGTGTTCCATCTTAACGGCCGAAAGTTCGATCACTTTGTCATAAATTGCCGACAGACCGGTGGTTTCCACGTCAAAGACTACATACGTGGCGCCATCTAACGGCACGTGCGCGCTGTTGTAGCCAATCGGGACCCCATCGTCCACCAGGTTGGCTTCAACCCCGTAAAGCATCTTGACGCCGGCCTTGGCCCCTGCATTGAAGGCCGCTGGGAACCCCTGCACGTCAGCGTGATCCGTAATCGCCAACGCGGGCATCCCCCATTTTTTAGCCTGACTGACGTAATCGCCAATTGGATTAGTCGCGTCCATCTGACTCATCGTCGTATGCAAGTGCAATTCGACCCGCTTTTCATCCGCGGGCGCCTTGTCTTGGCGACTCGCATGCTTCACTTCATTGATGTCGTAGGCATTCAGGGCCAGGTCCCGCATGAAGCTGTCTTCTTGGACACTCCCACGTACCTTCACCCAGCTACCTTCATCCACGCCGGCAAACTGTGCTTCGTCCTCAGCACCGCGGGAGAACTTCTTAACCACGATTGACGAGGTATAGTCCGTGATCTTTAAGGTCAATAACTGGCGACCCGAGCGGAGTTTTCGAACTTCCTTATCAAAGATATAGCCTTCGACAATGACGGATCGTTCCTCTTGAGTAATATCGACCATCCGCATCGCCGGTTGATCACCCTTGATGGTCTTACCAATCTGCGTAGGGCCACTGGCTGGTTGAACGTCACCGTTACTCTGGCTGGCGCGCTTTTGATTGGCCTTCTCAATTGCCGCAGCTGCCTGTTGGGCCAGTTGCGCATCCGTCTTCTCCTGCCGCGCCTTAAATTCATCGATCTTGGCCTGCGATTTGGATTCATCGACCATCACGTGAATGTTGAATTTCGGGAAACCGGCCTGACGGTAGCTGGCCTCAATCGGACCGAGTGCTTGATTTGCCAAGAAATTCTTCACGACTTCATTCTGCGCATACAACAGCACGCGACCGTCTGGATCTAACTGTGGCACCTGTGATTGGCAAAGTTCTTGCACCAGATTACTGGTCAACCCACTGTTCTTCACGATCCATTCCCAGTAATCGCCTAAAAGCCGATCCGTTAGTTCAGGCTGTTCCACCTCGATAGAAGCCCCGACCGTTGCAATCTCCCGAAAGGCAATTTGCAAATGATT
This sequence comes from Levilactobacillus tujiorum, assembly GCF_012641185.1. GTDB lineage: Bacteria > Bacillota > Bacilli > Lactobacillales > Lactobacillaceae > Levilactobacillus > Levilactobacillus tujiorum. The sequence goes on from NZ_JAAXLK010000012.1 coordinate 73,151, forward strand.
GTGGAATTCAACAAACGCCGTAAACGGCAAGATGCTCGGTAATTTTAAATAGAAATGCCAACGCCGCGACTGTTCATGAACCGTCAAACGATCAATGGTGGCCGTTTGAAAATACGGTTGGTTCGCCGCACCGGACAAATCTAGTTGTTGTAATAGTTTTTCAAATAATGCATGGCGATCTTCGTCCACAAGCGAGCTCCTTTCAACTTGTAATCTTCAGTACCAGACTAAAAAGACCAGCCGCTAGCTGGTCTTTTCGGTAAGCTAGTCGATGTCTTTAAAGAGAATTTCCACAGTACTTGCGACTTCATCCTTAATAACTTCGACCGTTTCACCAGTCTTTCTGATCTTAATCTCAACGATGCCTTCGCCGGCCTTTTTACCAATCGTAATCCGGACAGGAATCCCCATCAAGTCAGAGTCAGCGAACTTAACGCCGGGACGTTCCTTACGGTCATCGGTTAAGACGCGATAGCCCTTCGCCGTCAATTGTTCTTCCAATTCATCGGTTAGGTTAGCTTGATCTTCCTTCTTTAGGTTGACGGGAACCAGGTGAATATCAAATGGTGCAATATTCCGTGGCCAAACGAGACCGTTCTCATCAGCCTGTTGTTCGGCAATGGCGGACAGTAACCGGCTCACACCGATCCCATAAGACCCCATCACAACTGGCTTCTGTCGACCGCCTTCATCCAGCACGGTTGCCCCTAAAGCATCGGAGTAACGCGTACCCAGCTTGAAGATGTGCCCAATTTCAATTCCCTTAGTAAACTTCAGCACACCAGCGCCATCGGGAGAAAGGTCACCCGGTTGGACTTCACGGAAGTCACCGTAGTCGTCAACCCGGAAGTCGCGACCCGCATTAGCATTAATATAGTGATGACCGTCTTCATCGGCACCAACGGCAACGTTAACCATATCGCCAACGTACTGGTCTGCCAAGATCTTGACATCTTCACCAACGCCTACGGGACCAAGGGAACCAAAGTTAGCCCCCAAGAATTCCTTGGCTTGGTCTGGGGTCGCTGGATCTAAGAAGTCTGCGTTCAAGTAATTCTTTAATTTGGTTTCATTAACTTCGTGGTCGCCACGAACCAATACCATGACGGGTTGATCCTTGTCCGCCACGTATAACATACTCTTAACCAAGGCTGACGGCTTAACATCCAAGAACTTGGCCAATTCATCAATGGTCTTCGCGCCTGGCGTTGCAATCTTCTTCAACTCTTCTGGTTGGGCATGTGACTTCTTGCTAATGAATAGGCTCCGAGCCATTTCCAAGTTAGCTGCATAGTCGGAAGAATCTGAATAAACAATCGTATCCTCACCGACTGGCGCAATGGCAGAGAATTCCTTGGAATCCTTACCGCCCATCGCACCACCATCACCGACAATGGCCCGGTAATTCAAGCCAACCCGGTCGAAGATGTTTTCGTAAGCCTGTTCCATTTGATCATAAATTCGATCCAAGTCTTCATCGTTGATGGTAAAGGAGTACCCATCTTCCATGATAAATTCTCGTCCCCGCAACAACCCATAGCGTGGCCGATCTTCATCCCGATACTTAGGTTGGATTTGATACATCACCAGTGGTAGCCGCTTATACGACTTGATCGCATCACGCACCAGCATCGTAAACGTTTCTTCGTGGGTTGGGCCCAAGATGAAATCACTATCATGCCGATTCTTCAGCTTAAACAGGTTCGGACCATAAGTTTCGTAACGGCCAGACTCCTGCCACAACGAAGCAGGTAGAATGGCTGGCATCAACGTCTCAACGGCATCGATTTTAGCCATTTCTTCCCGAATGATCTTTTCAATATTTTCTAAGACCCGGTAAGCCAGTGGTAAGTATGCGTACACCCCGGCTGTGACCTGGCGAATATAACCTGCCCGTAACATCATACGGTGGCTCAATGCCTCCGCATCATTAGGTACTTCCTTAAGCGTCGGAATGAGTAATTTCGATTGTTTCATAGTCAAATATTCCCTTCTCGTTACGTCCCTATTTTACTAGTGAATAAAGTAGCGTTCGATGTCGTTCCAAGTCACCAAGAGCATCAAGATCACTAAGAAACCAACACCAACCAGTGTAATCCCCGCCTCCACGTTTTCAGAAAGGGGCTTACGCCGAATCGCCTCAATAAAGTTCAATAATATTTTACCACCATCTAAGGCTGGAATTGGCAGTAAATTGACAATTGCCAAGTTAATCGAGAGAAATGCCAAGAAATTCAGCACACCGATTAGCCCAAATTGGGTAGCTTGCGAAGTCGTGGCAAAGATTGCCACTGGTCCTCCGAGATCGTTCAGGCTAAAGTGACCAGATACCATGGTCCACAACGCACCAAACAAGGCTTTCGTCATCGTCCAAGTCTGAGTAAAACCAGATAACAGGATCGGCCCTACACGCTTATCTTGTGCCTGCGTAATCCCAATCATGCCGACCGTCTTTCCATTCGACTTTTCACCCTTAGGCGTCAAGGTTAAAGTCTTCTTGACCCCGTCTCGTTGGATGACAACTTTGGTAGCCTTATTGGCTCGCGGCTGAATGGCCGTACTCAAAGCCGTCCAATCCTTTGTCTGACGGCCTTCAACGGAAAGAATCTTATCATTGGTCTGAATGCCCGCCTTCTTGGCAACTGACACCGGTGAGCTGGCCACTTGAACCTGATTGGTCCCCATGGCAACACCACCTTGTACAAATGACATCAGCATAAACGTCACAATGGCCAGAATAATGTTATTCATTGGCCCAGCGAAGTTCGTCATCAAGCGCCGCCCCAAAGAAGCTGATTGAAATTGGACATCTTTAGGGGCAATCTGCAGTTCCGTCCCATCGGTCTCAATCACCGTCGCATTGTGCGCAACGGGATAGCGTTTAACGGCTGATTCATCCCCGTTTTCATAGCCTTCAATCCAGAGTTCATTCTCTAAATCGGTGCCCGTGACTTCTACTGGAATCCCGTTAAACAAGGTTGATTTTTTGCTCGCATTAATGCGTTCAACCTGACCATTTTCACCCAAATACAGACTAACTGGGGTGCCCGGCTTCAATTCATCTTCATCATCTTCGGCACCGGCCATCCGCACGTAGCCACCGACTGGTAATAGCCGAACGGTATACGTCGTGCCGTCTTTCCCACGCCGATAAAACAACTTGGGACCCATGCCAATGGAAAATTCGCGAACCAAAATGCCCCCACGTTTGGCAAAATAAAAATGACCAAACTCGTGAACAATGACCAGAATCCCAAAGACGATGATAAAGGTAATAATCGTTGTAATCACAGCTGTCGTCCCTTCTACTGTTCGTATTAAGTCCTCGTTTTTTGACTGCTGTCTAGCATACCCTAACCACTATGGCCGGTGCAAGCGAACAGCAAAAAGTTAAATTAAGCCAAACAAATGAATGACTGGTAGAACTAATAGTAAACTATCGAACCGGTCTAAGATCCCGCCATGACCCGGGAGAATCTTACCAGAATCCTTCACGCCGTAGTAGCGTTTAAGGGCGGATTCAACCAGATCACCGAATTGACCCACGATCGAAAAGATCAGCGTGAGCACAATCATGACGACTAGACTGTAATGACCAATTGGGAAGAAATACCAGAAGACACTCCCGACGATCGTGGCAACTAACGACCCACCAATCGAGCCTTCCCACGTCTTATTCGGACTGATATGTGGTGCCAGCTTGTGCTTACCTAGCTTGCGCCCAATCATATATGCGCCTGAATCCGTCGTCCATACGATAAATAGCGCGTATAGCAGCGCCACGAGGCTGACGGCCCGCGCAGCAATAAAGAAGTGAAACCCAATCCCAATGTACAGCATGCTCAGGGTAATCACCCCAGCATCGTCAAAGGAGAAACGATTCTTGGAGACCACTGTCCGTAGTAATAAGAGCAAAATAAACAGGTAGACCACGTACCAAGGGTCTAAGAAATGTGGCAGATCGGCCCACCACCCGGCTGGTGCAATCACCAGCAAGATACCGATGCCAGAAATAATGGCTTCCGGACTAACCAATAACTTTTTGCGCATAATGAGGACTTCGGACAAGGCCACTAATCCCAAGGCAAAAGCTGCAATATCAACCCAAATGCCACCTGCAATAATAATAGGAATGAAAATAATTAAGGCGATAACCGCCGTAATAACGCGTTGCTTCATTTTACAAACTCCTCAGTTTCATTATTTTTGTTCAGCTGCAGGATTCAGGCCGCCGAAGCGTCGATGCCGCTGCTGATACGTATAAATTGCCTGTTCTAGCGTTGTCTGATCGAAATCAGGCCAGTGTTCTTGCATAAAGACAAATTCGCTATACGCCACCTGCCAGAGCATGAAATTCGACAGTCGTTCTTCGCCACTCGTTCGAATTAACAAATCCGGATCCGCCAACGTCGCCAAGTCACCAGTCATCAACTGTTGGCCAATCAACTCTTCCGTAATGTCAGAAGACGCTAGTTGTCCGGTCCGCACCTGCTCCGCTAACTGCTGTGTCGCCGTCACCAGCTCGGCGCGCCCACCGTAATTCAAGGCGAAGTTCAAGACCATCCCCGTACATTCAGCGGTGGCTGCAATGGCATCTTGCACCGCCTTTTGAGTGGCGGCGGGCAGTTGATCCGTGTAGCCCATGACTTTCACCCGAATATTATTTTTCACCAAATCCGGAACAAAGGTTCCAAAGAAGTCCACCGGCAGCTTCATCAAATAATTGACTTCTGTGGATGGTCGTTTCCAATTTTCTGTCGAAAAAGCATACAGTGTCAACACCTTAACGCCCAGATGACTGGCCGCCTTGGCTACCGTTTTAACTGTATTCATTCCCTGCTTATGCCCAGCAATCCGTGGCAAATGACGTTGTTGTGCCCAGCGACCATTACCATCCATGATAATTGCAACGTGCGCGGGAATGTTTTGTTCATCTAATTGGCGCTCCATGACTTCGCCTGTGGCTCGATCTTTACTTAAAAATGAAAACAATGCGCACCTCCGTTGATTCTTTGTCTACCTCTATCTACTTCATGCGGCTGGTCACCGTTCCGCACCGGCGCTTAGTTCTAACCAGCCCAGTCTTTTTAACTCTACAACCTCTCATCATAACAAAAAAAGGACCGGGAAACTATCCCGGCCCCCAAATTGAGCAAATTCTTTAGCTTTTGACCGGTATTACTCGATTAACCGCCATTCGCCGCGCTTTGCATCCACTAACGTCCCAAAGTAACTCAACAGGTTGTTAGCATCATCAGCACTGACTTGGCCTAAGAGGTTGAGGCCTTCGCCAGTTGGCAGTGGATCGGAAAGGTCGGTAATTTCGTTACCGTTCTCAATGGTTGCTTTGGAGAATGCCACGATCCAGTCGTCACCAATTAATTGCGTGACCACGAAGAATAAATTGAAATCATCACTGACGAAAGCAGGTTGCGCGTATACGCCATCTTGGATTTGTTCCAATTCAGCCCCATTGTAGTTTAAAACAGAGATGTTTTCTGCATTTACTGGGTTATTCAGACGAAAAACCATCTTCCCGAATTCTTCAGTACCCGGGGTGATTTCAATGTTATCTTGGTTGTTTTGGTTATCTTCTGCCATGTTTAAGCGCTCCTTACTCTTGTGGGTTAGTCCGTTAAGACTTCTTTTTCCTTGTCTGCCGCAATGGCATCTACACCTTTGATGGCCTTATCCGTGACCTTTTGAACTTGGTCTTCCAGATTGTGTAAGTCATCATCGGTGTAGTCACCGTTCTTGTGGCCCTTCTTAACGTTGTCCATCGCGTCACGACGAACGTTACGAATGGCCACCTTGCCTTGTTCAGCAGTGGCTTTAACCTGCTTGGCAATTTCCTTACGCCGTTCTTCAGTCAATTGTGGGATCACCAACCGAATGGCCGTCCCGTCATTAGCTGGCGTAATTCCAACATCAGATTCCAAGATGCCCTTTTCGATATCTTCGAGGGCTGACTTGTCATAAGGCGTTACCATCAATACCCGTGGTTCTGGAATGGTAATTGAAGCCACTTGGTTCAATGGCGTCTGGGCACCGTAATATTCTACCATCACACGATTTAAAATACTTGCATTGGCCCGGCCGGCACGAATTGTTCCCAATTCACGCTTCAAGGCGTCTTCGGCTTTTTTCATCCGACTCTGTGCATCCGTAATAATTTGATCTGCCATATCTATTTTCCCCTAACTGTGGTCCCGATATTCTCGCCTTCAACCACCTTACGAATGTTGCCACTCTTGTTGAGGTTGAATACGACAAACGGGATATCATTATCCATTGAAAGTGAACTAGCCGTAGTATCCATGACGTGTAGGCCTTTATTGATAATGTCCAACTGCGTCAGCTGATCGAACTTGACAGCGTCAGGATCCTTGTTAGGATCAGCGGAGTAAATTCCGTCGACCCCATTCTTAGCCATCAAGATCGCATCCGCATTGATTTCCGCCGCCCGTAAAGCAGCGGTTGTATCTGTAGAGAAGTACGGACTCCCCGTCCCCCCTGCAAAGATCACAACGCGTTCCTTTTCCAGGTGACGAATGGCTTTACGCCGAATATACGGCTCGGCAATCTGCCGCATCTCAATAGAAGTCTGGACCCGCGTTGGTACCCCAATCGACTCTAAATTATCTTGCAAGGCTAACGCGTTCATGATGGTGGCCAACATACCGATATAATCAGCCTGGGCGCGTTCCATACCCATCTGTTCACCAGATACGCCACGCCACATGTTACCGCCACCAACCACAATAGCGATTTGAATGCCCAAATTATAGACACTCTTAACCTCTTCCGCTACGGTTTTAATCACCGGCGGATTAATCCCAAAACCTTTGTCGCCGGCCAAAGCCTCGCCACTTAGCTTGAGCATAATCCGTTTATACTTTACGTCCGCCATTGTGTTTCCTCCTATTGTATTCTGACAATAATTCTATCATATTCCCGGGACTAGTGATAGTCAGGGGTTATGAATTCACACATTTCACTTAAAATCTCTAATAAAAAAGCGTAGCCTCCCACCGGAATCTACGCTTTTTACTGAATTAGCCGTTGATTTGGTCGTTAACTTCCTTAGCCAAGTCACTCTTAGGCTTTTCGATACCTTCACCAACTTCGTAACGAACAAAGTTAACTAACTTGCCACCCTTGCTAGCAACAAATTGACTGACAGTTTGGTCGCCATCCTTAACGAATGGTTGGTCAGCTAAGCTGATTTCGGATAAGAACTTGTGCAAACGGCCTTCGACCATCTTTTCAACGATCTTTTCAGGCTTGCCTTCGTTCAAGGCTTCTTGCTTCAGCACTTCACGTTCGTGAGCCAAACGGTCAGCTGGAATATCATCCTTAGAAACGAATTCTGGGTTGATAGCAGCAACGTGCATCGCAACATCCTTAGCCGTGTCTTCGTCAGCGCCATCTAAAACAACTACAGCGGCGATTTGGCCACCTTGGTGTAAGTAAGCACCAAATACTTGGCTGTCCGTCTTCTTAACAACGGCGAAACGACGTAATTGAACATTTTCACTCGTTACTTGCGTCGTCTTCACAATTGCATCGTTGATAGTTTCGCCATCAGCCGTCTTCAATGCCAAAGCAGCATCCAAGTCAGCTGGTTGTTGGGCAGCAATCGTATCAGCAACCGTGTCAACCAAAGCGTTGAACGTGTCGTTCGTTGCCACAAAGTCAGTTTCGGAGTTAACTTCGATGATGGCAGCAGTGTTACCACTAACCTTCACCCGAGCTAAACCGTTAGCAGCAACATTGCCACTCTTCTTCTTTGCCTTTGCAATTCCCTTTTCACGCAAGAAATCGATGGCCTTGTCCATGTCGCCTTCAGAAGCAACGAGGGCCTTCTTAGCATCCATCATCCCAACTTGGGTCTTGTCCCGTAATTCTTTAACTTGTGCCGCAGTGATCTTGCTTGCCATGCGTAATGGCCTCCTTTTATTAATACATCAATTTCACAAAAAAGACTGACTCAATCTCAGGCCATTATCGGTCCTAATTAAGCCAGCCTAAGGTGCTTTAAATCTTATATTTGGAAAGTGTCAATCGTGACACCTTGCATTTAATTACTTGTTGTCGCCTTCGACAGCGTTAACGATGTCTTCCATCGAGTTGTCAGAAGCTGGCTTGTCGTTCTTCTTGTCAGCAGGCTTCTTACCTTCGAAAGTCTTTTCGTCAACTTGGTCTTCACCTTGACGACCTTCAACAATGGCATCAGCCATCTTAGAAGTGATCAAACGAACGGCACGGATAGCGTCATCGTTAGATGGGATAACCACGTCAATTTCGTCTGGGTCAGTGTTCGTATCAACCATGGCAACGATCGGAATGTTCAACTTTTGTGCTTCGTGAACAGCGATTTGTTCCTTGCGAGGGTCAACGATGAACATCACGTCAGGTAACTTAGGCATATCTTCGATACCGCCTAAGAAACGTTCCAACTTGTCTTGAGACTTCTTAAGTAAGGAAACTTCCTTCTTAGGAAGAACATCAAACGTACCGTCGGTTGCCATCTTCTTCAGATCTTTAAGACGCTTGATCCGAGTTTGGATAGTTTCCCAGTTAGTCAAAGTCCCACCTAACCAACGGTGGTTAACGTAGAATTGACCAGCACGGGTAGCTTCTTCTTCGATAGAATCTTGTGCTTGCTTCTTAGTCCCAACAAACAGAACAACGGCGCCCTTAGCAGCTTCGTCCTTCATGTAGTTGTAAGCAGCGTCAATCAACTTCACCGTCTTTTGTAAGTCGATGATGTAGATACCGTTACGTTCCGTAAAGATGTATTGCTTCATCTTTGGGTTCCAACGACGGGTTTGGTGACCAAAGTGGACACCGGCTTCGAGCAGTTGTTTCATTGAAATAACAGCCATGATAAAATGCCTCCAAATAGTTTTTGATTTCCTCCCCCACGCTCAATTGATCAAAGAACTCGCAAGCGAGCACCCCTTCGACCATCACGCGAGGTGTGAATTGGCGCATACGCACCGAAAGTTATTATACAAAATTACGCGGCCTAACACAAGCTAAATTTGCATAAATCCGCTGATTTACGGCCGAATGACTAAAAATTTTCCTTTTCCCCACTAAAGACGCCCCGATTAGGACACTGCAACCCCGCAAGGATATCCTTAACCCACCTAATCATCAAAACGGCGTTGCTTTTATTTCCAGGTATGGTAAACTGCTTAGGCATAACTGAGGAGGAAACAATTATGATTAAAGCGGTCGTCTTTGACGTTGATGACACGCTCTACGATCAAAAAGCGCCCTTCGAGGCCGCACTTGCGCCGATTTTAAATCTGCCACAAGCTTTTGATCTTAATTTGACCTTCCAGACATACCGTCAACAGAGCGCCGAAGCCTACGCCCGGATTGCTAATGGACGGTGGTCGCACCAGGAAATGGCCGTTAAGCGGTTAAATACCGCATTATTAGCTCAACATCTGCCTGCCGTAGATACAGCAGCTGCACTGGATTTCCAGCGTGCTTACACGACTGGGCTCCGTCAGATCAAGCTGTTTCCCGGCCTAGAAACAGCGTTAGATCAGTTGAGCAAGCAGTACCAACTCGGAATTATTACGAATGGCCGTACGGATGCGCAACTTGCTAAAGTCATGCAGCTACAGATGCACCGCTGGATGACCAGAGAGGCAATCATCACATCCGAAGACGCCGGACTAGCTAAGCCGGATCCCCAGATTTTCACGTTGATGAACCGTAAACTTGATCTGCGGGCGAGTGAAGTCGCTTACGTCGGTGATAATTACAGCATGGATGTCAAGGCGGCCAAACAGGCCGGTTGGCATGCCTTCTGGTTCAACCATCGCAACTTGGAGATTCCTGATCATCAGTGGATTCCCGATCAAACGGTAACAGACTCATTTGAGCTGCAAGACTTGTTACTTGCGCTCACAACAGCCTGTTCAGAAGCTTAACTGGTCAACAACAAAAGCGCTGTGCAAATGCACAGCGCTTTTGTGTTACCACTAAATGGCTTAGAAAGCCACTTCGTTCTCGGCTTTCCCCGTCTCAATTAACTGTTTATTGTTATTTAAAGCGAACTGAACCATGTTCTTAACCGCCGTCCGTGTGTAGAAGGCGATGTGTGGACTAACTAAAACATTTTCCCGCTTCATCAGATTCTTCAACCGTTCGTCAGGAATCGCGTCAAAACTACCAAAGTCCGCATTGAAAATCCCCACTTCATCTTCGTAAACGTCCAACGCCGCACCGGCAACTTTGCCGCTATCAAGTGCCCGAATCAAGGCGTCGGTATCAATGAGGGCGCCACGTGCCGGGTTCAAGATCCAAACGCCGTCTTTCATTTTACCAAAGCTCTCATCATTTAACATGTTGTGATTTTCTTTGGTTGCTGGCGCATGAAGTGAAATCACATCAGCTTGGGCGTACAACTCATCCAATGTGTCCACGTAGATTCCTTGCTTTTCCAATTCTGGATTGTGGAAGACATCGTAGGCAATCACCTTCGCGCCGAAGCCTTGGTAGATCTTCATTGCCGCACGGCCAATCCGTCCGGTAGCCACAATTCCGACGGTCATCGTGTGGAGTTCATCCGCAATGTCCGGTGCCCAACGCAGGTCACCCTTGGCTTGCTTCCGATCAAACGTTGGTGTTCGCCGAAGTAACCGCATCAGTTGCGTCACCGTAAATTCTGCAATTGCTTCTGGTGAATACGCTGGCACGTTAGTTACTTTGAACCCATTTCGCTTAACCGCGTCGGCATCAACGTTATCAACCCCAACATTTCGTAAAGATAAGTTCGTCACACCATTAGCGGCTAAACGATCTAATACGTCTGCCGTATATGGCTTCTGTTGGTAAACTACTGCCCCGTCATAACCCTTGGCTAAATCCACCGTTGACTCATCCAACAGCTCACTCACGGCTTTAACTTCGATGCCTTGGTCCTGAGACCATTCTTCTAAGTAAGGTCGTTCATCGTCACGGATACCATAAGCAATAATTTTCACAGTAAGTTCCTCCTTCACTTGTCTAAAATCAAACAATCTACTATCCGCCACAAGTGTACCATAGTCCTCACCATTTCAGGGGGAAAACGCCTACTTTTCCAGCTGAATCCCCTGTAACTTTAAGAACTGCAATTTCTTTTGGCGTGACTGATGTTTGAACGCCCACTCCGCGTGTAACGCATCGTGTTTACTAGCAAATTCTTGACTAAATAAAACTTTCAAGGGCTTGTGGACCTTCGTATACTTAGCGCCCTTGCCCGCAACGTGGGTGGCAAAGCGCTTGGCAACATCCGTCGTAAAGCCCCCATATAACGAATTATCTGCACACAGTAATACATAGAAATAATACTGCTTAGTCTTTTCCATAAAGCAACGCCTTCACTTCTGGAGTATAAGTTCCCTGGTGATCATACACGGTTAGTGGGGCCAAGAACCGCAAGCCCCCGGGTTTTCCATCCTTGATGGCCTCGACCAAAACCATGTTGGCTTCCTTCTGGGGCTTGGGATGAACCAGTCGAATACGTTTGGGCGCCAAGCGGTGAGCCGCCATGAGATCTAATAATTGGAACAGCCGATCTGGCCGATGGACAAAATAAGCCTTACCATTCATCTTGAGTAGTCCACTAGTTGTGGCCACCACCGTTGCAAGATCCGTGGTAATCTCGTGCCGGGCAATCGCCAAGTACTGATTAGGATTCTTCTGACTGGCTGGTAAGTCGGCAAAATACGGTGGATTACAGGTCACCACGTCGGCAGAATCCTTGGGAATCCACTGATTGACTTGGGCGAGATCACCCTCGTACACCGTCAACTGATCCGTCAGCTGATTTAACTGGACGCTGCGGCGCGCCATATCAGCCAGCCGCGGTTGAATCTCTACCTCGGCGATCTTGCCCCGCGTCTTGTGACTCATGAAGAGTCCCACCGCACCATTGCCCGCACATAAATCCACGGTTTGGCTTGACTGGCGTGGCGGTAATTTGGCAAAATCAGCCAACAACACCGCGTCAAGCGAGAACGCGAATACCTCGGGGCTCTGAATGATTTGCACATCCTGACTATAAAGTTGATCAATTCGTTCGCCGGGTTTTAATTCTGGGGTAGCCATCATCCCCACCTTCTTTCACTTTTCATTAAGATTACTTGCAACCCCGCCCATTTTTTTGCATACTAGATGCAATGAGTTTCACTGCGAGAGGAGCACAATTCATGTTTTATTCGTTTTTGCGGAACGTCATCCGCGTTATTTTATTTATTGTAAACGGCAAGGCCAAATACCTTAACCGTGAAAAAATCCCTGAGGGCCCTTACATTTTAGTTGGGCCACACCGCACATGGTTTGATCCCGTTTACTTTGCGCTGGCCGCTAGTCCCCGTAAATTTAGTTTCATGGCTAAGGAAGAACTGTTCCAGAATTCCATTTTCCGATGGCTACTCCATCATGTCAATGGTTTTTCGGTAAATCGTGATCATCCTGGCCCTTCGGCGATCAAAACGCCGGTACGGATCTTGCGCAAGGGTGAGCTATCGCTAATCATGTTCCCTTCTGGTTCTCGGCACTCTCAAGAACTCAAGGGCGGGGCAGCGGTGATTGCTAAGATGGCCAAGGTTCCCCTGGTACCCGCCGTCTATCAAGGCCCTCTGACGTTCAAGCGGCTATTCTCCCGTAAGCGCGTCACCGTCGCTTTTGGTGATCCAATTACAATCGATCGCAAAATGAAATTAGATGAGGCGGGCCAAGCAGCCATCGAACAACAGATGCAGGCCGCCTTCAATGCCCTAGACAAACAGATTAACCCCAACTTCGAATACGTAGATGTTACGGCTAAGAAAGCCGAACCTAAATAGTTATCCAACCCCCGTTCTGACTGATCAGGACGGGGGTTTCGCTTCGCTAAAGGTTGAAAGGGGTAAGGGTTCAAGCCATTAAATATGATCAAACTGGGCGCACTGCGGCTGCCAAGAATCCTGCTCGCTCCGGTTGTGTTTTACCAAGACAACAGTCAGAAACTGTGGCTACTTATCATTTGTGACTCAATTGTTAGTGACCGTATCAGTCATTATCTCAAGTTGCCTCAGAATACAGTATCAGCCGTGAGGTCAGCAGATATGGGCTCAGGCGCGTCGTTCTACTTAGTCAGTAAGTGAACTGCTTACTGGCTTAGTAGAAAACCAAGCTTGGAGACTCGGATCTTGACCCGTACCCCAAAAGTTGGAACAAACTAGAGGGGTATAAATCATGGTTGTTTCAGTTGAAAATAAGATTAAAGCTGTCGAAGACTATCTTAGTGATCGTGGTGAATC
>NZ_JAAXLK010000013.1 GCF_012641185.1 Levilactobacillus tujiorum
ATCGCCAAGTTCGTCCAAGACCTAAACAATCGACCACGCAAGGTCTTAGGCTGGAAGTCTCCAGCAGAAGTCTTCTTTGGGCAATCGTTACACTTGATTTGACAATTCGTCATGCAAAAAAGCCCTCATCAATCCGAGATGAGGGCACCAGTTGATCCATAGGTTGCATCTGGAATGTACAGAGCAACTGGGCAGGCGTGGCCTGCATTACTTAGTGTACGCGACATCTTAGCGAATAGCTAGTTAAATTTGCAATTGGCGGTAAATTCTTTTCGTGGTAGGATGGGCATAACCAAATAAGACGATGAGGTGAGCGGTCATGCAAAAGGTACGAACCATGCTGTATGTGGATGACGTCGAGCAGGTTGTGGATTTTTGGCAAAATAAGTTAGGGGCCCAAGTCGTTGAAGTAAATGCCCTCCCCGATGATTCGGAAAATATTGTAGTCACGGTAGCGCCCAATGTTGAATTGTCATTCTTTGCGAAGTCGTTTATCCGACAGTATTCGCCGGAGGTGTTGGGGGCGACACCGTCATTGATCCTGTATAGCCGCGATTTTGAAGGCTTGCACGATCGGCTAACGACGGCTGGTAAGATTGTGGAGAATAGCGGGACGCGAACATTTAATTTTCGTGATCCCGAGGGAAATTACTTTGTGATTGGTGAAGCTAAATAGTGTGGTTGAATGGGGTGATGCTACTGAGGCATCACTTTTTTGTGACGGTAAAGCCTGGCATCGTGGGATTTAAGATGCGTATTTCAAATAAATGATTAGTTTTTAGTTAGTTTTGGTTTACAAAAGCTAAGTATGATGCTAATATAATCAGCATCAAGAAAACGAGGAGGAATTGAAGATGACCGATGCAAGTCGAGATTTATTAAAGAGTTTTGGAAAGTTGCTCCAGAATCGTGCGTTTTTAATGGCGGTCGGGCGGCAAGCCGGTATGGGAGGCCATGGAAATGGTGGCCCTAGAGGTGGTAATCGCGGACAAGGAAAGTTGCTAAAGGTGTTGGCGCAGGCGCCTAATGGACTGACCAATGCCGAGATCGCTGAGATTCTAGATATCCGGCCTAGTTCAGTGAGCGCCACCATCAGTCGTTTGGTGGACGCGGGTTTTGTGGAACGGATTCCTAGCCCAACGGATAAGCGGGCTGTGATCGTCCGGTTGAGTGAAAAGGGGCGCGATTTGTTTGCCAAATTTGATGAGCAGGTTGATACCACGGCCGATGAACTGTTTGGCGGACTGACGCCCGATGAACAGGCCCAACTTGACCAGCTGTTGACGAAACTTTCCCATCAGATTGGTGATCTGGATTGGGGAGATGTCATGGGGCGGCCAGGTTGGCCTCACCGGGGAATGGACGGCATGGGGATGCCCCACCATCCGCACTTTTAAATTTTAGAGATACCGGAGGCAAAGAGAGATGGAACAAAGAATGTCAGCGCCACGGACCGCTAAGCGACGGCCAACGGGTAAGTTTGACGTTAAGGGATTTTTACGTTTGATTCGGCGGACCAAGCCGAAATATTGGCAACTATGGGTCGGACTGTTGCTGGGACTGCTGGCAACTGGTGCGCAATTGGCCGTTCCCAAGTTGGCGCAGTCGCTCATTAATGGCTTGGGCCACGCGTTGAATCGGCCACTGTTGATCACGGTGATTGTGCTGTTCATCGTGAGTGCTTTGGTGAGTGCCGTGTCGGGCGCTCTGCTGGGATTCTTTGGTGAGAACGTGGTGGCACGTTTGCGGGAGACCCTTTGGCAAAAGCTAGTCCGGTTGCGTGTCAGTTATTTTGATAACGTTAAGACGGGTGAGATGACGTCGCGGTTGGTGAACGACACCATGCAGATTAAAAATTTGCTGGCGAACTCGTTTCCCCAAATGGTGACGTCGCTACTACAACTTGTGGGTGCGTTGGTCATTATGCTAATCATGGATTGGCGTATGACGGCGATTATGTTTATCGCGGTGCCCCTGGTAATGCTAGTGATGTTCCCGATCATGCGGCAATCCAGTAAGATCGGCCATCAGCGGCAAGACGCCATGGCAACGTTGAGTGGTGAAACGGACGAAACGCTGAGTGAGATTCGATTGGTTAAGTCTTCAAATGCCGAGAACTACGAAACCCAATCGGGTAATCAACAAATTCAGAGCCTATATCGCATTGGGCTGCGTGAAGCGATCTACGACGCCATTGCGGGACCAGTGATGACGACCAGTATGTTGGCAGTCTTTGTCGGTGTGCTGGCCTATGCGGCGATCCGAGTTTCTGCTGGGACCATGAGTATGGGGACGATGTTTTCCTTCATGATGTACCTCTTCCAAATTATCGGTCCGGCGGGGACGTTGGCGCGATTCTTTACTGATTTGTCCAAGGCCAACGGCTCAACGGAACGAGTCCGCGATCTGTTGAACGAACCGGAAGAAGCGCTGACTGCTGGTGCGCCCCAATCCGTTAGTGATGAAACGTTGGCGATGAAGCACGTGGACTTTGCCTATGAGGATGAGGGGGCGCTCGTGTTACATGATGTTAACTTTGAAGCTAAACCGAATACGGTGGTTGCATTTGCCGGCCCTTCAGGTGGTGGTAAGTCCACGATCTTTGGTTTGCTGGAGCGCTACTACCAGCCTAAAAATGGGCAGGTGACGATCGGTGAGGCTAACGTTCAGGACTTTAACTTGAGCGATTGGCGTTCCCAGATTGGTTATGTGAGTCAGGACTCGGCCATTATGGCGGGGACGATTCGGCATAACCTGACGTATGGCTCAGATCGTGAGTATTCGGATGAAGAATTGTGGCATGTCTTGAAGTTGGCGTCGGCGGACCAGTTTGTACGGAAGATGGCGGCAGGATTGGATACACAAGTCGGGGAGCGCGGCGTCAAAGTCAGTGGCGGCCAGCGCCAGCGTTTGGCGATTGCCCGGGCCTTTCTTCGTGATCCTAAGATTTTGTTGTTGGACGAAGCCACGGCTAGTCTGGACTCCGAATCGGAAGCAATGGTGCAACAAGCTCTGGCTGAGTTAATGAAGGGCAGGACAACGTTGATTATTGCCCACCGGTTAAGCACGATCGTTGATGCTGACAACATCTACTTCATCGAGGACGGTCATGTCAGTGGACATGGTACTCATCGGGAACTGATGACGAGTCTACCGTTGTACCACGATTATGTGAAGATTCAGTTCAAAGAATAATTACTGGTGACGTTCTCCTAAATGGGGAGCGTCTTTTTGAATTGTCAGAAAAGGGACCGAATCTAATCCGATTCGGTCCCCAACATTATGTGGAGGAATGGTTTATTTGGTGAGCTTAACAGCATGCTTCGTGTAGACGACGTGCCAGCCCTTAGGCAGACCTTGCACGTGCTTGAACTTACCAGTGTGTTTCTTGTAGGTGATTAACTTGGCACCCTTCTTTAGATGACCTTGCGTTAACTTCAGTGTTCCGTTCAGCTTAGCATTCTTCTTGATGGTCAAGTGACTGGCACGACTCAATGTCAACTTACCGCCCTTAGCTTGTTGGAACTGACCACGAATCGTCACTTGGGTGGTGGCTAATTTCAGGTTACCTTTGGTGAGCTGAACGCTACCAGCACCCAATCCCTTGGTGTTAGCAATTTGTAAGGTACCACCTTGTAGGGTCGTTCCGCCACTGTATTTGTTGGCGCCACTCAAGGTTAGTTGTCCGGTTCCAGCTTTGGTGAGGTGACCGGTACCGCTGATGTTGTTCTTCCAGGTATCCTTGGCGTTGAACGTTCCCTTCTTAGCGTTCATGTTAACTTTCACATTGTCCAAGAGGGCGCCGTAGCCGTTAGCAGCAGAGAAGAGGTCGAGACGACCCCAACCTTCAGCATCATCCATTCCAGGATAGCCGGATGGCATTCCCGTGGTGAAAAGAACGGCACGACGTTGCGTGTCATTTAGGTAAGGCAAGCGTGTCTTCAAAAGAACTTCGGCCCCCTTAGGAACGCGCATGGCTTGATGAGTATCACCAGTTTGATCGAAGCCGTAGGTCATGCGATAACGATAGTCTTGCCGGTTCTTTTCATAACTCTTAAAGTCATCTTGAGCGGTTGTGTCTTTGCTGCCTAAAAGGTCAGAAGACTGTGCAGCTTGATACCCGTTTTTGGCAATGTCTTGGTTCGCGGGATCGTTAAGGACGGCAGCTGCGATAGCGGTCCCAGTCATCCGACCACCCATGACAGCCAGTGGTGAATGCCGGCCGGCAAGAATACGATCGTAGCCGACTTCGGAGGAGCGTGTGACTAATTCTTGAAAACGTTGTGGTAATGCGTAGGCAAAAGCGATACCGCTATCAAATGCAGCCGTAGTATGGCCACTAGGCAGGTCAAAGGAAGTTGGATTAGCGTGGGCCATGATTTCTTTGATGGCAGGTAAAGGCTTAACATCAGTGCTCAGGCGGTAAGGCCGCGGCATCGCAAGGTAATGTTTAGGTGAATTAATTCCAGAGTAAGGAGAACCTTCAGCAACGTTGACCAATTTAACCAGAGGCCCTAACTTAGAATCTGGTGAAGCCCAGGTTGGGCTTTTTGGACTGTATTTTGCAGGAAGTGGCGTGCTGGGCATTGAAAGGTAGTTAGTTTGGGCATTAGCATTTTTGATAAAAGCAGGTGCGTAGGGACCTAAGCCAGAGATTAGGTTGTAGCGAAGATCACGGCGGTCGGAGAAGTATGATCGTTCCATTTCACTTTCAGAACGTTCTTGCGTGACCTTAGCAGCTTTGGCGAGGTTGAGATCGATCATAGCTTTGTCGACGACTTGCCCCTTGCTCCAATATTTCGTAAATCCGTTGACGACACCAATAACTGGATCGCTCGTTGGGGTCATATAAGTCATGTTATCGAGATTGTGGTGATATTCGTCAACTAAGCAACCATAATCTGCTTGGTGTGGTTGCAGTAGTGCCGCAACATTCGTTGACTTACTCTTAGCGCTAGCCGTGGTGACATTGGTAACCATGGGTAATGTCACAGCGACCAAGGAAAGCATAGCAGCTGCCCGCTTAGTCCAAACTTGCTTTCTAATTTTCATGAAAAAAGCCTACCTTTCAAAGTTGAGGGTGCGTTTTCATTTTTTATTACAAAGCTAGCATACCTGATCTGAATCCAATTGTCAGCGGGCTTAGGCAAAACGATACATGAACCATACTGAATTGATACATGGTGTTCTCTTTTGAGACTAGCAACTATAAAATGTCTTGTAATAGGCCGTTTTCATAATGG
This sequence comes from Levilactobacillus tujiorum, assembly GCF_012641185.1. GTDB lineage: Bacteria > Bacillota > Bacilli > Lactobacillales > Lactobacillaceae > Levilactobacillus > Levilactobacillus tujiorum. The sequence goes on from NZ_JAAXLK010000013.1 coordinate 5,244, forward strand.
TTGTAATTAAAAGAACGACTCGAATTTACGTTCGTTTTTTAATTGAAGTACTAAATTATTTTCAAGAGTAGCATGACCATCAATCTGCCAATTCTAACTGGCTGCGGGGGGCTTGCAACATCAAATTCACAAGCTAATAGTTGTTGCACTTAAGTAATTAGCATATTGGCGGCATCGTTTTATAATTTATATTATAATAGCAGTAGTTTAACAGAGAATTGGATGGGAGGAATTGATGATGCAGAAGTATACTGCAGAATTTTTGGGCACCTTCATGCTGGTGTTCCTTGGAACTGGAGCAGTCACAGTGGCTGCTGGGAGTACGTTGACAATTGGCTTAGCCTTTGGTTTGGCGATTACAGTGTCAGCGTATGCGTTTGGTGGCATCTCCGGTGGTCACTTTAACCCAGCCGTGACGACGGCAATGCTGATTAATCGGCGGATTTCCGGCCGCGATGCTCTTTGGTACGTAGTGGCGCAGGTTTTGGGAGCTACTGCAGCTTCAGCAATTATGAAATTATTTGTGAGCGGCCTAGGTTTAGCCACAAACCAGTTGGGCCAAACGGACTTTCCGAAGATCTCCGCGGGCTTGGCGTTTCTGGTAGAAGCGTTAGTGACCTTCTTATTCTTGCTCGTGATCTTAAATGTGACGAGTGATCGGCACGGTAATGGTGATTTTGCCGGGATAACGATCGGGGTAACGTTGGCCTTCCTGATCATTGTCGCCTTGAACCTTACCGGTGGGTCGTTGAACCCAGCACGGTCATTCGGACCAGCCGTGTTTGCCGGTGGCAGCGCACTTTCTCACTTATGGCTTTACATTTTGGCGCCAGAAGTTGGTGCAATTCTGGCCGCGTTTGTTGGTCGGATGATGGGCAGTGAAGATTAAAATTATTATGAAAAGCCGTCGTAAAATCATAACGATTTTACGACGGCTTTTTGTTTAATAGTTCAGGATTGAGATAGGGTTAACCCGGCACCTCACTCAGCCGGTAGCGGACCATCTTGGTGATGAGTTCCGCGGGCAGCGGTTGGCGGTAGTCAAATTGGACGGCGCCCTTGGAGTATTTAAAGCGTCCTTCAAGTTCATCTTCAAAGTGTGCGATGGGTTTATCGGTGGGGTAAAAGCCCAGGTGATTTTTCATCGGGGCAAAGTAGACAATGTCCTTTTCTTGATGAAAAGCGGGCATGCCATAACTCAGAGTTTCCGTGGCGTCAGGGAGTAAGGGCTTGAGAATCTGGTACATCGCTTTTAGTTGGGCTTGTTGCGCTGGATCGGCTTCTTCGATATAATCAGTAATGACGGTCATGAAAGCGCCTCCTATTTGACTCTAGTTGCTTAGCTAGATCGTACCATAGTTGGTGGGTGATCGGGTACATAAAACGTTTTACGTATCGCAATACCCGCTCGGTGAACAGCACGGAGCGGGTATCTCTTGGTTTAAGTCAGAAATCGAATTATGCTGAGGCGCGCACTCTGGCCGGTATGGCAGTGATGAACGCGATGATTTGCTCGTAGATGGCAAGGTTGGCTGCCGTGACATCGCGGTCAAAGTCATGTTCCCGTTGCCGGAGAGCAATTAACTTGGCGCTTGGAAGATGGTCGGCAACGTGGGTGGCAGCTGCGAACGGCACATCGGGATCGTCGGTACAGTGGATCATTAAGGTTGGTGGCAACTGTCGGAGCTGATCGGGCGTCAGCGAATAGGCGTCGGCGTCACGCATGCTAGGCAGGAATTGACTGAGCCAGGTTCCAAATTGACGGCCGGAAACGTACAGGGGATAACGGTCCTTCATGTCACCGGTCACTAGTGGTTGGCGCTGAATCATCGCCTGGGCATTCATGGGGAGGACTTTAGGAAAGTCCTCGTAGAAGCCGGCTGGCATATGAAATTCTGGGTAATCTAAACCAGAGTAACCATAGAGGTCAACGAGTCCATCTGCCCTAAAGCCGTCGCGCAAGAGAAGATAGCAAAGATAGGCTCCAGCCGAGCGTCCCATCAGAATGACTCGAGAAGTCAGGTAGCCTTTATCCGCCGCAACCTGTAAAGATTCCTGCAGGGTTGGTAAGATGACGTCAATTTTAACTTCTGGCGCCAATAAGTAGTCAAATGTAACGAGCTGGATGCCAGCGGCTACGAAGCGTTCGATATAATCCAATGGCAGATCATCACGATTGCCAAACTCCAGGCCGCCGCCGTGTAAGTAAAGTACGGTCGTGGTAGGGCTGGTATCAGGGGTATAGCAGGTGGCGTTGAGCGAAAGGTTTTGGTAAGTATTTAGGGGGATCTGGGTTGTCTTCATAATGGCCGCACTCCTTTTATAAATGTAATCGGTTACATTGTACCAAATATTCAGGCGTCAAAGTGACAAATGAAAATGTTTTTCTAGTCATTTTGAACAATGCTCGCCAAAAAGAAACCGCTTACAATGGGTGGTGATAAATAGTTAACGTCCAATGGGCAGACGGTGGTGTCTGCAACTGATCAGTCTCCTTACCCGTTCGCGCGAACAATTACTTTTGAGGACTTGAGGCTTAGCCGTTTATCGAGACTATTCTGCAACGAAGGTGGTTATTACATTCGTAAGGGGTTTTGAAGGTGAAAACGAACGAGTATGAAGTAACTGAGCAGCAAATTGCAACGTTCAAAGAGCGCGGCTACAACGATGATCTTCTCCCTAAGACCGGGGATAAACGTAATATGGGGGTCGGCAACTTCTTCACCCTGTGGATGGGTTCCATCCATAACATTCCTAATTACGCGGCCGTTGGTGGCTTCTTGTTCTTAGGGTTATCACCGCTTAACGTCATGATCGCCATATTCCTGAGTGCATTCTTCGTCTCCGCGTTTATGGCCATAAACGGTATCGTCGGATCCAAGTACGGCATTCCCTTCGCGATGCACCTTCGTTCGGCCTACGGCAACCTCGGTGCAAAGCTACCAGGATTCCTGCGTGGCTGTGTCGCGGCGATTGCCTGGTTTGGGTTACAGACGTATACAGGTTCTCTAGCCTTACTGATTATGATCGGTAAGATTTGGCCGGGCTTCCTTGAGATTGGTGGCTCAACCAAGATTTTGGGAATCAGTATCCCGGGTTTGATCTCATTCACCATCTTCTGGATCTTAAATGTTCTAGTTGGATTTGGTGGCGGTAGCATTTTAAACAAATTTACCGCGATTTTAAGCCCACTGATTTATGTCGTTTTTGGTGGGATGGCTATCTGGGCTATCTGGGGTGCCGGTGGATTAGGACCAATCTTGGCCTACCACGTGAATGCTACCTCACATGCCAACCCGCTTCTGGTTTACTTCATTATCTTCAACTCTGTGATTGCTGTTTGGGCAGCACCTGGGACCAGTATCGCGGACTTTACGCAAAATGCCAAGTCCACGAAGGCTCAGGCCATTGGTCAAACGTTAGGATTATCAGTTGGTTACCTGATCTTTGCTTTCACCAGTGTGGTGATCTTGATCGGGGGATCCATTCATTACAACATCCAGGAATGGAACGTGTTGAACATTATTGAACGGTGGGACAGTCTACCGGCGATCTTAATTTCCATGGCCGTCTTCCTGCTGACGACAATTTCGACGAACGCCACTGGGAATATCATTCCCGCTGGTTATCAACTGACGGCGTTATTTCCTAAGAAGTTAAATTACAAGAGTGGTGTGATTATCGCTAGTATCATTAGTTTCCTGATCATGCCGTGGAAGTTGATGGAAAACTCTGACAGTATCTTCATTTTCCTTAACGGGATTGGGGCTGTCTTAGGACCAGTTGCTGGTGTGATGATTGCTAACTACTTCTTCATTCATTATCGGCATGAAAATCTGGATACCTTGTATATGGATCTGAATACCGGGAATAAAGAGATTCGTTATCATGGCGTCAATAAAGAGGCCTACGTTGCGACAATCTTAGCACTTATTTTGTCACTAAGTGGTCAATTTATTCCAGCCGTTAAAGTTATTTCTGATTTGTCATGGTTTGTTGGATTTATCTCTGCATTCCTGATTTACCTTGGGTTAAAGAAAATGGTGTCGAAAAAAGAACCGGCAACAGTTAACCAAAGTTTAAACCAAGACATAAAGGAGGAATAAACATGAGTCATGAATTAGTCATTAAAAACGGGTTAGTCATCCTTGAAGGTGGCGAGACCCACACTGATGTGGCCGTCGATAACGGCAAGATTACTGCCATTGGGGAGAACCTAACGGGAAGTAAGATTATCGACGCCAAGGGCTTAGTTGTTAGTCCTGGGATGGTTGATGCCCACGTACATATTACCCCAATGGGTGGTGGGTACCGGGATCAATGGGAAGGCTACGTAACTGGAACGGCATCTTGTGCCAAAGGTGGGGTTACTTCCTTTATGGAAATGCCTTTGAACCAAGTGCCAGCTACAGTTGATGGCAAGACCCTTGAAGAAAAGTATTCACACAAAGATGAGTTAAAAGTGGATGTTGGATCCTTTGGTGGGTTAGTGCCTTCCAACTTAAAGGGCGGCATTCAAGAATTAGATGAAGGCGGCGTCGCAGGTTATAAGTGTTTCTTAGCAACCTGTGGGGATCGGTCAATCGATGGTGACTTTGAAAATGTCGATGACTACTCCTTATACGAAGGGATGAAACAGATTGCCAAGACGGGTAAGGTCTTAGCCATTCATGCCGAAGACGCAGCCATTACCGATCGCTTAGGTGAAATTGCTAAGGCAGAAGGTAAGACCACGTTGGCCGACTACGTTGATACGCGTCCAGCCTTCACCGAAGTTATGGCGATCAAGAAGGCCATCTTCATGGCTAAGCAAACGGGTTGCCGGATTCACATCTGTCACGTGGCTTGCCAAGAAGGGGTCGACGCAGTTATCCAAGGTCGCGCTGAAGGTGTCGACGTTACCTGTGAAACCTGTGTTCACTACCTCTACTTTGCGAAGGATGAGCTGGATGCAATTGGTGCCGTAGTGAAGTGTTCACCACCAATCCGTGAACAAGCGCAACAAGATGCTTTGTGGAAGCGGGTTGAATCTGGTGCAATCAGCTTTGTGACCTCCGACCACTCACCATGTACGCCAGACTTGAAGGATACCGACAATGCTTTCGATGCTTGGGGCGGGATCTCTGGTGTTCAAAACGATGTTGACGTGATGTACGATGAAGCCGTTCAAAAGCGCGGCATGTCATTGACTCATTTCGCACAAATCATTGCGTCGAACCCAGCCGACCGGTACAACTTGGATGACAAGGGCCGGATCAGTGTTGGTAAGGATGCTGACTTCGTTCTAATCAAGCCAAATGCGCCATACACGCTGAAGGCGGAAGACTTGGAATACCGGAACCAAATCAGTCCTTACATTGGCCGTGAAATTGGTGCGCAAGTCATGCAAACCATCTTACGTGGTCAAACCATCTACAGTAAGGAAGCCGGCGTAACGTCAAACTTCCCTGGTAAGTTCATCGAAAAGGCAGCCAAGACGGCTACTGCCACGGTTTAAGCTGAACTAACTCCAGCAATTTAATAGCTGGCGAAACGACTTGTTCTCGAAAAGACTCGAAGCAAGTCGTTTTGTTTTGTCGTGACCTACGGCTGCCAATAATTCCGGCTGCTGTGCTGGTCGCCTTACCGTTCGCCAAATTTGGGCTCACTCACGGCTACACTGGCAATGCTACCGTGTCAGGATCAGATTGGCACCAAGTATGTGTGCATGCTTCGTATAACCGGAGGAGGCCAGAGGTGGAGGCAGCTGTGACAACGGTGTTAGCCGATGATTCTTCGGCTTACAGCGTGGGACGTGTTTGGAGATCGCCTGCGGGCTTCAAACCGAGCCGGAAGACCGTTTCTCAGTCCGCAGGCGATCTCCACAGCAGCCGGAATCTCTGGCAGCCGCAGGTGACTGCTAGTGATCTAGAAACTTGTGAACAGGACTGGTAGCACCAAGAAAGCGGTGATCAGCCATGGGATTTTGCAAGCGCACGCCGTTATTGGCCGGAAATTGGTGGCAAAAGACGTAGATCTTGTCACTTTTAGCTAAATCTAGTAGGAATGCAACAATTTCACGATTGAATTTGGTCAAAATGACCAATGATGATTGGAGTGAAAGCGCATACAATAAGCTTGTAACATAATATGAAGGAGGCAAAAGGTTATGGAACTCGAAAAAGTTGTTGATGAACGACTTAAGAAATTGTCATCGATCGGTAGCGATCCTACGGGTGGGATGACACGGTTACTTTACTCCGATTCTTGGCTGGAAGCGCAAAAGTACGTTAAGGCTCAGATGGAATCCACGGGGATGGCGACGAAGTTCGATGACGTTGGTAACTTGTTTGGGCGAATCGAAGGGTCCGAGAAGCCTGAAGAAACCATCATGACGGGTTCACATATTGATACGGTGGTTAACGGTGGGAAGCTGGATGGCCAATTTGGGGTCGTTGCCTCACTGACCGCAGTACAGTTCCTGCAAGAGAAATATGGCACGCCTAAACGGTCACTGGAAGTCATTTCTATGGCCGAAGAAGAAGGTAGCCGCTTCCCAACCGTATTCTGGGGCAGTAAGAATTTCGTCGGGATTGCCAACAATGCTGAGGTTAAAGATGTTGCCGATGCTGAAGGCAAGAAGTTCGTTGACGAAATGCACCGCCAAGGCTTTGACTTTAGCGATAAGCAAACGCGACGGGATGATATCAAAGCCTTCGTGGAAGAACATATTGAACAAGGTAGCATCCTCGAAAGAGAACATGAACAGATCGGGGTTGTGAACAACATTGCTGGTCAACGGCGTTACGACATCACCTTGAAAGGTGAAGCCAACCATGCTGGGACGACGCCACTGAGTTATCGGCATGATGCCGTCTATGGCATGGCTAAGATCGTGAACACAGCTTTGGATAAAGCCCACGAGATTGGTGATCCACTGGTCTTAACGTTTGGGAAAGTTGTCCCTAAGCCGAACACGGTTAACGTGGTGCCTGGCGAAGTTCTCTTCACGATGGATTGCCGCCATACCGATGCCGATTACTTAGTTAAATTCACCACTGAGATTGAGAATATGATGCGCGACGTTGCCAAACAAATGGGCTTAGACATCAACATTGATCTGTGGATGGATGAAAAACCAGTGCCAATGAGCCAAGATATCGTGGACACGATCGAAGGCCAAGCCAAGGCGGGCCACTACAAGTACCGCGTTATGCACAGTGGTGCCGGCCATGATTCTCAAATCATTGCGCCCGTGTACCCAACGGCGATGATCTTCGTTCCAAGTATCAATGGGGTTAGCCACAACCCAGCCGAAAATACCAAGTTTGAAGACTTAGTTGAAGGCGTGAAGCTGATGGCCGACACACTTTACCAATTGGCTTACAAATAACGTACTTAGCAAAACCACACAAAACTATTAAAAAAAGTTGGGAGACTTGATCATGAGTTACAAAAACAATCGTACCGGTTACCAAAAGCAATTATTAGGTTCACGTTCTGTCGTTAAAGCAGGCAACTTTGCCTTGATTCCTAACGATGGTTTAGTTAAGAACAACGTTCCGGGATTTGAAAATGTCGATGTTTCCATCATGGGGACTCCACGTTTAGGCGCCCACTTCGTTGACTACATTGCCAGCTTCCAAAAGGGTGGTAAGCACACTGGCTTTGGTGGCGAAGGGATTGAAACCGTAGCTTACGTTGTTTCCGGTAAGTTAAAAGTTTCTGATGGCAAGGAAGAAAATATCTTGACGGATGGCGGCTACGCTTACTTCCCTGAAAGTGTCATCATGACGATGGAAAACGCGCAAGATGAACCAACCGAAGTCTTCCTGTACAAGAAGCGTTACCAACCAATCGCTGGCCACAAGGCTTACAAGATTGTAGGGAACACCCATGACCGTGCGCCACAAGACTACGAAGGCATGACCGATGTTCACCTGTGGGACTTCTTACCAACGGATGATTTAGGCTTCGATATGAACATGCACATTCTGGCCTTCGAACCAGGTGCTAGCCATGCTTACATTGAAACCCATTACCAAGAACACGGTGCCTACTTAATCAGTGGTTCTGGGATGTACAACTTGGACAACGGCTGGTACCCAGTTGAAAAAGGGGACTACCTCTACATGGGTTCTTACTCACCACAAGCAGCTTATGCCGTAGGTCGTGGCGAACCATTAGCTTACGTTTACTCCAAGGATGCTAACCGCGATCCAGAAATCTAACACACGACGACACACTCACACTAGACTCGGAGGGACAGCATATGTCAGATTCAGGAATTACGCTAGTTGATGCGCAAGAACTACAAGATTTAATGATGAACAAATTTATTGCCGCCGGGTTACCTAAAGAACACGCCGAAGAAACGGCGCGCCACCTCACTTATGCCGATGCTTGTGGGATTCACTCTCACGGGACGGTCCGGGTAGCCTACTACGCCGAACGAATTGCCAAGGGTGGGGTTAACCTCAACCCGAACATCCAATTTGAAAAGACCGGGACGTCTACCGGGGTCGTGCACTGTGACAACGGAATGGGCCAATATGTCTGCAACGAAGCGCTGACTTACGCGATCGATATGGCTAAAGATACCGGTTTAGCAGCGGTTGGCGTAGAGAAGACAGGGCACAGTGGCATGCTTTCCTACTACGTTAAGCGGGCTGCCGAAGAAGGTTTGGTTGCCATTGCCATGTGCCAATCCGATCCAATGGTGGTGCCTTATGGCGGTAGTGAAAATTACTTTGGGACGAACCCAATTGCCTTCTCCGCACCACGTTCAAGCGGCGAACCCCTAGTCTTTGATATGGCCACCACCGTTCAAGCTTGGGGTAAGGTCTTGGATGCCCGGTCGAAGAATCGTTCCATTCCGGACACCTGGGCTGTTGATGGCAACGGTGATCCAACCACTAATCCACATGATGTTCGTGGACTGTTGCCAATTGCTGGGCCAAAAGGTTATGGCTTGATGATGTTGGTTGACGTGGTTGCCGGCTCACTGTTGGGCTTGCCATTTGGGAAGCACGTCTCCTCAATGTACGCCGACTTGACAGAAAAACGGAACTTGGGTCAATTCTACATTCTGATCGATCCTAAGAAGTTCACGGACCCAGATGCCTTTGCTAAGCAAGTGCAACAGATGACGGAAGAATTACACGCCATGAAACCAGCTAAAGGCTTCGATCAAGTTTACCTGCCAGGTGAACGTAGCCAGATTCGCCGGAAGAAAGCGATGAAGGATGGCATTGAAGTAGCAACTGAAATTTACGATTACTTGAAGAGCGATACGGTTCACTTTGATAAGTACAATGGGCAAGGTGCCTTCGCCGAATAATTTTAACGAAAGAGAGTTGATAACTATATGCTGCACACGGTGATTGAAAAGAATAGTTATCAGGACTCCATCGTGCTCATGCTGTTGACCAACTATCTGGAAACTCTGGATGGCGTCAACAATGTACAAGTCATGATGGGAACCCCTGCTAACAAGGATATCTTTAAGACCGGTGGCTTGGCTACCGAAGAACTGGAAGCCGCTACCCCTAACGACATGGTGATTGTCCTCGATGTTGACAACGAAGACTTGATTGATGATGTCGTTAAGAAAGCCAAAGTCTACTTGGATGAACAATCCAATGGTAGCGATGACGACAATAGCGGTGAAGAGCGGGTTAAGACTTGGGATAAAGCCTTAGAAGTTGCTAAGGACGCGCCCGTAGCGTTGATCTCCGTTCCTGGTGTTTACGCCGCTAGTGAAGTTGAAAAAGCTTTAGATGCCGGCAAGAACGTCTTTTGTTTCAGTGATAACGTGACGATTGAAGACGAAGCGCGGCTGAAGCAGATGGCTCACGAGAAAGGCCTACTGCTGATGGGCCCTGACTGTGGGACCGGGATTGCCAATGGGTTACCTTTAGCTTTCGCTAACCGGGTTCGTAAGGGCAGTATCGGGATTGTTGGGGCTTCTGGGACTGGTATTCAGGAAGTCACTGCCATCATCCACAAGATGGGTGAAGGGGTGACTAACGCCATCGGAACCGGTGGCCGTGACTTGAAGGCCCAGGTTCAAGGGATTACTTTCAAAGACAGCATTGCCTTACTGGATCAAGATCCAGACGTTAAGGTGATCGTGGCTATTTCCAAGCCGCCTGCAAAGGAAGTCCGCGACGACGCGGTTGACCTGTTACGGGCAGCTAAGAAGCCAGTCGTAGCCATCTTCTTAGGTGAAAAGCCGGAAGCCCACGAAAAGGGCCTTTACCGAGCTTACACGTTGGAAGAAACGGCTAAGATTGCGGTGGGCTTGCTTCACGGACAGGAACCTACTGGTAACGAAGATGTTGCCGTTAAGGTACCAACCGTGACGTTGCAACCACAGCAAAAGTACATCAAGGGTTACTACTCTGGTGGGACCTTGGCCTATGAAGCCGCAACGCTGATGAACAATACCTTAGGCTTGCACGCCGAAAATGGGGTTGACGGTTCTATCTTGAAGAAGGACGGCTACGAAGTCTTGGACCTCGGGGATGACGTCTTTACACAGGGCCGGCCACACCCAATGATCGACGCGACGAAGCGGAAAGAAATGATGGTTTCGGCGGGCCAAGATCCTGAGACTGCTGCAATCCTGTTGGATATCGTGCTGGGTTACGGGACGACGGATGACATGGCAGGTGATTTGAAAGATACGATCATTAAGGTTAAGGCAGATGCCAAGGCTGAGGGTCGTGAAATTGCCGTGATTGTCACCATCGTGGGAACCGACATGGATCCACAAGACTACAGTCAACAACAGAAGACATTGGAAGAAGCTGGCGTCATCTTGTGTGAAAACAACGCTCAAGCCGTTAAGACGGCCTTAGCGATTGTGGGACATCCAGTGGAAGAAAAACCACTCCCAATTCTGCCAGAAAAACCATCGAACGTGCAGATGCCTGCTGTGTCTGACAGACTGAAGGAAATGCTGACGGCCACTCGTTTCTTGAATGTAGGGCTGGAAAGCTTTGCGGATGCGATTAACGAAAGCGGCGGAAGTGCTGTTCAGTTTGACTGGAAGCCAATCGCCGGAGGAAATGTTGAGCTACAAAAGGCCCTGCTCTTCCTCAGTAAAGTTGATTTGAAAGTAGGGGTGTAATGAATGGTTTATAAAAGTATCGACGAAGCCAATCAGGCAGTCGTCTCAAAAATTATTGCCGGTTCACCATTCCTATTGGATGTTGTTCCCGCAATCGATGTGATTGATGAATTCAAACACGGTAAAGTCTTACTCCACGCTGGTCCACCAATTACTTATGACAAAATGATTGATCCCGTCCAAGGTGCCTGCATTGGTGCCGCACTGTTCGAAGGGTGGGCAGATAATGAAGCTGACGCGCGCAAACTCATGGAAAGCGGCGAAGTCACCCTCATTCCTTGCCACCACGTTGATGCAGTTGGCCCAATGGGTGGAATTACGTCAGCCCACATGCCACTGGTGGTCGTTGAAAACCGGACGGATGGTAACCGCGCTTACTGCACGATGAACGAAGGGATTGGCGCGGTCCTGCGGTTTGGTGCGAACGGTCCCGAAGTCATTGATCGGTTGCGCTGGATGCGCGATGTCTTAGGTCCCGTCTTGAGCAAAGCTTTGCAAACGCGTGAACCATTGAATGTAAACGTTTTAATTGCCAAAGCGATTGCCATGGGTGATGAATTCCATCAACGGAATATCGCAGCGTCACTGGCATTCTTGAAGGAAATGTCGCCAAGTATTGTGGCCTTAGACATTGACCAGAAGGACAAGGAAGATGTCATTCAATTCCTAGCCGATACCGACCAATTCTTCTTGAATATTATGATGGCCTCCGCTAAATCCGTGATGGATGGCGCCCGTCAGATTCAGGAAGGGACGATCGTGACGGCCATGTGCCGGAACGGGTATGAATTTGGTATCCGGATTGCTGGGATGGGTGACGAATGGTTCACCGGTCCGGTTAACACGCCGCACGGACTCTACTTCTCTGGTTTTTCTGAAGACGATGCGTCACCTGATATGGGTGATAGTGCCATTACCGAAACGTTTGGGGTTGGTGGGTTCGCCATGATCGCTGCACCTGCCGTAACCCGGTTCGTCGGCACAGGTGGGTTCTTCGATGCCCTGCATACCAGTGAAGATATGACAGAAATTACCACGGCATCTAACCCGAACTTCCCGATCCCAACTTGGGATTTCCGCGGGATCTCCATTGGGATTGATGCGCGAAAAGTTGTTGAAACGGGCATTCTCCCGGTCATTAATACGGGGATTGCCAACAAGAAAGCTGGGTTAGGACAAATCGGGGCTGGAACCGTTAATCCACCGATGGAAGCCTTCGAAAAAGCTGTCCTGGCTTACGCGAAGAAGTTAGGTTTTGAGGAATAAATGCGTGAAGTAGAAGTTCTGGGTGACCACGTACTTCTGGCTCTAGAAGATAGAGATTGGTATGTTCATAGCGTCTTTGAACATACCTTTAATTTAACAGACAAGCAGCACACGCCGTTGGTGATTCTGACCAGCGACCGCTCAAAACTTTTACCAGGTGGACTCTATCTTCCGCCACGCGATTTTACCGATCTATTGAGTCAGATTCGAGATACTCGTAAGGTTGAGTTTCACGATGCGGCATTTTACATCGAGACGTATCAGGAGACTTGGCAACTCAAGATTGTTGACACGTTTCGTGCCGACTTGTTGACTGAAGGGATTCGTTCAGATCGGCTAGGCTACTTACTGAATAATTGCCGCAACATCGAACGACAGACAGGCTTTGACCAGCCATTTCAGGATTTCTTGACGACGGCAACGTCGCCTTATCAAAAAGAGACATCTTGGTTAACAAATGCAGTTACCGTCCAATGGGGGGTCGACTTCTTCATTGGCAGAGGCAGGGGGCTCACCCCATCGGGCGATGACTTCTTGTTAGGCTGGATTCTCATTGATTGGCTCAGTGGCAATCATCAAGAACTCCGTGCGGCGGTGGCTTCTCGAATTGAGGATGCCCGTTACACGACGGATGTTGGTCGGAGTTATCTGTACTATGCGTTGCGGCGCCGGTTCAGTAGTGCTTTGCTCGGAATTGTTCGCTACCTGAAGGGCAATGAACCGCTAGAAAATTTAGATGATTTATTAGCGGCAGCCATTGAATACGGCAACACGTCGGGCATTGATTGTTTGGCAGGAATTGTCTCAGCCTTGGTTTATAAGCAGGTTAATCTCGACCTCGACTTGAAATATTGATTTGATTTTGAAACGGAAGAAAGGGGGGAATCCCGATGGCTAAAAGAGTTGTCATTGCGGTTGGTGGTAACGCGATTCTCCAACCCAAGCAAGATCCAACATTTGATGTTCAGATGACTAACGTTCAGAAGAGTGCTGAGCAAATTGCGAAGATTGAAGCCATGGATTACGAAATTGTGTTGACTCACGGTAATGGTCCTCAAGTTGGGAATATTCTCCAACAGAATGAATTGGCTAAGCACACCGTCCCAGCGTTGCCACTGGATGCTTGTAACGGAGAATCCCAAGGATTTATTGGGTACATGTTGGAGCAGAGTCTAAAGAACACCTTGCGACAGAATCAGTCGTCGGCTAACGTGGCCACTTTGCTAACGGAAGTGGAGGTTGACCGTGACGATCCAGCCTTCAAGAATCCTAGCAAACCCATCGGTGTCTTCTACACTGAAGAGGAAGCCCAGCAGCTCCAAGCTGATAAAGGGTGGATCATGAAGGAAGATGCGGGTCGGGGTTACCGACGAGTGGTGCCTTCACCGATGCCGGCTATGATTCATGGTGTTGATTCGATTAATCATTTGTTAGAACAAAACATCATCGTCATTGCTGGTGGGGGTGGCGGTATCCCAGTCTACCAGACTGAGGACGGTCTCCTCCAAGGTTTAGAGGCGGTCATTGATAAGGACCGGACTGGTCGGAAATTGGCAGAACAAGTCAATGCTGATATTTTCATGATTTTAACGGATGTCAGCAATGTTTACGTCAACTACGGCAAATCTAACCAAAAGAAACTGGAAAACATCTGCGTTAAAGAGGCGCAAAAACATCTGGACGACGGGCAATTTGCCGCCGGAAGTATGGGGCCGAAGATTGAAGCAGCGATTGCGTTCGCCAAAACCGGACGAACTGCGATTATCTGCTCCCTGGATGAGGCTGACTTAGCCTTACAGGGCAAGGCCGGAACGCGCATCAGTTACGCTTAGAAGCTGTTTTAATCAGGCTTAGACTTAGAGATTGATTGATGAAATTTGATCCTTGAAAGTTTGTGGTGATGGTCAGTGAACTTGCCGTGCAACGTGAAGTTGTAGATTGACTGACCATCTCTAAATAGGACGGTGTCTGTCGGCTTCTGCGGCAGTACTGTTTTGAAAGAGAGATCGAACTGCCAAGTGTCTGGCGGTTCGATTTTCACCGCAATGAATTGTGAAAGACAACACAACTAGAGTTAACTTCGGGAGGTAGAATGAGATGAGTCATCGTTTAGACGGAAAAGTTGCCATTGTTACGGGTGGAACCCTAGGGATTGGGTTAGCCGTTGCTGATAAGTTCGTCGCAGAAGGCGGCAAGGTCATGATTACCGGACGCCACGCGGATGTTGGCGAGAAGGCCGCTAAAAGTATCGGCGGTCCTGATGTGATTCAGTTCTTCCAGCACGATGCGACGGATGAACAAGGCTGGCTTGATTTATTTGATGCGACTGAAAAAGCTTTTGGCCCAGTGACTACGATAGTGAATAACGCCGGAATGGCCGTTAACAAGAGTATCGAAAACACGTCAACCAAGGAATGGAAGCAACAACTGGCTGTTAACTTGGATGGGGTCTTCTATGGCACTCGGTTGGGGATTCAACGGATGAAGAACAAGCACTTGGGCGCATCCATTATCAACATGTCTTCCATCGAAGGTTTTGTCGGCGACCCTAATCTGGGCGCTTACAATGCATCCAAGGGTGGTGTGCGGATCATGTCTAAGTCCGCAGCCGTCGACTGTGCACTGAAGGACTACGATGTCCGGGTTAATACCGTTCACCCTGGCTATATCAAGACACCGTTAGTTGACGATCTGCCGGGTGCTGAAGCGGCGATGTCAGACCGGACAAAGACGCCGATGGGCCACATTGGTGAGCCTAACGATATTGCTTGGATCTGTGTTTACTTAGCGTCAGATGAATCTAAGTTCGCAACTGGTTCAGAATTCGTGGTGGACGGGGGTTACACTGCTCAATAAACTGGCAGTGCATCGCTAATTGAAAACGTATACAATAGAGTTGTAAACCAAATCTTACTAGAGGAGTGATAGTCATGGCTAGTGTTTTAGTAACTGCAGCAATTCCACAGTCGGCTTTGGCAATTTTAAAGGAAGCCAATTTGGATATCGATGTCTATACAGGCAGTGGATTAATCACGAAAGAAGAATTGGTCAAACGAATCGTGGGAAAGGATTATTTGATTACGCCACTATCAACACAGGTTGACAAGGACGTGATTGATGCCGATCCTAACCTGAAGATTATTGCCAACTACGGTGCGGGCTTTAATAATATTGACGCGGCGTATGCTCGGCAAAAGGGGATTCCTGTCACCAACACACCAGAAGTTTCGACCGTTTCAACCGCTGAAGTGACGACGGGGCTGATGATTACGTTAGCCCACCGGATGGTTGAAGGCGATAAGTTGATGCGGACGAAGGGCTTCGATGGTTGGTCACCACTCTTCTTCTTAGGCCATGAACTCTCTGGTAAGACCTTAGGGATTGTCGGTATGGGGCAAATTGGTCAAGCCGTTGCCAAGCGGATGAAGGCGTTCGATATGAACATCATCTACTCGCAACGGACCCAGCTTGATCCAGAAGTGGAAGCGCAGTTTGGGGCTAAATTTGTCAGCTTGGAAGAGTTGATTAAAACCAGCGATGTGCTGAGCTTGCACTGCCCACTGAACGACAAGACCCACCACATGATTGGTGCACCAGAATTCAAGCAGATGAAGTCATCTGCCTACTTGATTAATGCCGCACGGGGACCAGTCATTGATGAGGCTGCTTTACTCGAGGCGTTGAAGGCCGGCGAATTGGCTGGCGCAGCGTTGGATGTTTACGAAGCAGAACCTAACGTTGATGATGGTTTCAAGGCATTGGACAATGTCATTTTGACGCCCCATGTAGGGAACGCCACCGTCGAAGCACGGGACGCGATGGCTGCGATCGTTGCCAAGAATACCGTTCGGGTTGATCAAGGACAAGAACCACTGCACATCGTTAATTAGAACCACCTTCATATTATGACTAGAGAATAGTTTTGACGGGATCAGCTCAGACATGGGTTGGTCCCGTTTTTTTGGTGTGATCAGTAATTTTGTTGGAAAAGGTTGCCCTGCCTTGTGCCAACCTGAATTTTGGGTTTTAGCCGTCACCTGTGGCTGCCAGAGATTTTGGCTACTATGGAGACCGCCTGCAGCTGGATAAGCGGTCTGCTGGCGCGGTGGCCAAGGAAACATCGGCTAACACCACGGTCACTGCTGCCGCCATCTCTGGCCTTCTTCGGTTATGTGAACAATGGTAATCTCTGGATAATGGGTATCCTCCATTCCTGCCAAAAGTGTTCAGCGGCTAGTAAAGCAAAAAGACATAACAGTTAAAGGACACGCAAAAAAGGGAGCAGCCACCACTGCTCCCTCACACGACACCACACTAGACTTGCGGTTACCCCATATTATACGCCGGGTGGTCATTGGGGACAACGCTTTCACTAATGATTTAATAATCTAAACGAATACAAAAAAGAAGCAGTCCGACGGTCGTTAATTAGGCGACCACTGCTTCTTCTTCGCGTACGGTAAAACCGCACCTAGACTCGCGAATAACTTAATACTGCCTGATTACTTGGTGATCGGCAAGCCAATTTAAATGACCAGTTCATAACCCACAAAGGCACTGACGACGCCCAGTGTGGCGGATAGCATCAGATAACTCATAGCGGTAATGGGTTTGTGATCAATCAGCTTGATAAAGTCGTTGGTAAACGTAGAAAAGGTGGAAAACCCTCCCAGAAAGCCACTGGCAACCTGGAAGAGTAGCGCGGTCGGTGCAAGTAACCCCGTTGCAATTCCTAGTAGACTGGAACCTAAGATATTGATGGACACCGTTGCTACGGGAAAGTGGGTTGGGGGGATGAGTAAGTCAGTGACGTAGCCCACGGTGAAACGCGTGAGCGCCCCGCAACTACCCGCTAAACAAATGTAGAGGATCGCCAACATGCCGTCACGCCCCTTCAGTCACACGAGCACTTGAACGAAAGCCTAAAACAGCGGCGCCACAACCGAGTAGCAGGCTGGCCAACCAGTAGGTGAGTGCAAGACCCATGGCCCCCTGCTGTAGGAGGTGGACAACGTCCATTGAGAAGGTTGAAAAGGTCGTGAAGCTACCGACTAGACCGACAGTCAGACCGGCCATAGCTGCCTCTGAGAGGGGAATGAGCGTGGGGAGTGATTTGGAGATAAACGCCAGTAGAAAAGATCCGGCCACGTTGATCAAGAGAATGGTGGTCAAGTGATGGCTAGTCATCGCCGTCAAGCCTAGCCGTAAGAGACTGCCACAAAAGGCAAAAACAAAAATATAGCTGATTTTTTTGAACACACCGAAGACCTCCAGTCAGGTGGGCGTAAGAATTAAACACCCATAGTCGTTGCCACTCACGATCGGTGATGCAATCTGGCAGTGAGTAGCAAGGACTATGGGTGTTTAACGGAAACTATTCGATTGTTAAGATTGAAATTAGCGGAGGACTGAGCTTAGGCTTGTTTCTTACGCAAGTTAGCGAGTAAGAATAGCACCGTACCCACTGCTAGTAGGATGATGGCAATGTAGAAGCCTAAGACCTTGGAACCAGTGGCATCGGAGATACTCCCAGTTAGGGCAGGGGCGATGATTGAAGACATCATTCCGAAGAAGTTGAAGACACCTAAGGTTGTGCCGACACCGACAGCGGGGGCATTTTCACCAAGCCAAGAAATGATGATGGGTTCAACCGCTAGTTTACCCAGGAATCCGTATAGGATCAGTGCGGTCAGTAAGAAGGCCGAAGTGGTCGCCTGGACGGTTAATAGCAGCATGGCCGCGGAGAGCAATTCCAAAACCACGATGAACTGAATCTTTTTAGTTAAGTATTTATCAGCCAACTTACTGAAGAAAAGGGCGCCGGGGATGGATGCGAAGGCCACCAGAGAGGATGAAAAACCAATGGCGGCACCGTGGAAGCCCCGTTCTGTTGCTAGGAAGTTAGGAAGCCACGTTACGATCATGTAGTAGGCGTAGCAGGTAGCGAAGTACAGGATGTAGGCGAAGAGCATCTTAGGTTGAAAGAGGGTGGTCAAGGAGACTTTTTCTTTGACCTTAGGGGTTTCAGCCTTAGCCGCTTCTTCGGCAGCCTGAATATTCACGATGTCGTCTTTGTTACTTTTAATAATGGCTTGAAATGCGATGACCATGCAGACAATCATGACAATTGTGATGTACATCATCGTTTGCCAAGGCATGCCTTGTTGGGCAACTAGGAAGCTGGAGAGGATCATCCCCAGGCCAGAACCGACGGCGGAACCACTGTTCACGATGGCCGTAGAGAAACTCTTTTTATTGGCGGGGATATTTTGCGAGGTCAGAGAATAAGCTGAGCCGTAGAAGGACCCACAGCCCAAGCCGGCTAGTACGGACCCGACGTAAATCATTTGAATGGAGCTGGCCATGGCTACGATTAAAGCAGCGATGGCGAATAAAATAAATCCGGGAATCAAGACCCGCTTCTTCCCGATCTTATCGACTAGGAACCCCGCGGGAATTTGCATGATGACATAACCAAGAAAATAAAAGCTAGAAATTGATCCCAAGGCAGTATCGGATACCCCACCGCCGAGTGATGAACGGATTTGGGGGTAAACCGGTGCAAGGGCAGAACGGTAAATCCAAATGGTAATCCAGCCAGCACAGAGTAAGATGACAATCTTCTTCCAATAGGCCATACCTGATTTTTCTGTAACTTTGTCCATGATAAGTCCTCCAATTTCACCATATATGTAAACGCTTACAGTGATAATTATAAGGAGATTCACAAGAAATTCATTGCATACTCTGCACCATAAATTAATGATATTTGTCTATTTTAGCCAAATGTGTTTTAATTGGATAAATGAAAGCGCTAACTTTTATTTGAGGAGGTTAACTAAAGTGAGCACGTTAAAGGAGTTACTGAGCTTGCCGCGTTTTTCTGATTTGGAGGTCATGTCGATTCACAAAGACATGGATCGCCCAGTCGAAAGCGTTGAAATTACGGAAACGCCCGATGTCGCTAATTTTATTCCCGAACATGTCATTATCTTAACGACGGCGATGGTTTTCCGGAATGGTCAGGAGAAGCTAAAGCCGTTTCTAGCCTCGTTGAAACAGCAGCATGTGACTGCTCTGGGGATCAAGGTCGGCCGATTCATTGAAGCGATTGATCCGGCAGTGGTCAAGTACGCCACGGAGATTGACTTACCACTCATTAAGATCCCAAGTGGCCAACCACTGGGTGGGCTACTTTATCAAATGCAGAGTTACTTATGGGATACTAAGACTGAACAACTTACATATGCGTTAGACATTCAAAAGAGTTTTTCCAATTTATTGATGCACGATGTCAGCAATGGCCGTTTTATTGCGGAATTGGGAAAGATTATTAATGCGCCGGTGATTCTGCTTAATCCTTGGCATAAGGTGATTGGAAATTCGCAGTTTTTCTCAGGATCTGATTATCCGGCGTCATTTTATACAGAACAGTTAACGACTCAGGATTACGAGAAAATTAATGAGGGTAAGAGCACTCTTTTAATTAAGGGAGTTAAGGATGAAAAGATTCAAGTCTTGGGATATCCGGTTAAAGTGGCCAATCATTTTCCGTATTATTTGGTGATCTTAAGACCAGAACAGATCCCTTACCCAATTTCAGAATTTGCAATTGAGCAGGCGGTTCTGGTGTTAACGTTTATTCTCTATAAGAATCAAAAGGTACAGGAATTCTTTGATCTTATGAAAAGTGATTTCCTATCTCAATTAGTTAAAGCCAAGACAGAACAGAGTAATGAAAATCGGGATTGGATTGATCTAGGAGAAAATTATGGATTGGTTCAGAGTGACTATTACCGGATTGCTTTGGTTTATTGTGTACCCAATGAAAAAAATAAGAACCAAATTTTTTATCGTAAGGAAGAAGCAGAAGTTGCTAATAACTGGTTACAAGAGCAGTTACCGGTGAAGATTCGCGATGTCGTGACTTTTAAGGTGAAGAACAGCAATGATATTGCGTTGTTGTTCCAATCAAAAGAGGTTGGGTTTGAACGGACGGTCAAAACTTTAATTAAGAGTCTAAGGAAAGAACTGGACATTAATTTAAGCTTTTCATTTGGGAACCCTTACGATGAAATTGAAGAAATCTCGAGTTCGTACATTGAGGCTAAATTAGCATTAGACGAGGTTAAACAACAGGAAGATCCCGATATGATGAATTACTATCATCCGCGCGGCCTGATCAGTCTGTTTGAAGGGGCCAATGATGAAGATATTCACTATTATTGTGAAAAAGTTTTAAAGGACTTGGCGTATCCAACCGATCCTTCAACGATTGATTTACGTAAAACCCTGCAGTATTACTTGGACTATAATTGCGAAATTACAAAGACAGCTAATACCTTGTATCTCCACCGCAACACGATCAAGTATCGGATTAAACAGTGTGAAAAGATTTTGGGGCAGTCGGTTAAGAATCCGCAGACGAGTTTGAATTTGCGGTTAGCCTTGGAATTATCGAAGTCGGAAGAGACTACGACAGTTTAAACGTAAATGACAATAAAGGACCTGAGAAAAATCCCAGGTCCTTTTAGGTTCCAACTGATTTAGCCGAAACTTATTTACTCTCTGTGCTGCTAGTTACCAAGGTTGATCAGTTGGTCCAACCGTGAATTCACTAACATTCGTGTCGGCAGGTTGGTCGATGGCGAAGGCAATGACGTTGGCCACGCGTTCGGGGCTGATTTGATACCGATCGTATAATGCTGATGCGCCCTTTAAGGTGGCAGCATCCGTGGTGGTAGCTAATAATTCCGTTTGAATGGCAGCCGGGTAGATCGTGGCCGTCCGAATGTGGCTATTTTCCTGAGCAGATTCCATCCGTAGCACTTCCATCAGATCGCGTACGGCCCACTTAGTCGCGCCGTAGACGGCACCACCGGGGTAAGCCTTAAGGCCAGCTACGGAAGAAGTCGCGATGACGTGACCGGATTGTTGATGCTTAAAAGTTGGCAGCACAGCGGCAATTCCATTCAATACCCCTTTAATATTAACGTCAACCATTCGATTCCATTCGTCGGTTTTCAGTTCTGACATGGGGGAGTTAGGCATCAAGCCGGCATTTAGAAAAATAACGTCCAGCTGGCCAAACGTATCTTTAGTGAACTGAACAATTTGCCGATTAGCCTCAGCATCCGTGACGTCTAGCGATTGGTAGGCGGCTTGTCCGCCTGCAGCCTTAATTTCAGTTGTCAGTGCTTGTAACTTGTCTTCGCGACGAGCACCGAGAACTAACTTAGCCCCTTTGCTAGCTAGTAATTTGGCAGTAGCGGCACCAATCCCTGAGGAGGCACCCGTAATTAAAACAACTTTGTCTTTGATCATATCAGTCAAAGCTCCCTTCAAAATTTGATGATCTCATCGTAAACCTTTGAGTCGACTCGAAGGCAAGCGAAAAATGCCATCTTTTTGAAAAGTATGAGGATGATGCGAGGACCGAGGACTTACCCCAGCATATTAGTTTACTTTCCCGCGCAAATCGCCTATGGTACAGCTAAAACAAAGACGTGGGTGGTGAACATCATGCAAAAATTGTACGGGTATGTGCCATTGCTGAGTGGTTTAGGTAGTCTGTATTTTTTATTGGTGATGTCGCTGGAACCTTCATCAACAACCAGTCTAGGCTTGGACTTTAATTGGCATGATCCAGATGTCGTCGGAGTTGCGATGATCTTGGTGGTGGTCGTGATTACGGCATTTGCCAAAACGGCGTGGACGAAACGGATCGGGTTGATCGTGAATGGCATCATCATTCTCGGCATGACCTATGATTTGGTGAGTACTCAACATTCACCGCTATTGACCGATTACCTGTGGTTGTGGGGATTACTGATGCTACTCAACCTGAGCTTGATTGGCTGGGGGAGTTATCAGTTGTGGAAGACTAAATAAGTATAAAAAGTATTCACGAAATAACCCTCCAAGATTGGAATGTTAACCAATTTTGGAGGGCTATTTTATAGTTGTATGTGGACAAATTTCTCTGGGAAATATTAATCGTTTAACAGGTTGTGCCTCTTTAGATTAAGATGCGTGTTGATATAGGGCAAAAGAAATGTGTCACATGAGTGAAAAAGGACCTTTAAATATTGAGGATTTTTCCTGTGAGCCCAAAAAGTTAAGATATTCATCAATATAAGCTTGTAGAGACTCATCATTAATTCTTAAATTGTTTTGTGTTATGGAACCTGTGGAAGAAATGCGTCCGTCGGTTATTAGCCGTTCTAATGATTCTTGAGTGTGTGCAAGACCATTCTCTTTCAACAGTTTTAATGCGGCAGTACTATCCATAATTATTCCTCCTTGAAGAATATTTTACATATGAACGCATGGCCTTAAAGAATGGTTAGTGCTCAAAACGTTTGGTTGTTGCTGAACCTGTGGTAATTACTTAGGATAGAGTAAATTAGCATGGCTGTTATAGTAGCAATCTTGTTTTATGCGACTGATTTAACTTATTCCATAGGGTGTACGTTGTTATTTCACTAAATACCCGTCTTGTACTTCATCGAATCTGCTTCCGTAATCTCACGAACCACACGGCAGGGATTGCCCACGGCCAATGAGTTGTCGGGGATATCGCGGGTCACTACGGAGCCGGCGCCGATGACACAGCCGCTGCCAATCGTGACGCCGCCAATCACTGTGACATTGCTGCCGAACCAGCAGTTGTCGCCAATCGTAATCGGCTTCTGGTATTCGAGGTCAAATAGCGTACCGTCAGCGTGTGCCCGGAGGTTCCGTTCCTGGTAGCGCAAGGGATGCATGGGGGTGACCAGCGTGATGTTGGGGCCAAACCAGACGCTATCGCCAATCGTAACATGGCCACAATCGAGGACGGTGAAGTTAGCGTTGGCGTAAAAATGCTGGCCTAAATGGGTGTAGCACCCGTAATCAAAGAAAATTGGTCCCTGCAGGTAGGTCCTTTCGCCGTGATCGGGGATAAGGTTGGACAGAATTTCTTCGCGCTTGGCCGTCTCATCGTCGAAAGTTTGATTATATTCTTGCGACAAGCGGTGTGCGTAGTGCAGGCGAGCTTGCAGCTTAGGATCAGATGGATCGTAGAGCTGGCCAGCCAACATTTTTTCTTCTTCAGTCATCACAAAAATCTCCTTGTCTAAATAATGATGCCTTCGCAGTGGTCCACTTCGTGCTGGATGATTTGCGCGACGAAGCCCGTGAAGGTCTGGTGTTGGCGTTGAAAATTCTGATTAAGAAAATCGACATCGATAGTTTGATAGCGGGTGGTCGATCGCTCGCCGGTTAGCGACAGGCAACCTTCCTGAGTGTGAAAGGCGCCGGCTTTTTTAGTAATGGTGGGATTAATCATGGCGACGGGCATGATGCCCATGTCGACCACGATAATACGCTTATTGATACCGATCATGTTGGCAGCCATCCCGACACAATTTTCGCTGTTCGCCTTCAAGGTGTCCAATAAATCAGTCACGACGGGAGCGTCCAGTTTAGTGGCCAATTGGGCTTTAGTATTGAGTTGGGTGGGGTCGTGAACAACGTTTCTAATCATGGGGTTCCTCCAAAATATGTTTGAGTTTAGTGGTGGTGTTGTAGTTGCGCGCACTGGTTTGACGGTAAAATGACGTGCCCATAATCTTTGAATAAAATGACCGGCTGAAGTGGACGCGCAGGGTTGAGGTCCAGAAGATCACGTTAGGGGTGATCAGAATCTGGTCGTAGTCGGCGGTAACGTGCTCTCGCAGCCAGGAATCATGGCTAGGGTCGTAGGTGTTGAGCTTAAATAACGCGTTGTGCCGGAGTTGTGGGTCAGCACCCCACCAGTCGGGGGCCAGTGCGAGATCGGCCAAGAATTCGGGCTCGCTAAGTAAGCGGAAGTCGATAGGAAAATCAAAGTTACGAGTGAGTAGTTGAGTAATTATGGCCTCACAAGCCGGTTGTGGCTGGTCACTACTGATAAATAGGTTGCCGCTGTTAATGTAAGAGCGAACCGCGTCAAATCCGGCGGTGCGGAGTAGATCGCGCAACATAGCCATAGGAACCTTGTGCTTGCCGCCAACATTGATACCGCGTAGGAGTAGCAGATAATTCATGAGCCAGTCCACCTTTCAAGTGAGTCGTATTGCCGACTTTGTGTAAGCGGCTTCTTAATTATAGCATGTATAGCACTGTTCTTTTAGGGTCGTGATAAGGGGAAACTCTGAAAAATTACCATGATGGGAAAATTCAAAAAAGGTGCAACATTTTTAAGCAAAAATACATTAGTAATCAGTAGGGGAACCTAGCGCAGATAGTTGATGAGACGTTGGGCGGCTTGGCTCAATGTCCCATGAGGATAGATGAGTTGTAGGTGGCTGATTAAAGGTGTGCTGAATGGCCGCGTGACAAATTCTGAGGTGAGAAAAGGCTGCGCTGCTTTGGCAAACAGAATAGTGACCCGTTGGGTGTGAGCGACCATGCCCAGTAAAGTCTCAATGTGGGGTGTGGTAAAGCGGATGTTAGGGATAAAACCAGCTTGTTGAAAGAGAGCATCCATTTGCTCGTAGACGCCTGAGCCTGGATTAAGCGTTACCAGCTCGCTATCCCGCAGGTCGTTTAGCGCGATGGTGGATTGTTGCGCGAGTGGATGGGCTGCATCGAGAACCACACGGAGCTCGTCGGTGTCAAGATTGATGGCGGTAAACTGTGATTTGTTAAGGCGTTGACTCTGAACATCACGGATAATACCCAAGTCGAGTGTTTCAGCCTGCAATTGTTTGAGTAGGTCGGCCCCTTGCAACTCTGATAAGCGGATATTAATCTGCGGATAGTCATGCATGAAGTGGCTCATTTTACGGGTGAGGCCATACTGAGCCATGACGGGGACACTGCCGATGTGCAACGTTCCTCGTTTAAGCGCACGGTAATCCTGTAGTTCAGTCTGCATGAGGTGATATTGCGTGAGGATGGTTTGCGCGTAATGGAAGAAGACATCGCCACCTTCAGTAATTGTTAATTGGCGCCTATTACGCGTAGAAATGAGGGGCATGTCCAGCTCGTCTTGAATATTACGGAGTCGTTTGGATAGCGCCGACTGCGTGATATTTAATTCAATGGCGGCATCGGAAATGTTGCGCGTCTGGTAGAGCACGATAAAACTATAAAAATCATCTAAAGTCATTAAACTCAGTCCTTCCACGGTGACCAGCTAGCTAAGCAATCTATTATTCCAGTTAAGCATAACGTTAGTCAATATACGAGTTGTTTGCAAGGTCAATGGGCGTGTAAGGTGAACAGTGTAGAAAACGACAGGAGGTCATTTGATGAGTAATGAGCCATATGATTTACGTAAAGTCTTAGCTGAATTAAAAACGCAGCCGGGACAATATCACGCCACGGACGTTGAGGTTAACCCTGATGCTGAGCTTTCGGGTGTATACCGGTATATTGGCGCTGGTGGGACAGTTGAACGGCCCACTCAGGAGGGACCGGCGATGATGTTTAACCACGTTACGGGTTTTCCCGATACGAGAGTCCTAACTGGACTAATGGCGAGTCGCAAGCGGGTTGGCCTGATGTTTCATCATGATTTCCATACGCTAGGCCAGTTTCTGAATGATGCTGTGGATCACCCTGTGCCACCTGTCATGGTCGACGATGCCCCAGCCCATGAGGTGATTCATAAAGCGACCGATCCTGATTTTGACATTCGCAAACTGGTTGCGGCACCTACCAATACGCCGGAAGATGCCGGACCATATATCACGGTGGGCGTTGTTCTAGGTTCTAATAAAGCCAAGACCATGAGCGACGTGACAATTCACCGAATGGTTCTTGAAGATAAAGACAAATTAGGGATATACATTATGCCTGGCGGACGGCATATTGGGGCGTTTGCTAAGGAATACGAAGCCGCCAACGAACCAATGCCAGTTACCATTAATATTGGTCTTGATCCAGCGATTACCATTGGCTGTACGTTTGAGCCACCTACCACGCCACTGGGATACAACGAACTTGGCGTCGCCGGTGCGATTCGACAGGAAGCAGTGGGGTTAACGCCTGCTGTGACGGTTGATGAAAATGCGATTGCGCGCTCTGAGTTTACCTTGGAGGGTTACATTATGCCTAATGAGCGGATGCAAGAAGATATCAATACGCATACGGGGAAAGCCATGCCTGAATTTCCCGGGTACGATGGTGATGCGAATCCAGCCGTTCAGGTGATCAAGGTAACCGCCGTGACCCACCGGGAGCATCCGATTATGCAAAGCGTGATTGGGCCTTCCGAGGAACATGTCAGCATGGCCGGTATTCCGACTGAGGCAAGTATCTTGGAGTTAACGAATCGAGCTATTCCAGGAAAAGTGTTAAATGTGTACAATCCGCCAGCAGGTGGCGGTAAATTGATGACGATTATGCAGATTCATAAAGATGATGAGGCGGACGAAGGCATTCAACGTCAAGCGGCATTGCTGGCATTCTCGGCATTCAAAGAGTTAAAGACCGTGATTCTAGTCGATGAAGATGTGGATATTTTCGATATGAACGATGTCATGTGGACCGTGAATACCCGCTTCCAGGCAGATCAGGATCTGATGGTTTTACCGGGGATGCGCAATCACCCGCTGGATCCTTCAGAGCGTCCCGGCTATGATCCTAAATCAATTCGGACACGTGGCATGTCATCCAAACTCGTGATTGATGGCACTGTGCCATACGATATGAAGGATCAGTTTGTGCGCGCCCAATTTATGAAGGTTCCAGATTGGCAAAAATATTTGAAGTAAAGGACGGGTAATTTATGAAAAAGATTGTGGTCGGTGTAACCGGGGCGTCGGGAACGATCTACGCGATTGATCTGCTAAAGAAATTACGCCTCATCCCTGATGTGGAGACCCATCTCGTGATGAGTGCGTGGGCTAAGAAAAATTTAGCGTTGGAGACGGACTATACGTTGGATCAGATCAAAGCACTAGCCGATGTGGTTTACAGTGACCGCGATCAGGGAGCAGCAATTGCTAGTGGCTCATTTCTGAATGACGGGATGGTTATCGTTCCCGCCAGTATGAAAACCGTGGCCGGCATCGCGTATGGCTTTGGCGATAACCTGGTGGCTCGAGCCGCCGACGTGACCATCAAAGAGCAACGCAAGCTGGTTATCGTTCCCCGCGAAACGCCATTGAGTGTGATTCATTTGGAGAATTTAACGAAGTTAGCGAAGCTCGGTGCCCAGATCATTCCCCCGATTCCCGCCTTCTACAATCAGCCACGGACGATTCAGGATCTGGTCGATCATCAAACCATGAAGGTCCTAGATGCCTTTGGAATTCATGAACAGACGGCCAAACGTTGGGAGGGTGATTAGATACCAAAATTCAGTGTGACGCAGGAGGGCTATACGATTTCTGCGGACGTGACGGTCATTGGCAAGGACTTGCTCATTGTGGTCACGGGTGGCAGCAACCCGCACATTGGGGATGTCACCACGTTGACCAAGGACACAACGATACAAACCATTAAGTATCCCAGCCATGATGGCCGTTTCCACAAGGATAACTTTGTCGGTGAACGGGTCGCCAAGGTGGTTCAACCCGCGTTGCCAGGCAGTTGTACCATTACGGCCGGTATTCACGTCAATCAGATTACTAAGGCTCAGATCGCGGCTTCGGCACCAATGGGAGAAAACTTAGGTCGGCAAGTTGCAGACTGGTTAATCGCTCATCCCGTTGAAGCGCCTACGCCTCAGTATTACGGAGATGACGAGCAACCCAAGTGACAAGGTGACGTCATGCCGATAGCTAATGCCAGCAATCGTCGGGACCATTATTTATTAATTTATACGGTTTTCAAGCCCCCCACTGGTGTATACTAATTGCGTATTTAATAAACAGCATATTCCTGGGGAGGAGTTTTACTGATGAAGAAACAGGTATGGGTATT
The DNA here is from genome assembly GCF_012641185.1 of Levilactobacillus tujiorum. Classification (GTDB taxonomy): domain Bacteria; phylum Bacillota; class Bacilli; order Lactobacillales; family Lactobacillaceae; genus Levilactobacillus; species Levilactobacillus tujiorum. The sequence goes on from NZ_JAAXLK010000013.1 coordinate 33,520, forward strand.
AGCGCTACTGGCGGGGTTGACGCTGAGTGGCGTACAGCTGGGCGTACCGGCCACGGCGCACGCGGCATCTCAGCGAACCATGAAGGTTTATCCGCAACGGTTCCGGGGGACTTGGTACCATTACGATGGTCACGGAAAATTTGATCGGGTTAAGTTCACCGCGACTAAGTGGAAGACGGCCGGTTTTAATAATAATCAACGCTACGTTAGCGCCTCTAAGCTCAAACAGCGGCTGGTAACGGCTGATCCAGCACGGTTAGTCCGTCATCCTAAGTGGACGGTGGGCCAGAAGATGCGCGTACGCCAAGCCAATTGGATTGACCTGCGTGGTTGGAACCAATCGGCGGGGGATGGCACTTACTATAAGGTTGCCAACAAACGCTATCGCGGCCAGAAGATGACGGTGTTGAGTGAGGCTGGTGGTGCTGGCGTGTGGGTTACACAGCACTACTACCCGTCCCGCCAAGTCGCCAAGCAATTGAAGAACCATCGTTTCCACGGCGAAGTTTACTACGCGTCATAAACCGTATTTGTATAATTTGAATTGAAGATTAGAAGCTGTGGCAGTGGTTGTCTCAGCTTTTTTGCTTATATCTGGGGATGAACGGCGCCTAAAGATTACTGCTAGAATAGTCCGCTGTATAACGATTAAGTTTTGCCCCTAAAAGGTTCTATGACGGTACCATCATGCTATAATTGTGAACGGAATGGGAAAAATGGGCAATTGACGAGGAAGCCATTTGCCATTGGAGGGGGAATTTTGATGAATCGACTATTAAAGGGATTACTGGTAGCAGGAGTAGGCCTGATCCTGGGTGGTGGTGCAACGCCGACTGCCAGTGCTAAAGTAAAGGCTAAGACGCCAAAACTAGTTTACGTTGAGGATAATGTAAACACGACCACCTCGGCTGGCACACAGCAAGTGGTTACGCGCCGCACAGTGACTGCTCTCACCCAATCAACGGATCAAGCGACACCTGTAAGTGTGACGATTCCTAAGAATACGGCATTGTCGATTGTCCGTCGAACGGGTAATGATGCCTTAGTGGTCGCACCGGGCTCGACGCAGACGTTACTCGTTACTGATGTGGGCCATATGACCTACAGTAATCGCGCCATTAAACTGACTAAGAAACACTATCGGCAAATGGTCAAACGATCCAAAGCCTGGGCAGGTCAACTCAGCAAGCGGCAGATTAAGGTGATCGGTGTTTACACTGGTGACGGCTCCGATAAGATTAACAATGCCCTACGTTATCCTAACCGCAAAGCGACGGCTAAGACTAAGCAACGGGTGAGAGATCTGGCGGCCAGTCTTAAGACGTTTAAGTTGACCCACGCGATGACGGTCTATCGGGGGACTTCTAAAAAGGTGGCCCGGCTCGCATTACATCAAGCAAAACTAAAGCCGGGCGCCATTTACAGCGATCCCGGATTTGCTTCCACTAGTACCAGTTATGGCGTGGCGACAGAATTTACTTCGCAGATTCTGTTAAAGATTAATTTTCCCAAGGGGTATCATGGCGCTTATCTCGCGCCAATTTCCCAGTATTCGGATGAGAAGGAATATCTCTTGAATCCCAACACGAAACTCGTGGTGACCAAGGTTCAGACGGTTACCGGCCATGAGCGAACCACGATCTTAAAACAAGTGGGCAAAAAGGTAACGCAACACACGACACATGAGAAAACGACTTATCAATTAGTCACCTTGAATTTGATGCAGTGAGGATAATCGTCACCTCTGAAAGGGGAGTGGCGATTTTTAACGTTTTAGTTGTGGTTTGTCAGTTTTTCGAGTAGAAGCATCCTCAGGCTGATCAGTATGGTGTAGCATCCCCAATTCCTTAGCCCGAGCGAGAGCCTTCTTTTCATCCTCAATAGACAAGGCCAACCATACGCAGACGTAAAATCTCTTCTGCAGTTGCGTGGCTGATGTCCAGGGGTGGAAAATTTTTATTCATCTCTTCAATTAAGTTAAAAGTCATTATCATCACCTACTTACTTGTTAAAGAATTGAATAATGAGTTGCGCAATTGTCTGGGCGTGCGTTTCCAAGGCAAAGTGGCCGGTGTCTAGCAGGTCAACTTCAACGTTGGCATCGTCGTGCTTGAAGGCTTCGGCGCCGGCTGGGATGAATGAAGGATCATTTTTACCCCAGACTGCGAGTAGTTGTGGTTGGTATTCGCGGAAGTACTGTTGGAATAAGGGATAGGCCTTGACGTTATTTTGATAATCAAAGATAAGGTCCAATTGCCGTTCTGCGTAATCCGGGGTGTGGGTATAAGCAATGTCGAGCATATAGCCATCCGGGGCGACCCGATTCGGTTGCGTTCCCGTGAGATACTGGCTCTTAATGGTCTCAGGCGCAAAGGCAGTGCGGTAGCTATCCCGTTTAGCTTGCGTAGGGTGATCCCAGAAGTCTTGCCGCGTGGTCCATTTACTGCCCAAGCCTTCTTGATAAGCATTACCATTTTGACTGATAATGCCGCGAATCCAGCCCGGATGATCAAGCGCGATGTAGTAGCCGATGGGGGCGCCGTAATCGAAGACATACATATAAAACGAGGTGAGGTGGAGTTCCTGCAAAAAGGCAGTCATGACTTCACTGAGATGTTTAAAACTATAGATGAATTCGTCGTGATCGGGAGAACTCGACTGCCCAAATCCGGGGAGATCTGGCGCAATCAGATGAAAGTGGTTTTCGAGGGCTGGCATGAGATCACGGAACATGTGGCTAGCAGAGGGGAAACCATGCAATAGGAGCATGGTTGGTTTGCTGGGGTCGCCGGCTTCTCTGTAGAAAATGGACAGATCTTCAATATGTTGTTGATGATAAGTGATCATGATAATTCCTCCCAATTTTTTTGAGGATTAGTGATTAGTAACGTGGGCTTTATCAGTAGTAGGTAAGCGGCCAGCTGACTAGTGGTGTTGGCGGGATGGCTGCTCGTGAGCTGAGCCCAGTAGAAAGTTTTTTCTTAGTGTTCACATCTACAATAGTCCTAGAGTTCAAAAACGACAACTTCTTTTTTGACTAACTTTAACAAAGTAAATAGTTAGCTATTTTGACGCCATCATGCCGTGCAAAGCGGTTGGCTCGCTTGAGTTGATCTTTAACACTCAGTGAAACAAAACGGTTAGTTGCCTGAGGGGACTAGCCGTTTTTTGCGTTCTCGTGTACTCTAGAAAGTAGCGGGAGTCATTCTTAGTGAATGGCTCAAAGTGAATTATGCTCAAATTGAGCGCTCGAAAGGAAGTCGACCATGTCCAAGTACCGGTTACAAACGATTATCTTTGTCCTAACGTCATTCATGTTGGGATGTAATGAATTCATAGTGGTGGGGGTCATCTCCGATATCTCGCAGTCACTCCACGTTTCGGTGGCGACCGTTGGCTATCTGGTGACCATCTTTGCGACGACTTTTGCCGTCAGCACGCCGTTCATTACAGTCTTGACGAATCGTTTCAGTCGATATAAGACGCTGATGGTGCTCATGATGATCTTTCTCGTGGGAAACACCTTGAGTGGGTTTGCCACGAGCTATGGGCTACTCCTGGTCGCGCGGATGATGACCGCGATGGTCGCGGGGGCCATCGAGTCCTTCATCATTGCCTTTGCCAATGACATTGCGCCCCACAATGAGCGGGCAGTATTGATCGCCTGGATTTCGGCGGGCTTCAGTATTGCGTCAGTCATCGGGGTGCCCATCGGTGTGGCAATTAGTACCGCCGACAGTTGGCACACGGCCTTTCACGTGATTTCGATCATCACGCTGGTGACCTACCTGTTATTGGCGTGGTTATTGCCGCGCCACGTCCAACAGGTGCGGGGCGGTGTGAAGGATCAGCTGGTCTTTCTGACGGATCGGCGCGTTTATCTCGGCATTGCGGTGAACCTCTTCATGGCCGCTACTATGTACGCCTATTACACGTATATTCGGCCGCTGATCACCACCAGTATGGGGTTCAGCCTAGCCAGTCTTAACTGGATTCTCTTCGTCTTGGGGATTATGAGCATCATTAGTAATCGCCTGTCCGGGGCGTTAGCGCAGCGAAATGGCTTGCAGAAGCTGCCCTGGTTCTACGTGGCAGATATGGCCTTACTCCTGTTCTTACCCTGGGCGTTAAATAGCCAGGCACTGGGCGTGAGCGTGCTGTTGATCTTAACGCTGATTGTCACGATCGCGGGTGCTCCCATTCAGATTCACTTCTTGGATGTAGCCGAGGAGAGTTATCCGCAGGCGACGATGCTAGCGTCGTCCGTCAGTCCAATTTCATTTAACATCGGTATCTCAGTGGGCTCGGCCACGGCGTCGGTGATGCTGGGGCAGGTTGGCCTTCAAAATGTCAGTCTCGGTGCGGCTGGTTACGCCTTGGTGTCGTTGATTCTAGTGGTTATTTTGAACCGGGTCGTTGCGGTCCAGCGCCAAAAAGTGAGCTATGAAAAATAAGTTTGACTTGGGGACGTTTTCATGAGACGTCTACCCGCTCATTTTCTGAAAGATAGTGTATTCTGGTAGGTAATGAGTGAAAATTTTAGGATTCAGAGGAGAAAATATCGTGAACAAGTATCGTTGGCAAGCCATCGTCTTTGTCCTGGTGGCCTTTATGTTAGGATGCAATGAATTTATTGTGGTCGGGGTACTCTCCGACATTGCCAAGGAGTATCAAATTCCGGTGGCGACCGTGGGGTATTTAGTGACTATCTTTGCGACGGTGTACGCGGTTAGCACGCCATTTATTACCGTTTTGACCAGTCGTTTTAATCGCTACAAAACGTTAATGACGCTGATGGTCATCTTCTTAGTAGGTAATACCTTGAGTGGGTTGGCCATGAACTATCCGGTGCTGTTGTTATCACGGATGATGACAGCGATGGTCGCCGGCGCCATTATTTCATTGATTATGACCTTTGCCAGCGCCATTGCGCCGCGTGAGAAGCGGGCGAGCCTCGTGTCATGGATCTTTGCTGGCTTCAGCATTGCGTCCGTCTTTGGGGTGCCGATCGGGACCGCCATTAGTACCAGTTACAGTTGGCACGATGCCTTTTATCTGATTTCTGTGATTAGCGCCGTGACCTGCCTCCTGCTAGGGTGGTTGCTTCCGCGGCAGGTCGAGCAAGTACAGGGAAGCATTAAGAACCAATTGGTCTTGCTCAAAGACCGGCGGATTTACGTGGGCATTGCCTTGGTGCTGTTCACCGCCGCCACCATGTATGCTTATTACACGTATATTCGACCACTGTTAACGACGGCCCTGGGCTTCAGTACGCAAAGCCTGAATTGGCTGCTGTTCTTAATCGGAATTATGAGTATCATTAGCAATCGGCTGTCGGGGATGTTGGCCGAACGTAACGGGCTGCGGATCATGCCGCGGTTTTACGTGGCAGATGTGATTCTATTGGCCATTTTACCCATTGGCCTAGGTTTTAAGTTGGGTGGCCTCGGGATCTTATTGGTATTGAGCTTGATTGTGACGATTATCAACTCACCCATCCAGATTCACTTCCTAAATATTGCTGAGGAAGAATATCCCCAGTCAACCGTCTTGGCGTCATCGTTGAACTCTATCTTCTTCAACTTTGGCATTTCGCTGGGTTCAGCCACGGCCTCAGGAATGCTGGGTGTGGTGGGCTTGAACCATATCAGTCTAGGAGCAGCGGTATACGCCGCCATCTCCCTAGCCTTGGCGTTAATTCTTAACCGAGTGATTAAGCAGCACCGGGAAAATAGTTCCCTTTAGGCCAGCGAGCGGTAGAGTGAATATGGGTGTTAAATATGACGAGGAGGTTATTTGATGATAGATGTACCAGCAGTAACGTTGAATGATGGTAGCTTGATGCCGGCGGTAGGCTTGGGCACGTTCCAAGTACGCGGCGGTCAAGGGGTCAATCAGATTTTAGCCGCAATCCAAGACGGCTATCGCGGCCTGGATACAGCGACCAATTATGACAATGAAGGCGCTGTGGGCGCGGCGATCCGGCGGTCTGGTCTGCGTCGCTCGGCGTTCTTTGTCACGTCTAAATTACCGGGAAAGTATCACCAGTATGCGGACGCGACCATGGCGATTCAGGAATCCCTCTACCGAATGGGCTTAGATTATTTTGACCTCTTCTTGATTCACTGGCCATTACCTAAGCGCGATCATTACGTGGAAGCTTGGCAAGCGTTGATTGATGCACAGCGTCGCGGATTGATTCGGTCAATTGGGGTATCGAACTTTGAACCAGAGCATTTGGACCGGTTGATCACGGAGACGGGCGTCACCCCGGCAGTTAATCAAGTTGAGGCCCATCCTTACTGGAATAATCAGCGCATGCTGACGGCGGATCAGCAACGGGGAATCGTGACGGAAGCTTGGAGTCCACTGGGTCGCGGTAGTGCGGCTTTGCAGGAACCCCTCGTTCAGAAGCTAGCTAAGAAGTATGAGAAGAATGTTGGACAAATTATCTTGCGTTGGCACGTTCAACGGGGAATTGTGCCGATTCCTAAGGCCAGCAATTTACAGCATCAACGCAGTAATTTGCAGGTGTTTGATTTCAATCTGACGCCTGAAGAGATGAAGGCGCTGAATGACTTGAATCGGGCTGATGGCCGAGTGGATGGGCAGGACCCTAACGAGTATGAGGAATTTGACTAGACAGGATACGCGCTTTCAGGTTAAGTTGGATGGCCGTGTCAGCCAAAATTGAATCTATATGTGAGAAGACTGGGACTGAGGTACCGGTCTTTTTTTTCGGTTGAAAATGCTATAAGACAAAAATAATGGTATTAATAAATTTATAAGTGTTTAACACTGACAATGCGAGTTGATTCCGGTATAGTAGGGACATTGACGGTTTTGAGATTGGGTGGGCATCGTGAGAATACTGGGGACTTTATCGAGCAATCACAACTCCCGTGAACTATTTGCGGCTAATGTGAATTGCTCGTTGAGGTCAGACCGATCGTTTTGGTTAACCATGATGGCAGCCAACGGTAAGGGGGATCGTGGTCGATTACGGTGATGTCACTCGACTCAGTCAAAGACCATCAGTGACGCGCTTGGACTGTTAGAAAAGAGTCGCGTCAACTATATTTTTGAGGAGTAGGTTTAAGCATGAATGGGGAAAAGATTAAGGTACCACAGCAAGATAAAACGTTAACACCGGGGAAACTTTTTTATAACTGGTTCGCCGCCAATATTGGAATTATGGGAATTGTCTTTGGCGCAATTATTGTGAGCTATCATTTATCATTTATTCAAGCCACGTTGGCATCTTTAGTGGGCGCACTCTCGTTTGTCTTTCCCGGTTGGGTCGCCATGATCGGTAAACGGGAGGGCGTCACGACGTTTAAATTATCCCGGGCGGCCTACGGTGTTCAGGGCAATAAGGTCCCCAATGGGATTGCTTGGGTGAATATGGTCGGCTGGTTGGCGATCAACGTGATTACGGGAACGTTGCTACTGGTCTCATTGCTCCAGGTGGTGCACATCAATAAGTCCGCCGGAATCACCGCGATAGCGTTAGCGGTCTTTGCAGGGATTGTGATTCTGTCTGGCTTAGTCAACGAGACGATCTTAGCGCGGATTCAAACTTGGCTGTCGTGGCTCTTTGGCGGATTGACGGTCGTCATTCTTATTTTCTTCTTGATCAAGGCTGATTGGCAACAGGCATTGGCTCGTCCGGCCGGAAAATGGCTGGGTGGATTTTGGCCAGCAGTGTCGATCGTGGCGGCAGGCTCCGGGATCAGTTGGTCGATGGCAGCAGCGGATTGGAGTGCTTACGTTAAGCCGCAGGCCAGTCAAAGCGCCACTTTCTGGCATACGTTGTTGGGTGGGGCGGTGCCCTTATTTATCTTAATGTGGGGCGGGGTGCTCTTGAGTACCGTTGAACCAGGGTTAGCGAGTGCGGCCAACCCGATTGAGGTGATGAGTCATGCCCTACCCTCGTGGATGACCGTCATTTACTTTTTAGTCGCAGCTGGCGGACTCATTCCGCAATGTATGATCAGTCTCCGCTCAGCCCGGATCAATTTGGCCACCGTGGGGATTAAGATGTCACAGGCCCATTCGTTAATTCTTCACAGTGCCATTGTCATCGCACTGCCAGTGTATGTGCTGTTTATTGCTGAAGACTTTATGGGGAATTTTGAATTGTTCCTAGGATTCTTGGGGACTTGTTTAGCCGCCTGGGTCGCCGTGTTCCTGTGTGATAGTGTCCTGTATCGACAGGACGGGTACGCCCTGAGTGACATGATGTTAGCGTCCACTAATCATTACAACTGGAAAGGAATCGGCTCCTGGCTAGTGGCGGTGATCACCGGATTTCTATTTACGAATAACGCGGTGTGGAATGGGCCCTTTGCCCGCGGAATTTTCCGTGACAACAGTTTAGGGGTGTTCGTCGCAGCCGTGGCAGCCGTCATCTGTATGGTGGCGTTACGGCCGCTAGGTAAGAAATTGTCTGAGGAGGTGGACTAATTGCCTAAGGTGTTGGTCATTGGTGCGGCCTACGTCGACATGGTGGTAAATGTTCAGCGGTTGCCGCAAAGTGGCGAGGATGTCGCTGGTGAGTGGCGGAGTACCCAAGTGGGTGGGTCAGCGTTTAACGTCCAACGCGCGTTGACTTACGCTGGTGTAGCGGCCGATCTGTTGGTACCGGTGGGACAAGGGGAACATGCCACGATTGTCCGCGAGACTTTACGTCGCTTGGATATTCCCATCCTAATTGAAGATACCAGTGTTGATAACGGCTGGGACGTGTCATTCGTGGAAGCCAATGGCGAGCGAGCCTTCTTGTCGGTCGCTGGCGTTGAACGGCGGTGGCGTGCGGCGTGGTTCGGACAACTGACGTTGGCGGAGTATGACTATGTTTATTTGTCCGGGTACGAGCTGGAAGATCCACAGGCCGCCAAGGTGATTCTAGCGGCCTTGGCGGAACACCCGCACCTGCAGATCCTGTTTGATACGTCCCCACGGATTGCGCACATTGATCCAGCCATTTTGCAGCAATTATTCCGTCCGGGAGTGATTATCCATGGGAATTTAACAGAGATTGAGCAGTTGGGGTCAGCAGCGGCGTCATACCAAGAGACTGCTCAGCGGCTCAATGCGTTGACGAATACGCTGGTGGTCGTGACCTTGGATGCCGGGGGCGCTTATTATGTGGAACACGGCGTTGCCCGGACGGTGCCCAGTGAAACCGTCCAGGTTGTGAACAGTATTGGTGCCGGTGATACGCATTGCGGCGGTCTCTTGGCGGGCTTAGCTACCGGTGAGCCAACCAACGTGGCCATTCAACGGGCCAATCATCTAGCGAGCTTAGTGGTGAGCCGCCAGGCCGGGGCGTTAACTGTCGAGTAAGTCTTCACCAGCAGTCACTAATGCGGTTCGTTGAAGAGCATCGTTAGTGAACAATTTTTAAATAAGTTAGCCAGAGCTGTTAGCCATTTAACCGATCAGTAACTAGTAGGTTAAATGGCTTTTTCACAACATTAGTGGTGATGATCTTGCGGGTTAGTCAACGGAAAAACAACGAATTCCAAGAGTTCACAGCGCATCATTTTTTAACGGTGAAATTTTTTTCTCACAAACACCCTCCTTTTCGCGGTAGCAGTTATAGTAAATCTAGAGCAGTGAAAGTATTGTTTCTGCTACTGTTTTGTTAGGTGAGCAGTTATCGTGATTGATGTTTAGCCAATTGCGAGGCTACTAGAGAGAACTGATTGGAGGAGGATTGCGATGCGAAGGAAGATAACCGCTGTCGTGATTGGGGTTCTGATAGTGATTGCTGCCTGTTTTGTCGGTAGCTTTGCCACAGAAGGGGTTACAGCACACGCAGGTAGCGTAGTTGTTACCGGCGTAGGTGGTGGTGATGCTACAATTACAGATGCTAACGGCGCCAACGTTACCAACGGAACTGATCTCAGTAAGTGGGATAACTATACGGTTGACTATAACTGGAGTATTCCCGATGGGGAAGCAATTAAAGATGGAGATACGGCAACGGTAACACTGCCACACGGTGCCGTAGGCCGTCACGATGTGTCTTTCCCACTCTATGATGATCACGGCAAGCAGATTGGGACGTTTACGCTTAAGGAAGGTGAAACGACGGGAACCATTACATTCAATGGTGCACTGGCGAATACGACGGCTAACCGAAAGGGCACGCTCCACTTTTATGTTAAGGGGAGCAATGACAATGGCAATACTAATCTGGATTGGGGAATTAACAAGATTGGCTGGATCTCAGAACGCAACCCTGATGGGACCCCGGCTAAATTAACTTGGAATATTGCGTTTAATCCCAATGGTAGCCATATGGATAAGGCGGTCGTCACCGATAGTTTAGGACCAGATCAGGAGTATATCCCAGGTAGTGTGGTCGCTCATACTGGAAAATATGATGAAAGTGGATCCTTTATTAGTGATGGCGGATCGATTACCCCAGAGATTGGGGTTATGGGAAATGTCCTAACCTTTACCTTTACGAACGTGAACACGGCGGTCAATATGACGTATAGTACGACCCCTACAGTTGGGGGAACCGGCGGTGTTTGGAAGAATAATGCTTCCTTGAATGGTCAAAATGTTGGTTCCCAGATCGTTTGGGGCGGTAGCGGCACTGGTAACGGCGATGGCGGTGACCAGCAATCCGGTGAAGTTATTTTGGTTAAGAAAGCTAAGGACGATGGGGCCGTTCTGGCAGGAGCAATTTACGAACTACAAGATGCCAAGGGAAATGTCGTCAAGTCCGATCTCGTCACAAATGCGGAAGGGATTATCAAATGTAGTGGACTAGCCGCGGGGGACTATCAATTCGTCGAAGTCACCCCACCAGCTGGCTTTGAACTTGATAAGACCCCAATTCCATTCACCATTAAGGCGGGTGAAACTGCGGCTGTAACGGTAACTGCGACGGATGTTCGTGACAAGCTGGGTGGCGAGAATCCTGGACCATCGGAACCAGGCAACCCAAATCCTGGCCCAACGGAACCAGAGAATCCTAATCCTGGACCTACGAACCCAACGGAACCGGAGAACCCTAACCCTGGGCCAACCAACCCAACAGAGCCGGGTAACCCGAACCCAGGGCCAACGAATCCAACGAACCCGACGAACCCAACGAATCCGACATCACCTCAAAAGCCACAGAAACCGCAGAAGCCACAGAAACCTCAGAAACCACAAAAGCCGGTTAAGCCAACCAAGCCTAGTGTCACGGTCAATAAGCCAGGCGTAAGTGGACATCATCAACCAGTAAGTAGTGGTTCGGGCGCTTATGCAACTCATGAGCCACAGGCAGCTGGTCAAGGTGCAGGTGGTATGGGTCATGCCGCAGGTAGTGGTGCTGGCCAAGGTGAGTATGTTGGCAAGACGCTGCCTCAGACTGGTGAACAATCGTCACAAGCCGAGGTATGGCTGGGTGGCTTGCTCCTGGCTGTGCTGGGCGGTATTGGCATTGTGATCTGGAAGCGTCAGTAATCAATTTGGATAAATGAGCTTAGTCATCAGTGAGAAACCGGGTAGCTTGAGCCCGGTTTCTTTATTAAAATTATAATAACAGAATTAACTATCATAGCTGATAACTATATGCTATACTGAAGTAGACTTAAACAAAACGGATGAATGGACCTAAGTACGATCAGAATTAATTAAAGAGGTGTCGGTCATTGATTAGGCAACGGGAGTGGTTATGGCGCAGCTGGTTGTTGGCAATGTTTGGCAGTGGCTTGGTTGGTGGGGGCTATGGGCAGGCTTGGGCCTCAATGGCAGACCTATTCTCGCGGGGTAATCAACGTCTTTAGTTGAGTGAGCGAGGACAATGCCCGCTATTACTGGTGCTTAAGTTAAGGTATAATAAGAACAGAAAATTTCAGAAAGAGGTGAGGGTGTGGTCAAACGACGAACACTGACGAGAGAGATTGTGCTAGATCAGGCGGACCGTTTAATTGCGGAGCGTGGACTGGAAAATCTGACCATCCGGGCATTGGCCGATACTTTGGAGATTCGGCCCCAGTCTGTGTACAATTATGCCGATAGCCTCAATGATCTGTTAGATCAAGTAGGATTGCGGTTTGTCGATAAATTAAATGATCAGTTGATGCATCGCCTATTTGGCGTTGGTGGCAAGGAAGCCCTGCTGGTTTTCGCCCAAGAATTTCGACAGGGGTGTCGGCAGAAGAAGCATCTGGCCCCAATCCTGATTAATCCCAATGAACTTCGCCAATTGAAGCGAACGCACCAGGCTTTGCGCGACTTATATCAGCAGATGTTTCAAAGTCTTCACGTGTTAGAGGGCGCAGATAATCCCAATCTGGTTGCCTCAACGCTGTACCGTTCTGCGTTGTTTGGATTTATCATGCAAGAGCTGGGTGGCTATCTGCGGTTGCCACAAAAACGAATTGACGAGCGGTTTCAACAGATGATGCAACTCGTCATCGAGCAAATTACTTTAGAGTAGAGTCGGACTTAAAAATCCGGCTTTTTTTGTTATTTTCAAAATAGTCTTGACTTAAAGTGCACTCGAAGGTGTTTACTAGGGCTTGTAAGGAAACGAAGGAGGTCGTCAGATGGTTGAATCAGTACGGCATTATCGTATCGGTGAATTCGCTCAATTAGTCGGGCTATCCACCTATACATTACGGTATTACGAAGATCAAGGATTGATTAAGTCCCATCGAGATGAGAATGGTGTCCGCTACTATACCGAGCGAGATATTCGCTGGGTGGGTTTCATTCTTCACTTGAAGGGCACTGGGATGCGGATTAATGATTTAAAACGCTACGTGCAGCTGCGAGCTGAAGGTGACGCCACCATTCCGACGCGGCGAGCCATGTTGCAGAAGGCTAAGGACGATGCCGAAGCCGATATCGCCGAGTTGCAAATGCACTTACAAGTGCTGGGGCATAAGATCGATTGGTACGATGGTAAAGTTGATCATACCATTGCCGACTCTGAGAGTTTCCATGATTATTTACAGCGATTTAACGATGACAAATAAAGGAGCGGATAGTATTGGTAAAAAATGCAGAAATTAAAGATGGCGTTATTTTTCCTGCCGGTGATAAGAACGTGGCGTATCAAAAATTCTTTACGGGTCAAAGCTACTTACAGGGATTAGTTAATGATCCCGACGTCAGTGTTGGCGTGGGCAATGTGACGTTTGAGCCCGGTTGCCGGAATAACTGGCATATTCACCACGACGGTTTTCAGATTCTACTGGTTACGGGTGGCGAAGGCTGGTATCAAGAGGACGGTCAACCTGCCCGTCGGTTACATCCGGGGGATGTTGTCGTCACTAAGGACGGTGTGAAGCATTGGCACGGGGCTACTAAAGATAGTTGGTTCAGTCACATTGCCATTACGGCGGGAACGCCAGAGTGGTTGGAACCCGTTGATGATGCGCATTACGCGGCTTTAGATGAGGAGGCTGATTGAAATGGCAAAGAAACAAACGGCTGGCCGGGATAATTTAGGTGATTTTGCGCCTAAATTTGCTGAGTTAAACGATGATGTGTTGTTTGGTCAAGTGTGGTCACGTGAAGACCAGTTGTCAGCCCATCAACGCAGTCTGATTACGATTTCGGCGTTGATCTCAGCTGGTAATTTTGAACAACTCCCGGCACATTTGAAGATTGGTAAGAGCAATGGCATCACTAAAGACGAGATTGCGGAAGTGATTACGCATTTGTCTTTCTACGTAGGCTGGCCTAAGGCGTGGTCCGCGTTTGGCATTGCCAAGAAGATTTTTACCGATTAGACGTATCCGACAGCACTTACTTTGATGTGAGTGCTGTTTTTTTTCGTGGGTCAATCCTGGCAAGATGAGTTAATTTCCACGACAGCTACCGTCAAAAGTTGCATAATTAGAGTAAAAGAAAACGCTTAAAAGGGAGTTAGTCAGTATGCGCAAACATCAATGGTTATCCTATTTGTTGGGGACCTTATTGGTTGGAGGCCTGGTTTGGGGCTTAACCAACGTTCAACCCGTAACGGCTCAGGCGAAGACTAGCCAAGCAGTGACCCAGTATCAGCAATGGCGTAAGACGTATGTCGGGGGCAAGACCCAGAAGTATGTGAAATCTAATAATGGTCAAGGCACGACGACGGCGTTATCTGAGGGTCAAGGCTACGGAATGTTAGCAACGGTCCTGGCCGCCAAGAAGGGGGCCAAGACCCACGCCATTTTTAATCAAATGTATAAGTATTATCGGGCTCATCGGGTATCTAGTAAGACACCCCTCATGCAGTGGCAACAGACCAAGCGAGCCGGTAAAATGACGAGTGTGGGGTCACAGCGGAACTCTGCGACCGATGGTGACTTGGATATTGCCTATGCGTTGATTCTGGCCGATAAGCAGTGGGGGAGCAAGCATACCAATTACCGAGCAGCCGCTAAAAAGTTGATTAAGGCGATCAAACAAAAAGAGATTAACCACACGACCTACTTGCCAACTATGGGAAATTGGGCAACGAACAGCTATGATCTCAGTAAGTTACGGACATCAGATTTGATGACGGGGTACTTTAAGACCTTTGCTAAATACACGCATGATAAGACGTGGACGAAGGTAGCTAAGCGAAGCCAGACGGCTGTTAAGAAATTAAGTGCGCGGCACCGGACGGGACTCTTCCCAGACTTTATCTTAGCGACGGGAGCATCGATTAAACTGAAGGCAGTTAAGCCGTACAGCATTGAATCCGCAACGGACAACCAAGTGGGCTACAATGCCAATCGGGTACCGTGGCGCTTGGCTCAGACGTATAAGTTAAGCAAGAATAAGACGACGAAGAAAGCCTTGTTGAAACAACTCAAATTCTTTAACAAGAAGTCCAAAGTAACGGCGGTCTACACCCTGGGTGGCAAAGCGGTTAACCATTACGAGAATACCGCCTTTACGGCACCGGTTCATTTCGCAGCGAAGACCATGAAACAAAATGCGTTGAAGAAGCGCACCGCCAAGCAACTACCGAAAACGATTGAAAAACACAATTATTATTCCGCAACTTTACAAGTTGTCACGGGCCTACAATAGGCCATAACTAAAGCAATGTGCCACTGGCTAGGAGAATTAGTCAGTGGCACATTTTTTTAGATGTTTTGTAACTAAAAAACCACCCACTAGGGATGGTTTTTAAAAGTTTAATAAGTGGCAACGTAGGCCTTGTTGGCCGTGACGTACTTGCCGTTAGTTAATTGGAACCGGTAAGCGTTCTTGCCGTTCTTAGTGATCGCCTTGACAGCTAACTTCTTGCCAGCGGTGATCTTGGTACTACGCTTGTTCTTCGTAAAGGTAGTACCCTTGTATTCGTAAACGGTCTTCTTGGTCTTGATGCCGGAAACATCCGTCATGCTCTTATAGTAGCTGGCAGCGGAGTGGGCTTTCTTACTAGCAAACCATTTGTTAACCTGAGAACTGTTCAGGACCTTGTTCAGGTCGACGTTACCGCTGATACCGGAAACGCGGCCAGAACTCGTGTATTGCCATAAGTCAACGGAAGTCCCACTAACCTTAGGCTTAACGGAACTGTACTTGGCGATCCAGGTACCATCGAACTTGTCGAAGTTTAACTTGTGGTAGTTGGCGTAGTATTCGCCGGCGTACATGATTAATGGCTTGTCAGTCAAACCACGCATCGTCTTCAGCCAAGCATTAACGTAAGTTTGTTCCTTGCCCTTAGCTGATGGCATCCGCTTTTCTTCATCCAAGACGAAGAACTTCGTGTGCTTGTTACTGCGCTTGTAGAAGTCTTTAGCTTCTTGTTGGGCATCCTTAACACTCGTAAATTCAGCAAACATGTATTGACCGAACGGAACGCCGTGCTTGTAGGCCCCTTCAGCATTGACGTTGCGCTTGCTGTCGATCATGTAACCAGCATCACCCTTACTCCCATGTTGTACCCGAATAATCGCGTACTTTAGGTCTTTAGATGCTTTCTTCCAGTTGATGTTTCCTTGATATTGCGAAATGTCGGCAACCTTCTTGCCAGCCGCGTTGGCCGTAGTCGTGTTCAAACTAACACCGACGGCTAATACGGCAGCAAAGGCCGCAACACCAGCAACTAATTTATGTAACTTAATTTGCATGTATGACATCCTCCTCAGTCTTTACCCTTATTGTACACGGGCGAGCTGGGTGACAGGTTACTACAGATTTACAATTGATTACAGTTCGATTGCAAGACGGCAAAGAATATTTCAGCCCCGGTAGATGGTTGGTTGAAATACGCTGAATACAAAAAAGCTTGGGAGATTATCCCAAGCTCAAAGTATCATTTTGATTAGTAAGTGGCGGTGTAAATCTTTAAGGCTAACTTAGCCCGTCGCTGATCAGTCTTAGTGATCGGATTGTACTTAGAGAGGCCTTTTTTAACCTTCTTGTAGCTGTAAACGTTGTTGCTCCCGCTCTCAAAGTACATGAGATCAGCGCGATTAGGTGAGTGGTTTAAGCCCATGACGTGACCTAACTCATGGGCGATAGTGCTAGCGTATTCATACATCCGGCCATTCTTGGCCACAGTGTTAACGCCCTTAACTTCTTTTTCCAACGTGGCATAAGCCGGCAGTGATTTCTCGACCTTTTGAGCCTCAGTATTAAATTCAGTCTGGTAGTCGCTGTCAGCAGAAGTGATACCCTTGGCCGTCAAATTCGACTTAGCTTGAGCTTCGATGGTCTTGGCATACTTGTTGTAGAAGGCATCGTTCAGCTGATTGGTCATCGCAACGCCAATATTCTTAGTCTCTGCTTGATAGTAGGACCAACGAACTTGCAGTTGCTTGTTACTAGGTGTCCACCAGGCATCACTTTGATCACCCTTAGTTGCTGGGGCTTTAGAAACGGAAAATGTCAGCGTATGGTGTTTCTTGGATCCCTGGACAAATTCTTTTTTACCTAATTTTTTGTTCCAGTAGTTCATGGCAATTTTAACGCTGCTCTTTAGTTTGGCATCTTTAGTGTTGATCCAAACAGTAGCCTTCCCATTCTTCTTCAGCGCGGTTTGCGCATTGTAAGCGAATTTGTACTTTTTGCCTAAGTTTTTGGCGTGCTTCCGGTAGTAACTGTTGGACTTCTTCAGTGTTTTTGCCGAGGGTGTCACGCTAGCTGCTTGAGCAGTGACGGTACTGGTAGCGATTGCCGGCGCAAATAGGATAACTGTGGCGACAGCAACCAACAACGACCGCATTCTTAGATGATGATTTTTGTGCATGATGCGAACCTCCTCATTTCCCCAAAACGAAATATTTACAATAGCATAGCCTTTTCTAGGGAACCGGTCAAGTAAAAGCTGCCCAGATGTTTTTGCTGGTATATGCCAATGACGGCAGCAATGGTTGCGGTTTCAAAATAGTTAACGTGAACATTTGTTCGGGCATTCTCACTGGGAATCTGGTATAGTAAACCTAACTAGAAAAGGGAGGGATCACGGTGGTTAAACGATGTGATTGGGCAATGTCTTCAGCGACGATGCAACGGTATCATGACGAGGAATGGGGACGACCGGAGCATGACGAGCAGCGTCTCTTTGAACTGTTGTGTTTGGAGACCTACCAAGCAGGATTGAGTTGGCAAACGGTGCTCAATAAACGTAAAGCGTTCGAGCAGGCCTTCCATCACTTTGATATTGCGACAGTGGCAAGCATGACGCCCCAGGATGTTGAGCAGCTTTTGACGAACGCGGCCATTATTCGCAATCGCCGCAAGCTCGAGGCAACGGTTAACAATGCGCGGGTCATCTTAAATTGGCCCGGCCCTGATCATTTTGCGACGTGGCTGTGGGCGTTTGTAGACAATCGGCCCATTCGACACCAGTTTACCAGTTCCAGTGAGATGCCCGGAACTACTGATCTGGCGCGCCATATTTCTCGAGAAATGAAAAAGCGCGGTTTTAAATTTGTGGGACCAACGATTATCTATTCGTTTTTACAAGTAGCGGGTCTGGTGAATGATCACCTGATGAGCTGTGATTGGGCCCCTGAGAATCGACAAGGAGATTGATATAGAATGCGGTTTTTACATACAGCAGACTGGCACATTGGCAAAAAACTTCACGGCTATGATTTGCTAACGGAACAACGGGATGCTTACGAGCAGATCAAGGCGATTGCTCTGGCCCAAAAGGTTGATGCAGTCGTGATTGCGGGTGACTTGTATGATCGTGCGCTTCCCAGTGAAGACGCAGTGAGCGCGCTGGACGCGATGTTGGTAGATTTGAACCGCCGTCAGCACCTGCCATTGCTGGCAATCAGCGGGAATCATGATTCAGCGGTACGCTTAGGTCAGGGGCGGGAGTGGTTTGAAAGTACTGACTTTTACCTGAATACGACGGTGGCCGAAGGGGTTAAGCCGGTAGTATTAGGGGATACCCAATTTTTCTTGCTACCCTACTTTGAGCCCTTCAGCGTGCGCCAGTATTTTCAAGATGATCAGATTAAGACGGTGGCCGAGGCGATGGCGCGCTTGGTGACCGCCATGCAGGCAAATTTTGATCCCAATAAGAAACACGTTTTGGTGGCCCATTTCTTTGCGGCGGGCAGCCAACACAGTGATTCGGAGACCCTGGTTCAGGTGGGTGGATTAAACGCAGTTCCAGTTGATTTGCTGGCGCCGTTTGATTATGTCGCCCTCGGCCATTTGCATCGAAAAGAAGCGCTGCAGAATGAGCCGGTGATTAAGTATAGTGGCTCGCCCTTAAAGTTCTCGACCAGTGAAGCAGCAGATACCAAAGGCGTTTGGATTGTGGATACGGATAAAACGCCTGTTGAGGTGACGTTTGAGCCATTGAAGCCCCTCAATGATCTGGTTGTGTTGACCGATTCCTTCGAGCGACTCATGGACCCCGAGGTGGCATACCCAGTGACTAGCGATGACTTTATTGCCGTAAATCTGACGGACACCACCCCAATTGCCAACGTGATGCAGCGCTTAAAGACCCGGTTCCCGCGGATCATTGAATTACAACGGGTAAATCAGCTAGATGTGACGCCAGAGAAGTTGAATATTGAAGAAGTTCAGCGCGATCCGTTAACGTTGCTGTCAGATTTCTTTGGGCAAGTCGCGGATCATCCGCTGACCACCCAGCAAGCAGGCTGGGCGAAGACGACCTTACAGCAGGCAATGAAGGAGGAGAAGTAAATGCGACCACTGACTTTACACCTTCAATACTTTGGGCCATACCGAGATGAAACGATTGACTTTACGAAGTTTGAGGCCACCCCATTATTTTTGATTAGTGGCAAGACGGGGAGTGGTAAGACGACGATCTTTGATGGTATGTGCTATGCACTGTTTGATCAGTCATCCGGTGTTGATCGCGAACCACAAGCGATGCGCTCGGACTTTGCCACGACGCAGGATCGGACGCGCGTGACCTTTGAATTTAGCCATCGAGATCGCCGTTATCGAATCGTTCGCGAACCGGCGCAGATGCAGCACAAAAAACGGGGTACTGGTCTGACCAAGTTAGCTGCCAAGGTGGAGCTAACCGTATTTGAAGGCGACACAGAGGTCGACCAGCTGACCAAATCACGGCAGGTCGATGACTATCTGCAAAATCTATTACAAATGGACGGTAAACAATTTGCCCAGATTGTTCTATTACCGCAGGGAGAATTTCGGCGCTTTTTGACGGCACCTAGTGAGGATAAGGCGACCGTATTAGAACAATTGTTTAATACGGAAATTTTTGCTCAGTGGACCGATCGGCTACGCGCTAAACTGCGGCAAGACCAAGCACAAAATGAGGACGTTGCACAACAACTTCAGCGGTTAGAACAAGACCTCATTTGGACAGCGGATAATCAAGAGTCGGCCCAGGAGTTCATGACCGCCCGACAGGTATCCGAGTTACTGGCATTAATGACGACGCAACAGGCAGCGACGCAAGATCTGGTAACCGCCACCGCGGCGCAGCTTAAGACCGCCCAGCAACGAGTTACCGCCCTCACGCAGCAAGATACCCGCGAGGATCAGTTGCTTCAAGATCGGCAACAACTCGCTGCTCAAGTCGAACGCCAGCAGCGACTAGCAGAACAGTTGCCACAAATGACGACCTTGCAACAAACCATTAAGCAGTTGGAATGGGTACAAACGATTCAGCCGCAGTGGCAGGAACGAACAGCAGCCCAGCACGAGCTAAAGCAACGACAGGCAACCGTGCAGCAAGCTCAAAAACGGCTGGCAGTAGCTCAACAGGCTCAGCAAGCCGCGGTTAAGCAGCAAAATGACTCGGCAGCGATTGACCAGCGCATCGCAACGACTAAGGATGAATTGGCCCAGCAGGCGAAGGTTAAACCAATTTATCAGCAGATTGCCGAGTTGACGCGCCAGCTTAAAGCGGCTCAACAACAGGTGACGACTGCCCAGCAGGCGGTTCAAGCGGCACAAACGACACTGACGCAAAGTCAGCACGCTCAGCAAGACCTGCAGCAAATCGTTGATCAACAAACGACTGTCTATCAGGCGAGTCAACGTTTAACGAAACAGGAAGCCCAATTGACTGATTGGCAACGTCAGCTCCGTACCTTGCAAGATGGCGACCAACAAGAACAATTACTTCAGCAGCAGGTCACAACGTTGCAAGCACAGTTAAAGGCCCAACAGGAGCAGGCCCAGCAAGCGCAGCAACAGGCAGAAGCGTTGAATCAAGAGCTACTTAATCATGAAATTGTTAGACTGGTTGGCCAGTTAAAGCCGGGGAGTCCGTGCCCAATTTGTGGGGCAACGGATCATCCGGCACCAGCCGCTGTGGCGGATACGACAGTGACGGAAGCCGAGGTTAAGCAAGCACAGGCGGTGGCACAGCGACAGCAAGATCAAGCGGCCCAGCTGGGTGCTAGATTGACCAGCTCACAGCAATCTTTGGCAGACCATCAGCAAAAGCAACAAACTGGGCTGAAACAGCTGGCAAGTGACCTGTCGGTGTCCTCCAATGCAGATAATGCCCTGGCAGAGTTGACTCAGCAGATTGAAAAATTGGCAGCGCAAAATCAACGGGCTATGCAAGAAAATCAGCACCAATTGGCCGAGATTAAAACCGCACAAGAACAGCTAACCAAGCTCGCTCAACAAGCCCAGCAACAGACACAACAGTTACAGCGGGCTCAGGCGGACCAACAGGACAAGACGCGGGCCGTCGATCAGTTGGCTGCTCAGTTGACGACGCAACAACAGCAGTTACCGGAGCAGGCGGCCACGTTGGCCGAATTTCAGGCGCAAGAACAAACGCTTCGCCAACGTTTGGCTACCGATCAGGCAGCTTGGGATGCCATCACTGAACGGGTCACCAAGGCGACAAACCAGGTTACAATCGCGACTACGGAGGTCAAGGCGGCGACGTCTGAAGTCACCAAGAGTCAGCAACGGGTCACCACAACCGCTGACCAAGTGGCAACTCTTTTGGCAGAGCACTTTGATCAGGTAACGCCAACGATTGAGGCAGACGTTGCGCAGCAGCTGGAACAGGTCGCGTTGCTACCAACGCAGCGGGCACGGCTGCAAGACTTCCAGACGCAACGTGAACGGGTCGCCACCACAATTGCCGAATTGAAGAAGCGTGTCGCTGATCGGCCAATCCCGGATCGGGCACAGACGCAAGCGGCGTTACAGGCAGCCACTAAGCAAGTCAACGAGCTGTTGGATCAACGCCATACGTACCAAGATCAGTGGCAGCGAAATAGCGAAGTGATGACTAAGCTCAACCAGTTGATCGCACAACAAGCGGTGGCGTTGAAACAGACCCAAGAGTTGACGGAATTAGTAGGCGTTGTCAATGGCGATGGTCCTAACAGTAAACTCGGATTGGAACGGTATGTTTTGCAGACGTATCTGCGACAGATCTTAACGGTAGGAAATCAGCGCCTGCAACAATTAACCAATGGGCGGTATCAATTCCTGGTGGATGAACAACCGGCGACGTATAAGAAAAACTCGGGGTTGGAAATCAACGTTTATGATGATCATGTTGGCGAGCAACGGAGCGTGCACACCTTGTCTGGTGGGGAAAGCTTTATCGCCGCGCTGGCTTTGGCCTTGGCTTTAGGTGAAGTTATTCAGCAAACCACGGGTAGTGTTGACGTGGATGCGTTGTTCATCGACGAGGGCTTTGGATCACTGGACGAAGATGCGTTGATGACGGCGTTAGAATCGTTAGAGACCGTTGAAGGCCGCCATCGCATGATTGGTATTATCAGCCACGTGAGTGAATTGCGGGCCCAGGTGCCTAACCAGCTACAAGTCGTCAGCAATGGTAACGGTGAAAGTAGCATTACCTATCAAATTGATGAAAGTTGAGTGACAAGGTTGACCACACCTAAGCGTCGATGGTGGAGAACCTTTTTACCCGTTTCTAGTTCCGGGGTTGAACCGTAAAACGGCGTCATGATGCACTTTGGAAGGAAACGTAAAAATCAAACATATAATCAACGATTATCCGTGCACAGTATCTTATTTAGGGTTAAAATAGTGACTAACTAAATGGGAAACGGGATGATTTTAATGTGTACGAGCTTGACCTACGAAAATAGCCAGGGAGATCACTTCTTGGCGCGAACCATGGATTTTGGGTTTGAATTGGGTGGTCAGCCAATTTTTATGCCCCGGCAGCAGAAGATTCAAGGGGATGCGGGCGAGTTTACGACAAAGTACGGATTCGTGGGTGCCGGTCGTAATCTGAGCCACTATATGTTTGTTGATGGTGTTAATGAGTATGGCCTTGGTGCGGCTGCTTTGTATTTCTCAGATTATGCGAAATACGCGCAGACGGTTCCGGCTGATAAGCTGGGGATTGCGCCCCACGACTTGACGGCTTGGGTGTTGGGGAATGCGAAGAGCGTCGCCGATTTACGCGAGTTGATCACGCAAGTTCAAATTGTCGATAAACCAGTAGCGCTGCTAGGTATCACGGTTCCCCTGCACTTTATCTTTAGCGATGCTACCGGTGATACAGCGGTTTTGGAAGCTACCGATCATGATCTTCATTTAATCGAGGATCCAGTTGGGGTGATGGCTAATTCGCCACAATTGAGCTGGCATCTACAGAATTTGAGCACGTATGGCACGCTCGTGGCCGACACTCGACCACTGCATGATTATCAGGGCTTTAACCTGAAAACGGTGGGGCCAGGGACGGGAGCTTTCGGGATGCCTGGCGATTACACATCACCATCACGGTTTATTCGAACCGTCTTCAATAAGCATTACAGTCAACCGGCCACAAATACGCCAGAGACGATGAATCTGCTTCAACACTTGCTAGACGGGGTCACAATTCCTAAGGGGGTCAAGCTCAAAGCAGATGGGAGTAGCGACTACACGCAGTATCGCGGGTACATGGGCCTAAATGAACGTGCGTACTACATGGAACCATACGATAATTTAGAATTACAACGCGTCGTCATGACTGATAAAATGTTGGAAGAGTGGGATACACCAGTGGAATATCCACTAACGCATCAAAACCACATTAAGAATTTGAACTAAGCAGGTGACGGAATGCCGGAATTTCAACAGAAAAGTTTTGAACAGCTGACACCGGTGGAACTGTTTGAAATTTATCGGGTACGGGTAGCTGTATTTGTCGTGGAACAAACCTGTGCCTACCAAGAGGTCGATGACCTAGATCTGCACGCCCAGCATTTATTTGCTCAAGATGCTAGTGGTCGCGTGACCGCCTATGCACGGCTCATGGATGAGGGCCAGCAGGTGCGGATTGGGCGAGTCCTGGTTGCGCCAGATCATCGGGGTAACGGTGCGGGACGGCAACTGGTTGAGGCCGCCTTGGCAGCGGCTAAGCGCACCTATCCAGCAGCGACCGTAATTGTCATTCAGGCGCAAGCTTACTTGCAATCTTTTTACGCGTCTTTTGGCTTTCAGCCGACAAGTGCCGTGTACCTAGACACCGGGATTCCACATTTAGATATGGTGCTGCCATTAAGCGACAATTAATCAGCGCAAAATAAAAAGACGTAACTAATGTTCATCACATTAGTTGCGTCTTTTGACTACCGTTATTTCGAATTGGCAGCCTGAATAAAGTTTTCAATTAAGGTAGCTGGTACCCCCTGAGCAATGAGCGCCCGGAGTGGCATGTTCAGAAACATTTGATCAGATAAGACCGTTGGAGCACCGTTCTCGTCAGTCGCACTGAGCAAGCCGTTCTCACCTTGACTAGTTGGCTGGATAACCGTTTGCTTGAAGAGATCTAGCAGGCGCGTGTTCTGTGCAATGATGGTCAAGTAAGTTTCATCCGTAATTGGTGCGGGCGAGTTCTTGAAGTCCATGGTCAGCTTGGCCTGCAGGCGAATATCACGAGAAGATTGACCGACCATTAATTCATAATCCCCGGAATCTGCTTGCCAACGGTGTTTGCCTTGACGCCACCAGCTGAAGTCTTGGCGCGTCAGCTTTAAGGTGACAGCCTGCGTTTCACCAGGAGCCACCGCAACTTTGGCGAAGCCCCGTAGTTCCTTGGTTGGCATTGGTGCGTGCGAGGTATGGTTGGCAACGTACAGCTGAGGCACCGCCTGACCGGCACGATCACCAGTGTTAGTGACATCGAAGGTAACGGTTGCGCCATGTTCACTCTGTTTGACGCTGAGATTAGTAAATTCGAATTCAGTGTAGCTGAGACCGTGTCCAAACGGATAGAGCACGTGCATTTCATGAGTATCGTAATAACGGTAACCCATGAAGATACCTTCAGAATAGAGCTCGTGACGAGGATCTTGAGCGAAGGTTGGTGCCATTGGTGTATCCGTCAGGCGAACCGGGAACGTTTCCGTCAAGTGACCAGAAGGATTGACGGCACCAGTCAGGATATCCCAAGTAGCTTCACCGACCGCTTCTCCGGCTAAATAAGTTTCAACCACGGCCGCAACGGTATGAATCCACGGCATTTCAACGGCGGACCCATTTTGTAAGACGACGGTGGTGTGATCATTTAATTTAGCCAGACTACCGATTAAGTCTGTTTGGTTTTCTGGCAGCATGATTGAGGTCTTGTCGAAGCCTTCAGATTCGGCTGCGGCAGGGTAACCGGCGAAAATAATGACGTGATCGGCGTCCTTAGCAGCGGTGAGTGCCTCATCGGCTAAGCGATCGTCCGTTTCACTTTCATCGAGTCGATAACCAGGATAGTAATCAGCTTGTAAGCCGGTGGATTTCAAGGCTTCCAGCGGTGTGACTACTTTAGTAGGGTTAACGTGTGAGCTACCAGAGCCCTGATAACGCGGGTGTTCGGCCAGTTCACCGATCACCACAATCTTGCCGGCCTTGCCGGGGGTTAGTGGCAATTCTTGTTGATGATTTTTCAGTAGGATAATACTGTCATCGGCGAGCTTACGCGCAAAGTCATGATGCGCTTGGTGATCGTAAGTCCCCGCAGTTGGCGCTGGCTTCCACTTGTCGACCACGTGGAGGAGGTGCCGGACGGCCTTGTTGAGGGTCCCGATATCTAATTCGCCGGTTTCGACGGCACGAATAATTTCATCGACCGAAGCTTGGCCCTTACCCGGCATTTCCAAGTCAAGACTGGCAGTCAGTGCCGCAGCATGATCTGCGACCGCACCCCAGTCCGACATGATAGCGCCGTGGAAGCCCCATTCATCACGTAAAATGTCGCGCAGTAAATGCCGATTTTGGGAATTAAGGACACCGTTGGTCCGGTTATAGGAAGTCATAATCGTTGCGGGGTAGGCCGCTTTGACGATGATTTCGAAAGTCCGAAGGTAAAGCTCACGCAGGGTTCGAGCCGACATATCACTGGAAGCCGTAAAGCGCTGGTTTTCGCGGTTATTTGCCACGAAGTGTTTGACGGAAACCCCAACGTGTTGTGACTGAACACCTTCAACGTAGGCGCTACCGAGTTTACCCGCAACCAGGGGATCTTCTGATAAGTATTCGAAATTGCGACCGCCAAGCGGTGAACGTTTCAGGTTAACCCCGGGACCTAGCAATAAACTCACTTGTTCCGCGCGAGCCTCTTCGCCCAGGTGCTCTCCCAATTGTTTCATGAGGTCTTGATTCCAAGAGCTAGCACTCAGAGCCGCGGCAGGATAGGTGATGGCCTTCACTGAGTTGGTGATGTCACCAGCGGAAGCACTCGGATCCTGTTTACGCAGTCCAGAGGGGCCATCCGTCATCATTAGTGCCGGAATGTTCAAACGGTCAACAGCGGCCGTGTACCAAAAGTTCTTGCCGGAGACCATAGCGGCTTTCTCCGGTAACGTCAATGCAGCAAGCGTTCGTTCGATGTCCATACGTTCAAATCCTTTCTATCAATTCAACTGTCTCCAGTATACAGGTTTCCTCCGTGAGATGTTAGTAACCGATTTTTTCTTTTGACAAACACCTTGAAAGAGGTTATCTTTAAACTTGTGCAATCCAATTCGATTACAAAAAGTAAGGAGGGAAAATCACGATGATGCTAAACGCTAGCCAAAACCAAATGATGTTAGCCGCATGTTGCCAATGTAACGTGCTTATTTGCGTTGCGTCTAATCGTGATTTTCCGGCTAACCAGTAGACTTACATAGCGACGACAGCGGTAGCGACTGCTGTCAGTGTAAGCGGGTTTCCCATCACGATCAGCGTGAGGGGAGACCCGCTTTTTCTGTACTTAACGACGAATTTGGGGATTGCACACCACTAAATTTGAGGAAAAGGGAGCTAAAGATTTTATGAAAAAATGGACCAGTATCGGCTTAGTTGCGGCAGTCATTGCGATGGGATTGGGTTTAGCTGCCTGCGGTCAATCTTCCTCGACGACTAAGCCTTCTCAAGTGTTAAAATTACCGGCACCAGCACAATTGGATACGATTGATTTGGCGAAGGCTACCGGGTACGGTCAAACGGGAAATGTATTCGAGAGTTTCTATCGACTCGGCAAGAATGGCCAAGTAGCGCCAGGTTTGGCCGATTCTGCCAAAATGTCGAAGGATAAGAAGACGTGGACCTTTCACATCCGAGACAATGCTAGATGGAGTAATGGCGATCGAATTACCGCCCAGGACTTCGTTTATTCTTGGCGGCGGACGCTAACTCCCGCCACCAAAGCGTCCTACACGACCATGTTCTCCGGAATTAAGAACGGTGACAAGATTATTGCGGGTAAGGCTAGTCCGGATACCATTGGGATTCACGCCAAAAACCGGCAAACGGTGGTGATTCAACTAGAGAAGCCGATGGCCTACTTTAAAATTTTAATGGCCTATCCACTGTTTGCCCCGCAAAACGAAAA
This sequence comes from Levilactobacillus tujiorum, assembly GCF_012641185.1. Taxonomy (GTDB): domain Bacteria; phylum Bacillota; class Bacilli; order Lactobacillales; family Lactobacillaceae; genus Levilactobacillus; species Levilactobacillus tujiorum. The sequence continues at coordinate 60,746 of NZ_JAAXLK010000013.1, forward strand.
GGTCGTCAAGCAATACGGTAAGAAATACGCGACCAAGTCGGAATACATGGTGTACAGCGGGCCGTTTAAGATAACAAATTGGAGTGGGACTGGCAATACCTGGTCCTTCGTTAAGAACCCGCATTACTGGGACAAAAAGGTTGTGAAGCTACAAAAGATTAATTATCAAGTCGTGACCAATCCGCAAACGGGCTTAAGCTTGTACCAGAATCACAAGTTAGATTTTGCGCAATTGTCCACGGAACAGGTCAAAAATTATAAGAATAACCGTGAGTTTAAGGAATATCCGTACTCGATTGTGATTCATCTGAAGTACAACTTTAAGGATGAGAATCAAGAGAAGCGGCGGATCATGAGCAATCGCAATATTCGCCAAGCCATCGCATTGTCGATTAATCGGCGTCAATTGACGAAGAAAGTCTTGGGGGATGGCTCGGTTACGCCAACTGGCTTTGTGGCTAGCGGCTTGGCCCGTGATCCTAAGTCCGGTGAAGACTTTGCCAAGCAACAGGTTGTTAAGAATACGACGACCTACAACCCAACGTTAGCCAAGCAAAAGTGGGCAGCGGGGTTGAAGCAACTCGGCCTTAAAAAAGTTAGCTTAAACATTATGGCGGGTAATGATGACGTTGCAGCCAGCACGGTCACTCAATATTTGAAGAGTGCGTTAGAGCAGAATCTGAGCGGCTTTAATTTGAAGATTGAAAACGTCCCGGCTTCGGTAGCCCAGTCCCGGTCAACCAGTGGTGACTTCGACCTCTACCTGTCGCATTGGGGAGCGGACTTCAATGATCCGATCTCCTTCCTCCAGATTCCGGTAAGCACCAATGCGTTGAACTATGGCAAATGGTCTAATCGGCAGTATGACGCGCTGATCAATCGGGCCCAGGGGGCAGATGCCGGCAATGATGAAGCCCGCTGGCAAGATATGGTACAGGCGGCTAAGCTGATCAATAAAGAGCAGAGCTTCACGCCCCTTTACCAAGCCAACTATGCCTACCTGCAACGTTCAGATGTTAAGGGCGTCATCCATAACACCGCTGGTACGCAGTGGAGTTACAAGTACGCCTACCTGAAGTAGCGGCCACCATTGGTTTAGATCTTGCCACCAATGTTTGGTATCATGGGACCGGAACGGAGGGGAAAGCATGACGATTGGACCAAATGACGGCCAGTGTTGGCAGACCGATGGGGTTAAAGAATATCACGACTATTTCGGGACGCCCACGCACGATGACCACGTGTTGTTTGAACTACTCACAGTAGGGGTTTTCCAGGTGGGCCTGAGCTGGCAGGCAGCGGCTAGCAAGCTTCCCGTGTACCGGCGAGTCTTCACGGGGATGGCAATTCCACAAGTTGCGGCGTTGATTGATGAGGTGGCGATTCCTGAGATCGCGGCTGATCCAGAAATGATTGGTAATCAGCGTAAGATTCGGGCGGTGATCAAGAATGCCCGGGCAATCCTCAAGGTCCAACAAGAGTTTGGCAGCTTTAGTGCCTACCTGTGGGCGTTGGTAGATGGGACCCCGTTCTTATTGCCTGCCGTTACGCGATCGGAATTGACGAACCAGTCCAGTCTGGGGAGTGCTGTCGCCAAGGATTTAAAGCGGCGCGGATTTAGTTTTGTCGGTCCGGTCGTCACCCACATGTTTTTGTTGGCCGCGGGGATTCTACGTGAACAGATTTTAGACGATTAAGTGAAATTTGCGTGAGAAATTTTGTTGTGGTGAAACCGATTTGAATTCAGTGGTGGCGGCCAAAAGCTGGTATGACGGCGTTCGTTATAAAAATATTTATTGAAGGTTTTCCTTGACACCGGATTAAAGTTGCATTAGACTTGCAATTAAATTAAGCGATTGAAAACAATGTGATCAGGAGAGTAACCACCGTCAATGGTTTCAAGAGAGCCCGCGTTTTGCTGAGAGCGGGTAACCCACGGCGGGGTGAAGATGGCCTGAAATGAATTGGTACCGCTAAGTTCTAGTGATGAGGCGGTGATGCTTGGCACTCATTATCGTGCACGCACTTTAAGGCGTAAGCTGGCGAGTGTTAATGAGGGGTCAGTCTGCATCTGACTTGAATTAGAATGGTACCACGACAGAGTTCGTTTCTATTAATTTAGAAACGGACTCTTTTCTTTTGGTCACCGTTTTCGCTCGCAACAATTAAGCAATTATATTATGAATTGAGATAAAGGGGATTTTGGATATGAAGAAATCATTTAAACGTTTCAGTTGGCTCTTAGTGTTATTGATCCCGTTACTAATCGTGGCTGGTTGCGGCAAGTCCAGCAGCTCCAGCGATAAGACAGTTAAGGTTGGGATCATGGGTTCCGACGAAAAAATCTGGAAACCGATTCAAAAGAAGCTGAAAAAGGAAGGGGTCAACATCAAGTTGGTGACCTTTACCGATTACAACCAGCCTAACGCTGCGTTGACTAATCACGAAATTGACATTAACTCGTTCCAACACACCTACTTCATGGATCAATGGAATAAGGCTCACAAGAGTAACATTGTCTCCATTGGTAAGACGGTGCGCGCACCACTACGGTTATACTCCAAGAAGGTGAAGAGCGTAGCGGATATCAAGAAGGGTGATCAAATCACGATCCCTAATGATTCCACCAACGAAGGCCGGGCTTTACATTTACTCCAGTCGGCTGGGTTGATTAAGGTGGATTCCAAGGTTGAATTGCCAACGCCTAAGAACATTACACAAAACAAGTTGAACCTGAAGATTACGGCCGTTGATGCTGCCCAGACGCCACGTTCATTGACGGATGCCACGGGAGCCGTGATCAACAACGAATTTGCTGCTGAAGCTAAGTTGCCGAACAGCGAAACCATCTACAAGGAAAAGCTAAACAAGGCTTCCATCCCTTACGTCAACATTATTGCTGCCAACAAGTCTGATAAGAATAACAAGACTTACAAGAAGATTGTGAAGGCTTACCAATCTGAAGCAACGAAGAAGTTAATCAAGAAGTACTTCCACGGGTTATCTGTTCCTGCTTGGTAAACAGCAGGCTAGTGGTTAAGTTTTAAAAACGCGTTGTCACTTAACTAGCTGCCCTGAATTGAAGACTTCCAGGCACTGCGCTGTGTTGATGATGTTATTCTCACAGTACGGTGCCTGATCGTTGTTAGGGGAGTAAGTCCAAATTTAGCTTGCAACGGACAACGAAGGTATTAAGATAAGTAGAGAGAAAAATTGCCAGCATAAGGCGAGTAAGGAGAACGAAGATTTGACTAATGAAGCGATTATTCAGTTAAAAGATATCGACGTCACCTTCCATAATAAGGGGCAGACCGTTGAAGCTGTCAAAAAGGTTTCTTTGACGGTTAACCGTGGCGACATCTACGGTGTTGTTGGGTATTCTGGTGCCGGGAAAAGTACGTTGGTGCGGGTGATTAACCGGCTCCAGCGGCCAACTGCTGGTTCCGTTGAAGTTAACGGCCAGAATATCTTGAACTTGTCGTCTCGCGAATTGCGGACGGCACGGACTAAGATTGGTATGATTTTTCAACACTTTAACTTAATGGCCTCTCGGACGATTGCAGACAACGTGGGCTACCCCCTTAAGGGACGGCTATCACATGAGGACCGTAAGAAAAAGGTTGCACACCTGTTGGACCTCGTTGGCCTGAGTGAAAAAGCGACGGATTACCCGGCCCAATTATCCGGTGGACAGAAGCAACGGGTCGCCATTGCGCGGGCGCTAGCTAATGATCCGGAGATCTTGATCAGTGATGAAGCGACCAGTGCGTTGGATCCTAAGACGACTTCCTCTATTTTGGCGTTGTTGAAGCGGCTTAATAAGGAACTCGGCCTTACAGTGGTTCTGATTACGCATGAAATGGAAGCCGTGAAGGAGATCTGCAATAAGGTTGCCGTCATGGAAGACGGCGAAATTATTGAACGGGGCGATTTAGTGTCAATCTTTAGTCGACCACAGAAGCCACTTACGCAAGACTTCATCAACACGGCGACGCAGATTAATCAAGCGCTGGAAAAGATTTTCCGGCAGGCTGCTTCGCTGAACTTGAGCGAAAGCCAACAGCTGGTGCAACTCCAATATGTGGGCGCCAGCACGGATGCCCCGCTGATTACGGAGTTGTATAAACGCTATAACGTGGTTTCCAACATTTTGTACGGCAACGTGGAGATCTTACAAGATACACCGTTAGGCAATTTGATTGTCGTTATGTCTGGTGATCCAGACAAGTTGGTTGCTGCTTGGCAGTACTGTCAAGACGCCGGTATTCAAATTACCCATTTAAATCCTAATGATTCGGAGGTGGCCTAGATGAGTTTATTAGCGAAATATTTTCCCAATGCGGTAACAATGAAGGGTGATTTCCTTCAGGCGACGGGTGAAACGCTGTACATGACGGCCATCACCGCAATCGTTGCTGGGATTATTGGGATGGCGATCGGGATTGGTTTAATCGTGACGCAGCCCGGTGGAATTTTGGAAAACCGCGTGATTTACAACATCTTAGATAAGATCGTGAACCTGTGCCGGTCAATTCCGTTCGTTATTTTACTAGCGGTGATTGCACCGCTGACCCGGATTATCGTGGGGACGGCAATTGGGACAACCGCGGCGATTGTGCCGTTGGTAATTGGTTCCGCTCCGTTCTACGCACGGCAGATTCAAAATGCTTTAGCCGAGGTCGACCGGGGTGTGATTGAGGCCGCTGAATCCGTGGGTTCTGGCCCAATTGCCATTATCTTCCGGGTTTACCTGAAGGAAGGCTTGGCCGATATTATTCGGTCTTCCGTTCTAACGTTAATCAGTCTGATTGACCTGACCGCGATGGCTGGTGCCATTGGGGGTGGTGGATTAGGTAATTTGGCCATCAACGTGGGATACAGTCGTTTCGAAACGGATGTGACCGTGATGGCAATGTTGATTATTCTGGTCATTGTCTTTGCAATTCAATTAATTGGCGATTTACTGGCCCGGCACGTGGACCACACGGCTTAGGCCATGCCAGTCAAGTGGGAGCAGCTCATAACGAGTTGTTCCCACTTTGCGTTAGTCCGCGGGTCCACTAAAAAAATTGACTGGCGCTAGAATTTTTGCCGATTTATCATCAAGTTCTAATGAACATCAGGTAAAATTGGAGAATTATAATGCACGCCGTGAGTGTGAGAGAGAAAGGATTCACAGGTTTGGAAAAATCAGAGGTATCGACGGGAAACGTCATTAAGGGCATTTTCTGGGCCACCATTGCTTCAGCAATGTTTGGGGTGTCTGGCACAGTTTTACAGTTTATTTCACAGGGGCAATCCATTCCAGTTGGCTGGTTCTTATCAGCCCGCACGATGGGAGCCGGGGTCGTCCTGCTGGCCATCAGTTTAATCTTGTATGGTAAGCAGACCTTCACAGTTTTCCGCAGTTGGCGTGAAATTGGGTGGTTGGTCGCGTATGCGTTGATCGGTCTGGGAGCAAACCTGCTGACTTTCTACATCGCGGTACAGACGGGGAATGCAGCTGGTGCGACGATTTTGCAATACTTAAGTCCCTTGTTTATTGTCTTGGGCAGTCTGCTCTTTAAGCACGAGCGCCCTCTCCGTAGTGATATCATTGCCTTTATCGTGGCGATGGTTGGGGTCTTCCTAGCAATTACGCGTGGTGATTTTTCCCAATTAGCCTTGCCATTGAGCTCCATTCTTTGGGGGATTGGTTCAGGAATTACGGCCGCTTGTTACGTGGTGTTACCACGGAATTTAGTCCGCGATGGGGGCCATGCGCCAATCACGGTATTAGGTTGGGGAACCTTCATTGCCGGGATCGTCTTCAACATTCATCAGCCAGTCTGGGTGAACACGCCACCACTGACAGGGACGCTGCTGGCCTCGATGGCGACGGTGATTCTGTTTGGGACGATTTTACCCTTCTCGTTATTGCTGTATAGCTCGCATTTCGCGCCTTCCGATGTGATCAGTATCGTGGACGCTGTTCAGCCAGTGGTAACGTTTGTCCTCTCAATTGTTTTCTTGAGTTTGGCAATTTCGACTGCCGAAGTGATCGGTTCCGTTTTAGTTATCTTAGCGATTTATTTACTGCAACGGGGTCGACGAAAGGTCGAAAAAGGGTTTTAATGGTGAATGAGGAAGTGACTGAAAAATGACAACTTTCGATTGGGTTCGTCACGGTCAAACGCAAGCTAATGTCGATCAATTGATGCAAGGCCAGTTGGATACCACGACCACTCATTTGACGGTGTTAGGGCTGCAACAGGCCGAACACCTTGCCCAGTGGCTACAGAACCAACGCTACGATCAATTAATCAGTAGCCCGTTGCATCGCACGCGGCAGACGACAGCGGCGCTCACAACCATGTTGAGCCTAACGCCGTCATTTGATGATCGACTGATGGAAGCCGATTACGGTGAATGGACGGGCAAAAGTTTGCCAACGATTGCTGAGGAGCGGCCCGAGGATTTTGACCCGTTGACGGGTGAGGCGCTACCAGACGTTTTAGCCACAGTTGGCGGCGAAACGTATTTAGCGATTCAACGACGAGTTGGCCAGTGGTTGGCCGAGCAGGTGGTGGATCACCCCAACGACCATATCTTAGTGGTCAGTCACGGCCTAACGATCAAAGCGACCGCGCTACTGATGCTAGGTGCACCAGCAACGACGGCACTTCCCGAGCCCACTAATACCAGCGTGACCCGCATGGTGATTGATCCGGAGACGGGGCACCGGTACCTGTCGTTTTACAGCGTCAGCCCTCAATTGGCTTAGCTGCTACGTTCCATTGGCGGTTAACCATCCAAAGGTTGGACAGGTGTCTTTGCTCTATAGCCGATGATCTCGTATGTTGAGGAGCGAGGAGGAAACAACCTGGATGATGCCGACGCCTTACCGTTCGCCAAATTTGGACTGGGACGCTGTGGGTAGGACGGGGCAAGCCAAAGAGCGGTCTTGCCCCTCGCTTGAAGCCGAAGAACGCGTCTTCAAGTCGCCATTTACCAAGCAGATCACTTGGTAAATCCCATGGCTGAGTCCAAATTTGACTCACTCTCGGCTACACAGGTGGTGTCAATTGCTGTCGATTAGGGGTGGATGCTTCAACTATTTAGGTTGATTTACCACTCAAAGACTGACTTAACCGGAGGAGGTCAGAGGTGGAGCCAGCTGTGTCGACGGTGTTAGCCGATTTTCGGCTTACACCGTGGGACGTGTTGGGAGACCGGTGAACTGCCGGGCTTCGAACCGAGCCGGAGGACCGCTCCTCAGGCCGCAGGCGTTCCCCACAGCAGGCGGAATCTCTGACAGCCGTAGGTGACTGGTTTCGTCTTTTCAGTGCTTAAGTGGCGGACAATTAAAAAAACGTAAACAAAAATAACCCCGCCGAATGGCAGGGCTATTTTTTGGTTGAGACAGCCGGTTACTTCTTGAGGTTATCTTCTACATAAGAGCGAACTTCGTCGTCGGACTTAGCATCGATTTCCTTCATTGAAGCTTCAGTTTCATCGGTGTTGTGACCATTGGATTCCATGAAGTGATCCCACAGAGCGTCACGAACTGGTAACGTTGCGTCGGACCAATCGAATACTTCGTTCATCTTTTCATCCAATAAAGCAGTCTTTTCTACAACAGCCATAACCATTACCTCCAAAAAAATATTGGGGTCAGTGGATCTGTAATTGGCATGGGTACCACCGGCTTCATTTCTTATGGTAGTCCTTTGACTACTAAATGGTAAATATTTTGTCTAACAGAATGAAAAGATTGTTTGACTATAATCCGTTGGCCGGCAGTGGTGTATCTTGCTAGTTAGTTCAATTAAATTGATAAAGCCATTGCCCACGAGCAGCTGCTTTAATCGTCGAAGTCAATGCGAATATCTAGGATCCAGTTTTCTAATTGACGATTGGAGTTGATTTCTTCTGGATTTTCGACCAGAAAACGATTGACATCAACGACGGTACCGGCAAAGGGGGTCTTGAAATTTTGAACCGCCTTGTCGCTTTCAACTTCGAGAATATCTTCATCTTGGTCGAGTACATCGTCGGGCGCTACGATAAGATCGGCAAAACTTATTTCGCCTAGTTGTTGAATGGCGTCGCTGGTGAGGCCGAGCCGGTAAATACTGTGGCGCTGTTCCCACCACACGCCGTTGAGCGTCGTGACTTTGGGCTCAACGGGCTTACGCCGAAAGAAACTCTTGAATATTTTCCAAAATGATGGCTTAGATTCTTCAGACATTGATGATTCCTCCCTTATTGGTCATACGTCTCTTAGTATACCCTTAGATTGTAACCGCTGACAACTAGCGGCACTGAAGTTGTGGCGGTCCTAACGGTATGCTACACTGAAATCAAATTTGTTGGTCTCAAGGAGGGCGACACCATGTTTCTTATTGATACGAATCGGCAGGGTCAGGTTGTGACCGATGCCATTGTCAATCAGTCAATCGATAATTATTTGGTCAACGATCTACAGCTTCCCGGGCACGGCCTGATGATGTATGTTAATCGCCCAGCGGTGATCGTAGGCATCAATCAGAATGTGACGGCGGAGGTGGATTTTCACTATCTTGCCAAGCATGATGTTCAGCTCGTTCGGCGAACCTCTGGTGGGGGTGCCGTCTACCATGACGAACGGAATCTGATCTTCGAGCACATCGTTAATGGTGATCCGCAGGACGGCTCGAAATTTGGTGATTATACGGTCTTTGCGGCACCAGTACTTAAGGCGTTGGCAGCCATGGGCGTAGCTAATTTAGCTATCAGTCAGAAAAGTAATCTAGTGGTTAATGATCGGAAATTTTCCGGCATGACCATGTTTAAAAATGGTGAGGGGTATGCCGCCGGTGGAACCATCATGTATGATTTAAATGTTGATGCCGCTCGGCAAGCGTTGATCCCGGCGCCTAAACGGTCTCATCGGGGCGTGGCCTCTAACCGGGTACCCATTACGAATCTTCGCCAGTATCTGGCGCCGGAGTATCAAAACTTAGATATCCAGGCGTTTAAGACGGCCTTACTCTGCCATATTTTCGAGGTGGACCGGTTAGATGAGGTGGAGACCTACCATCTGACTGAGCACGACTGGGCAGTGATTGATCAGCGCTTAGCCGAGAAATATAACACGGATGCGTGGAACTTCGGCGCTAATCCAGGATTCCGAGACTATCAACGCTTAACGCTGCCCACGGGACAACTTCACGTCAACTTTACCAAACGGCAGGATCAGCTGCGGGCGGTTGCCTTATTTGGCACGGTGGGGACGCCAGATGCTCTCCACGATATTGCCGAACAGTTGACCGGACAGCCAACGACGGTCGCGGCCATTCAGGCGGTCCTCCAGCAGCCAGAGGTACTTGCTATCTTGGGCGCTGCGGCGGTCGCACCATTAACCGAAATTTTAACAAAGAAGGCATAGTATGAAGGCGAAGTATGAAGTAAACCAGTACGTGGGCGTCCCAGTGGCCGCCAACGCATCTGGTAAGTATGAAATCAAACGCGAACCGGACGGCGCCTTTAAGCTCCATTCGTGGCGTACGGGTCGACACAGTAAGGGCAAGTACCGCGGCGTTGGCCAAATCTTTTTAACGGAAAATAACTTAAAGGTGGCGGTTGTGGCGGCTTACCCGGTGCCTTACAAGGAACGGCATGGGTACACGCCTATGGCACGGTTGACCAGTGAGTTCGTCGATGACGATGTCTTACAGATGGCCCAAGCGCAACTCTAGTAACAATAGTGAATCTAAAACTGGGCAACTTGGTGGCCCTTTCCGCCTTGCCGGTCGGCAGATATGGGCTGGAGCGGTGCGCCTGAACCCATATCTACCGGCCTCACGGATAATGTGGTGTTCTTGGCTGGCTGAGATAATGACCGTTATAATCGCTAGTAGTTGAATGGGGCTCCGCACTTCTCAACCATTGGTATGGTAAAACACTACCAAAGCCGTAGGAGGGCAGAGATGGAGCCAGCTGAGCCGGAGGACCGTTTCTCAGGCCGCAGGCGATCCCCACAGCAGGCGGAATCTCTGACAGCCGGAGTGCGACCAATTCACACCAATTTAATGGCGTGAACTATTACTGGTAATTAGTAGCCGGAGCGCGAGCAGCACATAAAAAACCGCAACGAAGCGGTTGACATCAGTTTAGCTGACGTTAGCCCTATCGTTGCGGTTTTTATTGTCGTTCAACTATTTCACAAAGTAAGCACTTTTGAAGTTGGACTGCGTTCCGATCGTATTGTAAATGACCCCGTTGAGTTTAGGATTAACCAGATAGGTGCTGGCGGGCTGTATAAGTGGCGTGACGCCCTGTTCCTTCATCAGCACCCCATCAGCGGCAAGTAGTGTGTGCCACCGCTTAGAATTGAAGCTGGGGGCATTACTGGCTTGATCAATGAGGCGGTCGTAAGTCTTGTTCGACCAGTGGCCGATGTTGGCAGAGTTATTGCTGGTAAATAGGGACAGAATAGCCAGTGGATCGGCATATTGGGCCCGTTGTGTCGTCAATGTGAGGTCTGAATTCACCGGCGCTGCTAAGGTATTAATCGTTTGCTCGCGTTCCTTTAGGCTAAGGGTGAGCCCCGGGAGATGCTTTTCCAGCTGATGCCGGAGTGCCTTGGCAGCGGCAGCGCTGTTGGTGCCATCCAAATAGCTGAGTGACAGGGTGAGGCGGTCCGTATGGGCACGTTTAAGGGCCAGACGCCATTCTCGTTTAGCCACCTGCGGCTGATAAGCCAGCGCCCTTTGCTCGGGTTGCGCTGCGGCAAAGTCAGCGGTGCCTTTGAGGCCACGGCTTAATCCCGCCGGAACCACGCCCTGAGCCGTTAGCGACGTGTTGCCATAGACCTGCTTAACCAACGCCTTACGGTCGATGGCGTGGGAAATGGCTAGGCGCGCACGTTTCTGCTGCAAGACGTGGTTAACCTGGGCGTTGCGACCGTGTTGCCGATAATTGAGTAACAGCATCTTAGAATAAGGCCGTGCCGTGTAGTCCGCCTGTTTTTCGTAGTATTTCAGGTCGGCTTTCCCCAGCAAACGCATTTCATCCAACTTGCCGTTATCGTAAGCCTTCCAAGCGGCATCCGCGGTGTGGTAGGTTTTAACGTTAATGCGACTAAGATAAACGTGTTGGCGGTCCCAGTAATGGGGGTTAGGCACCATGTGCCAGTGATTAGCGGTGCTGCCTTTGGTGGTCACCATAAAGGGACCGGCGTAGACCTGGTAGCGGGGCTTAGTCGCATAACGTTTACCGTATTTTTCAGCGATTCGTTGATTTTGCGGACCAAATAACGGATAAGCTAATTTTTGCGGCAGTTCTGCCATCGGGTGATCGAGTTGCACGACCAACTTGAACTTGCTGGGTGCGGAAACACCTAACGCTTGGGCGGGCAATTGGCCGTCGAGAATCTCACGAGCATTCTTAATCCCATCGAAGAGATCGGCCTCAGGTGCCTTGGTCTTCGGTGCCAGAGCGCGGCGCCAAGCGAAGACAAAATCAGGCGCGGTGATGAGGTCACCATTACTCCAGTAAGAATCCTTCCACAAAGTAAAGGTGTAAGTGGTTTTATCAGCACTGATCTTGACCTTTTTGGCTAATGCCAGGGTAGTGCGATTGTTGCTGTTGGCTTGGTAGAGGCCCTCAATGGTGTTGTTGAGCCGGCCGAATTGAGTCAGTTTATCCGTATCTAAAGTGGTTAGGGGATGATTCGAGGCTAAGTTGAGCACTTGATGATTAGCCATCACGCCCTTGCTATCACTGGGCGTATCTGTTTCGTGGCTGATCGAACAACCACTGAGTATACTGCAAAACAACAAGATAATAAGTATTCCCCAACGTTTCAAGGTGTCTCCTCCGATATTGAGTAATTGACGTGATCATTTGTAATGGGCCGGGTCACCCTGGATGGCTGGGCACAGGCGCGTAGATAAGTCGTTCTGTCGCCGAAATTGCGCCATCACCGGGGTTGGTCGACTGATTCTTCCCTGATAATAGGGGAGAGTGGCCGCCTCGTCAAGGATTAGTTGGGCAGTAAACTTGTCGCGGTTCAGGGAATTCGCTAGAATAATGGCAATAAGGACGGTGGCACTCTATGGAAAAATGGTCGGCGGCAACGATCCGCGACTTTCGACAAACTTTGTTGGCTTGGTATGATGCGAAGGGCCGGGATCTTCCCTGGCGACATGGCCGTAATCCTTACCATACTTGGATTAGCGAAGTGATGCTCCAACAAACGCAAGTGAATACGGTCATTCCCTATTATGAAAAGTTCTTAGCAACGTTTCCCACGGTAGCCGATCTGGCTGCGGCGGACGAACCGACCCTATTGAAAGTGTGGCAGGGGTTAGGCTATTACTCACGGGCACGCAATTTACAACGGGCAGCGCAGCAACTGATGACGGATTATCATGGTGAGTGGCCCCAGACGGCCGCAGAACTAGAAGACCTAGTGGGCATCGGACCGTACACGGCTAGTGCGATTGCCAGCATTGCCTTTGATCAAGTGGTGCCAGCGGTGGATGGAAATGCCTTTCGGGTCTTTGCCCGACTGCTCATGATTGACGCCGATATCGCCAAGCCCAAGACGCGCCAACTATTTACACAGATTATTCAACCAATCGTTGATCCTAAGCGGCCAGGCGCCTTTAATCAGGCGATCATGGATCTCGGGTCCAGTTACATGACCGCGAAGAATCCTGATCCAGAACATTCGCCAGTCAAGGCATTCGACGCGTCCTATCGAGCAGGCCGGGTGCTGGACTTTCCCGTTAAGACGAAGAAACCGCGGCCCAAGCCAATGGCCTACTATGGTTTAGTGATTCATTCGCCAGCGGGGTATTTGTTGGCCCAACGAGGTGCCAACGAAATGCTAACGGGCTATTGGACTTTCCCGTTGATTTTAAAAGAGACGTTACAGAGCGACGAATCAACAGCGCCGGCGACTGTCGCAGAAGATATCGCTGAGATTGAACGGCGGTGGGTCGCGGAGTTTCAATTGCCACTGACCCTGACGTCAGTTGGCGGGCGGATAGTCAGTCATACCTATACCCATCAACGGTGGCAGGTCACACTTTTGATGGCGGACTTACCAACTGCGCGACCGCTGGATTTCTTCCCGGGAAAATGGGTGTCGGCGGCTGAGATTGCCGATTTACCGCTGCCCAAAGTGCAAGAAAAAATGATGCAGCGGTTTGCTAGTCAACGGGATTCACGGGCGTTCGAAAAGAATTAGTTTCAGTCGAGCGTTATTTGCTGTATTATCTAGTTAAACTGAAAACGGATTCTTGAGGGAGTGGGTAGTCATGCAAACGATTTTTGATGTGTTAAAGACAGTTTCCGTCAATCATCAGGAAGTAGAGAGTCATCAGGTGGTAGTGACGGATGAAAAGGGAAAACCCAATGGCTTGTTGACCGATCTGTTGCGGGACTTAATTGATAATGCACTGTTGTTTGTGGCGTTGCGCGACGTGAGTTCAGCTTCCGGATTGATCGAGCAATTAAAGACGCATACGCCGTTGCCTGACGACGTTTTATCAGAATACGGTAAGATCTTAGGGGAACGGTGCTATGGCCTTAATTTCGCCCCTAAAAAGGGTCAGATCGAGCTGATTGTTCGGCGCTAGGAGGAAGACACGTGGCTGATGACTTAATCGAAACGGCGCCCGGTGCGAATACAGCCCCACCAGTATTGCTCCTGCAAGGCACCGGCGGAACTAATACGGAGATGCTGAATTTTGGGCGGCGATTGGCGTCCCAGAGTCCGTTGATTACGATTGCTGGCCGCTGTGGCACGGGAGCAGAACGCCAATATTATCGGCAAACCGCTGCCGGACCAGTAGACGCCGAACAAGTGGCCGCGGCAGCGCAGTGGCTGGGCGCAGAAGTTACCCGCATCTGTCAGCAGCATCGTTGGGCAATTGACGAACTGGTAACGGTCGGTTATTCTAATGGCGCGGCCATGGCAGCTTACGGCATTCGGACGGGGGATTTACCCGGCCAGCGTGCGCTGCTGTTCCACCCACTGTGGTTGGCGACGCCTCAGCGGGTGCAACGGCAGAATTATTTGGCATGGTTATCTGCGGGGCAACGCGATCCGCTAGTTACTGTGGATACGGTCGCTCAGGTTGCGGCGGATTGTGAGAAAAGTGGGGTCCACACCACACTTTTTCAGACCGGGGGCAGTCATATGTTGACGCCCCAAGAAGTTGCGGCAGCGAAAGACTGGTTATCGGAAAATAATTAGCACCTTATCAAAAATACTTTGAAAATATCGAGGTTTGCATTTGCTATTCTGGGAAATACCTGTTATCCTATGGTTAATGTATTTATGGTTCGGAAGTTTTAAAGGCTCGACGTTCTTATAAGAATGGCTCCTTTTTACCCCAGCTTTCAAATGCAAATATTATTGCGCTATGCGCATGGAGGTTTCATTCTTATGGAACAAGGTACTGTTAAATGGTTCAACGCTGATAAAGGTTACGGCTTCATCACTTTGGAAAACGGCTCAGACGTTTTCGTTCACTTCTCTGCTATCAACAGTGAAGGCTTCAAGACGCTTGAAGAAGGCCAACACGTATCCCTTGATGTAGAACAAGGCGACCGTGGCCCACAAGCTGCTAACGTTACGGTAGTTGACTAATTTACATTAGCCTAAATCGTAAAAAACCATCAACTTCGGTTGGTGGTTTTTTTCTGTGCATTTAGTTATCAGCTGAAAGGTGAATTACTTGTGTTGTTGCGCCCCGCAGTTTATGATGGGACTAAATCAATGAGGCGGTGATAGTTGTGAGTGAAAAGATTTTTTCCAAGAGTGAGTTAGCCAAGTTTGACGGGCAGCAGGGTCAACCAGCCTACGTGGCGATTGATGGCGTTGTTTATGATGTTTCGGGTGTCGAGGCTTGGGCGGGTGGTAAGCACCACGGAAACTTAGCCGGGCAAGAACTGACCAGCGTGATTGATGGTCAGTCACCGCATGGTCGAAAAGTTCTGGCCAAATTACCAGTTGTCGGCAAATACGAAGCGTAGATAGAGACGTGGTCGGCTAAGTTAAGCCGGCTTTTTATTTTGGCTCATAGTTAGTTGTGAAAAGAGACAAAAAATCGGAAAAGTCGACTGACTTTCCCGATCCAGTGATCATGATGTCGCAAGAGAGATTCGAACCCTCGACCTACGGTTTAGAAGACCGTTGCTCTATCCAGCTGAGCTATTGCGACCTAAAGTTAGCTAAGCACCAACAACTTCTTAATTATAGAGAAGCCATTGCGCCGTGTCAATTGCCGATTAGCGGGGTAAACTGGTTGACAGGACGCCGAACGGTTCGCTAGAGTGGAGATGGATCAGCTAGGTGGTATGGTGATGGTGGTCATTCATGTTGTTGCGGAAATTGTGGTTCTCTTTGCCACAATCTGCATTATCTATTATTTCTTTCAGATCACACAGGGCTTGGGAAATAAGCGACAGAACTTCGTGTACTGTTTATCCGCGGTGATTGTATTATTGTTGGCCGCTCCGGTAGCAAACTGGTCGCGACAAAAGACGGGCAGTTCCACGGATCGAGTTTCCAATCAGGTTCGTAAGGGCCAGCAGCATCATTCCCAGCCTGAGTCGCAGTCTAAACGGGAGTCGCGGCAATCGGCAAGCAGTACGACTGATTAGTGAACAATCTAATGATTTGCTAAAAATACCAAGATTTTCTAATTTTTATAACGGAATGCTTGCAATATTCCTGTAACATTTAGATAATATAACTGTAATCTAAAGTTGACGGGGGGATTTGCTATGCAAGCACTAGTTATTATTTTGTTCATTATTACTTTAGCCGGGATCGGGCAGTTGTATCTGAACAACCGGGAAGAATTCCGGAAGAACAGTAAGCACCTGGCAACCCGCGGAAGTAAATTTCACGATGATTCTAATCGCCGCTTAAGTTAATTCAGTCAACTGGTCGTTAGCTCCGCGCTAAGGGCCTTTTCTTTTGGCCATTTTTCTACTGAGCGTGGTGGTCGCTGACACGTCGTGAAGTATGCTAAAGTAAGCGTAGTGATAAAACGTAAGGGAGTTGATGGCTAAATGACCACGTTAGTTTTAGTTTCCCATCCGCAGTTGGCGGATTCGACTAGTCAGCAGTTTTTGAAAGAAAGCTTGCCGAGTACTGGGGTCAAATGGGAACATATCGAGGGTCAGCAAGCGTTAGATGTGGACCAAGAACAGGCCCAGTTGCGCCAGGCCGATCGCATTATTTTTCAATTTCCGCTTTATTGGTATGCGGCACCGGCTGGTCTGAAGACGTGGGAAGATACGGTCTTGACGCGGACCTTCGTCTACGGCGACCATCGTTACCCTTTGGCCGGTAAGGAACTGGGCATTGTTGTCACCACGGGGATGCCGCAACAGGCGTTCCAGCGTGGTGGTGCGGAGGGGCTGACGTTGGACGCGGTATTAGCGCCGTTAGCAGCGCTCGCTCACCGGGCACGGATGACGTGGCTACCCGTTTTTCCCATTTATCAGTTTGGATATCTGGAAGAACCGGAAAAATTACAATTGGTCATCGACTATCAGCGTTATCTGACACAACGCCAGCCGGACAGCTTGGCTAATCGGCAGGACTGGTTCGCCCAGCAGCTACCGGGAATGGTGGCCCACTTGCCGGCGGAACAACAGGCAACGGGAAAGCTGATTGCCAGTGTGTTCGATCAAAATAGGGAACAGCTGGATCAGCTGACGGATACCTTGGCGATGATTAAGGAGCAGGAAGATGACTGAACAATCAGAATGGCTACGCCAACAGATTGATCAACTGGCGGGCCAACAAGAAAAGTTTACGGAGCGGGCGTTTTGGTTGGCGCTAAAGAAAGTCACCGCTGAACAAGAACGCCGCAGTGATCAGCTCAGTGGTGAAGTAGATGGCCGGACTTGGCGGCCGGATCACTGGTAAGAAGTATAAGTTGAAATAAAAAGACCATCCCAACGGAAAAAATTCCAAAGGGATGGTCTTTTAGATTACTTAAAATCGCGCTCCATAGCGGCCCAATGATTGACTGGACCGAATTTGTGGCCAACTTCAATGGGGGAGCCAATTGCCGCATTAACGAATTGCTTGGCAATTTCAATCGCGCGCTTCATGGGCGTGCCCTTAGCCAATTCGGCGGTGATGCAGGCGGACAGCGAATCGCCGGTACCGTTGACCCGGTCAGTTTGGTGATAAGGTTCACTTAGCCAGAAGTGTTCGCCGGATGCCAGCAAGACGAAATCCTTTACGACTGCTTGATGGGGATCGGCGTGACTGCCCTTGGCGATAATGTTCTTAGCACCCATATCTTGTAGTTTGTGGGCCGCCGCTTCCATGTCGGCTTCCGTCGTGATGTTCATTTCCGCGATTTTCTCGACTTCAAAAAAGTTCGGCGTCAGGACGGTTGCCAGTGGAATTAAATGAGTTCGGAGCGTGTTAAACGCGCTTTCTTCGAGGAGTTGATTGCCATGCTTCGTCATGATCACGGGATCAACCACTAACGGACCGTAGTCGGCGGCTTGGTAATTCTTCACGACCGTGTTGATCAATTCGGAATCGGCAAGCATCCCGGTCTTCGCGGCCCGAATGTGGTAATCGTCCGCGAGATCCTTAAACTCCTGGTCGATGAAATCCGTGGGCATGGGCACGCTGGCGTGAATGCCGTAAGAATTGCCGGCGACACAGGCCGTCATCACGGAAGCGCCGTAAACGTGACGCGCAAAAAAGGTGTGCAGGTCGGCCTGCATGCCGGCGCTACCATCGCTGTCTGAGCCCGCAATGGTCAGGGCTTGTGGGTATGAATTTACCATAGTCAATCGACCTCCGAAATCAATATTATAGTTTCCAGCATAGCATAGACCACTGGAAAATGACGACTGCCACGTTCGATAAATTTATTCATAAGCGAAGGGGCCCCGGCAGGCCAACACAATTGGTGCTGGTTGCTAGGTTAAGTGAGGTGGTTAACGGTGACTGAATCCTCGCAAACGGGGGAGAAAGTGCGTAAGTTTAGAGCAAAGTTAGCAAACGAGATGGCAGTATTTAAGATTGAGGAAGTGAAAACGGATGAGACGTGAACAATTACGGGTGCTGGGGTGGAGCTTGGTTGGATTTGTGAGTAGTTGGTACGCGTTGATTGGCGCTGTTGACACAGTTTACCGCTGGATTTCCAACGAACCGCTCACTTTATTGTTCGGATTCGCGCTAACTGTGATAAGCTTAATAGGGTTGGTTTGGTCGAGCAGAAGGGGGCCGTGGTGGTGCCTAGTTCCGGTTACGGTGAGTGCGATTGCCGTGATACTGGGGTTAGTTGCCGACAGTACGCTCCTTTTGTTAGGACTGACTATTCCTGGTTTTTATTAATCTGATGAAAAAGTGTAGGAGGTAGGTTAACGCGCATGTTAATTCAACAAGGTCTCATCGAAAACGCACAACAGCCACAGGATATTCGAATTGAGGACGGGAAGTTTACGGCAATTGCCGATCACTTAACGCCTAAGGATAATGAACAGGTGATCGATGCGCAGGGGAAATTAATTTTACCGCCATTTGTTGATCCACACGTTCATTTGGACAGTACCATGACGGCGGGCGATCCTGAATGGAACCAGTCAGGGACCCTATTTGACGGTATTCGTATCTGGTCAGAACGCAAGAAGACGCTGAGCATTGAAGACGTTAAGACCCGTTCGCGGCAAGCGCTAGAACGTCAGGCGAGTCATGGGGTTCAGTTTGTCCGTTCGCATGTCGATGTTACTGATCCTAACTTAACTGCGTTGAAAGCCTTGATTCAGGTTCGTGACGAGGTCAAAGACTTTATCGAATTACAACTGGTGGCTTTCCCGCAAGAAGGGATTCTGTCATTTCCACATGGTAAGGAATTGATGGAACAAGCAGCCAAATTGGGCGTCGACGTGATTGGGGCGATTCCTCACTTTGAATTCACTCGGGAATACAGTGTAGAATCCCTACACTTTGCCGTTGATTTGGCTCAAAAATACAGCAAGTTAGTCGACGCACACTGTGATGAAATTGATGATCCGGCTTCACGGGGATTGGAAACTTTGGCGACGTTGGCCTTGGAAACTGGCTTGGGCGATCAAGTCACGGCCAGCCACACCACTGCCATGGGGTCTTACAACAATGCCTACGCCTACAAGCTCATGCGTCTGTTGCAGATGTCACATATCAACATGATTTCTAACCCACTAATCAATACGCACTTGGGTGGCCGGTTCGATACGTATCCTAAGCGGCGTGGCTTGACGCGGGTTAAGGAACTCAATGCAGCTGGGGTTAACGTGGCATTTGGTGAAGATGACATCAAGGATCCTTGGTACCCAATGGGCGACGGAAATATGCTGGACGCTCTTCACATGGGAATCCACGTGACGCAGATGATGGGTTACGATGATATTATGGGGTCGTATAAGTTTGTCACAACCAATGGGGCTAAGGCCATGCACGTCAGTGATCACTATGGTATCGCAGAAGGCAAGCCAGCCAACTTGGTCATCATGAACAATGATAACTTCTACAACGCCTTGAACCAGCGCTCAGAAGTGCTGTACTCGATTCACCACGGAAAGGTCATCGTTAAGACTGATCCTAAGCAGGTTCACTTGAACTTACAGTAAATTAGCTGCGTTAAATACGCTATAAAATAAGCATCACAACCTTGCCGTTGAAGCGGGGGTTGTGATGTTTTTATATTAGTAAAAGCGAGGTTCGAGACCGTTCTGTGGCTCGGACCGGCCTTCCTACAGCGTTCCAGCTCAAATTTGGCGAACGGTAAGGCGACCAGTCCCATCCAAATAAAAAATCTTCCGGTCCCCGTGGTATCGGGGTTCGGAAGATCATGATGCAACGATATTACTTCTTAGATTTTGCGTGTTTTACTTTTTTAACGGTCGTTACGGTAACCGGCTTCGGTGCCGCAACGGGCTTTTTCTTTTCTTGGTGTTGCGCGCGCAGCTGATCCTTCAATGCTTCGATTTCAGTCACATGTGCTTCCTTCCAGCCTTGGTAAGAGCCTGCAGAATCAGTGTCATTGGGCTTCAGGCCAGTATTTAACCAGAAGCAAGCTTCGGACAAACTTGAGAAGTTATGAATCCACAAGGTTTGACCGTTATCAGAATCAAAGGCCACGTAGGAACGGAAATGCTTCTTCAAAAAAGTATGCCGCCGAATCTTAAAGGCCTCACGCTTACGGGTTAACCGATAGTCTGGTAAGATATATTGGCCGGAGGGGGCCAGCTGTGGGAAACGTTCGTCACGTTGATCACGCTGGTCTTTAAGCATCGCGCGGGCTTGGTCGACGGTAATTATGGACGCATGGATTGGATTCTTCATCAAAAACCCCCTTAAAGATTTGGAAAATAAGTAAAAAAAGACAGTCTCCGACCATTACTCACACTTACTAGGTTAGCATAATCTAAAAGTTATGAAAACAATTTACACTTTAAAATTATCGATTTTTAAGGTTTGACGGGGTCAGGGGTTAAAAAAAGTTTTCAAGGTGCCAGTAAGGTTGGTATCGGCTTCATAAGCTTGGTAATGATGGATTTATTTAGAATGTGACAAACTATGGTAAACTAATTTAGATAAGGTCGAAAGCGAGGAATGAATTTGGCACAGAAATACTATGCGGTTCGACGCGGCCGTAAACCGGGAATCTATCGAACTTGGCCGGAAACTCAGGCACAGGTGACGGGCTTCTCCGGTGCACAGTACAAGAGCTTTACGACGGCGAGTGCCGCTGACGCCTTTATGAAAGGCCAGGCGAGTTCGGCGGGACAACGTCAAACGCAACCAACGGCCAGAACAGCCGGCACAACTGAATCACACGCGGACCCGGTAGTGATTACGGTCTATACGGATGGTGGCTCCCGGAACACGGGGAACGTGGCTGGCGGCCACGTTCGCACCGGTGATAAGGCCGCTTGGGCCTACCGTATCGAGCTGCCCACCGAGGTGGTGACGGGGTCGGCTGGTGAATTTGGTGCCAGTAACAATCGAATGGAGATTATGGCCTTTCGCAATGCCTTACAGCGCTTGGTTGAGCTAGAGCAGACGCAGGTAAGCATTGAATTCGTGTTGGATTCGCAGTACGTCCTCAACGCAGTCACCAAGGGCTGGTTGGCAGGCTGGAAACGCCGCGGTTGGAAACGTAGCGCGGGGCCACTGGCTAACGCTGAATTATGGCAAGCTGTCGATCAGCTGTTGCCGCAATTTGCCCACTTGCGTTACCAATGGACGAAGGGCCACGCGACTAATCAAGGTAATGTGTTCGTCGATCATTTGTTAAATGAGACGATGGATCAAATGGGACAGGAGCGCCACCAGACAGCGGTTCAACGGGAACCGTCCCAGGCGACTGCCGCCAAGGCTCCACAGGCTAAGGCAACGACACCGGAGGCCAAGCACACGACTACTGAGAAATCGGTAGCGGACATTGCCAAAAGTCTCCGTGACCTACCGTTTCATGATCATTAAGGGTATAATGACAACTAGAGAAAATATGCGGATAATCTAATGGGGGAGACTAGGGACTGTCTGAAAACTAAAAATTCAGGTATAATCTGAGGAAAAACGAATCGAGGCATTCCGATGACAACACCTAAACGATACGAACTAGAAGATGCTCAGTGGGACC
>NZ_JAAXLK010000014.1 GCF_012641185.1 Levilactobacillus tujiorum
ACCAGAGCTGAGGCTCTTTTTCTGCACTTAAAAGGTGAAAACGTAAAATTCCCATCAAGCACTTGAATCATGTGTTTGATGGGGATTTTGGAGTTTCTGGTGAATAATTCAGGGGTAATATTATAGCAAAAAAATTTATGTACCTGAGTATAATGATTCTAATTGTTTTCTTGATTTTTAATATTGCTAAATTTTTTTCTAACGAGTTCTTTTTCTATGGTTCAGGAGTAGCTCTACTGGTCGATTTGTTCATATTGCTGGTAGCAGGATTAGCCATCATTGAAACTATCCGACACTTTTTAGTCAAAATTTTTTCAAAAGGGTATAGGGGAGAATAGGACGTGTAATGTATTCTGTACTTGTAATAGAAAATTCCTGGCCTGAAAAAATGTAATTTTATATTCATACTCAATAGCTATATTTGGGGTGCTTATAAGTTAGGTGAGTCATGCCCCCAACAAAAAACCAATAAAAACGACGACCACTAATCCTTCAATGATAGTTTATCATTAAGAGATTAGTGATCGTCGTTTTTATCTTTCGAGGTATAGATAAGTCTGTCTCAGACGCCTGTCTTGGGTCGGCAACTAAGTGCTTTTAGTACTTCACTTCGTAAGCAATCTCGTAGGTCTGCGTCTTGCCGGCAGGAACGGAGACATCACCGAAGTTTGGATGGTGTGGGGTGTCGGATAAGGTTTGGGCTTCCAACGCAACCCCCATGTAAGGTTGACCAGCACCGGTGGCTAACTTCATGTCAGAGGTGAAGGAGTTCGCGGTGAAGACCACTAAGCCATTGCGACTGGACTTGATGGTGACAGAACGATTGGATTGCGGATCGCTCAATTCGGCAATCTTATTGTCAGCGGCTGGTTCGACGTGGAACAAGTCATCGAAGCCTTTTTCAGTCGTACCTTGCATGCCCCGAATGGCTTCGCCCAGGTTTTGGCCTTTACTGAAGTCAAATGGTGTGCCAGCGTTTTGAATGAAGTTCCCCGTAGGAATCTTTTCGCTGGTAACTTCCAAGTGTTCCTTGGCGTTGATTTGCAGCGTTTGACCAGAGATTAATTGGTCATCGCTCAGGTTGAAGTAGACGTGCAGGGTAGGGTTGAAGAGGGTCAAAGCAGTTGAGTTGGCTTCGAATTTCAAGTTAACCCGATCGTTGTTGTCCAATGAGTAGATCATCTTCGCCGTCATATCACCAGGGAAGGAGTCGTCGCTTGACTTGAACGTGTGGCTCAGAATGATCTTGGCTTCGTTAGCATCGGAGTCGTCGATTTCACCGTCCCAGTTAACCGTGTTGAAGCCGTGAGGGCCACCGTGAAGCGTGGTATCCTTACCTTCGTTGGTGTCGACCGTGTAAGTCTTGCCGCCCATTTCAAAGGTACCGCCGCCTAGACGACCGCCAATCCGGCCGATTCCCATGCAGACGTAGAACGGATTAGATAAGTAATCTTCCATTTTGTGGTAAGATAGCACCAAATTCTTGTCCCCGTCTTTGCTGGGAACGGATAAGGTATGTAGGGTTGCACCCCAGCTAAGAATGCCGAGCTTAACGCCATTCTTGTTTTCAATCGTATATTCGGTGACAGCTTGGTTTTGGTAAGTATCCCATTTCGTTGTAGCAGTTTTCATGAGCAAGTCCTCGATTTCTATAAGATTAAATTAAAGCGTTTTCATTTCTGGCTCTATTCTATATTTTTATCCGTACAATTGTCAAATATACTTGGGACTAAAATCAATAATCGGGGGATAAATTCTAAATTTAAATGATCTATCCCCGAAACGACAGTGTTTTACAGCGTAGGTTCTTTGTGCGGATAAATTTTTGACGGCGGTTGTTCACCATAATAAATATAAAGCGAACAAAATTTCACTTGTACGCAATCAAAAGAACTGGCATAATAGATTAGTTTAGGGGGGATCGCATTGTCTCTTAAATGGCGTTGGTTGTCCGTGGGTTTTATCGGCGGTTGGTTGAGCTATCGGTGGTGGTGTCAGTTAGCAGTGGCCCCCCAACCGTTGGCACAACGGCGATCAGACGTGGATTATTCAAAAACGCCGACACTCTTTGTTCCTGGATGGGGTGGTCATGCGTGGACGTATAATCGGTTGTTACACTGGCTGGCGATGCAGGGGTACGGGCATAAGGTGTTGACGGTCCGGGTTGATTGGCACGGTCACCTTCATTTTAGTGGGCAATGGCAGCCTACGGAGACGAATCCGTTAATTCAGGTGTTGTTTGATCACAGCCTGACGCGGAGTTACCAGCCGCAAATTGACTGGATTACGGCGATTCTGCGGGCGTTGAAGCAACAATACGGGGTGACAGCGTATAACGTCGTTGCCCACTCGTGGGGCGGTAGCGCGGCGATCCATAGCGTTGTCAGCGAGCAAAGGTCGGGAACGTTGCCACGCTTACACCGGATGATTTTATTGGGCGCACCGGTCGATGAAGGTCGTCCGGGTGGTGCGGTTGATCTGGCTTATCAGCGCTTGCATGCCGCGCGTCATCGCCTGCGTTCACTGGATGCGACAGTGATTAACGTCTACGGAACCTTGGCCGGTCGTCAAACGGATGGTTCCGTCCCCGTTTATCAGGTGACGGCGCTCCGCGATATCTTGCGTGGGGGGGCAGTGACCTATCACGAGGTGCACTTAGCTCGAACCAGTCACGGCCAATTGCACGCTTCGCCTAAAGTGTGGCGTTTTATCGGTGAAAGTTTGTGGGGCCAGACTAAAAAGCCGCTAACCAGAGATTAGTTAGCGACTGAAAATTTAGTTAGCTTTAAACTTCACCTGCTAAAATGGCGTCGATGACGTTGAGCACACCATCATGGTTGTTATCGGTCGGGGTAATCAGGTTGGCCACGGCTTTGACGGAATCGTTGCCGTTCTGCATGGCGACGCCTAGTCCCACGTGGGCCAGCATGTCACGATCATTATCGTTATCACCGAAGGCGGCAATTTCTGCTGGGGCAATTCCCCAGGACTGAGCCAACTGCGTGAGACCGATGGCTTTGCTCATGTGCGCTGCCACGATGTCAATGCTCCCAAAGCCACTGGCCATGGCGTTGATTTGGTCGGGGAAGCGTTGATTCAACTGAGCTGCCAGGTGTTGAATTGTCTCGTTGGGCCATTCGCCGTTGATTTTGTAGATGTCATCTTCAACTTGGGTGAGATCGTCGACGAGGACAATGTTGTTAAAAAAGTAGTCTTGTGCGGCTTCATCACTGGGATGGTCACGGCGATTAATGTAGGTCCCATGTGCGCCAGATAGGCGGAGAATCCGGGGCCGCAAAGCCTGATCAGCGAGAATGTCGCGTACAATCTGGTGAACGGTCGGGGTCGGGATTAAGTCCGCAAACAGGGTTTGATCGTGGTCCACAATCAAGCCGCCATTCTCCGCTACGAAGGTTTGAACGGCCGGCGTTGG
Organism: Levilactobacillus tujiorum; assembly: GCF_012641185.1. Classification (GTDB taxonomy): domain Bacteria; phylum Bacillota; class Bacilli; order Lactobacillales; family Lactobacillaceae; genus Levilactobacillus; species Levilactobacillus tujiorum. The sequence continues at coordinate 3,434 of NZ_JAAXLK010000014.1, forward strand.
TGCAAAGACGCGGCGTAGATGGCCGAGGTGGTTACCACTTGCGACCACGAAACGAATGCCCGCAGCTTCTAATTGCTGGAGTTGTTGAGCAAAGCGTTGCTGATTGTAGTGGCGGTTTTGATCTAGAAAAGTCCCATCGACATCAGTCGCAATCATTTTAATTCGTGTCATACCAAGCTCCTTAATCGTTTAATTTTTGTTAACTTTAATCATACGGGGTTCAGTTTCTGAATTCAATGTTCTAATCTTGAAGAAATATCATAAAATGATTACGTATTACTAGTTTTTTCATTCGTAATGCTATAAACTATTAATGAATCGGTAACATAAAGGTTGAAAATGAGGGCTATAATAAATGGTTAGCGGGTAAGAATAGTAACATGTTTTTGCCCCGCGTACCTGATAGTCCAACTGGAAAGGAAGAAAGCAGAAAATGACGCAAACTAACGATTTAAACCAATCCTTGGAATGGTTTTCCCAACTCCAAAAGATTATGCGGCCAGTAACAACGATTAAAACGGAGGAGATCACGATTTCTCTGGAACAATTCAACTTGTTACATGCTATCACGACTCAGCGCGAAGAATTCACGCCGACCAAGTTTGCCGGTCAGATCGGGGTTTCTAAGTCGATGATCTCCGGTCAGATTTCACGGTTATTACGGGCTGGTTTGATTGAAAGCATTGCTTCAACGGTTGACCGTCGTCAACATAACCTTAAGTTAACGCCAGATGGTGTTAAGGCTTATACGTCTGTTCGTGGACACGTCGTTGAACGCCTTGACGGTTTGCATGCTGATATTGCCAAATTGATGTAACAATTTTCACTTAATTTACAATTGAAAAAAATCCCCTCTATGCGACTAAAATCTTTCATTCGTGTGACAATTAGGTTAAGATGACCCAACGGTTTAAAGTCTTAGCTTATAATGAGTCTGTTGGAAGAATTTTAAAATGGAGGGGATTTTTTGAAGTTGAGGATAAAAATCGGCTTGCTAACCACGGTTGCGTTGGGGGCAGCCGTCCTGGGATTGGGTGATTTCCCGGGTATGGTGCAACCAACCAACACCATCGTTGCCCAAGCAGCGACGACGATTAACGCTAAGCATCAAGGTATGGTCGGCGATTCGCAGACCGTGAACAATGCGGCGTTACAAGATATGTTGGACAAGTGGGATAGCGATGATTTAACGGTTCACGTTCCTAAGGGTACCTATGTATTTGATGCGGGTAACATTAAACTGCATTCAAATATTACATTCAAATTTGATAAAGGTGCAGTTTTCCGGATTACGTCAGGTAACCGGGTTAACTTCGTTTATCCTAGTCCCGAAGCAGGCTACGATGGTGGTATCAGTAACGTAAAGTGGGAAGGGGCAACGTTCCAAGGCGATAACACGTCGATGGGCCAGAGTGTCTTCACCCAAAGTGTCCACCACGCCTCCAACATCACTTTTGATAAGTGTGTCTTTGACAATGCGGAATCACCTACTGGCCACTACATTGATCTTGATGGTAGCCATGACATTAACATTACGAATTCTGTCTTTACTGGGTTTAATGGCTCCCAAGACTTCAAGGAAGCCATCCAGATTGATTACTCTAACAAAAAGGCCATGTCATACAAGAATCCAGGCGATCAGTATGATAATCTGCCAACCTACGATGTTAAGGTTAACAAGAATCAATTCTTACCAGTGTCTAAGAAATCTGGTCAAGTGAAATCCTACGCACCAAATCCAATTGGTGAGCATGCCATTTATGGCCATGGTAAAGCAGGTATTATTCATAATGTTTACTTTACGAACAACACGGTCGTTGATCCCAAGCCATTGATGGATGACGGGGTTGCCACCATCCACTTTAAGGGTATTTCTGACTTGTGGATTACGGGGAACAAGTTTATTAACAAGCACGTATTGGGCTCCGGAAACTACATTTACCTGTACAATTCTGAACCTGACTACAATATGAATAACCTGACTATCGAGGATAATACGTTTACTAACGTTAATCCAACTAAGCAGTATATCTTCTTAGATAGTTCCGATGCGGATAATCCGATGACCGGAGTATCAATCATTGGGAACAAAGCGACGACGCCTAAGAAACGGGCTTCGTTTGTAAAGAGCAACTTCTCATTGAACGGTGACACGATCGATATTGCTAAGAATACCATCAAGAAGGCTAAGGCAACTAAGCCAGCGGTATCAACTCAGCGACCAATTACCAATACGACCGTTGCCCACTCGACTTCACAGAAGCTCAAAAAGCGTAAGCAGACGAATAAGTCTGAAAAGTACTATTCAGGATTAGCAACGCAGCATGCGCAACTGGCCGCAAAGTACAAGACTTACGCAATCTACAACCATATTCGTGGTCATAAGAACTGGAATATTCTGAAGTTCAATTGGAAGAGCATTAAGAATAAGCGGGTTTACATTGATATGCGGGCTAACGCCGATACTGGTAAGTGGTACCGAATTCGGTTTGACAAGAGCACTAAGGCCCAGAAGTACTGGATTCGTAAGGGTGCTTTGAAGTTTGATACTTTCAAGAGTGAATCTTATGATCGGACCTTTAACTTGATGAAGGTCTACCCAGTTTATACCCGACCATTCAACGATCCGCTGCTGGCCAAGCAAAGGGGAACGACGTCAGATATTAGTGAACGTCGAGTCACCATTACACACCGGGTTAAGCGAACGGATTCAAATGGTAAGGTCTCAACGTATTATCAAATGGATAATGGTCTGTGGACGCGGGCCCTGGCATTTGATTTAGATTCTTAAAAATTAAAATTACGATACTAAGAGTCGACTTTCCTTTCGGGGGAGTCGACTCTTTTAGTTTTGATTAAAATCAAAGACAGCCGCCTGGAAAAATGGTACACTGTTTCCAACATTCAAGAAAAGGGGCTTGCTAAGTGGATGAGTCTTTCATGTGGAACTCAAAAATGTAAGCCCTAACAAATTCATAAAATTTTCATTTTTCTGTCCTGAAAAGAGTGGATTTTATTGCTAAGGTTATTGTAAGCCCGGTAGACGGGGATTGTTGCGCGGTGGTTCAGCCAGCAAGAATCTTGCGAAAGTCTTAAAAGGTGGCGTGAACTGAGGGTAATGGGTTTCATCATTGCTTATTGTGGTGTACAATGAGAAATATAAATTAGCACTCGAACAAAAGAGTGCTAAATCAAGTACCTCATCGAAGAGAAGATAAATTGGAGGGCGATTCTATGATTAAAATGTACTTTCATGCTAAGACTACTGCGGTAACGAAGGCAATGAAGTGGCTGGCTAACCACGACGCCATCTTTACTGCTCGTGATATTAAAAAACAACCATTAACTCGTGATGAAATTCTTTACATGCTGTCCCTGACAGAAGATGGGACGGATGATCTGATTTCCACTCGTTCTAAGGCTTACAAGGCCCTACCAGAATCCGTACAGGATATGGGGATGAACGAGCTGGTCGATCTCTTACAGAAGAACCCCGGCATCCTGAAGAACCCGATTGTGGTTGACCGCAATAAGTTGGCCACCGGATTCGACTTGGAAACGATTCGGGAATTTGTGCCCGCCGCTTACCGGAAGAAGGAACTGGCTAGTTTTTTCAAGATCTTAAATGGTGGCAGCAAGAACCTGGACGTTTCACCAGCATAATTTTAAATTAAGTAAGGAAGGCTCTCAGTACGCAATGGTACTGGGAGCCTTTTGTTTATCAATGATCTAAGGTGATGGCGTAAAAAAAAGACCGCGATAATGATCGCAGTCTTTGATCGCAATTAACTTAATGTTGCGGGGCGTGAATAGCCAACGGTGTGCCACCAGGAGACGTTCGTAGCCTCGGTGATGACCCCACGTAATTGGGCGTCGATCATCTTATTGTTGCCTAAGTAGATCCCACAGTGGGTGATGTTGTTAGCGCTGGTGCCGAAGAAGATCAGGTCCCCCGGCTTGGCGTTCTTAGCGCTGACGTGTTGATAACTATTGTACTGTTCCTGAGCCGTCCGTGGTAACGTCTGGCCTAAGGCTTGATTGAAGACGTACTTGGTAAATCCAGAACAGTCGAACGCGCTGGGACCGTTAGCGCCGTAAACGTAGGGCTTGCCTAATTGCGCCTGAGCAGCCTTTAACACGGCGGCATAGTTACCCGTTGCCTTGGTTGTAGTTGTCGTGGTGTGCGCGTAGTTCTTCTTTTGCAAGTAACCGTGCCAGATCCAACCAGAGGCGGTCTTGCGGCCGTTGGTCACATAGTAGTATAAATACTTAACGCCGTTCTTCTTGACGATGTAGCGCTTCTGAGTGGCGTGCCAGGTGGTGTTAGGATAGTTCTTCAAGTAATGCGTCTTCTTGCCGAACGTCATATTTGTCGCGGTGCCACCTAAGTTGTAAGTCCAGCCGGTTGCGCTCTTACGGACGTAGGCGGTGTCTTGCATGTTGCTCGTGCTGACGATCGTGTTCGTACTATTTGCTTGCGCGGTGGTGGTCCCCAGACTGATTGCAGGAACGATTGCGGCAGCAAAAGCGACCGCTAAACCAATTTTTTTCATCATCATTCTCAATATCCATCCCTTATTATGTAAAGATTGTCATCGCTTACTTTCATCATTTAAGATAGCCCTCTTTCGTTACAGCCAAGTTACACGTGAATATTATTGCGATTACGCTTTTAGGGGATGATGTAATATTCCAATGGTTGGTCGAAAATATAATAATCGTGATGATAGTTGCCGTGGCGTGAATTCAAGCAGCTTATTGTTTACCGGTTATGGTAGACTATGAATAGTTTGAAATTTGCGTTGTAAAATATAACAAGGTGGGTGTCATTTTATGAATGGTTTTATTGGAGAGTTCTTTGGAACGCTGATTCTGATCCTGCTGGGAACGGGAACCGGTGCCAGCATTAACCTAAAAAAGACGTATGCGACCGGGAGTAACTGGACCTTCGTCAGCGTTGCCTGGGGCATGGCTGTAACGATGGGCGTCTACGTGGCTGGTATGTTGGGCTCAGCTGGTCACTTGAATCCAGCAGTGACCATTGGATTTGCAGCGTTTGGCTTTTTTCCGTGGGCACAGGTCGGGCCTTACTTAGCTGGGCAATTCTTAGGGGCCTTTGTCGGGGCGGCCATTGCCATCTTCCAATTCTACCCTCACTTTAAAGCGACACCCGATGAATCCGCCGGCAATAGTGTTGGGATTTTTGCGACCCGGCCAGCGATTAAGAATCCTTTCTTCAATTTTGTGTCTGAAGTTGTGGCCACGTGGGCGTTTATCTTTATTTTACTGAATATGGGAGATTTCACGCAGGGGCTGAAGCCATTTATGGTGGGAATCCTCATTATGACGATCGGGATGTGCTTAGGGACGACCACCGGGTTCGCGATCAACCCTGCCCGGGATTGGAGTCCGCGATTAGCTTACACCATCCTACCGGTGCCCAACGGTGGCTCGGCCGAGTGGAATTACGCTTGGGTACCCATGTTTGGCCCACTATTGGGTGGTTTGTTAGCCGCAGGGTTACAGGCATGGCTTAAATAAAACAATGATGATCAGGCTCGCGAAGAGATTTCGCGGGCTTTTTTTCTGTGGACCAGCGAGGTCACAAAAGTAACAATTTTTAATAATTGTGGCATAAGAAACCGATAATGTGTCAAACTAATAATGGTTATTGCCATAAAACGTACTACTCATGAAACGTTATCGTCGTGTTTGAAGACGCTAGCTATCACGGGTGTAACGTTTTAGCCAGTTATCGCAGGCTCGTTAGTTTCTCGGATTAACTAATCCAAAGTGAAATGGTCAGGAACTAACCTATAAAATGGCAATGAATTCGGTTACAATATAGGTATAGGCTTTATCCAGATTAAATAATGTGTAACCTTAAAATTTTCGACCAATAAGTTAATTAGCATATAAACGTTGAGGAGGAAAATCTCATGAATAAGATGGCTAGCGAAACTAAAGTTCACTATAAGAGCTACAAGGCAGGTAAACGCTGGATGGTAGCTAGTCTTTCGGTGGTGACGTTGGGGTTAGGATTATTGGGCGCCACGGAAACAGCACAGGCCAATACTGCGGAAGCCCCAGATGACACCTCATCGTCGATTAAATCGGGTACATCAACGACAGAGGCCAAGCAGGTGACCTTGAACGCCACGCCACAAGTCGACGAAAAGGCAGAAACGCCGGGTGATGCCAGCAAACAAGGGGACGCTGCGGATGCTAAAGAAGCGCCTGCCGCTGAGGCACCAGGGGATGCAGCTGTAGAAACCCCTGAAACGAATCCCAAAGCGCCAGAAGCGCCCGCACCAACAGCCCCCGCACCAACAGCCCCCGCAGACACGCAAGTGAAACCGGCAACGCCTGAACCCGTGGCACCAGCAGAAAATCCAGAGAAGACGGATACACCGGCACCAGAGACCCCCGCACCTGTCAAGGCTGCTCGATCTGCTCGGGCGGCGGTATCACCAATTGATGGCGTGAATGCTAGTGAGTGGATTCCAGACGCTTCGTTACGGACACAGATTATCAAAGTGATTAACAAGATGGCTCCCACGTATAACGGTCAGCCAACCTATATCGCTACTGAAGCCAATCTTTACCAGTACGTTGATAAATTACAATCGATTGATGACGACGCGACGACTGGACCAATCACTGATTTTACCGGACTAAACTATTTTCCTAACTTGCATTCGCTGAACTTTACCAATGTGAGGATTCCATTATCTGCGCTGATTGATTTTTCGGTGGTTCCTAGTTTGTCTTATGTCAGTTTATATCTAGCGAATGATGGGGCCAACCATGACCTGAAGACAATTATGGACACTTACTTCAGCCATAATGAAAATCTGTCATTCCTGAAGCTACCCGACAGTTATTTGACGGGAAATATTCCGGATCTGAGCAAATATACTAAGCTGACCATGATTTATCTACCCAATAATCAATTGACTGGCAGCATTCCCGACCTCAGTGCACTTCCTGAGCTATGGTCGGTTGATGTCAGTCACAACCAATTGAGTGGGGCGTTTCCTGATATCGGAAATTGGCCGGCGATGACGACGCTGAATGTTTCCTACAACCAGTTAACGGGAGACTTACCGGATTTAAGCCACTTTAGAGGAAGTTTGTCGTATATGTTTAACCACCTGACGAGTGGCGTGATTCAAGACTTAGGTGAAAATGGTGAGCCAGAGGTAAATTATGGGGTTTACCAGCGGCTGCAAGGAAAGACCTTCAAATTGTCAGCGGATCAGCGCAGTTTTGATCCCGTGAGGGGGGTTGTCACGGGCTTCCAGGACATGAAGACTGGTCAAATTGACGATAATGAAGGGACTTGGACGGCCGCATTAGCTAATGGCATCACGATTGCGTATGGCGATCTCGATCCTAACCTGCCAACTGAGGAGATTCCAGCGTGGGCGGCGACTGCAGAGGACGCCACTGATTGGTTTAGCGTCCAGCGGATTTCTGGTAATAAAGTTGGCCTGACGTTTACCGCCAAGCAGGATGTTCCCGATGGCACCTATACGATTCAGGTGCTCAATCAGAGTTTTGGCGCGCTTTGGGGGTACAGCGCCTACATCACCTTTAAGATTGAAAATGAAAAGCCAGTTGACCCCGGTAATCCTGATACGCCGGATCCTGGTGTGACGACGGGAACCGTTACCATCGTTAATGTCGATCAGGATGGTAAGGTTATCAGCCAGTCTCAACAGACGGGGAACGTTGGGGATGCGTTTACTATCAATGCGCCAACCATTAAGGGATACAAGCTGGTTGGCGATCGGGTCGCTAGTGGGACCTACACCGCTGGCGGACAGACCGTGACCTTTACCTACCAGGCGCTGAGTTCTGGTGGCGATGGCGACGCGGTTGATCCAACGAATCCGACCGATCCGAAGAAACCGGTCGTCGACGAAACGGGTGATACCGTTAACGGTGGGAGTGCCGCCCAAGCGGTGTCAGCTAAGCGAGGGGGGGCTGCAACGGCGACCGCCGCTAAAACTGTCAATTTAGCAACCACGTCGACAGCAGATACGGCAGCGGCTAAGCCGGCAAGCCAACAGGCAACGACTCTGCCACAGACCGATGCAACAACGACCTCCGCTTGGGCTGGCTTGGCCTTACTGCTCGGAACGGTCTTAACTGGCTTAGGTTTAAAGCGTAAGTCACATTAAAAAATATTGGGTACAACTTTAGCTAAGGCGGGCCTGGGATGTTATCTCAGGCCCGTTTTTGTGCGCTCTGAAGATCCAGCAGAGCCGAAGAGAATAATATTTCCTAGCGAAACTATATTCAAGTTAATTTGTTAATTTAAAAAATAATTTCAAAATAACGTTGATTGTTGCTGGCGAGTGAACGAAAATAGAACTGGAGTCTTTTAGTGAAAGGTAGGGATTTAGTCGTTATGGAAATGAAACGCACGCATTTTAAGATGTACAAAAGCGGTCGGAAGTGGGTCTTCGCCTGCGCCATTGTACTAGCCATTGGGGGTGGCGGTGTCGTCACGGCTAACGCGGATGTGCAGAGTGGCAGTTCATCGTCTACACCGTCCACGGAGCAACCGACGAGTAGGACTACTAGCTCTAGCAATTCAGGTGAGGCGTCAGGGGATGTTTCGGGTCGGAAGCAAGACTCAGATACGCCTGATTCTAATGCTAAGAAGGTTGAGGAACAGCAGCAGAATGAGAGCAAGCCTGACACTAACACTAATGAGAGCAAACCTGATACTGGGGAGTCTGATGATAATGAAAGCAACGGCTCACAAGACCGGCAGTCTTCAGATCAACCGTCTTCTCCCGAAAAAGCGCCGCAAAAACAGCGTGATACAAAGGTGTCTTCGCTGAAGAATTCGAAGCAGCCGACGAATAACGCGAAGCAACGCTACAATCACACCAAGTCATCAGAGGTTTCACTCCAATCAATGAGTGATCATCTTAAGCAGGTTCAAAACAATATTGAACTTAGAGAAAAAATTAATAACTTGGTTGAACGGGCACAGGACAAGTACCTACCAGCCAAGACCACAGCGCTGGAACCTTTGGCTGAAGCCGAAATTCAGGCTGGTGGGTCCGTTTATGATGACTATCCAGATTTAGACAATCTGTTGGGTGTGTCCTCTGTTTTCCATATTTTTGCGCGGGAAGCTGAATTGAATGCCCACACGAACGGGAACGTCGCCGTGCAGAACTTGATTGGGAACGTGAACTTCGGGACGAGCATTATCGAAGAACTCCTGGACAAAGATATTTCCTACATACAAAATATTACCAACATCGCGGGAAGCTCCTTTGTTTCTAAAGGTGATTCGCGAGAAAACAAAGTGGTCTTTGGCGATGGGATTTCAATTGATATCAGTAATCCTAACCGGCCGATGGTCAACGGTGTCTACATTGACCACCTGTTAGCCAGTGAAGTCTACCAAGATCAAAATGGGCAGACGTATATTGACTTTGACGCCGAATTTGCGAAATTAAAAGCTTTGAATGAATCATTGGCTAATAAGAAGAGCGAAGCCAGTTACACCAACACTGATTTTAGTGATCAGAACAGTCGCGTGATTGACGTCACTGATATGACGCCGAATGCCAATGGGCAGATTGTGCTGAACTTGTCGCCAGATGTTTTGCAAGGCAACACACCGCTGACGATTAAGGGCTTGTCTCCCGATGAGGAAGGGCCAACCATCATTATCAATGTCGATACGGGTGGTCAAGAGGACTACATGATCAATTCGCAAATCAAGATTATTTACAGTGACGGCAGCGAACGGAACAACCACGAAACGGAACACTTTGGCGATAACCACCTGTTGTGGAACTTCTACGACAGTACGGCTAGTGACAAGCAGTTTGGTGGGACCATCAATGTCAATGCGCCATTCCAAGGCAGCATGTTAGCCCCATCCGCAACCATCGTGGCTAACCAAAACGTTGACGGTAACTTGATCGCTGATAAGGTGATTGTCAACGCCGAAACGCACCGTTGGGATTTGCAAGGAAACGGCGATAAGGACGACGAAGAAGAGTTCGAAAAGCCAGTTCATCCGGGGATTGACGTTGAGTTGCCAAATATTGAGGAACCGGAAACGCCAGATCCTGAAGAACCCGATACAGAAGAGCCAGACACCGAGGCACCTGATGAGGAAGAAAATGGTGACGATGAGGATCTGACCTACGAACACGAACGTCCAGAGTACAATGAGGACGAAGTCGTGGAAGATTTCTGGGATGATTTGATCGACGATGAAGAGAAGGCGCCATCCGCAGCCCACGCGAGTGAAGAAGCACTTCTCCAGCGAGTTGATCAAGCGATTGCCACGGCGAAAGCGCAAGGCAACACGGCGCGCGTTGCTCAGCTGGAAGCCCTTAAGAGCCGCATCTTGGCTGACTTAGGCGGCTTACCACAGACGGGCGAAACGCAAAATAAGGTGGCGCCAGCCGTTGGTGCTGCATTATTGGCCAGCCTCTTAGGAACGTTAGGCGCTGGTATTATCAGAAAGCGGCGCAACTAAGCTGAATTGAATAGTTGAAAATTAAAGGGTGCCATCGGATAGTGATTAAGTCACTGTCTGATGGCACCCTTTTTGGCTTTAATTTTTGATTGCTTTGAGTTAGAGCACTAATGGTTGAGCGGTTTAATTCTTGCTTTATCTGGTCGCACTCCGGCTGGCAGGGATTCTAACTACGGTTTATTGGAGCAGTAGTTGAGAGGAAAAAGTCGACAGCCTTCGTGTAGCCGTGAGTGAGTTAAATTTGAGCTCAGCAGTGGGATTTACCAAGTGATTTTCTTGGTAAATGGCGTCTTTGAGACGTGCTCTTTCGGCTCAAAGCGAGGCTCGAGACCGTTCTGTGGCTCGGGCCGTCCTCCCCACAGCGCTCCAGCTCAAATTTGACGAACGGTAAGGCGTAAGAACCACTGTGACTGCTGAGACTGACGTGACTGGAATTTTTGAACATTTACCTCGTGATTAAAACACCATTTTGAGAGCCATGAAGATGATGAGCACGCCCATAAATGGCTTGAGATACAGATTTAATTTCTGAGGGTCAGCGTGCATCAACAGCCGAGGAGCACAGAAGGCGCCAAGCATTGCGCCGATCAGGAGACTAATCCCAATTCCCCAATCGACATTGTTCGCTGACATGTGGAAGATGAGGCCTACAAAGGTCGTGCCGACCAGCACGTAAGCTGAGGTGGCGGCAGCGGGAATCATATCTAGGCCCAGGACCAGTAGGCCGGCGATGATGGGACCGCCACCGGATAATCCAGCGACACCAACCATAAGACCGCTCAGAACGCCATAGCTAGCTGCCGCTAAACCTTGGTGTTGGCTCGGTCGGCTTTGGCGGTGACTAAAGCGTTTGACTAAGATCTGCACGCCCAACAAGAAGAGAATAATGGCGACCAGCCAAGTGTAGATTTTCAGCGGAATATAGGGTGAGAGTAAGGCGCCGACAATGGTGGCCGGAATAGCCGCAATCAACATTTGATTGCCGACCTTAAAGTGGATTTGGCCGGTTCGGTAATGTCCGTAAGCGCCCACAACGAGGGAGGGAAATGCGGTGAAGAGGGAAGTGGCAGCGGCGGCTCCTGGTGCGAGGTGGAAAACGGTTGTCAATAACCCAAGGTAGATCGCGGCCCCGCCACCACCGGTTGAGATCACCAAGAGGCCTACTAGAAATCCTGTTACGAGTAATACTAACCACGTCATTTATGTTGCATCTCCTATCTGTTTTCCAGTGTACAAGTCGTGGTGGAGACCGTCAATTTTATAGTAATAATCTGAGCGGCGACAAAAAAATACCCTAGCTCACTTTCTAAGTGAAACTGGGGCATTCGAGGCAAAGTTAGAATTTCACTGGGACGATGACGCCGTTGACGTAGCTCGCGGCATCGGAACATAAGAATAATGCCGTTTGGGCGATTTTATTTCCATTAGGCGTAGTCGGCACGGCGATACCGATGGGTGACGCGGCATCCTTATTCCCTGGGGCGATAGCATTGGTCCGAATGCCGGCGTTCTGGTACATGAAAGCCGTATTCTTAGTCAGTCCCACGACGGCATGTTTGGAGGCAGCGTAGGCCGCGCTGGCCCGATCACTCGTTTCACCTTCGACAGCGGCAATGTTTAGGATCACACCGGCGCCCTGAGCCGTGAACCGTTTTAACGCTTCACGAGTGGCTAACATCACGCTGGTGGTGTTGACCGTCATCACCCGGTCCCATAACTCATTCGTCAGGGTATCCGCAGGAGCGAGTTTATCCAGCATACCAGCGTTATTGACCAGAATATCGAGGTGACCATACTGATCGATGGCCAGCTGAACCATGGCGGTGACTTCCGCATCTTGGGTGACGTCAGTGACGGACGCGATGGCTGTGCCACCAGCGGCTGTAATCTCGTCGACTACGGCATTCACGGCCGTAGCGTTACTATCGGCAGCGACAACTTGAGCGCCCTCTTTGGCAAATAATTCGGCAATGGCTTGGCCCTTACCGGAACCAGCACCAGTGACGATGGCGACTTTCTTAGTTAATTGTTGAACCACGTTACTCACTCCTTAGCGAAACTATTTTTGGGATTATCTATCTCAATTTCATTATAGTCGTTTCTGCGTGAGAAACGTGGTGATTTATCAAATACAAGTAAAATTCGTTGACGCGTGATTCTACTGGTGTTATTTTAAAAGTAACAACAAAGCGGAGGGAGTTTTGAACATGAAATACGTTGTCACAGGGGCCACTGGTCATCTAGGCAGTCAGATTGTGTGGGCGTTAGCACAGTTAGTTTCACCACGGGAAATCACGCTGGGTGTACACACGCCGTCTAAAGCTGCGGATCTTTCACAACGGGGGATGACGGTCCTGCCGTTGGACTACCGTGAAACACAGACGGTCGCGGCAGTTTTACAAGACGCTGACGTGGCTATCTACGTTCCCAGCAAGAGTCATGATAGTTTTAGTCGGGTCACGGAATTTGAAAATGTGATTGCGGCGGCAGAACGGGCCCACGTGGGGCATCTGATCGTGATGGGCTTTATTGCTGATCAAGCCAATAATCCATTCGACCTGTCAGCCTTTTACGGCTATGTGCCACGCCGTTTGGCTGCCAGCAACCTGAGCTATACGATTTTACGAAATGCGTTGTATGCCGATCCGTTGGTGCCTTATTTGCCAGAATTGATTGAGCGGCATAACGTGATCTATCCCATGGGGGACGCGTCACTGAGCTTCATCAGCTTGGCAGACAGTGCGGCAGCGTTTGCCAAAGTAGCGGTGACTCCGGCCTTATGGCGGCAGTCGACCTACACGTTGACGCAGCAACGCTCCTACACCATGCCAGCTTTGGCCGCAGTGTTGAGTGAGGTTGCGGGACAACCGATTGGCTACGCGCCCGTGACGCTGAGTAAATTTGCGGACCTGTACAACCAGGGCAACGAGGGTCACATGCTGGCGTCGATGTATGCTGCAGGAAGCCAAGGCCTGCTGGCGACGGTCACGGATGACTACGTTAAAATCATGGGACATCCTGCACAGACCTTACCCAACTTTCTAGCGGCTAATGTCACTAAATAACTAAGGGAGTGATCAGCATGCGGTATTCTCACAAACTCAGTTATGCCGTCCACATTCTGGCGTACATCGTGATTTATCATGACGGTGATTTGTCGAGTACGGCGATTGCGGCCAGCGTGGAATCAAATCCCGGCCTAATCCGGCGGTTGATGGCGGCGTTACGGACAGCGGGGCTGTTAGCAACTCAACGCGGCACGGCCACACCAACGTTGACGCGTCAACCGGCCGAGATTTCGCTGTTAGACATTTATCGAGCGGTTGAGCCAGCTGATCAGCTTTTGCATATTGATGATCGCACCAATCCGCAGTGTATCGTGGGTGGTAACATTCAGGAGACGTTGCGTGGTGCCTACGCACAGGTGCAGAAGGCGGCTGAACGGGAGTTGGCAACGATCACGTTAGCTGCGGTGATTGATGATATTTGGTGGCGCGAGCAATCAACGACTGGATAAGCTATCAACTGCTATGGCTGAAGTGACAAGGGTTTTAGTCTGAAAAATAGTCTAAACCCGTCACCTGCGGCTGGCAGAGATTCCGCCTGCTGTGGGGACCGCCTGCGGCCTGAGAAGCGGTCCTCCGGCTCGGTTTGAAGCTCGGAAGTTCGCCGATCTCCAAACACGTCCCACGCTGTAAGCCGAAAATCGGCTAACACCGTCGATACAGCTGGCTCCATCTCTGCCCTCCTCCGGTTATGTTAGCCTTTGATTAGCAAATTGGTTTAATCGCTTGGTACATCGGCACTTGGCAAATATAGATGACAATATTTATGTAGCCGAGAGTGAGCTGAATTTGAGCTCAGCCGTGGGATTTACCAAGTGGGTTTCTTGGTAAATGGCGACTTTGACACGTGTTCTTCGGGTCAAAGCGAGGTTAGAGACCGCTCTATGGCTCTAGCCGTCCTCCCCACAGCATTCCAGCTCAAATTTGGCGAACGGCAAGGCGGTAGAGATTATCTGTTTGTCTATTTTTCAAAAGCGTAATGCCGCGGCCTTTACAGAACCCTTTTAAGCTTCAACTTTTAGATGATATTAAAAAAGACCACTAAACCGATGATTGACGTCATCAGTCTAGTGGCCTTACTGGTTAAATAGCGAAGTTACTTCAAGTCAGACTCATTGAAGAAGGTCTCGACCACGCGTTGCGAAGCGTGACCGTCTTCCCAAGCGTTGAAGCGCTGACTGAACTTGGCGTAAGCCGCCGCGTAGTCCTGCGTGACTTGTGGGAGGTGGTGGAGGGCATTCAACACGTCATCATTGGTCTTCAACAGCGGTCCCGGCAGGTCCTTCTCCATATCGAGGTAGAAGCCCCGTAGGACACTCCCGTACTTTTCGTAATCGTAAACGAAGTAGAGAATCGGCCGTTTCAGGATCGCATAGTCGAAGAAGACACTGGAGTAGTCGGTGATCAGGACATCGGAAATCAAGTATAGTTCCGCGATGTCGTCGTAGCTAGATTCATTGTAAACGAAGTCCCCGAAGCCAGTGGTGTCGAGGTGCTCAGTGATAAAGTAGTGGGTCCGTAGAACCAGCACGTACTCATCGCCCAGCTCACGCTTCAGTCGATTGATGTCGAGTTTCAACGTGAACTTGTAATCCCCAACGCCATAGTAATCATCGTCACGCCAAGTCGGGGCGTAGAGGATGATTTTTTTGTCTAGGGGAATCCCGAGTTTTTCCTTAATCTGGCGCGCGCGGTCATCGCGGTTCGGTGCGCTGAGGATGTCGTTGCGGGGATATCCCGACTTCAACATTTTAGCGACGGGATACATGAAGGCGTGCTCGAAGACGTCTACGGAAAATTGGTTCGCGGTAACTAAGTAGTCCCACTGTCGGGATTGCTGGAAGAAAATCTGTTTGTACAGCGGGTTGGCACTCGCCACGTTATCCATATCGAAGACCAGATGCTTGAGGGGTGTACCGTGCCAAGTGGCGAGAAACTTCGTGCCGGGACGCTTGACGAACCATTTCGGTTGGCGCATGTTGATCACTTGAAATTTAGAAGTGGCCAAATAGTACATATACCGCCAGCCAAAACGTTTAACCACGGTCGTATGCGGTTGGCCCTTCGGCATGCCAGTGACCCCCGGGTTAGAAATCCAGACGTGCTTAAATTGACCAGGATAATGGGCTTGCAAGTAATTGTAGACGGCCTTAGGGCTATCCGAGAAGTTGCGGCCCAGGAAGGATTCGTAGAGAATCGTCTTAGATTTGATGGGCAGCTTGGTGAACCACCACGTGTAAGCTAACCGGGTAATTCCCCGTCCGCGGTGCTTAATGACCCGCCCTAATTGGCGTAAATGAACAATGCGGTTAATGGCGTGCCGCGGGTAGACCGGTTGCCGCCGAATCCGCGTTAAGATGTGGCGACTCAGCATGGAGATTTCGCCCAAGGCTTCATCATCGACCAACTGTAAGAACTGGTGAAGCTGCGTCATAAAGTTGGGGATGTCGACGATGGTGGCGGAATCAACGGTCTCGCTGGTTGCTAGAGCCATGTACAAGAAACGGTGGAGACGGTAGAGGCAGTAGCGACTAAAGGCCAAGTGCAGGTCGGGATCAGTGATAGCGACGAGACTGTTCTGCCAGGCTGCCACGCGTTGTTGCCATCTGTCCGGGACATCGAGCTGATGCACGGAAGGTTGGTTGACGGGATCATTGTGTTTGACCCGGATATAGGTGGGGTTGGCTAACCGGACGTAGGCTGTGGTGCGCGCCATGACTTGGGTGAGAAAGGTGTAGTCTGGATAAAGGGCATTGGTTTCATCGAAGCTTAACTGGTTATCTTGGACCAGTTGGCGGTTGATCACCTTACCCGTAATCTTGAGTTGACGATTAAACTGTTCCCACCGATTAACCCCAGCATTACGCGTAAATTTATGTTCCAGCCAGTTGAGCGCTGCCGGGGCCACCGTGGTTGTCGGGGTTAGCTGCCCTAACACGACAGTTTCCAGGTTCAGTGCGTGGTTCTTGGGTTGACGGCGTT
Source organism: Levilactobacillus tujiorum (assembly GCF_012641185.1). Classification (GTDB taxonomy): domain Bacteria; phylum Bacillota; class Bacilli; order Lactobacillales; family Lactobacillaceae; genus Levilactobacillus; species Levilactobacillus tujiorum. The sequence goes on from NZ_JAAXLK010000014.1 coordinate 20,003, forward strand.
TGGCACCGCCCCATTTAGGCAAACTATCCGGCACGTTGGTCTGATCCTGGCTGGCGACAAAGGAAGTGTGTGGCTCATAGGTTGGAAACTGATAGAGGTCAGCAAGGGTGTCCGCTGGCAGTGGGTCAATCGCAGCCAGTTCAGCTAAGGCATTAGGCGTGAGGTAGTCATCGCTGTCGATGAAGACGAGCCAATCCCCAGTCGCAACTTGGATGGCGGCGTTGCGCGCGGCCCCCAGCGTTTGGCCGGTGAAAGTGATTTGATGAACCGGAAAGGCCGTTTGCCAGTCAGGGGTGGTTAAATCTAAGGGCGTATTTAACGCGATGAGCCACTCAAAATCTTGGTTGACTTGCATCGTCAGATTTTGCCGCAACGCCAATAGTTGGGGTAATTCTGCCGATTGACAAGGAGTAATAATACTAAATTTCATGAGTGCCTCCTAGTAGAACAGCTGGTGAGCAACGCGAGGGGACAGCATGTGCAGTAGTCCCAGGCGTGACCAGCGGTGAGTGGGGTGCAGCGTCCGTTGCTTGATACGGGCTAAAAGCGCCAGGTGTGCGGAACGGGAGAGTTGCTTGTGTCCAGCGGTCGTCAGTAGGGTATTCAGTTGCCGTTGGAAGTAGTCCGCGTAAACGGGCTGCCACATGACGTCTAGCTTGGTAGCGTCAATCGCTTCTAATTCGTTGAGCCAGGCAATGGGGGTGGCTTCTGCCCACATCTCGCGCTGGAGAGTGGGAACGTGTAGCCGGACAATATCTGGCGCTTGACGAAGAACCGCGAAGGCTTGGGCGGCCGAACACAGTGGTAACGTCGGCGTCAACAATTCAGCCGGCAGGAGAATCCCAGTTGGCCGAATACGTTGCGTCAACAGGCGACCGTTTTGGAGATTCGTTTGGACGCTGTAACTTTGCAGGCTCCACAGCGTGATTAACCGTTCGGTGGCGTCGTCGATCGTGGCGGACGTGAGTTGCCGATAGGTCTGTTGAAGCATCGATTCCTGATGATCGGCCACGTAAGCCATGATTTGATCGTCTAATGGGGTCGATGTATCAAAGGCAGCTAGGCTGATGGGACTACCGGGATGTTTAGCCATAACTTGGGCCCATTGCTGCAGGGCACCCGGTAGTAGGTGATCCGTTTCGCGTAAATTAATGATGTAATGGTCTGCGGTTAACGTAGTTGAGTGTTGGTTAATGGTAACTTGCCAGTCAGTAAGTTGCTGTTGCTGAGCTGCTGTAAGCGTTTGCCCCGCTGGTAACTGCAAGTTAAAAGTTGCGGCTGCAAAATTCTGCTGTGTGAACTCCCCGACTAGTGTGGTTAGACACGACCAGTCCAGCTGATTTTGCGGCACGACATTGATTAAAATGTGCATGTTTTTCCCTTCTCCGATGAAGTATGTAGCTGATAAATGAAACCTGACAGAGCTATAACTCACATATTATACCGGGTTTGTAAGCCCGGTGCACGACTTATTTAAAACTTGGTTGAAAAACTTAACCTTTAGAGTCATTGATGATCAAAAGACCATGATTTTACCGGATAGGCGTTTGACTTAGCTAGTTAGTGTCACTGTTTCTAGTACCATAAAAATAACGGCAGTCAAAAAGGTCCCACCAAATTCATCACGAATTTGGCGAGACCTTTTTGACGTATTCACTTACACATCATCCCGACTCAGCAAGGTGATGGATTCACCGCTAGCTTGGCGTCGGTCGATATTATCTTCGCCCCACACGCACAGCTCGTGGAGAATGCCAGATAATGATTGGCCGTAGTCCGTGAGCGCGTAGTCGACACGGGGTGGGACCTGTTGGTAGACGTGACGGGACACGATGTTGGCGGCTTCCAGTTCGCGCAGTTGTTGGGTTAACATCTTCTGCGAGATTTGGGGGATAGCTCGGGCCAACTCGCCAGTACGCATGGTATGGTGCCGCAAATGGCAGAGAATAATCGACTTCCATTTACCGCCGATGATTTCCATCGTGGCTTCGACACCAATGTGATAAGTTTTTGTGGGCATAAAACGGCCTCCTGACTGATGGTTACTTTTTGGTGGGTAGGGCACTTTAAAGTGGGTTCTTGTTCTAAAGTTCTTAGCCAGTATAATCAATATTTATCGAGTTCGCAATTCAAGGAGGTCATTATGACAAAAAAACTTTCACCAACTTTTACATTACTGGCATTGGCCGTGAGCGCCTTCGCCATTGGGTCCACTGAATTTATCAGCGTGGGATTAATTCCCTTATTGATCCAAAGCTTCCACGTCAGCTTGGCACAGGCGGGGCTGACAGTCTCAGTTTACGCACTAGGCATCATGGTCGGCGCACCCGTCATGACCTTACTGACGGGGCAGATCAACCGGCACACATTGATGGTCATCATCATGTTATTGTTCATTACAGGAAATTTAGTGGCGGCTTTTGCCCCAGCCTTTAGCGTGTTACTAGCGGGACGGGTCATTGCGGCCTTAGCCCACGGCATCTTCATGACGGTGGCATCGGTGATTGCGGCAGATGTCGTCGCGCCATCTAAACGGGCGTCGGCCATTGCCGTCATGTTCACGGGCTTGACGGTTGCCACCGTAACGGGGGTTCCGCTGGGCACCATGATCGGCCAACTAGGTGGTTGGCGGTGGTCGTTCATCTTTATCAGTGTGATCGGTCTGATCGGCTTAATTGCCGACTACCTGTTGGTGCCGCGCAACCTGCCATTACCTAGCAAAGCAACTGCCCGTGGCATCTTACGGGTGCTGGGTAATCCCCAGATTGTCTTGGCGCTATTGGTCACGGCGCTAGGCTACGGTGGAACTTTTGTGGCTTACACGTATCTTTCACCGTTGCTGGAACAACGGATGGGCTGGTCTAGCAGTGCGGTGGTGGTCATTCTGGTCGTTTACGGACTGATGGTTGCCATTGGCAATACGCTAGGCGGTCGGTGGGCCAATGCTAAGCCGTTGGCGGCGCTACTGAAGATGTTTACGGGATTATTTGCGACGCTGTTGGTGTTAACGTTGACGGCGAATAGTCAGTGGCTAGGCCTGCTGACGGTTCTCGTGATGGGATTCTTTGCCTTCATGAATGTTCCGGGCCTGCAGCTGTACATTGTCCAACTAGCCGAGAAATACACGCCAGCAGATATCACCATGGCTTCGGCGCTAAATATTTCGGCGTTTAATGTCGGCATTGCCCTAGGATCGGGGATTGGCGGCCAAGTAACTAGTCAGGTTGGCCTGGGTTGGACACCACTCTTTGGTGCGGGCATGGTTGCCATTAGTATTGTCCTGACGATCGGGTTGATTCGATTGGCTCGGCCTTCAAAGTTCTTGATTCGCAAGTTCAATCACTAAAACAGACAATATGGATAGGACTGTCGCCTTGCCGGTCAGCAGATATGGGCTGGATCGGTGCGAACACAACTTGAAGTCTCGAAAGTACCGAGTCTCCAAGCTTGGTTTTCTACTAAGCCAGCAAGAAGAGCACTTACTGACTAAGTAGAACGACGCGCCTGAGCCCATATCTGCTGACCTCACGGCTGACATAGTGCCTTTAGCTGACTGAGATAATGCCTATCACGGTTGCTATCAGTTGAATGGAAACTACTCTAATTCCTACTCGAATAAAACGCAATTGGAGTCGAGAGAGATTAGAGCTGATAGCCGCAGGTGACTGGTATTGACAATTTTCAGTCCATTACTTTAGCCACTCAGCTCCTGAAAATTTTCAACGTTTGGACCATTAATTTAATCTCTTAAAATGACACGGCAGGGTAGTAAATACGCTGTCGTTTTATTTAACCTCAAATGAAATCGCTAACATTAGTGAGTGAATATTTAATTATTTGTATTCAGATTTTTTTATACCGTCAACTACCGTAAGCTTGTATAATTTGTTTTGAGCTAAAGCAGATTAGGGGGATTACAGTGAAGAAAGTCACTTTTTTAGCGTTGTTGATAGGGGCGCTGTTTTTCTGGGGACAGCCCACGCTTGCTCAGGCAGATGGTGAGGCTGATTTGGCCCACGCTATCGCGACGGCGCCACGCGGCATTCCGTTAGATCACGTCTTTACGACGGACATTCCCGGGTCGGCAACTAAGTTATTGGATTCGCCGACGGTCCCTAAATCAATTGCCCAAATTACGCCTGAAGTGCCCAACCAAGTGGGCGCAATTTGGTCACGGATGGGGACGGGCGAACAACGCAATCAGTTTAACCTAAGTAGTGAAATGAAAATGGGGTTCTGGTTTTATTTCGGTAACAAGGGGGATGCTGCCGGCGAGGGGATGGCCTTTGTGGTGCAAAATTCACCTGACAAAGACAAAACGCTGGGACTAAGTGGTCAATCGTTAGGCGTCTGGGGGTTGGTTAGCACTGGCGATAAGGAGAAGTCAGCGACCATTGCCAAAACTGCGATTCAAAAGAGTTGGGCGCTGGAACTGGATACGCACGCTAATGCAGACTATCGCGATTTAACGGGGTATTTTGATGGGGCGCGTGCTACGAGAAATAATCCGCACATTGCGTATGCATCACCGGCGGATAAAGATTATTACGTTAATGTTCCGGAAGCCGGAGTGGGTCGAAGTGGAAACTATACGTTGCGACACTACCACGCGAACCCGCTCGTGCATGGTGCGGATGGAAACTGGCATCATTTGACGATGATGTGGCATCCCGCCAGAGAGTACTTAGAATACTATTATGATGATATCGATCCGGTGACAAATGAGCAACGAGAGTGGTTTAATTCTGATAGTTTTCACGTAAAAAAAGATGATATCACAGCTGGTGAACAGGATTTGACCAAGGTTTTCTGGGGGATCACGGGTTCCACCGGACCACTTAATACATCGAATAACCTCGTGATGATTGATCATTCATCATCACTGGGAAAGGTGACCACTGCGGTTCATTTGGATAATAAGACCCAGCAGAAAGAAGTTATGGCGGGAGACAAAGTGGCGGCTGGGGATCAGCTGACTTATCGCTACGAGTTCGACTATCAACCAACAGAAGATGAACAGGCGCTGGCGCCATTGACGATGACCATGCCAGTACCAGAAGGCTTGGCCGTGAGTCAAGGACGGGTGACCTACGATGATCATACGGAAGATCAGATTGGCCCACCCCAGGATGGACAGCTGAAGATGACGTGGTCCAAATCGCTGACCAAAAATCGGCATCACGCCACGGTCACACTGACTGGACGGGCGTTGCCGGCGCTGCAGACGACGACTCGCCCCGCGGCCATCGCGAACTTTTACGGGGATAATTATCAGACGAGTCTAAAGGCGCCGGAGTATCAGGTGGCTGGTGGCCTTTACTTGCAGCTAAAAAACTTGGGGGATGATGTGCAGGTGGTGAAACGCCACGAAGCCGCGACGGTCAAGGTGCGTTTACAAAATGGGGATCTACCATTAGAGCCCGCCGTAGTCGCGCAGTACCCGTTGCACATCAAACTAAACGGCGCGGTACATTCGCTGGCGGAGTTCGATGGTCAACTCAGTGGGGATACGTATCAGCTGCGGCTACCGGGAAAGGTCTTGCATGAGGGTGAGAACACGCTAGAATTACAGGCAACCGATGGTGACAAGCAGTCTAATAATGTGAGCATTTCACTAGTCCAATCACCGGGCACCCTGAGTTTTGAGCAAGTTCCGCAGAAGGTTTCCTTTGCGTCGGGGACCTTGACTGGACAGAAGCTGCAGCTGGGACGAAATCATGATTGGCAGCTGGCCGTTCGAGATGAACGGGGCCCGCAAAAGCATTGGCGGCTCCAGGTGGCTTTGCATGAGGATTTCATGACGGACGCTCACCGAGAGTTGCGGGGAGAACCCATTGTGATTAAGTCCGGCGCGTTGCAACAGCCGGTTGATCCAGCGGGGGCCACCGTGATCGACAAGCAAAGCCAGAGTGATAGTGAAGTGACTTGGCTAGAAGATGAGCTGAAGAAAGAAAAGATGGATATTCTGTTGGCGGTTGCGGCGGATGCGCTGCACGGACAGTATTCGGGAACCTTACAGTGGACGCTGACCAACGCAGAGTAGCCACGATATTAGCCGAAAAATTAAAGATGAGTTGCGTCTGGGGCTAGTCCTCAGGCGCTTTTTTAATTGGTCGCTAAAGGTTGAACGATAAAAGGGTTTTGTAAAGGCTGTGGTATTACGCTTGAATGATTGAAAAATAGATATTTTCTACCGCCTTGCCGTTCGCCAACTTTGAGCTGGAACGCTGTGGGGAGGACCGTTTCTCAGGCCGCAGGCGGTCCCCACAGCAGGCGGAAGCTCTGCCAGCCGCAGGGAACGGATTTAGACTATTCTTCAGACTAAAATCCTGGTCACTTTAGCGTTGGTAATGACTTTAGTTCGTTCCACTCTAAGTCGATCCGCTAGTGATGGGGCTTAATCAATGCTGACTTTGCGTGGCTGGTCAATTTTAACCGCTGGGCCTTCGGAAAACGCAACGGCTGGCAGAATTGAGAAACCTTGATACGACAAGGATTCTAGTTGTTCACAATTATATTTCACACAATTAATTGGCGAACTTGCTGGTTTAGGGTTTTCAGCGTCGATTTCTTCGGTATAATCGCTTAGCGAGTGTAATTCGAGAACATACGGGAGGAAAACGAAAATGCGCCGATTATTAATTGTTTTGATGTTTCTAGGAATTGGTTTGCTGGGTAATCAGCAAGCCCAGGCTGCTGGGGTGGCGTTGGATGAGGATATGCAAGCGGCAGTGAAGACTGCGCCGAATGGGATGACGCTGTCGTCGCTATTTAATACGAATGGTATTGATTTCTCAGCCACGCAGCTGGTGGATGGGCTGGTCACCAAGCAATCGATTGCCCAGATTACGAATGATAATATCCAACCTAGAGCGGAACAAATCGGCGCATTTTGGTCACAAGCACAAGGCGAGACCGCTGCTAAGATTGATTTAACGCAGAATACCCGCTGGTCCTTTTGGATGTACTTTGGGAACAAGCGGACCAACCTTAGTTCGGGGATGGCGTTTGTGCTTCAAAACGATGACGAAGCGACCAGTGCGATTGCCAATGCTGGTAAGGGCCAGTCGCTAGGCGTATGGGGTGGCGATGTGAACGGCTACCTGTCCGCTGATGGCTTGGCCAAACGTGCGGTTCAGAACAGCTGGGCGTTGGAGTTTGATACGACCGTGAATAACTCACCGAGCGTTGGTGCGGGGAGTTACTATGACCATGACAGCATTCCTAGCCAGGGGCCACACATTGCGAGTGGTTACCCGGCGCAGGCCGCGACGTATAAGCAAAATGGGACGAAGAACCGGTACTACTATTCGCTCAATCACCACCGTCCGCAGTTAATGGCGCATCCCGCAGATGGTCATTGGCGCCACGTGACGATCGACTGGCAAGCAAAGGGGAGTCGCTTATCCTATGCCTTCAACGATCAAGATCCACAGACGCGCCAGACCAAGCGGCCAGAGGTGAAGGATAGTCTGGCGATTGATTTAACCAAGCTATCACCGGATGGCCGGACGCCCGCCAAGTCCGCGACGTGGGGCATTACCGGATCGACGGGACGGCGAAATAGCGCGAACCAATTGGTTGTCTTAGACGAAACGCCGCGGCAATTGCGGTTTGCGACTTCTGCGAAGACCATGGTGATCCAACCGACGGCGGCGAAACGTCAGCTTAAGGAAGGCGATACCGTGACTGCTGGGGAAAAATTGCAGTATGATTTGCAAGCTATTGATGAGCGGCCCACGCAACGGGGATCGCTGACGACAGTGACAGCGCTATTGCCCACCGCTTCTGCCATTAAACGATTGAACGGCGAGTTTTCGCAGGGGGGCGCGACGCCATTATACACGTTCAATCAGAACGAATTGTTGGCGGATCGCGTGGAAACTCGGCTCAGTCAGCGGGTCTTTACGACGGCTCAGCCGAATTTACAATTTTTACTCAATACTGAGGTTCAGGCAATGGATCACGATACCTACGTGCCGCCCCGCAAGGTCGTCTTCGCCGGACCGGATCACTTTGTGGAAGTTAAGTCGGTGGGGTATACGGTCAAACGTAAGCTCAACTTGCAGTTGAAGAACTTGGGGGAAGACACGCTGAGTTTTGAAAAGGGTGAGGATGTTGAGCTGAAGGCGCAGTTAACGAATGGCCGGCGACCGTTAACGGCGGAGATGCTGAAGGAAAGTCAGATTCAAGTCAACGTTAACAAGATGTCCTTTACCTTTAAGCAGTTGAATGGGAGCTGGCAGGGGACTCAGGGCGAGTTTCGCTTGAAAGTACCTAACTGGGCCTTGAAGGAAAAGACCAATCAGATTCAGATTGAAGCGACCAACCGTCAGGATAAGGCGGAACCGTTGAAAGTTGCAGCAACCCAACACTCAGGAGACTTGGCGTTTGAAACGGTACCTTGTCACTGTAGCTTTAAGGGCGAGCTGACGGGCGCTAAGCAAATGATTGCGCGTGATAAGGGCTGGCAACTACAGGTACGCGATGATCGGGGTACCGGGAGTTCGTGGAAATTACAGCTGAGCGTTAGCAAGTCATTTACGACCACCAGTGGGAACCAGCTGAGCGGTGACATGGTGTACTGTTGTGACGGCACGACTAAGACGTTGGGGACAGAGCCGACCGTGATTGAGCAACAGACGACCAAGCAGGATGATGAAGTGACCGACGTTGCGGGACATTGGGGTGCCAAGGAAGGCGTCTTGATGGCGGTTGATGGAGATGCGGTCGCGGGAGAATACCAGGGCGAGCTGCTGTGGCAATTAACCGATGCTCCATAATGGACTATAGATAACCGCCTTACCGTTCGCAAAATTTGGGCTGGATCGCTGTGGGGAGGACGGCCAGAGCCACAGAGCGGTCTCTGACCTCGCTTTGAGCCGCAGAACACGTCTCAAAGACGCCATTTACCAAGTAAAGCACTTGGTAAATCCCACGGCTGAGCCCAAATTTGGCTCACTCACGGCTACCTTGATAGTCAAGAGGACGCTGTCGGAACTGTAACTACGGCTCTTCTCAAAGTGGAATACTTGTGTTGGTGATGGTGGCAATCTATCTTTTACCACCGTAGACAAAGTTTGGTGTGAGAACTTTAATGGTGGCTTAGTAAATAAAATAGTCCAGTAGAGTCGGAGGACAAGCGTTTAATCCAACTTTACTGGGCTATTTGCGTACTTAGAACCGAATTATTCTGGTTGGAGAACCTTTTCGAGCTCTGCCACCATGTATTTCGCTTCATCGGCATCGCGCCATTCCCGGTCGGGAAACAGGACGTAGCGGTCGAGAATATAGCCGGCGATGATCGAGGCGATATACCGGAAAATCATATTGAAAGGCCAGTCAATAATCAGGTGATGTTTCTGCAGGTGGACGACAGTATCTTCAAATGACCCGATGAATTGGGCCCGCGCCACCACGATAAATTCTTGCCGGAGGTCTTCGTTGTAGAGGAGCTCACTGAAGAACACTTTGATCGCATCCTGATTGGCCTCAACAAAGGCCATCCGGTTCTTCACGAAGATCACCAGAAAGTCGTGAAGATTAGTGAACGGCTGACTCAGGGTATCCTTTTTAAGTTCCGCCGCAATATCTGGAATAATTTGTTGAATAACGGGTTCCAGCGCCGCGCGAAGAATATTCGATTTAGATTTGAAATGTTTGAACATGGTTCCTTCAGATTGGTGAGCCGCAACCGCAATCTGATGGGTGCTGGTGTTGGCATAGCCCTGCTTGGCAAAGAGCTGAATACTAGCAATGAGCACGTCTTTTTGCTTTTGGGTCAGTTCCTTCGTTGCCTGAATGGTCGCGGGAAATTGGTCTAAAATTTTATTGATCGACATGGTGCAACCCCCTTTGATTTAAGACTGATTTCGTGACTAAGTTTAATTTTAACAGCCTAACGCCAAAATACCAACGAAACGGTAGATTGGGTAGGAAAGAATGGGGGAACAAGTTTAGAAAAATTGGCATTAAAAATCGGGCATGCTCGCAGTCATCCCCGGTCTTTAAGTAAAGTGCTCAGATTATTCATTTAATGTGCCTGTGCAGTTGTGCTCCTGTATGCAAAGTAGAATTGGGTGATCGCGAGGATAACGTTAATCCAGTTGACCGCCGTGAACCAGCCGGTCAGACCAGCCGCACCACTGACACCGTAGAATACCCAGAAGCCGGCAATAATAGCAACCACGTTGATCCAGCCGAACCACTTCATTAATTCCCGGTTTGTCGTTGCCGTGAAGGTCCAAATCCCGTTGATAACTAACCAAATAGCAAGAATCCAAAATGTTATGGTAAACATATTAAAATCCCCTTTCTAGTTATCGAGCGAGTAATCACTCGCCCTTGATTACAACTACAGTGTACCACCATTTTAGAAAAGTACAACCCCTATTTTGACTTTTTTGGAAGCCTTTTCGCAGGCCGCTAGATCAGTGGTATCGGGAGATTTTTCAACGCCTAAGGAAGTGCAAGTTTCTAAAATAGAAACAGTTGAGCCGTCGTACTAGATCGGTTAGCCTCGCAGTCACCGCCAATGGGTTTTTACTGAGTGGTTTGCGCTGGTATCGATGGAGGCTAACGGTCGCAGATTTAGTTAAGTGGGTAGGGTAATTTTGTGCGTTTGATCAGAAAAAAAGAGACCGGGCAGACGCGCCGATCTCTAAGTGAACTTAATTAAAATGTTGTGACTACTCGACGAACTTAAGGTAAATCATTGCCAGCCGCCAAGTAGACATCGTACCATTCTTGCTTCGTTAAGGTGACGTCAGCGCCGGCTGCACTGTCCTTGATGTGAGTTGGATTCATCGTGCCGAGTAGAACTTGAATGTTAGCGGGGTGCCGGAGAATCCAGGCCACCGCAATCCCGTTTTTGGAAACACCGTATTTGTCGGCCAGATCTTGCAGAACCTTGTTTAATTTAGGGTACTTCGGATCGTTGATGAACATCCCCGCAAACAGCCCGTATTGGAATGGAGACCATGCTTGGATGGTGATGTGCTTGCGCCGGGCAAATTCTAGCATGCCGAAATCGTTGTGGGTTGGCACGTCACCCATGTTGACGTGGAGACCTTCCGTGACCATGCCAGCGTGAGCCGCGCTGAATTGAAGTTGATTGAACATTAATTTCTGGTCAACGGCTTCTTGAACCATCAGGTATTGTTGAACGTTGAAGTTGGATACCCCAAAGTGGCGGACCTTTCCTTCGCGTTGTAATGTGTTGAAGGCGTCGGCAATTTCAGCGGGGTCCATCAAAGGATCTGGCCGGTGGAGTAGGAAAGCATCCAAGTAATCGATGCCCATCCGTGAAAGAATCTGATCGACCGTATCAATTAGATGCTGCTTACCGAAATCGTACCGTTGGCCAAAGACCAGGTCATCGTGACTCCGGTTAGGGTCGACGATAATGCCACCCTTGGATTGAATGTAGAAGTCATCGCGGGATAGCCCAGACGCTTTAAGCGCTTGACCAAAGACTTCTTCGGACTTGCCGTTGACGTAGATATCGGCGGAGTCAATGTAATTGATTCCGGCTTCGTGGGCGGCTTGCAGTGCTTTGACGGCAGCTGCTTGATCCAGCACGCCCATGCGCATGATACCTAAAGCAACAGCAGATGCTTGCCAGTTACTGCTACCTAGTTGCAGTTGTTTCATTGGAAAAACTCCCTTACTTCAGATTTGACGCTTACAAAGTTAATTGTACAACGCCCGGCCCTAAATTTCTCGTTAGGACATCTGCCAAGTGTCACACTACCGATAAAAAAGGTTGTCATGGGTAGCTTTGCCACCTGCGGCTGCCAACGATTCCGGCTGCTGTGGGGACCGCTTGCAGCCTGAGGAGCGGTCCTTCAGCTCGGTTGGCAGCCTGACCAAGTCCGTCAGTCTCCCAACGCGTCCCACGCTGTAAACCGAGTGAGAGACCTCGGTCAACAGCGTCGACACGGCCGCCTCCATCATTGACCTCCTCCGGTTACGGAAGTATCTCACCACGATGCTTGCTTAAACCATGCTGGCTTATGTAAATCTACCCATACTCACCAATGTAGCCGTGAGTGAGTCAACTTTGGGCTCAGCCGTGGGATTTACCAAGTGGTTTGCTTGGTAAATGGCGCCTTTGAGACGTGTTTCTCGGCTCAAAGCGAGGTCAGAGACCGCTCTGTGGCTCTGGCCGTCCGCCCACAGCGTTCCAGCCCAAAGTTGGCGAACGGTAAGGCGAGTGGAGCAGCCGCAGGTGGAAGTTTTAACAGAGATGGCGAATAAATAAAGCGGTGCTGAACGCGGGGCGTGGCAAGGATTGGGCGAGTTTGATCAGCTGTAATTATGAAAAAAACATTGACAATTGACCCTGAACCATTATAGTTAGTTACACAAGTAATTAACCAATACACTGAAGAGCGGGGGAATTTTAAAATGGCAACAAACACGGTAGTTGATGTACACAACTTAGAAAAAACGTATGGTAAAGCTAATGAACGACAATATAAAGCCTTGAAGGGGCTGAACTTTACGGTTGAAGCGGGCGAATTCGTTGGGATCATGGGGGCCTCTGGCTCAGGGAAGACGACGCTGCTGAATATGTTGTCCACGCTGGATGTCCCGACTAAGGGGGACGTGGTGGTCAATGGTCACGACGTTACGAAGATGCGGGGCAACCAGTTGGCGGATTTTCGGGCCCAAGAAGTCGGGTTTATTTTCCAAGACTTTAACTTACTAGAGAGCTTGACGGCGGAAGAAAATATCGGCTTGCCCCTGGCTTTGAAGGGGACTGCTTCTCGCGTGATGGATCAAGCTATTCACGAAGTAGCCGAGACGCTATCAATCGCTGATTTATTGTCGAAATACCCCTCAGAATTGTCTGGAGGCCAGAAGCAACGGGTGGCTGCGGCACGGGCTATCGTGCATCATCCGGCTATTCTGATGGGAGATGAACCCACGGGAGCGTTGGATTCCACGAGTGCGCGGGAACTACTGGACCTAATGACGACGATTAATGAGAAGCAACATATGTCGGTCCTGTTAGTCACGCATGATCCGTTCTCCGCCAGTTTCTGTCAACGCATTCTGTTCATTAAGGATGGTCAGATTGGCTCAGAGATTAAGCGGGGTGACCAAGATCGAAGTGCCTTTTACCAACAGATCTTAAACGAACTGGGCACGTTCAACGAGTAGGGGGCAACAAAATGTTAGGAAAATTAGCACTAGCTGGTATCAAACACCGGCGTCGAGATTATTTGGTATTGCTGGTAGGTCTGACGATGTCAGCGGCCATCTTTTATATGTTTGCCAATCTCGCAACCAATCGCGCCTTTATTAAAGCCAACGCTGTGGTCAGTCAGGCCTCATTGATCTTTGGTTTTGGCGCCGCTCTATTGATTCTGATTACCGTGGTCTACATTATGTACGCCAATAGTTTTCTATTGAGTATGCGCCAGCATGATTATGGCTTATTCATGATGCTGGGCGCGACCAGAAAGCGGGTTGGCGAACTGGTCTTCTTAGAGACTTTAATCTTAGGGACCTTAGCCACGGCCGTGGGGATTGTGATCGGCCTATTGATGAGCCAATTCCTGGTGGGCTTCTTGTTAGATATGCTGGGGTTACACCTCGCACACCTCTCAGCCTTTTATTTGCCGGCCATCATTGCGACGGCGGTGCTGTATGTGGGGCTGTTTATTTTGGCCTCGCTGTTCAACTTAATCCGGTTGACCCGCACGACCGTTTTGAAATTACTACACACGGATGAACAGGCTAATCAGCCTAAGAATCATCCCTTCCGACAAGCGGTGTCGGCCATCTTAGGGATTGTCTTGCTCGCAATTGGCTACTGGGCGTTGGCAGCAATCAAAGCGTTACAAGTGGCAGCGATTCCGATAGCCTTAGTGACCATTACGATTGGGACTTATTTACTCTTTCGGGCGACGATTCTGGTCATTATTCAGGGCTTGCGGCGGACTAAGTGGGCGAGAAAACACCTCAATGGCTTTTTGCTAGGCCAGTTGAACTTTCGGGTATACAATTACACCCGCATGTTGACGATCGTGTCGTTGTTATTTGCCATGGCGCTGGGTGCAATTACGGTGGGTTCCGGTTATCACCGACAATTGCCCATGATGGCGAATAGTCTCGGAACCTACACCATTGCGGTTCATGATAAAACTGCGCAGGAACAGAAACTGATTGACCAATTAAATGTTAAGCATCAAGCGACTTATACGCAGAAGCGTCACGGCAAGGTGGTGTACTACAATGCCGCGGAACTTAAGCAACAGCCGTTTGAATTGAACAAGGGCACGACCGAAGCCAAGTACCAAACGCACCCAAAGTATTATAACGAGTCGCTGAAGAAGTTTAAGCAGAGTGGGAGTCAAAGTCTAGACTTCTTAAGCTTGGCTATTCGCGGTGAACAGGGCTTCTTTGCACCCAAGATTGTGAGTGCGCAGCAATTTGCTAAGCAACCGGGGAAGACTGTGACGGTAACGACGGTGCGGGTCAAGGATATGGATCAGGATAAACAAGTCTTGAAACAACTGAATAAACTAGAATTGAAGCGCTTTGCCCAACCAGCAGAGATGACGGTCGGCAATTACCAGTCTTACGAGTTGATGAGTGGTTTCTTTGGCGGACTGGAATTCATGGGCTACTTCCTAGGGATTGCCTTCTTGGCAATGTTAGCGTCCTGCTTAATGTTTAAGATTCTTTCAGGCGCGCCTGGCGATCAGCGACGGTACCGGATGCTTTACAAAGTCGGGGTACGCCACAGCCTGATGCGCCACGGGATTGCTAAAGAAATTGGGATTTTATTCTTAATTCCTGGTATCATGGGAGTAATTGATGTTCTGTTCGGACTCCAAATGTTCAAGCCACTGATGCAAAGCCCGATGAGTCCTTATTTAGGTATCGGGAGTATCTTTGCCATCTTTATTGGGCTATATGCGATTTACTACGTGATCACATTGACGTTGTACTGGCGGATTGTCTTACCGAAAGCGCCGACTGATTAGTCGACAGAACGACTTCACAAAGAATGTGGGAAAGTAAAATGAAATTTAATTTTGATAGTCCGGAACCGATTTACCTGCAGGTCGCCGAACAAGTTGAAGAGGCCATCTTCACGGGCATCTACCGGGCGGGCGAGCAGGTGCCGTCCACGACAGAAATGTCCAAAGAATTTCATATCAACCCAGCAACAGTGCTCAAAGGGATCAATCGGCTCGTTGCGGCGGGGGTCATTGAGAAGCGCCGTGGCGTGGGGATGTTCGTGACGGCAACGGCGGAAGCAACCATTCGCGAGAAGCGGCGGGCGGAGTTCTATGACCGTTACGTCAGTCGCTTCACCAGTGAGGCCCGCAAGCTCAACCTATCTGAAGCTGAAGTCATCGCCCTGATCAAGCGCGGCTACGAGGATAACTGACAAGCACCAAACTGTTTGGAGCGTTATGCCTGCTGGATCACCTGCGGCTGCCAACGATTCCGGCTGCTATGGGGACCGCCTGCGGCCTGAGAAGCGGTCCTCCGGCTCGGTTGGAAGCCTGACCAAGACCGTCAGTCTTCCAACACGTCCCACGCTGTAAAACGAGTGCCTCGGTCAACAGCGTCGACACAGCTGCCTCCATCATTGGCTTTCTCCGGTTACATGACTGTTCTGACAACAGTTTGGCAATTGTCAATGTAGCCGTGAGTGAGTCAAATTTGGGCTCAGCCGTGGGATTTACCAAGTGGTTTGCTTGGTAAATGGCGCCTTTGAGACGTGATTTGCGGCTCAAAGCGAGGTCAGAGACCGTTCTATGGCTCTGGCCGTCCTCCCCACAGCGTTCCAGCCCAAAGTTGGCGAACGGTAAGGCGGGAGCTGTGAGTATTTTCTGCAAGGTGCAGTGAGAACAATTAGATAGATGCAACAGAAGTAACGCGGTGCGGTCGTTGGTGATGACGGCTGGCCGCGTTTTTTTAGTGGCGTAAGTCGCTTTGTTTTACAAAACGTGGAGATCACGGTATAGTTAATTGTGCACAATTGATTGGCAGTTGGTTGGCAAGAAAGAGGGAAATGCATAATGGAAATGACAATTAAAGATGCAGCAAAGGCGTACTTGGACGCAAACGTTCAGCCCGGAAGTATTTTATTACTGACCACTGATGACGGTTCGAACCGGTATTCAACGGTTGGGGGTACCTGTGCTATCGGGGATAAATTCCAATTTGTCGCCTTGACCGCTGATGATCCCGACTATGATATTGCCGTGACAAACAATGCCGGATTGACGATCAAGACCAACGCCGACACCCAGTTGTATTTGAGTAACGGCCTGATTTTGGACCGGGTCTTTAATCAACTGTCCTTACGCGACGACAGCGGTGTCTTAGACAGTGCCGTGGGTCTGGTGACGTATACGGCGGAGGAAAAGTCTAAATTAGATTTAAAGCAAGAGATGCAAACACTCGGGACGCGGATCTGCTAACCGAGTCAAATAAGTGTGAATGTAGGAGCCCGGATGGTTTAGTCCGGGCTTTTTTAGTTTCCAGAGGGGCAATGCCCAACCGTCTTCCCATTTCCGATGACCTGTCGGGCTACTGTTGCCAAACGGTTGCACAAGCGCGTATACTTTGGATATGTAAAAGTTTCGGGAGGGGATATTTTTGAAGTTAAACAGTAAGGCTTGGCGACTGCTAATTGGATTCTTTAGTTTAGTATTTCTATTAGTAGTTAGCCAAACAGGGACACCAGCCAAAGCTGCGACTAATCACAATGGCGCAGACTTTACCACCTCAGCTAGCGTGACGAATGGACCGGATTTCAAGCATGCCGATACGATTGATATTGAATACAATCTGAATTTCGGTAGTACACCAATCCATAATGGTGATACGATCACACTGGATTTTCCGGAGAATCTGAAGGGCAAGACGCCGGGGGACACGTTCAAGGTTTATGACCAAGATGGCACGGTGATTGGGGAAGCGGTCGTATCCGATAAGGGGGTCGTCATTACCATGAACGATGCCTTGGAAGGCAAGACGAATGACAAGTTGACCTTGAACCTGATGACGAAGTACCGCTACGAAGATACGGGTGAAAAAGATGTCGTCTTCCCACTAGAAAATGGCGGCAATAGCACCTCACAGATCAACATCGTAGCTAACGAAGCCAACCTTTCTAAGAAGGGGACGCTCCAGGACGATGGCACCATTAAGTGGACCATTCTCGTGGATCGGCGCGAAATTGAAATGAAGAATTTGGACATTAAAGATACGATTGGCGCGAACCAAGAAATGATTCACGGCATGACCGTTAGCAACGGTCACTGGGAAAATACCACCACGTTCCAGCGTGAAAAGCCTGCCATGACCGAGGGCCAGGACTACAACGTTACATATAATAACGATGGCTTCGACTTATCCTTTAACGATACTGTCAATAATTTAGTCATCATTGACTACTATACCAAGGTCACCGATCCTTCGTTAATTGACTCTGGTTATAAATTTAGAAACAATGCACTGATGACCTGGGGTGGTGGTACTTCAGGCACCAAGAATTCCGAAGAGGCTAACGGTAAGGTGTCATCCTCTAAGGGAAACAGTGGTTCTGGGAGTGGCGACACGAATGAAACCGAGGAACCTGGGATTGATACGGATGAAGATACGGGGACTGGCACCACTGACACGGATGGCGGTACCGAAACGGATGAAGAAGAGGCTGCCCGCGAAGAGGAAGAGGCTAAGGAAGAGGCCGCTAAGGAAACAGCCAAAAAGCCCGCGACCAAGCCCGCTAAAGCTAAGTCGGTAGCTAATAAAAGCAAGGCGGCTAAACATACCGTTGCCCCAGTAACGGCTACGGAGAATCCGGGAAGCACGACTAAGACGAACACCAAGTTGCCCCAGACTAATGATCAGAGAAACCTGACTGGGATTATTGGCGGGACGCTGGTTCTAGCCACGTTAGGACTCGGCGCAGTGATTCGCCGGCATTTTTAAAGACTAAATAGCAACACCAAGAGGACTGGCTGAGGCGAGTCCTTTTTCATTGGAATGATATGTGTCAAAAGTCACAAGCTTTGATATACTCAAGGTAACGATTACGTTTCTGAGGAGGAGATTGACATGCAGCAATTACGGCAGTATCGACAATTTTGGTTTGTCATCATTTTAGGAGCGATCGCGCTCTGGCTGCAGTTTGTTAATCAACAAGCTAAGTGGGCTCAGATCCTAATCACGGGGTTAGGGCTACTCCTAGCGATCATCATGTTTGTTGAAATGGTGCGGACGCTGCGCTCTGGTAAATTTGGTGTGGATTTACTGGCAATCACGGCGGTCCTAGCCACTCTAGCGGTCGGCGAGTACTGGGCGGCGTTGATTGTCCTCTTAATGTTGACTGGGGGCGATGCGCTGGAAGACTTTGCGGCCAGTCGTGCGAACAGTGAACTGCAGGAGTTATTGAACCATTCGCCCCAAACGGCCCACAAGGTTGAGGGGGAGGCTGTCACGGATATTGCGGTTAGTCTCGTAACGGTAGGCGATCAGTTGTTGGTTAAGCCGGGAGAAGTGATGCCGGTTGATGGGACCTTGATGACGGGCCCCACCACGGTAAACGAAGCCTCCTTGACCGGTGAGGCGCGCCCCATTGAGAAGCAAGTGGGTCAGACGGTGATGTCCGGTAGCGTTAACGGCGAAGCCTCCGTTTACCTGCAGGCGGATCAGACGGCTGAGAACAGTCAGTACCAAAATATTGTGCGCTTGGTCAAGCAAGCGGAAGCACAGCCGGCCAAATTCGTCCGGATGGCGGACCGGTATGCGGTACCGTTTACGCTGCTGGCCTACGTCATCGCCGGGTTAGCCTGGTACTTCTCCGGCGATCCCGTGCGACTGGCGGAAGTCCTAGTGGTCGCGTCACCGTGCCCGTTGATCTTGGCTGCCCCCATTGCCCTCATCTCGGGGATGAGTCGGGCCAGTCGTAACGGGATTATCGTCAAGACAGGAACCACGTTAGAAAAGTTAGCCCAGGTCAAAACGTTTGCGTTTGATAAGACGGGGACCATTACACAAGGTCGGCTGGTCGTTGACCAAGTCGTCCCCGTGACGGCCTTGCCTGCTGAAAAAATATTGCAGTTAGCGGCTAGTACAGAGCAACATTCTGGGCATGTCCTCGCCCAATCACTGGTAGCGGCAAACACAGAACCGTTGTTACCAGCAACCGAGGTCAATGAAACGACAGCCCAAGGGGTAACGGCCACAGTGGATGGTCAAGAAATCCGGGTAGGTAAGAGTAGCTTCGTGACCTCTGAACCGATAGAAAAGTCTGATCAAACGGCCGTTTACGTATCAATCGCGGGGATTTATCAGGGGTACGTGAGCTTCAATGACCGGGTCCGGCCAGAAGCTCAGGCAACGATGACGCAGCTGCGCGCAGCCGGGGCGACGCATTTGCTGATGATCTCCGGGGATCGGCGGCCCATTGCAGAAACGATTGCACGTGAGGTGGGGATTGACCAAGTGCATGCCGAGTGTTTGCCAGCGGATAAAATTGACGTGCTGGATCAGCTGCCGGCCGTCCAACGTCCGGTAGCGATGGTGGGCGATGGGATTAACGATGCCCCCTCGCTGGCGACGGCGGACGTGGGAATCGCCATGGGAGCCCACGGCGCTACGGCAGCCAGTGAGTCCGCCGATGCGGTCGTTTTAAAGGATGATTTGACCCGGGTCAGCACGGCCCGTCAGATCGCTCACGATACCATGCGCGTGGCCAAGCAAGCGGTGTTGATCGGGATCTTCATTTGTACGGGGCTGATGGTGATTGCCAGCTTCGGGGTTATCCCCGCCATCATTGGGGCCGTCTTCCAAGAAGTCGTGGATACGGTCACCATTCTCTACGCCTTGCGGGCCCGGACGGATCGTTAAAAATAATGAGTTGCTTTCCCCTCGGAGACTGAATGCGGTATCATAGAAATGTACAGTGTTGCCAAATTTAATCGAAGAGGAGCCTGTAAGATGACAAAATCAATCAACACCGATTATTTCTTTGATGAACCGGCCTTTAACACGCATGACGGTGGCTACGTGCCGCTGGAGGAGCCCCAAACGCCCCAACAACCGCTACGGATACCGCCATTGTTGAAGCCGGATAAGGAAACGGCTACCGATACGTACTATACGGTGGAAGCACAAGCGGGGGAAACCCAGCTGTTACCTGGTAAGAAGACCAAGACGTGGGGCTATAACGGGAGTTTGCTCGGTCAAACGATTGTTTTTCCTAAGGGGAAGACCATGCATATTGACTTGAAGAACAGTTTACCCGAGCTGACGACGTTCCATTGGCACGGATTAAACGTGCCGGGGCCTTACACAGATGGGGGCTGCCACGCACCAGTCTATCCTGGGCAGACCCGGCACATTGACTTTAAGGTTGATCAACCGGCCGCAACGTTGTGGCTACACGCGCACCCATGTCCATCAACGGCGGAACAGGTGTGGCGCGGTCTAGCCGGCCTGGCGTTAGTGACCGACGAGCAAGAAGCCAAATTACCATTTCCACGGAATTACGGTGTTGATGATATTCCACTAGTCTTACAGGACCGGCGTTTCCACGAAGATAATCAGTGGGATTACAACGCGGATTATGATCCAGATGGCGTTCAAGGACCAACCCCGATGATCAATGGGACGATTAACCCTTACTTTGATGTCACGACGCAACGCATTCGGCTAAGAATCTTGGACGGTGCGAACCGCCGGGAATGGCGGCTACACTTTAGTGATGATCTGCCATTCACACAAGTGGCCTCCGATGGTGGCGTGATGCCAGAACCCGTTGAGTTTACGCATTTAATGCTGACCTGTGCCGAACGCGCTGAAGTTATTGTCGATTTCGGAAAAGTGACGCCCGGGCACACGGTGACGTTGTATTCTGACGATGTCCCGTTGGTTCGTTTCCGAGTTCACGATTTCGCTACGGATACGACCACATTACCTGAACATCTCGTCGATATTCCTGATCCAGAAGTGACGCCGGATACGCCGATTCGCAAGGTCGTCATGTCCGGGATGGACGAAGAGGTCATGATCGACGGTAAGAAATTTGAAATGCAGCGAATTGATGCCAAACAAAAAGTCGGCAACGTTGAGTTATGGGACGTGACGAATACGAATGATATGGATGGCGGCATGGTTCACCCGTTCCACATGCATGGGACGCAATTCCTAGTGGTTTCCCGCAACGGTAAGGCGCCTTATCCAAACGAACATGGTTTTAAGGATACGGTCGGTGTCAATCCGGGGGAAACGGTCCGGTTGAAGGTCTGGTTCGAGCATACCGGGGTTTACATGTACCACTGCCATATCATTGAACACGAAGACGGGGGCATGATGGCGCAGATTGAAGCCTATGACCCAGATCATCCACAAACTTACAAATTAATGGATATGGATACATTGATGAACGCGGTCGCTAAGGAGCGGGGAATTGCTGTTAAGGATCTCCACTTAGCGGGAATGAGTTCGTATGAGAAGATGGGGATGAAGATGTAAAGAGTGCGTAGCAAGCCGCTTAGACTCTGAGCATTAACGGAAATAAGTGCCCGCTCGGTGGAACCGAGCCGGTGCTTATTTTTGTTAAGCGCAGGAGTCTGGCTTGCGGAGCACGTTTCGGAAGCCGCAAGTGCCGCCAACATCAAGGCAACGACCAATCCCATCACGAAAACTAAGTAGTTGATAATAAGCACGGCGCCGGACAGGAGTCTTTTAGCTTTCTAAGCACAGGAACCTGCTTTGCGGAGCACGTTTCGGAAGCTGCAAGTACCGCCAACATCAGCGGAAACAGTGCCCGCTCGGTGGAACCGAGCCGGTGCTTATTTTTGTTAAGCGCAGGAGTCTGGCTTGCGGAGCACGTTTCAGAAGCCGCAGGTACCGCCAACATCGAGGCAACGACCGATCCCATCACGAAAACCTAGTAGTTGCTAATAAGCATGGCGCCGGGCAGGAGTCTCTTAGCTTTCTAAGCGCAGGAACCTGCTTTGCGGAGCACGTTTCAAAAGCCGCAAGTGCCGACAACATCGAGGCAACAACCGATCCAATCACAAAAACAAAGCGGGCTGGGAAAAATTCCCAGCCCGATTTGTACACGCCAAATAAACCTAGCCGAAACGTTGACTAACCACTTTCATCCGCGCATGGCTAATGACCATGGGTTTTACCGCGGAGCACGTGATCTACGTGCGCTAGGGTCTCGTTTACGATGTCCAAAATATGGGGATCATCGAGACGATAGAAGTTTTGCTTACCAACGCGACGCACGGCCACCAATTGTTCTTTTTTGAGCATCGCCAATTGGTGGGAGATGACGGATTGCTCGACTGCTAGTAGCCCGCTCAGTTCACTGACGTTGAGCTCTTTTTGTTCCAACAGGTAGAGCAACTGTAACCGGGTGGGGTTACTCAGCAGCTTAAAGATCAACTGAGCCGCCTGGGCCATCTTGGGCGCGATTAAGGTGACTTTTTCTGAAGAATTAGACATAAAAGGCTTGCTCCTTTCATATGTAGATGATAACATATGTTGTGGATAACATGTGTGGGAGGAGATATCATGGTTAAAACAATTCTAACGGGGGTCACCGCGTATATTTCAACGGGACTCGACTACCTCATTATTCTAATGGTAATCTTTGGTCGCGTAAAGCATCGAGATCGGTGGCTCGTGTTGGCGGGGGACTTTGCGGGAACCGCGGTGCTGGTGGGCAGCTCACTGGCCATTGCGTTCTTCCTAGGCTTCGTACCCGCGGAGTGGTTGTTGGGGCTTTTGGGGATTATTCCCATTTATATGGGGGTTAAGCTGTGGATTCAGGGCGATGACGATGATACGGACGCGGTTGCCGAGAAAGTCGCTAATCCCAAGGGGCTAATCGGTAGTGTTGCGTTGATCACGATGGCTACGTGTGGAGCAGACAACGTGGGCATTTACGTCCCAATTTTCACGACCGTTGACCCAGCAAAAATTCCATTGATTTTACTGACGTTTGCGGTGATGGTCGTCATTTTCTGGGAAATTGGGTACCGCTTGGCTTGCTTGCCCAAGGTGGCGGATGTTCTGGAAAAGCAGGGACGTTACCTGACAATCGCGGTCTACATCCTGATTGGATTGTATATCATGTGGGATAGCGGCACATTTCAGCACCTGTTCCAAATGCTTTAGAAATAAAACGTCCCACCAAATGTTGACCGAGTGGCCGGACATTTGGTGGGACGTTTTTTTATTTTAGAACTAAAGGTTACAACTTAAAAAATTCTGTAAGGGCCGTGGCAGCACGCTTGAATGATTGGGAAATAGACAACATAAATGATTTCTGCCGCCTTGCCGTTCGCCAAGTCTGAGCTCACTCACGGCTACGTGGTGGTTGTCAGCTACTATTGTCTAAATGCTGACGTGCCAAGTGTTTAAACCAATTTGTTAGTCAAAGACTAGCTTAACCGGAGGAGGGCAGAGATGGAGCCAGCTGTGTCGACGGTGTTAGCCGATTCTCGGCTTACAGCGTGGGACGTGCTGGGAGACCAGTGAACTGCCGGGCTTCCAACCGAGCCGGAGGACCGCTTCTCAGGCCGCAGGCGGTCCCCACAACAGGCGGAATCTCTGCCAGCCGCAGGTGATGGGTCTAGTCTACAGTCCTTGTTGATCAAGCGTTGACAAAGATTATAGTTCTTTCAACCTTTAGTTTAGAAGAACAACTTGCTGGCAACTGCGACACAGCTCATCAAGATGACGGATGAAATCGTCGCGGCGAGAAAGACGTTGCCACCGCGCTGGAAGATCACGCGGAAGTTAACGCTCATCCCTAGCGCAGCCATTGCCATTCCTAAGAAGATGTAAGCTAATTTGACCAGTCCGGCCAAGGCGACATCGCCTAGTGGCATGAAGGTACCGATAATGCTGGTTAGGATAAAGCCAGCCATGAACCAAGGGATCGGTAGCTTAGCTGGACCCTCGTTAGCTGCGGTAGGGTTAGCCTTGCGGGATTGGTGCTGGTACCACCAGCCGATAATTAAGGCAGCCGGCGCGAGTAATAGTACTCGGGAAAGCTTGGTAATGATGGCAGTGTCTAGGCTGATCGGGCCACCAGCGCTCCCGGCAGCAACGGCGTGGGCAATTTCATGGAGTGAGCCCCCGGTGAGCACGCCGAATTGAACGGCGGTTAAATGGAGCAGGGGTTTCAGCCCAATTTCAACCAAGGTAAAGACGGTTCCTAGAATGGCAACGATGGCCACGGCGAGGACTTCGTTTTCCCGCTGACGTTCAGCCTTGTCCGCGGTAACCTTAATCTGCGGGGAAACACCCATGACAGCGGCGGCACCACAGATGCTGGTCCCCGTTGCGGTCAGAATGGCGAGTTCCTTCTCAACGCCAAGTTTACGGCTAAGATTGTAGGTCAGCAGCACCATGCCGGTGACCACGAAGATGGCCAGGGTAATCGTCTTAACGCCGGCTTGGGCGAGTTGGACCAAGTTAAGCTTGAAGCCTAACAGAATAATGCCGAGACGCAGAAATTTATTGCTGATAAACCCGATGCCGGCACGGTTAGCGTTGATGACTTGGGGTTGAACTTGGCACGCCATCCCTAATAGTAGGGCAATGACCAGAGCTCCCACCAGGTTTAAGTAAGGGAGCTGAGCCAGTAAACTGCCGGCGACCGCGCAGATTAAAGTGAGTAGTGATGCCAGCCAGAAGCCCCGGCTCACCACAGTTGTCCGAATATCCAAATGAATCTCCTCCTCAAAAAATGTCTACGCCTAGTTTACCGGAAGTCGATTATAAGATAAAATTGGAATGAATAATAACGATATAACTAGAACTTATGAAGAGGGGATGGCAGGGTGCTGGATCACCGGTATCAAACGTTTTTGGTCCTTGCGACGACCAAATCATATACCCAGACCGCCCAACAGCTTTATATCAGTCAACCCGCAGTTTCTCAGCAGATTAAGAGCCTGGAAGCCGAGTTAGACCTAGAGTTGGTGCACTATGAGCGACCTAAATTGACCATTACGCCAGCGGGGCAAGAGTTAGCGGCGTTTATTCAACGGGTTCAGGTTCAAGCGGATAAAATGGTGACGACGCTGCAGCATCCGCAGAAGACTCGGCAGGTGACGTTCAGCACGACCTTGTCGTTGAGTGAGTTTCTGGCGCCACAGTTGATTACGCTTTTACAACAGCACGAGTACCACGATATCAATTGTCAGGTAACCAATACGCAAGCAGCGTTACGGGCCATTGAAGCGGGGACCAGTGACTTTGCGTTAATTGAAGGTAACTTTGACAAGCAACAGTATGGGTATGAAATTGTTCGCCAGGAACCGTTCGTGGGTGTGGTGGCGGCCGATCATCCACTGGCTCAGCAGGCGGCGGTGAGTTGGGCGGACTTGACGGCGTACCCCCTGATTATTCGTGAGGGTGGGTCCGGCAGTCGGGAAATTTTAGAAAATCTAGCGCGAGCCGCGAACGTCACGTTTGCTGAATTTCCACAATTAATAACGGTGAATAATCTGTCAGCCATTCGGGAGATTCTCCGCCGCGGTGGTGGCGTTAGCTTTGTGTACCGATCGGTGGTGGCAGACGCCTTGCAGGCTGGTGAGTTGAAGGTGTTGCCACTGCAAGCCGGTCAGCTCCGCCACGACTTGGATCTCGTCTATTCACGGGACAGTTATTTTGCCACGGCCTATCAGGAATGGGCCCAGGCGTTGCGAAAATTATAATTTTTATGAGAAAATGAGCTGATGATTAGACAAATCCCCCTAAATATTGATATATTAGTGCTATTGTTCTAAAAAATATCGAGAAGGGGTGAGCCATCGTGACGAAGAAAACGAAACGGGCCATTTTTATCTTAGTGTTTAGTGAATTTTTAGTGTGTTTAGGAATTAGTTTAGTGATTCCAGTCATGCCGTTTTTGAAAAACCAATTACATCTAACGGCGACGGATATGGGAATCATGAGCGCCTTGTTTGCCTTCGCCCAATTTGTGGCGTCACCTCTTATCGGTCGAATGTCCGATAAGATTGGGCGTAAACCGGTGTTAACGGCAGGGCTGTTCTTGTTCATGGCCTCCGAAGTGCTGTTTGCTTTGACCAATCAGTTGATGGTCTTCAACATTTCACGGGTAATTGGTGGTCTGTCAGCAGCAATGGTGGTGCCGACGGCGATGGCATTAGCGGCAGATATTACCACGAAACGCCAACGGGCACGGGTCATTGGTTGGTTGTCGGCCGCCTTCAGTGGGGGACTTATTTTGGGCCCCGGGATTGGCGGAATTCTGGCAGGAATTAGCTATAAGACGCCGTTCTGGGCGGCTGGTGCGTTGGGGTTGCTGAGTGCGGTGGTGCTGATTGTGCTACTGCCTAGTGATAGCGAGACCAGTAAGATTCGGGACAGCGAGGCTTCCTCGGACACGGCGGCTCAGCCATCAGCTCATCCGATGACCCGGGAATTTTGGACGGTGCCCATTATCATTTTATTTACGATGATTCTGGTGTCTTCATTTGGCCTACAAGGGTTTGAAAGTATCTACAGTATCTACGTCAACGAGGTCTTCCACTTTAGTTTAGGCAACATCGCGTTAGTTTTGACGTTGAATGGGGTCATTTCGTTATTCCTCCAGGTGGCCATGTTTGATACGTTGGTTAGCAAGTGGGGCGAACGGCGGGTTATCCGGGTCTGTTTCTTCTTGGCGGCGGCCTGCGTAGTCTGGATTACGCAAGCGCACGGTAAGATTGCCGTGATGATTGCCACGTTGATTATCTTCTCTGCGTTTGACCTGTTGCGGCCAGCCATTACGACGTTGTTGACCAAGGCGAGTGAGTCCAATCAAGGTCTCATTAATGGGCTGAACATGTCACTGACCAGTGTCGGTAACGTTGTCGGTCCCATCATGTCAGGGATGCTATTGGATATGAATCCGCATTATCCATACTTAGTGGTTTCGGTCTTCTTGATCGTGTCATACCTGATGGCCTTTCTACTGAAACGGCCTGATCAATTGCCATCGGCTGCGGAAAAATAATAAAATCTATGATGAATTGGGCGACTGCGAGAAGGCTTTCTGGCAGTCGTCTTTTGTTTTGGTAAGTTTTTAGGCGTAACCGTTAAATATTGGGAGTGAGGAGTGGATTTAGTTTGGGGAGTCCGGTATTTTGGGAGCTGTTAGTTTGGTTGGCGGTGGGATGGGGTGTACGAAGCAGGTTCTTCGGTTAGGAAGTTCAGAGATTTCTGATCGGCGTGTGCTTAGTAGTTACCTAGATGGACTGGTCGTTGGCTTGGTGTTGGCGGTACTTGCGGCCTCCGAAACGTGTTACGCGAAGCAGGTTTCTTCCGCTTAGAAAAATAAAGGCCTCCTGTTCGGCGTGTGCTTGATGACTACCTAGATGGACTGGTCGTTGGCTTCATATTGGCGGTACTTGCGGCTTCCGAAACGTGTTGCGCGAAGCAGGTTTCTGTGCTTAGAAAGCTAAAAGACTCCTGTCCGGCGTGTGCTTAGCAACTACCCAGATAGACTGGTCGTTGCCTTCATATTGATGGTACTTGCGGCCTCCGAAACGTGTTGCGCGAAGCAGGTTTCTGCGCTTAGAAAGCTAAGAGACTCCTGTCCGGCATAGCCGAACAGAAGCCTCTTAGCTCCCTAATGCTCAAAACCTAATCGCTTCGCTCCACACTCTACCAAAAAACAGCCAGACCTCGTCTAGCTGCTCCCCCCTAAAGCCTCTAATGGCCATAGCTCCCTTTGATTCTTCACAGATTTGTTCAGTCATCTCTTCCCCAAAGGAGATGACGCGTTGACAGGTCGATCACTCCCCCAAGCGATCGAGCAATCAACGGATTATCAGGTTGATCAGCACTGGCACTCCCCAGTAGCGGCGCTAATCAATTGCGAATAGACATACTTTCAGCGAGAAAACAGTGGCCATGATGGGTAACTGACACGCGCTATGATGATGCCCCCCATCGGATGTTACAAGTACATTGTACTGGGGATTCAATAATTTCATAATCCCATAATTTGATGATTGCGTTACTTATTTTAACCACCTTGGTTGTTTACGTGGTATGCTATTGATACGAACAATTTTCCAGAATTGGTCTACTTGGGGATGTCAGGTTTGAATGTGCTTATTTACCAGAAGGTAACTTTATAGAAATGGGGGAACAAATATGCCACGGCCGTATCATGAACGTTTAAATTTTACGATGCAATTGCCGTTGCGAGTTATTAGTCATGGAACGGGTGGACCTAAATTGGTATTGCCACACTGGCATCAAGCTGTCGAGCTGGCTTATCCGTATTGTGGTCACCCAGGAACCGTCCATATTGGGAGCTCAGCTTTTGACATGGCAGCGGGGCATGTCTACGTGATTAACTCTGAAGTGGTCCATAGTTACGAGACCATGTTGGATGAAGATAATCAAATTGTGACGCTACTCTTGCCGTCAGCTTGGCTACGTAACGTCGTTGATAATGAACAACTGCCAATCTGGGGGCCAGTCGATCTGGATCTGCATGATGAGGCCTACCGCGGAATTGGCCAAGCTGTTGGGGTTCTGGTGGACAACGCCATCCATGAGCGCACCGATCAGGCGGACTATTTGGCTAGTTTAGGTGCGGAATACCAATTAGTGGGTCAGATGTTAAAACAATTAAAAGTTAATGGTCAGGTCGATAATGATCAGCTGCCATTGCCAGAACCTTTACGCGAAGCAGTTAGCGATATTCAGAAAAATTACGGGCAACCCGTCGCCATCGCTGACTTGGCGGCTAAGTTGAACTATTCCAGCGTTTACTTCTCCCGATACTTCAAGGAGTATATGGGGATTTCTCCCAAGGCTTACTTGGGACAAATTCGCCTGGAACGGGCCACAGAATTGTTGATGACTTCGGATGATTCAATTCAAACCATCGCGACCAAGACGGGGTTCCGGACGGAAAAGAACTTCTTCGTGACGTTTAAGCAGCATTTCTTGATGACGCCTAAGTCGTATCGCGAACGGTACGCTGCGCAGCGAACGTGGTCTTAGCGTAATCATTGCTTGTCGCCGTTATTTATGGTAGACTAGGCCAACATAACACAACGAATATGAGTGGAAACCAACGTTGCCGTTAATTGACGCGTTGGTTTTTTACGCAAAAATCCAGGAGGTATCGTTCATGTTAACCGTCAATAATGTCAGTATGCAGTTCTCCGACCGGAAGCTCTACGACGAAGTCAATCTTAAGTTCACCCCGGGGAATTGCTACGGGGTCATTGGCGCTAACGGCGCTGGTAAATCAACTTTTCTCAAGATCATTGAAAACAAGTTAAAGCCAACGACCGGGAATGTCTCATTGGGGCCGAATGAGCGGATGTCCAGTTTGAACCAAGATCACTTTGCTTTTGAAGATGAGTTGGTCTTGAACACGGTGATTCAGGGACATAAGCAGCTTTACGATATCATGACTGAAAAGAACGCCATCTACATGAAGGCTGATTTTAGCGACGCAGATGGGATTCGCGCCGCTGAACTCGAAGGCGAATTTGGTGAAATGGGCGGTTGGGAAGCTGAGGCCGAAGCGAGCCAAATGCTCCAAGCCTTAGGGATCGATGAATCCTTGCACCAAGTCAAGATGAGCGAACTGACTGAACCGCAAAAGGTGAAAGTCTTACTGGGCCAAGCTTTGTTTGGTCATCCCGACGTCTTACTGTTGGATGAACCGACCAACGGGTTGGACGTCCAATCCATCAGCTGGTTGGAAAACTTCCTGGCGGATTACGAAAACACCGTCATTGTGGTTTCCCATGACCGGCATTTCTTAAACCAGGTCTGCACGCACATGTGTGACGTGGACTTCGGTAAGATTACCCTGTTTGTTGGAAACTATGATTTCTGGATGGAATCGAGTGAACTAGCCGCACAGCTGAAGGCCAACGCCAACGCTAAGAAGGCCGACCAGATCAAGCAATTACAAGAATTCGTCGCCCGGTTTAGTGCCAATGCCTCGAAATCTAAGCAAGCGACTTCACGGAAGAAGCAGTTGGAGAAGATTACGTTGGATGACATCAAGCCATCTTCACGGAAGTACCCCTTCATCAAGTTCAATCCAGAACGGGAATTGGGGAACGACTTGGTTCGCGTGGAACACGTGTCTAAGACCATCGATGGCGTCACGATTCTGGACGATGTGAGCTTTACGCTACGTCCCGATGAGAAGACGGCCTTCATCAGTCGGAATGACTTGACGACCACTGTGTTGATGCAGATCATCGCTGGCGAGATGGCACCAGATAGTGGGACCGTGACGTGGGGCCAAACGACCAGCACGACCTACTTGCCTAAGAACGTGAACGATTACTTCGCCAACAATGAGTTGACCGTGATCGATTGGTTGCGGCAATTTGCTTCCAAGGAAGAAAGTGACAACACCTTCCTGCGGGGCTTCTTAGGGAAAATGCTGTTCTCAGGGGATGACGTGAACCGTGAAGTTGACGTGATGTCTGGGGGCGAAAAGGTCCGGGCGATGCTGTCTAAGATGATGCTGAGCAAGGCTAACGTGCTGTTGTTGGATGATCCGACCAATCATTTGGATCTGGAATCCATCACGGCGTTGAACGATAGCTTGGTTGGGTTCAGCGGCAGTATCCTCTTTACGTCGCATGACCACGAGTTCATCCAGACGATCGCCAACCGGATCATCGAAGTAAGTCCTAAGGGCATCGTTGATCGGGCAGATACGACTTACGATGAATTCTTGGCGCATGAGCAGGTTCAAGCTCAGGTGGCCGCTTTGTATGAAGAATAATTAATGTGTAAGCACATAGAAAGGACGCTCACGAAAACGTGGGCGTCCTTTCTGCATCTGTAATGAAGAATGGTTTTGCGGAAAATATTATTGAAGTAGCATCTGTAG
This sequence comes from Levilactobacillus tujiorum, assembly GCF_012641185.1. GTDB lineage: Bacteria > Bacillota > Bacilli > Lactobacillales > Lactobacillaceae > Levilactobacillus > Levilactobacillus tujiorum. Next base: position 50,904 of record NZ_JAAXLK010000014.1, read on the forward strand.
CAAGAGGGTTTTATCGGCTAGTTAAAACTCTAGAAACGACTGGAAAATAGCCAAGTGAGATCACTTATCCACAGTCTGCGGGCCATTTTTTTCTTTATCAAGAAGTGACTTATATTGCTTAATGCTTTTTATGAGTTGTTGTCGGGTTTCTTTCTGCGATCTTGGCAGATGATGCAGACCACGTCGCAGTTTTATTTGGAGGATCAGAACACGGTCAATCGTAGCTAATTGATTTGCGTTCTGATGTTCCAACTCTTCTTCCCATGTGTCAGTGGCGAAGAAGCGATTGACTTTCCTTCGATTAAACAAGATCAACACGATTTCCCAGAGAAGGACATTTCCCATGAAGATGGTGAAAGCAATCCAGATCATCAGCAAGATCAAGAGAAATTGTTCTAGTGAGGTCTCATTTACTGCCAAGTCTTCATTCCAAATAACGACGATGACGGTTACTGGCAAGACAAAGCCAATCGTACTCAATAGGACGGATTTCCATTCCTTTAAAAGAAAGCGCCATTCAGTGATCGCAAATTGAAAAAATTTAAGGATTATTTCTGTCTTGGAGAACAAGTAAACACCTCTTAACCTCTTATGCGATAATCTTGTGAAACGCCAATAGTTCTCGGTAGATTGAACACGGTTAACTTTAACTGCTAAGGTACCCAAGATTGGATGTGAACTATCAACGGTAAATTAATTATTTTCCTCAGTGTGTTCAAAGAATTCTTTTTGCTCTCTAAGTAGGGTGATCAATCGTTTACGAGCGTCACTACTAGATTCGTGAGCGTGTTTGTGAAGGATGACACGAGTTTTCTGAACTTCTAGGACTTGGGCCATTGTGGACAATTGTTGGGTAGTCAAGTCCGCTAATCGGTGTTCAAAGTCGGATGATCGCAGAAACTTTTGGGCTGATCTTTGTCTAAGACGAGCATCGGCCAAGTAAAAGGTGAGTGTGCATCCCATAAGACTTATTCCGCCAATCCATAACACCAGCAGAATTGCCAAGCACCATTCCAGTGGTGTTGCAGTTGCGGCTAGAGTAATGTACCAAATGGAAGCGACAATGACGGTGGGAATGACTGTTCCTGAACTAATCAGGAGAGCAAGAGGCATGTTTATTCGCAAAAGATCACCTTCCGGATAAAAGTATTATGCGATTGCGGCTATGATTTGAAGTTTCCTTAAAAAGCCAAGTAGCCCAACAATAAATTCAGGACTAGACATGAGAAAAACAATTGTGAGGATTAAAGTGGCTGTGATAATTCCGGCTGCTACCCAATTGAATTTTGGTAATTGAGTGACTTCATTATTATAGTCGATAACCGTTTCAGTTGGCGTCGTTACCGTAATTTGGTGAAACTTAATAGTTAGAGAAATTTCATAGCTTTCGGTAACTTGAACATGGTTAACTTCAGTATGCTCTTTTTCAAGATGCAGTGTGAAGCCAGAACCACTTGCGGCAGCACCAATCCAGAGCTTACCATTTTTGATTTTAACAGCTAAGGTACCCAAAATTTGGTTCAAGCTATCGAAGGTAAATGTATCATTTTGAGTTAAGAGCTTTTGAATGCTATCGAGATTGTTGGTAACTTGGCCATCTTTAATTGAATACACAACAATCTTATCACTCTCAGGTGAAGAAATCGAGGCACCAACATTTAGTCGCCAAGCAACGTCTACAGCTGGAGATTCGAATGTGTAAGTTGTAGATGTTGCGGTGAAATTCAATTCAGGAATAGCTTTTAGGAATGCTAAATTGTTCTGATAGTAATTTAAATCATCGTTTGCAGCATCTAGCGTGTTTTCAGTAAGATCCGTTGAAAATGATAATGATGGAAAAACAGCATCAATATCATTAATGATCAGGTATAACCATGCACTTCCGACGACACTTTCCCAAACATGGAATTCCCATGGGAGTGAAGCGTAAGTTTCCGTTGCGTAAATCATCCCGCCGTTTGTATTCTTTATGGTCTGAAGTCCTTCCATTTGAGATAGATATTTATTGGCTTCACTCGTGTTACCTAATTTTTTGCAAAGAGCAATGTATCCCAACGTACCCTCGGTCCAGACAATATCTGGAGAACCGGAGTAGCCACCTTTACTGTCACTGTACGGTTTGAAACCTGATACGGTAGTACTGTCACTGTAAGTTTCATTATAATGGGCTTCTTCACTACTTTCGACAATTTTTGCATTGTTAACAAGGAAAGCTGCTTGAGCTGTTTTTAAGAAATCAGAGGTATTAATATTGAATGCCTTATCTTGAATAGTAGCCATACCAGCCCAAGTTACACAATCGAGTGCCCAAGACGTGTCTACGCCGTCGGCAGAAACGCCTTGATAGAAACGTTTGTTTTTGGCGTCGTATAGTGTATTGATAAGGTGCGTGTGAATTTTATTAAGAGCATGCTGATACTTTTTATCATTGGTTACTTTTAATAATCCATATAGGCCTTGCATACTGGACACTTGATGCTCTGTAGAACACCAGGGAATTTCAATGTCTGAAAAGGCGTAATTGTTGCTGTATTCACCGTTACCACCCTTAAGCAGTCCATAACGCGGATCTTTTGGATCGGTCACCATTTGACTTAAAAGCCATGTACCAGCCTTTTTAACTACTTCCAGGTGAGTTCGATCTCCTGTTTTGAGCATGTAGTGGCATATACCCCAAACAATCCACCCAACGGCACCAGTTCGAACGTAGTGTTCGAATAGATCACCAATATAGTTGTCATAACTAAAATCAAAAGATCCATCGCTATTTTGCTCAGCCGCTAGACGATTAATAATTTCTTTGCAAAGATCATAATCGCCACTAGTTGTAAATGTTAAAAGTGCCAATCCAATATCGTAAAGCCAGCTACGAGAGTTGAGCATATAACCATATTTGCGCAAGGCTTTAGTCCCATCTTTATCATATGAGGGATCATTAGCAGGAATTAAGAATGAGCTTGGGAGTCGCCCATCGTGGATATTCGCCTCCGAACCAGTCAAGCCAACGACATCATATTCATAGGAGCTAGCCCGCCAAACACGCTGAAGAATTTTAGCGATTTTTAATCCAGGATATACCTTGTTAGTATAGAAAATGTAGCGACCGGCACCAACATCAAAAATTGGGACTTCAGCGCTGAGGTATTCTGCATCAGTTAGCGAGAAAAGGCGAGCCTTGTAGTTAGTAAAAGTTGCGTAGGGATATTCAACAAAACTAGAAGATTTATCGCTGTTAACCTGGACTAATCGGATCTCTTTTAAACCTGAACCAATGGATTTTGTAGTGCTCCAGTGACCGCTGCTAGAAAGATCACAACTTTCTTGAAGATAATAATCGTCAGTAATGAGATAAACTTCGACTTGAAAATTATCAGGATTGGGTAGGTTGAACCACGTTCCAGAAATTGTTCCAGAGTATGCTGGAGAGTAGTATTGATCAACATTAATGTGTTGCGGGAATACTTTATCGTCTCCGTTTGGAAGACTTGAAACTTGACCCTGCAAAGTATTATTGTTTTCGACTAGTGTGACATCAAATTGAAACTTAGCTGTATCCATTTGAGATTTAATAAATGAGAGTAGTGTACTGCTTGTGCTCATATTGAATTCCTCCTAAATATTGTTATCAAACGTTTGATACAAGTTCAATTATACGAACATAAGTTCTTATGTCAAGGATATTTGGAACTTATGTTCGTGTTCAAAGAAGCAAAAAACTGGTCTAAAGTAGAAGTGATTTTAGACTAGTTAATTTTAAAAACATTATTTGGTATTTAAGGATACTTGGTAAAATATATATATGATTTGCAATTTAAGGCCAGAACTTGTAGATGATAGGATCTTCTAAAACAACCGAATCAGCATAACACCAACGATCAACACCGCCAGTCCCAGCAGCTGAATACCTGCTACCGGCTTGCGCTGAGCGCCCAGCAAGCCGAATTGATCGACCAGTAGACCACCAGTGATCTGACCGAGTAAGGCAAAGACGACCGTTTGACCAGTTCCCAAAATAGGAGCCAGGTAGGCATTGCCGAGCACGAAGATAGCGCCTAATAAGCCGCCAATCCAGAGCCACCATGGCTTGCCGTGACCGGTGGCGCGCCGAATCTCGGTCAGACCGTGGTTAACGATAAGCACGATGACGAGGAGTCCGAGGGTACCAATCAGAAATGAAATGAAGGCCGCATGGATTGCCGAGTGTAAGGCTAGACCCAGTCGCCCGTTAATAGTCGTTTGGGTGGCCCCCAATGCACCGGTGAAAACACCGATGAGGCGCCAGATGAAAGGATTCCCTGTGGACTTTTCCGTTGCCAATTGGTGTCGCTTATGTAAGAGTCCTGGGAGTGCCACCGTGATGAGAATCCCAGCCAGTGCCAGCAACAGGCCAACGATTTTTGTTAGCGTCAGTGGCTGACGGTCGGCGTGAAACCAGCCGAAATTATCAATGATGGCGCCCATCACCACTTGACCAAGAATGGGCATGATGGCGGTTTGAACGGCGCCGATGTGTGGAAATAAGAGAATGTTTGCCGTTAAGAAGATGACGCCGAGTAGACCGCCAATCCAGAGCCACCACGGCTGAGTGGCAATGACGTCGGGGGCAACGAGTAGCGTGTGTTGACTGGCAAAGGTCATGATCGCAAGAAAAAGGGTACCAATTGTGAATGAGACCAGTGAGGCCTGATAGGGTGATCCAATAAAATGGCGTAACCGCGAATTTACGGCAGTCTGAAAGGAAACGATGACGCCGATCGCAACGCCGATAGTGATAGGGAGCATGGTTGATTTCTCCTTGGGTGACAGATTTTAAGATGAAGCCGCTCAGCAAGTGCAGTCTAAGTGAAGCGCAACGTTGCTGGCCTCGTAAGTATTTAAAAAAAGGAAACGGTTTCGTTCCGTTTCCTCTAGTATAACTTATTTGTCTGCTAAGATGGCCAGTTCGTCGATCCGTTGGAAAAAGCCGTCATGGTCAACGTGCGTTACCAGCGTAACTGGGCGACCATTAGGTGTTTCAAACGTCCGACCACGACCGGGTCCGGTGGTAAGCACGTCGCTGAGCACTGATTTAGTCGTGACGATGGCCGGCGTCTCACTAGCGACGGTCGTCAAGACGTCCCAGAGGAAGTAAGTTGAGTTGGTCTCGAAGTGTTGTAGCGCAGGAACCAATGCGTAACCCTGGCCGATCAGATCGATGGCAGGATGGCGACGTAATTTGGCCCAGTGCTGACGAATAGCTGGGGTTAAGGGAACCTGTCGGGTACTTTCTAAGCCGACCATCTGAATGGGGATGGGGCTATCCCAGACGATTTTGACTGCAGCTGGATCCCAGAAGGCGTTCCATTCGGTGGTGCCATCTTGTTCCGGTTCGGCGACGTTGCCCCGGCCGTCGAAAGTGCCGCTCATCCAGTAAAGGCGGTCGATCTTGTCGGTGATGCTAGGGTCAATGGCCAGTGCACGGGCCAGGTCGGTCAACGGACCAGTCATGATCAAGGTGGTCTTGGCGGGTTCAGCTTGAAGTTTGTCGATGAGGTCAAGGTGTGCGGGTTTAGCCGCAACGGGGGTGGTCACGGTGCCGCTTTCGTTCAGGATAGGCAGTGCATCGAGGCTAAAGGCGTCTAGTCGCCACTCCTTAGGGAAAGGGTGCACGCCACGCGAGTCAGAAGCCGCGACTTCTAATGAGTGGCCGTGGCCAAAGCGATCAATAATCTTTTGGCTAGCGGCCACGGCGGGTTCTAGGTAACAGTCAGCACCTATGACTCCGACACCAATCAAATGGACATCGGGCATTTGTAGCAGTAAGAGCAGTGAAACTAGGTCGTCCACACCACCGTCGTGGTTAAAGTATACGTTCCGCATAGATTCTTCCTCATTTCCGAATATTAGTCAGGGTGTTTTAGAACATAGTTCACATAATACTGATTTTAGATTGGAAAAGCAAGTAGGAACTTTTAGACGTTTTAGTCAGGCTTAAGGAAACTTCGGTATACTGTGGTCTATGGTATGATCACAAAAGTCTTGAAAGGATGATTTAGCAATGCAATCAACTCGTAAAGGGCCGAAACATTGGTTAGCTTTAGTCGTTGTGGGCATTATACTATTTGCTGGCGGCGGTGGAACGGGCTACCTGATCGGTCAACAACAGGCTAAGGCGGCCCAGCCAACGCAACTGAAAGGACGGCCCAGTGGCATGAAGAACCGACCATCTGGCAAGCCAAGTGACTTACCGGCTCAAAATAGTTCAAGTAGTAATTAACGAACATTACGCCGCTTTGATGAAGAAAGGCCTGAGATAAAACCTCGGGCCTTTTTTGCTTTGAGCAGTCCTTGTTTTGGGAGCCAGTTCAGCTTGACAATCACCACCGCTTGGCGGATTATAAAATCATTAGTTAATGCCCTAATAAGGTTAACTAAATAATTGGTTTTGGGGAGATATTAGGATGCGGATAAAAGCGGGGTTAAAGTTAGGGCTAATTGTTTTAGGTTTAGGAATCTTGGGCTTGGGTACGGGGATAACGGCGCAAGCGAAGACTAAGAATGTGATTGATCACCGAGATAGTGCCGCGACCAATCGGATTCTTAAAGCACAGGGATTTCAGCTGAACGTCTTGATTGCGCGTAAGGATGGTGTGACGGCCGTTCAATTGACCCAAAGGCAGGCTGGCAAGCGTTACGAGTCGCTGGTTGCTGAGAGGACCGGCTCTAATGCCGCCGTGGTTCAAACGACTATTTATCAGGGGAAGAAGCATCTTAAGAGTTACAGCACGGATTGGTGGTGTCATCCGGCTGGTCGGTTCCAGCAGGATCTCGTCGCTGAAGATAAGCACGCCGCCAAGATGACGTATGTGATTGCGGCTAAGAATGGTGTGCGGGCATTGGAGGTCATGCCGCCTAACGCAGAAGTTACCGCGAGTCAGAAGTGGCGGATGACAGGGCAGGCAGCGATTGCGGCTGATTTGGTGATGAATCGGCAGAGCTTGAGACGACAGAAGAAGGCGGCCTTTAAGCGAGGTAAGGGTTTGCTGGTTCTCAATACTAGGATGGATGGTCAAATCCAAAGTGCGAAGAAGTATCTTAAAGAATACAAAGGTGTGGCTAAACAATCACCTAAATTGTGGCGGCAGTATCAGGATCTTAGAAAAAATCTGCTGAATGCCGAGAACTCGATTGGGTAGGCTGCATCAGGATCCGAGGCTTGAAATTGGGAGCGTGTGTGATGAGTCATCATTTTAGAAAGTGGCTAAAGCGTCGTCTGAAATGGATTTTAACAGCATTTGTAGTAGTGACATTACTGCTGACTTTTGTGCCGTTTATTCCGAGCAATGCAGTTAGACTGTGCATTCTAGAAAATGGACATCCCATTGCGGCTATTTTGGCGGGGCCCAGTAAACTTCCCCAATCAGAGGTTAAGGACTACAGTGGTAACGAACAATGGCTACATTATCAAGTCAACGTTCCTTTTTCTACGGAAGTGCAGATGTCGATGTATTAGTGGTGCATAAAATTTCTAATCAGCGTTTCTACTCTCGATATGCGGCTGAACCAGCCTATGCGGTAGGGCCTTAAATTGGTAACTTTAATGATCAAAAGTTGAAAGTCGTAAAAGAAGCTCCCATCCCTATTGTTACAGGGATTGGGAGCTTCTTTTGCTATCAGTTATCTTGTCGAAATAGCCTGTAAGTTCAGCTGAGCCGATTCTGGATACAGCGACATGCGTTGAGCGCGATAGCTCCAGTCACCGTGGGCAAAGCCGGTGCGATCAACGTCGAAGACAATCTTGCCAGTCTTGCGGTTGACCTCGACAAATTCGCTCCGCTTGCCATAGTCGGCATAGCCAAAGCCAATCAGCGTGTTGCCCTTGCCAACGGCGTAGCTACTACCAACGATATTGGTAAAGTTGGGTTTACCCAACGTCCGACCGAAGCTCCAGGTCTTGGTGACGGTCTTCTTCAGTTGATTGATCGACACAATCTCGCCGGCTGACCATTGCTTGGATTGCGCGGTCTTACCCCGGGTAACGGGGACGTTATTGTCGTAGAATTCTAGATCAATCGTGTCGCCCGTGTTCTGGCTAGTATTGATCAGCTTAACGGCGTGTTGACCACCGTTGTAGCGATAATGCTGGGTCGTGGGCTTCAGTAAGTACTTATGATAGGACTTCGGTAATTTTTGTGGCGCGGCGAGAATCCATTTGAGCTTGGTCGTCTTGTAATTGATGGCCAGCATCATATCCTGATTCCGCCCGGAAATAATTAGGTCGCCGTTCTTGCGGTTATACACCATCGAGTTTTGATGGAACCAGTCGATTTTCCCATCTGGTCGGTGAGTACCCGTGTAGTGGGTGTAGGCTGACTTCGGCAGAATCCGTTTTAAGTCGATGACCTTCTGAATCTTGCCGGTCTTACGGTCGATTTCAATCATGGTGTCTTCGACAAATTTCTTACTGCCATCATCCACGGTTAACAGAAGGTTGTGGTTAGGGAGCTCGATGGCGTCGTGATGAATGACGGTGTTGTTGGCTAATTTAGTGGGGTCACTCTTGGTTGGGAAGAGGCCGTTCATGTTGTACTGCCGATAAACCCGTCCGTAAAAATCAGTCTCCTGCAAGGCGTTAGATTTAGACTCACTGTTCTTAATCTTAGTGTTGATTAAGAGATGATGGTTAGCTAGTTGCTTGAAGACGTGGGAAATGGGCCGGGTTGAGTACCAGCGCACTTGCCCCTGAGCGTCTAGGCCATAGGTGTAGCCCAGACTGCTGACGGCAAAGGTCAGTTTAGTATTGCCGTGACCTAGCGCCATCTGTTGAGGCTTGCTAGTTTTTAACGTGTTTTTACCGATCTTCTTGGGCGCCGCCGCGGTCTTTAAGGTGTAGGTCGTGCGCGTGTTCGTCCCGTTCTTGCGGGTAAATGTCAGCGTGACCCGGTTCGTGCGGTCAGCGTAAAGTCCCAAGACGCCCACTGCATGTTGCGTTCGGTACCCCTTAAGGTGTTGGGTAATCGTCGTCGCTGGGGTATCGCCGTGGACGGTGAGTGCGACTTTAGTGGCCGCCGCGGTCTTGACGAGGATCAAGCCGGCTAGCGGGGAAGTCTTATAAGGATTAACGATGACTTTAGCGTGGGTCGAGCCAGTTTTTACTTTCTTTAGGTCTTGCCGGTAGTCTTGGCTGAGTTGATTCGTGCTGAGCGTTCTTGCCGTCGATCGGGCTGGCCGGATGTTGAGCTTGATTTGGTTGGTGGTCAGAATGTCTTTCTTTGCATAATGTTGGTGAACCAACAGATAACGGCGAATGTTGTGGCGTTCGTGGTAGGCCGTCGCACCACCGACCACGATGAGGGCCAGCAGTGCACTGACGGTGATTTTCCAAAACTTCTTCATGGAGAACTCCTTCTACTGATTTTTAGGTAGCGTTGCATTCATTGTAGCAATCGTGATGGGAACGAGACAAGTTAATATTTTAACTAGAAATTAGTTTACATGTGGTTGAAGGCTGATAAGTTGCCGAGTCGGCGGAATTGAGGCGGGTTCCGCGAAAACGGGCAGAGGCCCAAAATAATTTTAATCAACTAAAAAGCATCCCCCAGGCGGAGTTGCCGGAGGGATGCAGTCATGTGTCACGAGTTAACTGCCGAATTAGTTAATTATCCTAACTAAGATCAAACGAATAGTTGCTAGGGAATAACGGTTGGCGGTAAGCCCGGTAGACATAGCCCTTATCAGGGATATTGTCGATGTGTAGGTTGAAGACTTGTTTGCCCCCAGCGACTTCAATGACATTGCTCCCAGTGCCATCCTTGGCGTTGAGGTAACCGAAATCAATAAGATGATTGCCATTGGCTAGTCGTTGGCTGTTACCGATCCGGTCGGTAAAGTTAGCCTTTCCCAGTTGCTTGCCATAGGCCCAATTCTGTTTGATGGTCATGTGTTTTTCGTTGATGGTATATTGCACGGCCTGCGAATACTTTCCACTGGTCTTGCGATCACCATTAGTCACGGCGTAGTTATTGTCGTAGAGCAGCAAATCCTTGGTGTTGGCATTGCCGTCGTGGTCCGCGAGCAGGTAGGCCGCGTGTTGTCCGCCGGTAATCGTGGTACCCTTGGCTGCTTTTAGCACGAATGGCCGGTAAGCCTTAGGCCAATCATTGACCTTTTTGCCGGAAAAGAGCCACTTGATGTTGCCGGTCTGGTAGTCCATCTTCATCACGAGGTCTTGGTGCCGACTAGAGATAACCAGGCTCTTATCGGATTTGTCATAGTACAAGGCGTTGTTGTGGAGCCAGTCGACTTTGCCATCGGTCCGCGTGGAGGAGTCGTACTTCTTCCACATGTTCTTCGGTAAGATCCGCTTCATGTCGAGGACCTTGACGACTTTCCCAGTCTTGTGGGAAAGCTCCACGATGGTGTCTTCGACGTACTTACTACCGTCGGAAACCGTCGCTAATAGGTTGTGATTAGGCAGTTCGATCACGTCATGGTGAATCACGGTCGTTTCTTGTTTATTCTCGGACTTGGCCGTTGCCTTGACGTTCTCGGTACTCTTGGTCTTATTACTGATGTGATACTGCTTGTAAACGCGGCCTAGGTAATCCGTCTCGATCAGGTCGTTGTAGACCATGTGCGAATTATCTTTCTTATTCATCAAAATGATGTGGCCGTTGCTCAGCTGCTTGTAGATGTGTTGGGCGTAATTGTCGGAGTACCAACGAACGGCGCCGTCAGCATCGACCGCAAATGGCCGTTGTGTGGAACGAATCATGAAGGTCATTTGGTTATTGCCCAGCTGCATCTTAGTTTTATCGTTTTTAGTGACGCTCAGCTTCAGGTGGGCCAGGTTCTTCGCCAAGGCTTTGGTCTGAATGTGAATCGTCTTGGTCGTGACTTTGCCGGCCTTGGTCGTTAAATGAATGTTCACGGTATTGTTGTCATCCGCGTAAAGCCCCACGATGGGTAACGAGTGGGTCGTGGTGTAGCCGGCAATCGTATTGGTGACCGAAGTCTTATCAGTCTTGCCAACGACGGTATAACTTACTTTAACAGGAGAACTCGTCTTGAACAGCGCGATCGCCGAAAGCGGGGAAGTCCCGTACGGATTCAGCTGCACGTACATGTGATCTGCTGTATAATCCCCAGAATTCAGCTTAGACCGCAAGCTGTTCGTGGTACTGGCTTGTTGATCCTTGAGTGTTGAGACCAAGTCACTCCCAATATTTTGCTTGATCTTGGCCGTGGATAGCAACGTGGTATCTTTTACCCGTTGCGGTTGTTTAGGCGTGTCAGCCTTAGAAGACTGGGCACACCCACTTAAAGCGAGGACGACGAAGGCTGCCCCAATCAGCCAACCAAAGCGTCTGTGTTTCATGTAAATAAACACCACTTTCTTTATGTATTGATACGAACTGGTAATAGTCACTTAAGAGAACCAATCGCACCTGTTTATTAATTATAGGATGCGTTTGTAATAGAACTATAAGTGTTCTGTGAAGATAATGTGAAGATTGAAAATGCTACCATTCAATCAATGGTGGGGAGAAAAAGAAGAAAGCTAGGGTTTATGGTACAATAAAACAACCATGGGAAGTAGCATAGAGGAGGAGTTTGACATGGATTCACAAGATCGAATTAATTTTAAATTAGGCGCCAAGAGCCAAATCTTGGATCATTTAGGATTTTACATATTACTGTCAATTCTTTGGTTGGCACTGAGCTGGATTGGCGGGATGGTCTACGAACGGAGTGTCAACGTGTTCACGCAGACTGTGACGACCAATGGTGGTACCTTCATGGGAAGTGTCTTTTCCTTTGGCTGGTTGTTAATCATTGCGGGTCAAATGTTGCGGGCTGGGACGCGGCTAACCATGATCGATATTGATCGGGGCAATGCGCAACTCGACAATCCCATTCAACGGAGTTTCAAGCTATTTGATAACGGTCGGTATTTCTTGGGCTGGTTGTTCATCGGAATCTTAATTGCCATCTTCACTTTTCTGTGGAGCCTATTACTGGTGGTTCCAGGGATTATCAAGGCTTACTCATACTCCCAGGCATTCTTCTTATATCGAGACGCGGTTGATAAGGGCGAATCCATGACGGTATTACAGGCGATTACCAAGTCACGGCAATTGATGGATGGTAACAAAGCATTCTTATTCATTATGGACTTGAGTTTTATCGGGTGGTTCTTATTGAGCTTCATCACGTTTGGAGTGGCTAACCTCTTCGTCCAACCGTACTACGATATGGCCCGGGCTAAGTTCTTTACCCAACTCGTCGTCCGCCATGATCAGCCGCAAATGGCATCGGCTGGTACGAGTGGTCAGGACAGTTCAGACTCAGAGTAACCTTGATCAGCTAAGAGCGTAACCTGAGCTGTTTGACGTGGGTTATGCTGGCAAAGCTGCCGCCTTACCGTTCGCCAACTTTGGGCTGGGACGCTGTGGGCGGACGGCCAGAGCCACAGAGCGGTCTCTGACCTCGCTTTGAGCCGAGAAACACGTCTCAAAGACGCCATTTACCCAGCAAAGCACTGGGTAAATCCCACGGCTGAGCCCAAAGTTGACTCACTCACGGCTACGATAGCGGTTCTGCCCGCAATCTTATAAAGTTTGAGCAACCTTCCGGCAAATCAGTCACGTAACCGGAGGAGGCCAATGGTGGAGGCAGCTGTGTCGACGCTGTTGACCGAGGCTTCTCACTCGGTTTACAGCGTGGGACGTGTTGGGAGACTGACGGTCTTGGTCAGGCTTCCAACCGAGCCGGAGGACCGCTTCTCAGGCCGCAGGCGGTCCCCATAGCAGCCGGAATCGTTGGCAGCCGTAGGTGGCAGCAAGATTGATATCCGTGTATGCGGTACTTTAAAGCTAATTAAACTAGGGGCTAACGGCATGGAAACGTGCGGTTAGCCCTTTTTTTCGTGCTGTTTATGCGGCGGTTAACGATGAAATTTGAAAAAGGGGGTTGTCATTCCAACTGTACTAGGTATAATAGTACACACAGAACACGTGGCCAAATCAAGAGGTGAAGAACATGCAAGTTAACGATCAATCTGGCTTGCCCTACTACGAGCAGCTGGTGCTACGGGTTAAACAACAGATCGTTCAAGGGATCTTGCAACCAGGTGATCGGCTGCCATCGGTCAGAGAGATGGCGCGCCAGGAACAGTTGAATCCTAATACAGTCAGCAAAGCTTATAAACAGTTGGAAGCCCAACAGGTTATCACGACGGTTCACGGGAAGGGCACGTACGTCCGGGAGACGGTGCCATCGGCTGGCGATTCGGCGCAGGTCATCGCCTCGAAAAAACAATTACTCACACTCTTAACGGAGATCCGGTACCTGGGTGTCCCTTTGGATGAAGTAGTTGATTGGATTAAAACGGCATATGAGGGGGTAGAGTAATGACTTTACAAGTCACAGGATTAAGCAAAGAGATTGATGGACGGCAGATCATTCAGGACATTAATTTTGAATGGGCGCCAGGAGAAATTATCGGGTTGGTCGGACGTAATGGCGTAGGGAAGACCACGCTGTTTCGGACGATGATGAATCATTACGTTGCTGAGGCAGGACACGTGGTGGTCGATGGTGATGACCTCCAACAGGTGCCGTTACGTCAGCAGCAACTCTTCTTCATCGACACACAGTATAATTTTCTAGGAACCTACCGATTGTGGGAATTACCCCGCTTCTTCAGCGCGGTCTACCCACAATTTGACGAGCAACGCTTCACGGCGCTCATTAACCAGTTCAAGATAAATGCCAATAGTCAGTATCGGCGGTTATCCAAGGGGATGCGGGCGTTGGTTAACCTGATTCTAGCGCTGACGTCGAATGCAACGTATATCTTGTTGGATGAACCGTTCGATGGGCTGGATGTCATCGTGCGTGAAAATATTGCGACGATGGTGATTGATGAAATTGCCGATCAGCAAAAGGGCTTCTTAATTTCATCCCACGATCTGAATGAACTAGATGGCTTGAGCGATCGGGTCCTCTTGTTAAAGGATAGTCAACTCGTTCACGATTATAACTTGGAAGAGATTCGGGCCCGAGCAAAGAAGATCCAGCTCGTCTTGCGGGACAAGGAAATTCCAGCAGTCTTGAAACAAAACAGTCAATTGATCCGGGTCTCCGGACGCGTTCTTGTGGTGGTTATCCCGCAGTATACGCCAGAGGTTGATCAAGAACTTAAGGCATTAAAGCCCGTCTTGTTTGAAGAATTGCCACTGACCTTGGAGGATCTGTTCCGAGCAAATCTGGCACACGATACCGGCTATCAGATGATGAAGTAGGGGAGGAAGCAACGACATGTTTAGAAGTAAAATCGATCAGTTAATCTGGCAACGTCATCGGCGAATGTTGTTTGGAATTGCGATGCTGACAATCCTGGGGGTTGTCATGACGTCCTTAATCGGGCTGCACAGTGTCGTCGATGATGGGGGAACTCACAATCTCGTGAGCGCCTCATTGATTAATCAGTGGCGGCCATATAACGGCAATTATTTTACGGCCTATTCCATGTGGCTGCCATTTGCGGCGTGGCTAGCTGGACTAGAGATGATGCATCTGGATCTGAGTGACCACTTTAACCAGTTCTTATTTAGCAGCGGCTTTAGTCGTAAGCGGATCTATTGGTCCAAGTTAAAAGTTGCTTTCGGCGTGCTCCTGTTATTAAATGTGGTGGCAACGGTGATTGAATACCTGATCTATTGGATTGGGACGCCGCACGGTTACACGTGGACCATCGCTTGGCCGGGCGTCTTGACGTCATGGCTAGTTGGGGCAATCATGTCGGTGGGGCTGTTTGCCATCACTTGGTTTGCCGCAACCATCGTTGGTCAAACCGGACCACTCATTGTCACAGTTGGTGGGTTTACGTTCTCCTTAGCGGGCTTTTCCGGAATTTGCAGCTCGATCCTAACTGGGGAGACGTTTCACCTGTCGAATGATCAGGCAATGTGGGTAGGTCTGGTCGCGTGGCTAATTGCCGCCATTGCTCTGTTCATTTGGGGGGCAGCGCTCTATCAACGCTTGTCACTGGAACACAACGGCGAATACTTATTATTCCCACACTTGCGGGTGCCAGTATACATCGTCTTCGTCATCTACATGACGCTCATGTTCAGCTGGTCGGCGGATGGTCTCTCGATGGTGATCGCCTTTGTTCTTTCAGCGCTGTTCGGCTACGCTTGGCTGTGGCGGCCCCGCTTGGGTGAAATGTGTCATCAGTGGCGTGAACGCAAGCAAGGCTAGAGAGTAGGATTTAAAAAAATAATAATTAGGGTACGCGTCACTTGGGGAAGCGGTGCGCACTGAGGGGAGACTCACTAAAGAGACCCGACCAACAAAGTTGCTGTTGGCCGGGTCTCTTGTTGTAGGTTGTAGGATAAATCTTAAGTTTTAGTTAGGGTGTGAAAATAGTGGTCACTTTTTTCCTGAAAATGACATTAGTAGCTGAGTAGGTACCCGCTTAGAGATCCCGTCCCCGAGCCAAGCGGCAAGTCGCTTTAAACGGTATGGAGATACCAGTCGTAGACCCGTTGCGCCTGCTCAGCCCGTAAGTAGCGGAGTTCGATGGCTTGGTTTTTATTGCCGTGCCGGACGTTGACAGTCAGGTGCATGAGCTGCTTTTTTTTCATCCAGACGGATTGTTGTAGCCGGACCGATTGAATCGTCTCCACGGGGACGTAATAGGTTTCCTTGGTCCATACGTGACCGGTTTGTAGTGCCAATAAGGTAGGGGTCACGAGCCCGCCCCCCGTTTGACGCGCGGCAAAGAGGCCCTGGAAGTACGCGATAGCCACGAGGATGGCAAGTGCCCACCACCAGTGGGGCAGAAAATAGCCAACGATGACAACGGGCGCGAGGACCACGAGTAGCGCGTTGCGAACGAGGTACCATTTACGCCGATCGGTCACGGACAAGCTACTGAGATCCGGCGCATGGTCCGGCAGTAAATCAACGAATGGTGCGGCTACATCATACAGCTGAGCTTGTGGCACAGCGGGAAGAATGACCAAGTCGTCGCTATCGTCTTTGGCTGCGGCCTTGGAAGCCAGTAGTACCTGAACGGTTTGAATGTGGAGCCACTGCCGGAAGACGTTTTGTTTCACCCGCACCGCCTGAATCCGCTTGAGCGGTGCCGTGATGGTGTTGCGCTGGACGAGGCCCTTAGCCGTCTGCAGTTGATCATCACGCAGAGCGACGTCAAAGTGGAAGTAACGAAAATAGGTCCACATGAAGGCGGCGACCCAAGCGACTAGGATCACGAGTAGGGCGCCACCTACGAGCACAACAATAGCCAGGTGACTGGCATCATTGATGAAGGCATCGGTCCATTTGCGGGGAATCTTGTTGTACATGGCGAGTAACACCAAGAGTAAAGGGATGAACCCCGTCGACGTGATGGCAAATTTTAACAGCGTCCGATTATCAATTCGATAATGGGCCGTGGCGGCCGTCGTGGCTGACGGTGCCGAAGCAGCTGAGTCTGGGTCCAGTGGTTCAGTTGGGGTTACGGCGGCCGGCGTAGGCGTTGCTTGGCGATATCGGTCAATCTCGCTGGCGAGGGAAGTCGGTACCGCGGCCAGGCCCGCCTCGGGCTTGTTGTCATCGTGACTAGCGGTTTCGATGACCAATTCCTCTAGTTTGAAGGGGGCCAGGAAGAACCATTGTTTCCGCTGAACGGTTTGAATCCGCGAATAGGGAATGTGTTCGTGGTGACGGACCAAGACGCCGGAGTTGATCTCCACCGCTTCCGGGGTGATCCGATAACTCAGCGTCGCCCACCGCACGATAGGCCAGATGAGAATGGCAAAGATCAACAGGGTCCAGCCGAGGGCGAACCACAGCGGTTGACGGTAGAGGGTTAGCAGTAACAGAAATAAGTACCAATAATCCTTAATCGCGGTGGCCATGTGAAGCAATAATCCGAGTGGATGCGTTCGTTTAGGCTTGGTCATGGCGGGCCTCCCGCGCGAGCCGCATGATTTGATCGCGCAATGCTTCGGCCTCCGCCAATTCAAGGCCTTCAATCCCATGATTAGTCGAGGCGGTGGCAATGGAAACCTTGGTCAATTTCTGCCATTGCAGCAAGGGCCCCGCGTTGAGCGTGACATTTTGCACGCGTGCGATGGGGATGGCGACCCGCTTTTTGAAGATGAAACCGGACTGCATTTCCACGGCAGCCGCAGAAATTTGGTAACGGGTGAACCGATAACGGTAGGGAATAAGTGCCGCTTCGATGATGGGTTCCAGAATGGTGAAGGCGGCAAAAGTGGTGACTAGCCAGAATGGCCAATTCCAGTAACGGTAGGTGAGCCAGATAAGGCCAGTGATAATAAGCAACGCAATGAAACTTCCTAGCGCGCTGAGCCCCCAGATGAGTTTGATCCGTGGGGGTAAATGATGATTTTCAGCTGACATAGATGCAAAAAACTCCTCTCCTGATGTTCTAAGTGTAGCAAGCAAACGGCTACCTGACAACTCGCGATGAACAAGCTGATAGTTCAAAACGTCCAGGGTAAACTAGGGCCTGTCACATCCCTGCGGCTGTCAACGGTTCCGGCTGCTATGGGGAACGCCTGCGGCCTGAGAAGCGGTCTTCCGGCTCGGTTGAAAGCCTGACCAAGGTCGTCAGTCTTCCAACACGTCCCACGCTGTAAACCGAGTGAAAAACCTCGGTCAACAGCGTCGACACAGCTGCCTCCACCATTGACCTCCTCCGGTTACATTGCAGATTTACACTGATACTTTTAGAGAATAGGCCACGTTATCTTGTTTCAGATCAACCCGATTAGGTAGCCGTGAGTGAGCCAACTTTGGGCTCAGCCGTGGGATTTACCAAGTGGTTTACTTGGTAAATGGCGTCTTTGAGACGTGTTCTTTGCGGCTCAAAGCGAGGCCAGAGACCGCCCTGTGGTTCTGGCCGTCCTCTCCACAGCGTTCCAGCCCAAAGTTGGCGAACGGTAAGGCGGCAGGAGTGATCCAGGTTAGATATTATCTGAGTATGACGATGCTCATAAAAGGCTCGTTAAACCGGTTAGTTTGAAAATTTGTTGAAGCTAGTGTGGCGGGAAGTTTACCGTTTGACCTCGAACAAATTTAGCGGATTGGGGTTTGACGAATGACCGGTCTGTCCGTATAATACTTAACAACAACCAAATAAGTCCTTTTAAATTAGTCCCGTGAGGCTAACAAAGGTACGGTAGAAGTCATTTGTGTGCGCCTAGAACATGAGTGAACCTAGCGGCCGGAATTCCTGCGGGATTCGGCCGCTTTTTTCATGCCGAGAGGGTTGAAATCGAATTGATGGAGGAATTTAGTTATGTCACAGATTTACGTTGCGAGTCCATTCTTTAGTCCCGAACAGGTTGACCGAGTTAAGCGGGTGGAGGCAGCTTTGGAAGCCAACCCCACGGTTAAGGATTTCTACTCACCCCGGCTCCATCAAGACGCTGCTAACGAACAATTTACGAAGCCTTGGGCAACGGAAATTTTCCATCGCGATATGGATCAAATTGCGGCAGCGGAGGTCATCGTCACGGTCATCGACTTTGAAGCCAAGAACGTGGATTCCGGTACCGCCTATGAGTTAGGCGTGGCGACGATGAGTAACAAGCCGATCATCGCGATTCAGGAAAAGGAAGAGGCCGTCAACTTGATGATTACCGAGAGTATGCACTGGTACACCAAGAACGTCGCTGATCTTGAAACGTATGATTTCACGAAACGACCAAACGGAGAATTCGTCGGCCAAATTCTATAAAAAGGTTTACACCGCGCCAGAACCTCAACGAGCGCGGTGCTACATAGGCCGTTCGTTGGGAAACGGTCAGCATCATCTAACTGAATCATGAGTCACAGCAGTTCGCAGCATTCGAAAAGAGAAAGGTGAGAACGTATGGCACAAGAGATGAAAGCAACGGTAACAAAGACAGCGAAGGCATTTGGTAAAGTTGAGTCGATTCCGAGTGAACGGCGGCACATGTCCAATTGGGATTTATTTGCGACTTGGGTGGGCGCTAATGCCAATAATGGGACTTGGTACATTGGTGGGGTCATTGCAGCCTGTGGGTTTCTGACGGCATCAACCACGTTAATTGTGGTGGGCTTGATTTCCTACGCCTTGCTTGCGGTGGCCAGCTACATGGGCTACCGGACGGGACTACCGGCAATGGCGCTAACCCGCGCATCGTTTGGGTTGCGGGGCAGCTTCATTCCTTCAGTCATCAACGTCATTCAGTTCATTGGTTGGGCTGCGGTTAATACTTTCATCGCGGCAACTTCGATCAGCTATATTTTTGGGGAATTATTCGGCTGGCCGCTGTATGGCAAACCCGGCGGCACTTTTGGCCTGATCGTTGGGATTGTCATCATGAGTGTCCTACATTTATTGAGTATTTCGCTCGGTGAACGGTCGGTCCGGTTGATTGAACGGGTCGGGATCATCTTAGTGGTTGTCTTCGTGCTCTGGGAATCAGTGGTCGTCTTTCAGACGGTTTCGTTCAGCGATATCATCGGCTGGCAGCCACCCCATAGTTTGAAGATGTCTTCGGGGGTAGCGGCTGATACTTTGGCGGCCTTCAACCTGGCTTGGGTGACGGCGGCGTCGGATTTCAGTCGGTTTACGAATAAACAGTCAGCGGCCACCAAGGCCAGCTTCTTAGGCGCTAACTTTGGCTTGTTCTGGTTCGCCTTCATCGGGCTCTTTGCCACGATTGGAACGGCGGTTTCACTGAACCATTTCGATCCTAACAATTCTGATCCTAGTACGGTTGCTGCTAAATTAGGCTTGGGGATCATCGCCTTGCTGGTGATCGTGCTGACGAGTACCACGGCCAATGCCGTTAACCTGATGTCGGCTGGCTCGGCGCTAACCAATATGACCCATCGGTTGTCCCTAAACGTTAGCCTGTGGATTGTGACGTTGGCCGCCACGGCGGTGACCTTTATTCCGGTCTATCTTGCCAGCTTCTTGGACGTGTTCGAGACGTTCCTGGATGGGATTGGTATGTTCTTGGGGCCTGAGATTGCCATCTTCCTGGTAGACTACTTCTTCTTAAAAGGAAAGCAGTATCGACTCAGCGAATTTACCAAGGTCCACGGGGCTTACTGGTATGCTCACGGGGTAAACTGGGTCGCCGTTGCCAGCTGGGGATTAGGTGTGGTCGCTTATTGGGGACTGAAACAAGTGCCGGCCATCGCAACGACGATTGGCGCCACGTTCATTGCCATGGCGATTACGGCGGTCATCTATTTAATCGGCATGCGGGTCACGCGGACCCCAGCCAATGCAGCGAATGCTAACAATTAAAGGGTGAAAGTCTAACAACTATAGTCGAACTAGGACTAGCGACTTGGTAGTCCTTTCGCCTAAAAGTGCCTGCCTTATGCCAATAGCGGGAAGTATTCGTACCGTCAAGTTAGCGTAAACTGGTCGCACTACGGCTGCCAGAAATTCCGACTGCTGTGGGGACCGCCTGCGGCCTGAGAAGCGGTCCTCCGGCTCGGTTGGAAGCCCGGCAAGTTCACCGGTCTTCCAACACGTCCCACGCTGTAAGCCGAGAAACGGCTAACGCCGTCGACACAGCTGGCTCCATCCCTGGCCTCCTTCGGCGTTGGTTGTGTTTTACCAAGACACTGGTTGAAAAGCATGGCGACTTAGTGGCTTCGATAAAATTGATAGCGACTATGACAGTTATGACCTCAGTTACCTAAGAACGCCGTGTTAGCCGTGAGTTCGGCAGCTATGGGCTCAGGCGCGTCGTTCTACTTAGTCAGTAAGTGACTTGCTTACTGGCTTAGTAGAAAACCAAGCTTGTAGACTCGGCACTTTCGAGGCTTCAAGTTGTGTTCGCACCGATCCAGCCCATAGCTGTCGACCGGTAAGGCGAAAGAAACCACTGAGATGCCCAGTGCTAGTCCTGTTGTTAGGACTGGTATGGCCGATGTCTATTTAATAATGTAGAAGAAACTAGCGCAGCCCATCATTCCTAACGGCGATGATGGGCTGCGCTTATTGGTTTTTCGCACGGGTAGTTGAGGACGGACACTTAACTTTGTCAGCCACTTGATTTCCGCTAATTCGGGGGATCACGTATGCTTAAAGCAGGTTGACTAGGCGTTGGTCGCAAAATTCGCGAGCAACGATTCACAGCGACTTTTGGCGAACGTGTTAGAATGAATGTGAGAAGACAGTATAGGAGGGTGATCAGTATGATGCAACAAATGCCGATTTTACCACTAGTGGAACGGTTGACAACTGGTAAGAGTGTGACACTAACCACCAGCGATGGGCAGAATGTGCTTATTCAACCTGAAGTCGTTGCGGGCCAGTTAACGGGAAATTACGTAAGTAGTGCGCTTCCGGGTATTCGTTACGATGATCCCCGGATTATTCTGAAGGAAACACTGACAGAATTTGATACACGCAACGTGACCATTTCTAGCATTGACTAGCCGACTGAGTAAAAGTCAGCCTGAGAATAGGCGACTTGGCAACTAATTAAGAATAATGGTGGAACGACTCCCTGACGATGGCCGTGAGGGGGCTTTCGTTTATACCAGGCGAATGAGAAGTGAGAAAATTGAAGATCGACTTTGCGATGTTAACGGCCAGAGAGACGTTGAAGATTCGGCTGTTGACCTTTATTAATGATGAGAAACGTCACTTCAGTTTAACGGAATTCGCTGAAATGACGGACGTGAGTTACTCGCGGGCCTATCACATCTTGCTCAACTTGCGGAGCGACCTGGAATTGCTAGATCCGCAGACGCAATTGACTAAGGATGATTTAGTGACCACCGTCACGATGGATGATTATCGTCACTGGCTGTATTGTCAGAGCATTCCGTACCAGGCGATCTTGGCGACGCTCAAACAGAATTATCAACAAGCCAGTGACTTTTGTGCTGATTTGGGAATCAGTACCTCCACGTTCAATCGGCGGATGAAGGCGATGAAACAGCAACTGGCGCAGTATAATCTGCAATTAACGGCCAATCCCTTGCGGTTGGAGGGTGATGAGACGCTCTGCCAGTTATTGTATTTCATGTTGTTCAGTACGACGCTGACGTCGCTGGAGGAACTTCCCCGCTTATCGGCGAAAATGACGATTCTGCACGATGAAATTATGCAGACCTATGCGAATACGGGAATCTTTCAGGAATCGGCTAGTCTGACGCAGCGTAAGAATCTGCTGGTTACCTTGGCGTTATTGCGGTTGGAGCGCGGGTATCGCTATGCACCGTTGCGTTTTCCGTTGGGACACTTGACGGATTTACGAAATTTGGCGCGGGCATTCCAGCAGCAGTTAGGCGACACGCCGCAGCAGGCTTTGACTGAGTTAGCAACGCTAGACTACTTGCTGACCAGCTCGCCATACTTTGTGCGGGCATTACAGCCCCAAGCCATGCAACGGCTGTACTCGGGCTTGAAGCAACAGGCCAGTGGATATGAATTAGCGCCGGATGTGCGGGAGCTACGCGACTACGCGACGGGACGTGATTGGTTTGCCAACTGGCTGTTTTCGCTGTGCCAGTTCATGCTGCTTTTCCGGGTTGATCCCCTGTTGCGACCGGAAATTACGGCGCTGTATCAGCCAACCGAATCGTCTATGACGGCCGCGGCGTCGTTGGCCAAAAATATGGGCAAGCTGTATCCCGGACAGGTGGCGGCGACGGACGTGCGCTTAGTTCAGAAGCATTTGAGCAAATACACGAATGGACTGACGCTGACCGAAGCGCGGGTTGAAATCTTGGTGACGTATGACATGATCGGCGTGACCACGGACATTTTTAATCGCTTGCTGAGTGGCGTGGTTCACTTGCGCCTGCTGACGGACCAAACGGTGATTAATCCGCAGAATCGGGATAATTATCTCATTATCTACGGCGTCGATCCGTTAGCAGTCGGTTTTGCCAATCGTCATCGGATCGAGGCTTTCCATTGGGTTAAGGAGTTGGCCTACGGTGAGAATTTGGATCGGTTGATTCGCGTCTTACGGCATCATGAATTGTCGCTGTTTGCGCTGGACTTCAATAACCGAACCCATCCACTGGAGGAAGATTTATAACGACCGTCATCATTAAAGTGACCAAAGGACCTGAGTTTGCGCAGGTCCTTTTTCGTACGATTGAGCAATGTTTTTGGGTCAAAACAGAATATATGGATAACTAATTGTGCGATGAGATTGTTTTATTGTAGAAAGTCAATGGTATAATGAAATCGGATACACTTTGGCGAGAAGGAGCGTGGAAATGGTGGAACATCAGCAATTGCGAAAATTGACTAAAATCTATGGTTTAGTGACCCAGTGCTACAATCAACCGTTGGAAGAACTTGAACTTAATTTGCCGCAATGCCAGCTGTTGACCTACGTTTCGGGCGAAGAGCTCTCAGTGGCACAGGCTGCGCAACGGTTGGGGTTCTCGCCAACACGAACCTCGAATCTGGTGGTCGATCTCTGTAAGCGCGGATATTTGAGTCAACGCGTCGCTGAGAAGGATCGGCGCCGGCGGTACTTAGCCCTCACCGTGCTGGGGAAAAAAGATTTGCAACTTATCCAAGCCAAGTTGCCAGGGATGCTGGATGAGACGCTGAAGCATTTGCATCAGGTGGGCAACGCACTGGAGGTCCATTAAGAGAGACCGTCAAGAATTCTATCTGCTGGGGGGCGTCTCAGTCTGGCAGGAAAGCAGCAGCTCACGCCATTTTCAACCGTGAGCGTTTAAATTTAAGAAAATAAAAAACCGGTTAGTCGACATGACTTACCGGTTTTTAGCTTGCGATTTAATTTGAAGGGTGGCGTGGCGGCGTGTCCATAAGTCGGCGATGACGCCGCTGATCAGAACCGTGATGAGGCCAGCGGCACCGAGTCCGCCTAAACCAATTGCGGCTGGCGTAATCTGCCATTTAATTAAAGCGGCCAGAGCCCCCAGTGTGAGGATGGCAATGAAGAGGGGGGCCAATAGTTCAATGAAAATTTTTGTATGTTGCACGAGAACACCGCTTTCTGTAAAAAAATAAATATAAAAAGTATTATGCTGCAAGCCACCTGAAAACACAAGGAAAATTTGCATTTTAGGGATTATTAGTTTAATGGATAATATAAAATTAAAGTTTGGGACGGTTAAAAAAGTCTTTACAATAGTTGTTCTACCAGTATAATTGGTTGATAACTAAGAGATAGAGGAGTTGAAAATATGACAGACAACGTTTCAACGAAATCGACAAAGTTGGCCGGTTACGCAAACGGACCGTCATTGGAAGAAGTTAATGGGACCGTCACGATTCCTAAGGAAAAAGGGTTCTTGAAGAATTTAATGGCCTTTTCCGGGCCAGGGGCTCTGGTCGCCGTGGGGTATATGGATCCAGGGAACTGGGTAACGTCGATCGGTGGTGGGGCCAAGTATGGCTACCTGCTGATGTCGGTGATCTTGATGTCGAGTTTAATCGCAATGTTACTACAATACATGGCGGCTAAACTGGGCATTGTGACGCAGATGGATTTGGCACAGGCGACTCGCGCTCACACGAGTAAGCGAATCGGGGCTGTGCTGTGGGTAGTCACTGAATTGGCCATCATGGCAACTGATATTGCCGAGGTCATTGGAGGCGCGATCGCCCTGCAATTACTGTTCGGCGTACCGTTAGTCTTAGGGGTATCGTTGACCGTCTTTGATGTTTTATTACTATTATTATTAACGAAATTGGGCTTCCGTAAAATTGAAGCAATTGTGATTTGTTTGATTACGGTTATTCTGGTGGTCTTTGCTTACGAAGTGATTATTGCGCAACCTAACATGGGCGCGGCCGTGGCAAACTTCATTCCGCGCACGGAGATTATGCATCCGGGTCAACTGACGATGGCGTTGGGAATTGTCGGTGCGACGGTGATGCCACACAACCTGTACTTGCACTCGTCGATCTCGCAAACGCGAAAGTTCAACCGTGAAGATCCGGAAGAAATGCGGCGGGCAGTGAAGTTCACGACTTGGGACTCCAACATCCAGTTATTCGGTGCATTTATCATTAACTGTTTACTCCTATTGCTGGGGGCGGCGATGTTCTTCGGCAAAGGAACGGATCAACTGGGAACTTTTGGTAACTTGTACGCTGCGTTGCAGGACAACCACTTGGCTGGGGCAGTTGCTTCGCCGTTATTGTCAACGTTATTTGCCGTTGCGCTGTTGGCTTCTGGACAGAACTCGACGATTACGGGAACGTTGACTGGGCAAGTCATCATGGAAGGCTTTATCAACTTGAAGATTCCTCTGTGGGTGCGGCGGTTAGTCACGCGGTTGATCTCAGTGGTGCCGGTCATTATTTGTACGATCATCTACGGCGGCAATGAGACGGCACTGGACAACCTGTTGGTGAACTCGCAAGTCTTCCTGTCGATTGCGTTGCCATTTTCCATGATTCCCCTGACGATGTTCACCTCATCAAAGAAAATTATGGGTGAGGAGTACGTCAACAAGCGGTGGATCACGGTGATGGCGTGGACGTGTACGATTGTGCTGACCCTGCTGAACATCCAAATTGTGTGGGAAAGCATTCAGAGCTTCTTTTAAGCGCGAAGGATATTGACATTTGGCAGGACTCCCGGTATCATCGACATCATAAGCGTTGAATCAGTCGAGTAGTGGGTGCGGCTCCGGTCAAGAAATCTGACGGTGCTGGGAGTCGGAACGTCCGTAACCATGAATTACGCTGAGGAGCGGCCAAGTGATTGGCGGGTCATTCCGTTAAAGATGACGAGCGGTTGTCAATTGACAACAACTTGGGTGGTAACGCGGATTTCAATTCGTCCCTGATGGCAATAATGCCATTGGGGACTTTTTTATTGAGAGATTATTCTTAGGAGGAACAAAAATGTCAATTATTGATGAGTTAAAATGGCGTGGCGCGATTAACCAGCAGACTGACGAAGCTGGCCTGGCAGAATTAGTCAATGATAAGGCGGTGGGCTTGTACGTTGGAATTGATCCAACCGGAGATTCCATGCATATCGGACACTTAATCCCATTCATGATTTTGAAACGGTTCCAGTTAGCTGGTCACCGGCCATACATTGTGATTGGTGGGGCGACGGGGTCAATCGGTGACCCTTCAGGTAAGAAGTCGGAACGGGTCTTGCAGACAATGGACCAAGTGCGGCACAATCAGGATTGCTTGACGAAGCAGATGGAACACCTCTTTGGTCAAGACGGGACTTTCAAAATTGTAAACAACTACGACTGGTTATCCAAGATCTCCCTGCTTGATTTCTTACGGGATTACGGTAAGCTGTTTAACGTGAATAACATGTTGAACAAGGAAGTCGTTGCTTCACGGTTAGAGGTCGGGATTTCCTACACAGAATTCACTTATCAAATCTTACAGTCCATTGATTTCATGCACTTGTTTGACAAAGAAGATGTGCAGTTACAAATTGGTGGCGCCGATCAGTGGGGGAACATTACGGCTGGAATTGATCTCATCCACAAACTTAAGGGTGGGGATGCGAAGGCTTACGGTTTGACGATCCCATTACTATTGAAGGAAGACGGCACGAAGTTCGGTAAGTCTGAAGGCGGCAACGTTTGGCTTGACCCTGAAAAGACGTCACCATACGAGTTCTACCAATTCTGGATTAACACGAATGACAAAGACGTGATTAAGTTACTGAAGTACTTCACGTTCTTAGATCAAGATCAGATTAAGGAATTGGAAACGGCCGTCGCTACTCACCCAGAGAAGCGGGAAGCTCAGATTCGGTTAGCTGAAGAAGTGACTGAATTTGTCCACGGCCATGACGCGGTTGTTGAAGCCCAACATATCACGAAGGCCCTGTTCTCTGGTGATGTTGCTGATTTAACGGCTAGTGAAATTGAACAAGGCTTCAAGAAGATGCCATCCGTAACGGTTAGTGCGGATAAGAAGAACCTGGTTGAATGGCTGGTTGACGATACGAAGATTGAATCGTCCCGGCGTCAAGCGCGCGAAGACTTAACCAACGGTGCGATTCGCATTAATGGTGAGAAGGTAACGGATACCCAAGCAGAGGTAGATCCTAATAGTGCGTTTGATGGTAAGTTTGTTATTGTTCGACGCGGTAAAAAGCGGTACTTCTTAGTACGGATTGCACATTAAGAATTAGCTTGAATGAAGGCGTAGTGATCATTTTTGATTGCTACGCTTTTTTACGGTCAAAATAAACCCGAACGGACAAGCCTCTTGGCAGAGGGAACACACGGCCGTCAATTAACAATTTATATGCTTTCAGACATAGGCTTTGCCTTTGAAAAAAGATTGATTTATTTTCAACTTTTAGTTGACGCCAAGGGCTTTTACTTGGTATAGTTATATACGTTGTCAAGGCGATTCACCAACTATACCAATTTGATATTTCAAAATTAGGTGTTGACGAGTTCTTGATAACGTGATATTCTGTGTAGGTTGTCGCGTTTATCACGGCAATGAGCAAGAAACGTTGTTAGATCAAACTTCTTGTTGACATCAAATCAGTAACATGATATGATAATTAAGCTGATTGCTTCGGTAATCGCTTAGGTAGACCTTTGAAAACTGAACATTGTTTCGACAAACCAAA